>JAIEQF010000008.1 GCA_019747895.1 Chthoniobacterales bacterium
TTCGGGTTGGTAGCTCAATGGTAGAGCAGTGCCCTTTTAAGGCATTGGTTGAGGGTTCGAGTCCCTCCCAACCCAGGTCGTTGCGATAAAAAATGATTCACAGGGATGGAAGAGGAATAAGAAAAAGAATTCGCAGGGATGGAAGGGATACTGAAAAATAACCTTTCTAAGTTTTATCTTTTAAATTACCTCTCAATAAATTTCGGTGATACTTTTAAAAAATTATTTTAAATTTACTGGAAATTCTTTTATCCCTTCCATCGTTTCTATCCCTGTGAATTTCTTTTCTTTTATTTCTTAATTGGCATGGGAACTTTTCACTATCGAGCTTCCGAGACCTCTGGTCATCAAGTCAGCGGGACGCTGGAAGCAGCTTCTCCCAATGAAGCTTACCGCTTGCTTCGGGAACGTGGCCTACAACCAAGTTTTGTAAAAGGGGATGGAAGCACGGATACTGGAATTAAGAAAAAAGAGGCAACGCCGTCTGCTCAGAAACTTTCTCTCACGCGACTCAACACAGTACAACTTCTTTTTTTTACGGAGGAATTAGCAGAGCTCTTGGAAGCAGGCTTGCAGTTAGAAGGAGCGCTCAAGGTCATTGAGCAACGCCAGGAAAAATCAGGCGTTAGGGATGTTGCTGCGCTCTTACGTTCTAAAGTTCGCGAAGGAATTCGTTTTTCTCAAGCGCTTCGCGAGTGTGGTGAATCGTTTGATCCACTCTATTGCAATTTGGTAGCAGCTGGAGAGGCGAGTGGTGCCTTGCCTCAAATTTTAAAAAAGCAGTGCGCTCATTTGGAAATGGTGCGAGACCTTCGCGGCAAAGTAACTTCTTCCTTGGTTTATCCCAGTATCGTTTTTACATCGGCTCTTGTTTTGATGTTTGTTTTCCTAACATTTTTAGTGCCGCAGCTCTCAGTGCTCTTGAGCAAGTCAGGACAAAAGCTTCCAACAATTACGCAATGCTTGATTAACGTGAGTGAATTTTGTGGGCATTGGTGGTGGGCGATCATAGCAGTCGTTGGAGCAACAATCATGGGAGCAAAATTAGCAGTCCAAACGCCGACTGGAAAAGCCTGGTGGAATCGGACGCTGCTTGAGATTCCTATTGTTGGGCCGGTCTTGAAAACAACATTTCTTGCAGAACTTTTGCAAACGCTGGCCACGCTTGTCGCTAATGGAGTGACCATTTTAACAGGTTTGCAGCTTCTTCAGGGAGCAACGGGAAATGTTTTTTTAAGGCATCTCCTTTTTCAAATTACAGCATTGGTGAGTGAGGGGAGTAGCCTGGCTAGCGCTATGAAGCGGGTCGGTTTTTTTCCGCCGGTCTTGATTGATATTTTGGGTGTTGGAGAACAGACCGGAGATATTGCGGGGGCTCTTTCTCGTGCAGCAAAACGTTATGACCGGGAACTCTCGTCTAAAATTGGCCATCTTACCACGCTGATTCAGCCAGCAGTGATTCTCATGGTTGCTATTTTTGTGGGTGTTATTGCTTACTCGATGATTGCTGGAATTCTCACGAGTGTGAATGCGCTCAAAGCGCGTTAGCGTAGATCGAAAGCGCTGTTTCAAAGTTGCTGGTTTTCTTTGCTTGATAACATTAATTGCGCTGCAATAGTTTGAGTGCTGCTAGTTTGAGTTTGAGTTCTCTGCCCGCTTCGCGTTTTATTTACAATGATTGCCGCGTAGCGGCCTAGGTGACTCTGACTCAAACTCAAACTACAGTACTCAAACTGCGGCTGAGCAGTTTTAGGTACCAAACAAAAATAAAAAGTCTTTTCAATAATCGCATCCATACAAAAATATGCCCACCGTCGCCCAATATGTTGCAGAACGTTTTGTTGCTCTCGGTATCAAGCATGTCTTTGGTGTTCCTGGCGATTATTCTTTTCCTGTCGATAATGCGTTGGAAAAAGTGATGACGTGGGTTGGTTGTGCCAATGAGTTAAATGCAGGTTATGCAGCCGATGGTTATGCAAGATCTCATGGTGCAGCCTTGCTCTGCACGACTTATGGTGTTGGAGAGTTAAGTGCGCTCAATGCGATGATGGGATCGCTGGCAGAACGAGTTCCTGTTTTTCATTTAGTGGGAGTTCCTAGTCACCGCTTGCACCGCTCTCATCAACCGCTGCACCACTCTCTTGGAGATGGAGAACTTCATCGATTTTTTGAAATCTCTGCAGCGGCAGCGTGCGTGAGTGCTTTTTTAACGCCAGAAAATGTTGTGGTAGAGCTGGAGCGTGTTATTCACACAGCGCTGCTCGAGCAACGTCCAGCCTATCTCGTCGTGCCGGGTGATTATGCCTTGATGGAAGTGATGGGGGAAGACTTCTTTGAAAACTCTACTTCTGACGCGAATTGCGTCGTCGCTCCGGTGCTCGCGTCATCGAGTATTAGCTATACACTCAGCCGCTGTGCGACGGAGGCTCCTGGCACTTCATCGCCAGAAGCGAGTTTTGAAAGAAGTCTAATCTCCAAGAAAAAATCGCTTCCTGTCAGTGATCAGTGCGAGCTGGCTGCAGCAACCAAGGAAATCGTTGAGCGACTTGCTGTCGCAAAAACCCCGATCATCCTTCCTGCTGTTACGCTTGCTCGCTATGGATTAGAAAAAGAATTCGAAACATTGTTGAATGTTTCAGGGATTCCCTATGCAACGATGTTGATGGATAAAGCCGTGATCTCAGAATCGCATCCCAACTATCTTGGTATGTATCGTGGCGCCGCCTCAGAAGCCTCTGTTAAAGAGGCAGTGGAGTCGGCGGATCTTATTCTAAATGTCGGTGGTGCTCTCTTTACGGATCTTGGGACGGGCTTTTTTTCTCATGAAATAAAATCAGAGAAGATGATCACCATGGCGCCAAACTTTGTTGAAATGGCGATTTCGAATAATGACCAGCTAAAAAATTATAGTCCCGTGGCGCTGCAAGATTTGTTGGCGGCCTTGAACAAAGCTTTTCAAGAGGGCCTCATTGAAAAAAAGAAAAAAATTGTTTCTTCAACTTTTCCGATCACAAGAGCATTGGGAAAATCAGAAGATCATGTTACTAACGAATCCTTCTATGCTCGGATGTCGCGATTTTTACAACCGAACGATCAAGTGGTCGTTGAGTCAGGATTTTGTATGTTGGAAATGGCCTCGATCAAACTTCCTGCTGGCGCTCGTTACTATCATCAAAGCTTGTGGGGGTCTATTGGGTGGGCTACTCCGGCTACGTTGGGAGTCGCTATTTCTAAGCCAGAGACTCGTGTCGTCTTGGTTACAGGAGATGGATCTCATCAATTCACAGCCAACGAACTTGGCACTATGAGTCGTTATCGAGTGAAACCAATCATTTTTATTATGAATGATGGCGTATATGCGATTGAGGAATTTCTTGATCAAAACAAAGGGCACCTTTATAACAAACTAGCTCCTTGGTCTTATGCTAAGCTTCCACAAGTCATGGGGTGCCATGATTGGCTGACGATGCAGATAAGAACTAATGAAGAACTTGATCAAGCGCTTGTAAAGGCGTCTCAATGTGAGAGTGCCTGTTATTTTGAAATCTTACTCGGATCCCACTTGCGGCCGCCAGCCCCAGAATCTATGACCAAAGCTTTTTATCAAAACGTTCCAAATTAATTTCATCCTTCTTCCTCCTTATGCAATTCTTTAACAACAGTGCTTTTAATAAACATGAACAAGTTTCTTTTTTCTATGATCAAGCTACGGGATTAAAAGCCATCGTCGCCATTCATAATACCAATCTGGGGCCAGCTCTAGGAGGGTGTCGTATGTGGGATTATGCAAGTGATGAAGATGCGCTTTGTGATGTTCTGCGTCTTTCTCAAGGAATGACCTACAAAGCAGCTCTGGCAGGCCTTCCGCTTGGAGGAGGAAAATCTGTTATCATCGGTGACCCTAAGAAAATAAAATCAGAGGTATTGATGAAAAGCATGGGTAAAGCAGTGGAATCACTCGGAGGAAAATATATTATTGCTGAAGATGTTGGCACGAGTGTTGAGGACATGAACCAAATGAGTGAGACGTGCAATCATGTCTCAGGACTTTTGAAAAACAATGAGGGTTCTGGAGATCCTTCGCCCGTAACGGCTCATGGCGTTTTTGTTGGCATCAAATCGGCAGTTCAATATCGGCTGCAACGTGAAGATCTCCGCGGCCTGAAGATTGCGTTGCAAGGCCTCGGTCATGTTGGCTTTCACCTTTGTGAATTGCTGCATAACGAAGGTGCAAATTTATTTGTTACTGATGTTGATCAAGAAAAAACAAACGCAGCTGTTGAAAAATTTGGAGCAACTGCTGTTGGACTTGAAGAAATCTATGATGTTGAAGCCGATGTTTTTTCTCCCTGTGCTTTAGGTGCTGTGATTAATGACGAAACAATAAAGCGTCTCAAAGTGAAGATTGTTGCAGGAGCTTCGAATAACCAGCTTGCTGAAGTGCGTCACGGACAAATGCTCGCTGAATATAACATTCTCTACGCTCCTGATTATGCGATCAACGTTGGTGGCCTCATCAGTGTCTACTATGAATATGCTGCCCGCTATCAAGGCATCGAATTTAGCCGAGAAAATGTTTTTGCTCATACCGACAAGCTTAAAGCGACCTTGGAAAATATTTTTTCTTATGCGGAGCAACATAAGATTTCTACATCTGCAGCCGCTGATATTATTGCTGAGAAAATATTCCAACATTGAAAAATCTCATTCACTCCAAAGAAAAAACCGATCTCGAGCCAATCGTTTCTGTCGAAGTTCGCGATATAGCATTTGGCGGAGCCGGTGTTGGGCATGTTGATGGCGTAGCGTGTTTCATCAAAGGTGTCATTGATGGAGAGACGGTGAGTGGAAATGTCACTCGAGCAAAGGCACGCTTTATGGAGGCTGATCTTGTTGCGGTCCTCCAACCTTCGCCATATCGTGTGGAAGCGCCATGTCCTTATTTTCTGAAGTGCGGAGGATGTTCCTATCAGCACATTGATTATCCCCATCAACTGAAAATCAAAGAGCAGCAGCTTCGTGAAGCGCTGCGACGTATTGGTGCGATCCAAGATCCACCGGTCCGGTCTATCATTCCTTCACCAGAGCCATTTCATTATCGTAATCGTATTACGGTCCATGTGAAGGAAGGTGCTCTCGGTTTTTTTGCTGAAAAAAGTAGAGAAGTTGTCGAAATTGATCAGTGTTTACTTGCCTCGCAAGAAGTTAATCAAGCGCTGCAGCAATTGCGATCGCAGCGTCCTCTTAATGGAAACTATCTTTTGGGAGAAAAGGAAAGCTATGGTGGCTTTCGGCAAGTAAACAATGTCGTTGCGCAGCTTTTACTAAATGAAGTGATTCGTCTAGCTGGTTCGGGCGAGTTGCTTGTTGATGCTTATTGTGGAGCCGGATTTTTTTCTCATGGATTGCGGCAGTCGTTTGAAAAAGTTATTGGGATAGAACGCTCTCGAGGCTCTATTTCATTAGCATGCCGAGAGGCCCAAGAAAATGAAAAGTTTTTAGAGGGGGCGGTAGAGGAAATGCTTCCTGATGCATTAGCGTGTGGCTTGTCTTCTGAGAGCGTTCTTATTTTGGATCCTCCTTCTGAAGGGCTTTCAGAGCTCGTAAGTGCTGCTATTCTGAGAACGCCACCGCAAAAAATTATTTACGTTTCCTGTAACCCTGCCACCTTAGCGCGTGATTTGAAGCGTCTAGGCAGTCATTATCAACTTCAAGAATCAACGCCCCTTGATATGTTTCCTCAGACAGCAGAGATAGAATCAATTTCTGTTTTAGTTCCTCGATAAAAACGTCATTCCTGCGGAGACGCAGAAAGGAACTACATCCCCGCGAAGGCGGGGACCCATACTAGACCCTCCTACATGAACATTGAGAACCAACTATAAATTTGTTATCCTAATCACCCACCTATGCCCTTCATCAACTTAGCCGGTTATCAATTTACTCCTCTTGAAAATCTTCTGCCGCTCCAAGAAGAATTAAAATCACTCTGCCTTCAGTTAGAAATGAAGGGAACGATTTTATTGGCGGAGGAGGGGATTAATTTTTTTGTGGCTGGAACGCGCAAAGCCTCAGATAACTTGATGGCGAGGCTGAGAGAAATTCGCGGTCTCGCAAACCTCAAGGCCAAAGAGAGTGAGAGTCAGGAGCAGCCGTTTCGTCGGATGTTTGTGAAAATTAAAAAAGAAATTATTTCTTTTGGCATTGAAGGGATTAATCCAGCGTTGGCTCCTTCTCCAAAAATTGCGCCAAAAGTTTTAAAGGAATGGTTGGATGCAGGAAAACCAATCACGTTGTTGGATACGCGCAATGATTATGAGATCAAGATGGGAACCTTTCGGGGAGCTATTCCACCAAGAATCAATCATTTTCGAGATTTTCCTGAAGCCGTAAAAAAATTACCCGAGCAACTTAAAGAGGAACCGGTGGTGATGTTTTGTACGGGAGGAATTAGATGTGAGAAAGCTGGACCTTTTATGGAGCGAGAAGGATTTAAAAAAATTTTTCAGCTAGAGGGAGGAATTCTCGATTATTTTAAAGAATGTGGTGGCGCTCATTATGACGGAGAGTGTTTTGTTTTTGATAGACGCGTCGGCGTCGATGCCGCTTTGCAAGAGACCTCTTCCGAAATGTGCTTTGCTTGTCAAATGCCATTGACCTTCGAGGATCAGCGTCATCCTCACTATGAGATAGAAAAAAGTTGTCCCCATTGTTTTGGTCGGGAAAAAAAAGAAAAAATTCCTAAGCCGCGCAAAAGTCGCAAGCTAAAAAAGGAGCTCCATGAGCGAAGCAGCATCTCGTCTTTGTAGAGCTTGTGGTCTCTGTTGCGATGGGAGCCTGTTTCCTAACGTGCAACTACAGCCTGCAGACTCAGCGCAAGCACTCAAGGCGCTGGGGCTTCGTGTTCAGCATAAAAAAAAATACGATTTTTTTGATCAGCCTTGTTCTGCTTTTAAAAATAAGTGCTGCTCGATTTACCAAGAACGTCCTGTGCGTTGCCGTGCCTTTGAATGTCAGCAATTAAAACGTCTGGCGCAAGGAGAGACGAGGGAAGAGGATGCTTTAAAAAAGATTGAAGAAGCTCAGAGTATGATTGATGTGATTAAAAAATTGTTTTATCGTTTGGGTCCTACCAATCCTAGAAAGCCGCTGCTTCAACAATATCAACAAATTATTGCAGATCCCATAAACCCGGCTTTAGATAAAAAAGTTGTTGAAGAGAGGATGCAGCTCGACGAGGCTCTATCAAATCTCAATGAATTTCTCAACCAAGAATTCCGCTGTGCGTAAAAAACTCTCTATTTTATATCGTTTCCTAGCCTCTCATAGGAGAGATTGTGCATTTCTTTTTTTGCTCTTGTTAACACTGATCTCGTTGCAACGAGCTTCTTCCATTCCCAAAACAAATTTTTTAAATATTCGAGCCTTGAATGTTACCGAGGTTCTACCTGAGCCGCCCCATGATACCCCCAGCAAAGAAAAAGATATTTTCTTTTTAAAAGAGGCTATGTCAACACGGACCAAGCAACAGGTAGTTCGTGCTCAGGAAGCGAGTGCTGATAGTGTTTTTGATTTTGAAAAAGCCATTGGTTCTGATTTCAATGAAAAAAACCTTCCAGAAACAGCGGCTCTTTTTAAAAAAGTGACGCATGATGCCAAAGTGGCCATCGTCGCAGCAAAAGATATTTTTCAGAGAAAACGTCCTTTTACTTGGAGGGATGCTGGTGGAGCACTAGCAAAAAATGGGTACGCTTATCCTAGTGGGCATACGACGCGAGCTTTTTTGTGGGAGACATTATTAGTAGATCTTTTTCCAGAAAAAGGGGACGCAGTTAAGCAAGAGGCGCGGCAAAAGGCTTGGAACAGGGTTTTGTTGGGGCGCCACTATCCTGATGATGTGTATGGCGGAGAAATTTATGGAAGATATCTTGCTCAAGAATTTTTTAAGAACCCCAAGTTTCAAGAAGAATGGAAAAAAGTTCACGAAGAAGTTGATGGCTTTAAAAAGAAGAATCCCGCTGCATTTACTGAACTCCCTCCTTCCACGTCTTCAGCTGCTTCAACTTCTGTTTTAGACAAAGCACCCTTCTCACAGGAGTGATCTCCAGTCATTGGTAACATCAATTAGTAGCAATAATGTTCACTAAAGTTGTAGCCGCGCATTGCGGCGTCACTCCGGTGCTCGCGTCCTCGAGTATCAGAATACACTGCGGATCTGCGGTTGAACTCGCTCGCTCCCGCTCGGCTCGCCCTTGCGGGCTGCTTAAACAGCAGTCCATCCAGCGGCCGCCCGGCCCGCTGTATTCTCGTTTCTGGCACTGCATCGGCTACAACTTCATTTTAATTAGGGGTGGAGCGTTGAGGCTGGCTGGTAGGCTCCCCGAGAATGGGCCCTAGCAGCAGCTCATTAACACTGCTACTAAGAGAAAATTGCTGCGCTTCTAACGCGCTCTTCTCAATTTAATAAACTATATTTTCCTTTTGCTGATGCTTTCTATTTTAAAAAAAAGCAAACAAAGATCTTGATTTCAAAAAAAAATGAAATACATTATCTAGCCCTTTTTATGAAATATTATTCCCCCTACGGCCTAATTTTCCTTTTCTTTTTTTCTAATCTCTCTCTTGTTTGTTCTCAAGAGCCGACTCCGGAAAATCCTGCTCCAAGTGCGGTCGCGCCTCCTTATGGGAATCTTTTTAAGACTACTTATTTAGATCTCTCTACTATTTATAATGATTTAACAGCAGAAGCCATTAATGACTTACTTCCCCCTCCTGTTGAAGGAACTGCTTCGTCTCAAGATGATCAACACCTTCGTGAAAATGTCTTCGATGATGCTACAAAAAAGCAAATTCATGAGGCTAAAGATTCAGTGGATAGTATTTTTTCTTATTCCTATACATTAGGTAATAATTTTTCTGCACACGATCTTCCTAAAACGAAGGCTCTTTTTGATAAAGTGGACGATGATGTGAGGTTGGCTATTTATATAGCCAAGAGATTTTATGGTCGTCGCCGACCAATGCATTCTAGTGGGTATTGCTATCCTAGTGGTCATTCTACGAGAGCTTTTCTTTGGGATACTCTCTTAGTAGAAGTTTTTCCTAATGATAAAAGTGAATTAGAAACTCAAGCAAAGGTAAAAGCTTGGAATCGAGTGATCTTAGGACGTCATTATCCTGCAGATATTTATGCAGGAAGAGCATTTGGAATATACTTAGCTCAACAGCTTTTAGATAATCCTGATTTTCAGCAAGCATGGCAAGCAGCTCAAGAAGAGATGAAAGCTTCTGTAGAGGCGAGTAAGCATTCAGGTTAGCTAAGTTTGGCTAGGCTGCAAATTATAGTGTATTAAATTGAAAAGGGCACGCCATAAGCTTGCTCTTTTTCCTTAGGGCTACGTTCTCAGATTTTACGTTATCTTCGGATAGCGTCTCAATCTTCGGCCTTGCCCTAAGAAAAAATTTCTGCGCCTTTAACGCGCCCTTTTCAATTTAATACACTATAGTAAAACCTCTCTGATTTGACCTGTAGCTTCGTTTGATAGGAGGGGTGCTATGACCGTAGCGGCTGAAAACCTGATTTTTTGAAACCTGATTTTTCAATAAAACATCCAGAATATCAAGCCGTTGCTAATAATATTTGATTTTTAATTGAATAAGGTGCTCGGCAGTTTTTTCTGTAGAAAAGAGTCAAATTTCTCTCGTTCTTCTCATGAAAACCCATCACTTTTCATTGCTGTGGAAGATAAGAAATAAAATTTGAAAATAGAAATCCAACAACTCTCCAGAAAGTCCTGCGCCAGGTTGAAAGGTTGAAAAGTTGAGGGGTTGAAAGGACTTCTTTTGTAAAAAGAGAGTCACCTGACTTTGAGCCTCCTTTCAACCTCTCAACCCTTCAACAGCTGCGAAGCAGCGCTCAACCAAGACTATTCCTAGCTGCTATAGTCAAATTACTTAGAACTTACAAGCAATTGACTTGTCCTTTTTAGGAAAAGACTGCGTTCTCATCCCGTCACGTTATCGTTTAGATAGCGCTGGGTCTTCGGCCTGGCCTTTTCTAAAAATTCCTGCGTTCTTCCCTGTAATTTCTAAGTAATTTGACTATATCGGATTTCATCAAAAGAGAAATCAATCTTTTTAAATTTATTTTGGACAAGAGTGATATACCATTTACTGTTGAAATCTAATGGGGGGGGGCGCAAATGTAACAATATTCCGAGCTTCTATTTTTTTTTGACTGCTTTTATTCCTTTTTGAAGTCTTGCCGTTGTATAAGTTAGGATTTTTTACCCTGTTGCAATAAAGATGGAAACGTTTATTAGGAAGGTAAAAAATTAAAATAAAATTTGCGCTTATCAAAAATTCTATTAGATTTTAGCGTCTTTTAAAATTGTTAAAAGAAAGCCCCCTCTACGGAACTCCTTATGCTTTTCCCTCAAAAAAAATTCTTCTTAGCCCTTCTTGCTACCACTTCACTTTTTGGAAGCACTCTCTTTTCTCAACAAGCTCCTCCTGCTGGAACCCAGTCTGTTATTAGCGTTTCGGACTACACCGAGTTCTTGAATTGCGTTGCAGCAACAGATACTTATGGCGTCTATAATCCAAAAATGGGAGAGGATGCAGGCATCGGTTCTATTATCACTCGTTCGGGAAAGCCTGGAAGTTACACTTACAACGACAATCCTGAGAAAGCTTCCTTTCCGGTTACTTATGTCTCTCAGGTTTCTGCAATGCGCTATTGCAACTGGAAATCACATCACGGCGCCTTTGGTCTTCAAGATAGCACGACGACCGAAACAGGATCTTACGATTTAACAGCATTTGATCAAGGTGCCGACATTGCTACCGTTATCTTAACACCAGGCGCGAATTTTTTTCTTCCAACCAATGATCTCATCGACACAACGTTTCAAGATGCCAGCACTCAAAGTTGCGATCCTTATCTTGCCTCGAGTCGCTTAGGATTTTGCATAGGAACATGGAGTTCTACTTCTTCTTCGAATGCGGCTAGCGGAGATAGTGGCGCTCTCAACCAAGCTGGAGCTGGTGGTGTCAACGGCAGTGGTTCATTAGGAAATGCGTCAGGTTCTGCTCCTACCGCTACCTCGAAAGCTCATGATGTAACTCTTAAGACTACGACTCCATCAACAGGGATTTCAATGCTCAGAGATGCGGTACCAGCCAATAGCAATCAAATCAATATCAGTCTTGTCCAGGTAGGTGCTCCTAATAATCCTGCCGATCTTTCATCTACGAACAGTGGGACAACCAATGGTTATGGTGCGGTATTGATGCCTTATCAAATTGGAACTTATGATGTCAAAGCTTCTGAATACTGTGCCTTCTTGAATGCAGTCGCTAAGAAAAGTGACCCTCATGGTCTTTACAATACCAACATGACATCAGATCCTGATGTTGCCTGTATTACTCGTTCCGGAGATGCTATTAGCGGTTACACTTACGTTCCCATCGATGGTCGAAAAGATTTTCCAATCACCTATGTTGGTTGGTTTGCTGCAACACGATTTTGTAACTGGCTAGAGAATGGCCAGCCGACAGGAGATCAGACTAATGGGGTAACAGAAAACGGAGCTTTTGTTGCAGGGGTACCTGTGCAGGGAGCAGCTTGGTCGCTCCCAACCGAAGATCAGTGGTATAAGGCAGCCTATTATCTTCCATCAACTAATAATACTTCCGGAAAGTATTGTTCTTTTGGAACAGATAGCAACGATGCACCAGGAAATAAATGGGAAGAGGCAGTTGTTGCCAATAGAGCCAATTACTCTCTCAATGGTATTGTTACAACGTCAACTCAACCGCGATTGACTCCTGTTGGATCTTTCAAATCATCAGCAAGTCCGTGGGGTGCTTATGACATGGCAGGAGAGGTGAATCAGTGGACTTCTACCTTTGATGCAAGTGGAAATAATGTGATCATTCGAGGTGGATCTTGGAAATCTCAGACCAGTGCTGAACTGAAATCAACAACCCGCTTCACTAACCCAGTGCTAGGAGGTTCTACAGTTGGATTCCGCGTGGTTTATAATATTCCTCCTCCTCCGAGAGTGACTCACCTTGATATGATGAAGGATCTTGTTCCTGTTGGTGATCCTAATAATACTGCCGATACGCCTATAGCTCCAGGAGTCCCTGGTTTTGGATCAGTGCCAACAGTCTATCAAATTGAAAAATATGATGTCACAGCCGAACAATATTGCATGTTCTTAAATGCTGTAGCAACTCATGCTGATCCACATGCTCTCTACAATCTAAAGATGGCAACAGATTCCGATGTTGCCTGCATTATCCGCTATGGTAACCTCAATAGAGGATATAGCTATTTTACTATTCCTGGACGAGAAAAGTTTCCTATCACTTATGTAAACGCGTTTGCAACGCTAAGGTTTTGCAATTGGTTGGCACATGATCAACCAATCGGATATGAGTCTCCCGAAACGACCGAAACTGGATCTTTCAATCAAGATGATCAAGGAGCCTTTAGCATTGCAACAAATAATCCAAAATGGCTTCTTCCAACTGAAGACCAATGGTACAAGGCTGCCTATTACCAACCAGCTAAGGATGGGAGCAGTGGTTTCTACTGTAGTTTTGGAACAGGAAGTTATGACCCTCCTGTGAATAGTCTTTCCACCATAAGCAACTCAGCAAACTATTGCCTCAACAGCGTCTTCACAACACCGACTCAACCTCGCCTGACTGCTGTTGGAACATTTACAAAAACAACGAGTCCTTGTGGTGCTTATGACATGGCAGGAGATGTGAGTCAGTGGACTATGACGACTATTCTTTCTGACCCTAACAGCTTTGTTGTTCGTGGTGGTTCTTGGCAGTCAACAAGCTTTCAAGGCCTTCGTTTTTCAGCAGCTCTCTTCGTAGATGCTGGGAGCAGCAGTAGCACAACTGGATTTCGTGTTATCTATAACGTTCCGCCGCCACCGCCGACCCCAACACAGGTTGCGACCACTATTTTTCAAAATGTTACTAAAACTCTCTATACTGATGGCAAATCTCTTGTCACGCTCCATGCTACTACTCAAGATGGCTCAAATCCTTTCTTTGGCTACATCACTGGACCGTTTATGGGAGGAATTTATAAGTGGGTTCTCAGTGGTTTAACTTTAGTCTTCAGAAATATTTGTCTTTTCTTTCAAAAATTACTTACTGCAATCCTGCCCGATGGGATGATGAAGACATTAAGTGGATGGTTTAGAGGATTTTTTAACTTCTTCTTTAAATCAATTGGAGTAGAAACTGAAGCAGGAGCTGACTTTGCTGAAATTGGCTTATGGGATTCTATGATGACCACTGGAGGAGAATATACCATGATGGCCACAAATCCTCCATTGGCTTTAGCCATCATGCTTGCAGGAATTCTAACTTATGCAGCTTATGAAGATCTTCAGCAAAGTGATCCAAGAGCTGGAATCACTTTCGCTACTTTTGATATTGGATATATTATAGGAATTATCCGATGTTTCTTGTAGAAAAGCCTGCGCTCGTGAGATAAGCTCTCTTCTTTATGACAAAGAGTATTGGTATCGGCCTTGCAGGCTTTGGAACCGTAGGAGCAGGAGTCTTTGATTACCTGCAACATCAGAGTGATCTTCTAGCCCAGCGTTCTGGATTTCGTTTTGACGTTCGTTCCATCGTCGTTCGTGATTTAAAAAAAAATCGTGATGTTGCTGCTCCGAGTTCACTTTTTACGACTTCTTGGCGTGATCTTCTAAAAGACCCTGAGATCAAAATTGTAGTGGAACTTTTGGGAGGAACAACCGATGCCCTTGATTTAATCAAGGCAGCCATTGAATCAGGTCGCATGGTCGTGACGGGCAACAAAGCCTTGCTCGCAGAGCATGGTCAGGAAATTTTTGCTCTTGCAAAAAAACATGATGTTCCCATTTTTTATGAAGCTGCGGTCGCTGGTGGCATTCCGATCATCCAAAGCTTGCGAGATGCTTTTGTCGGAAATCGTATTGAGTCGATTCATGGCATTCTCAATGGGACGAGCAATTACATCCTCTCTCGCATGCAAGAGGCAGGACTCGACTACAAAGCCGCTCTAGCAGAGGCTACAGAGCTTGGTTATGCAGAAGCAGACCCTACACTCGACATTAATGGGGGAGATGCCGCGCACAAAGCAATTATTTTGGCGGCACTGGCGTATGGATTTTGGGTGAAGCCTGAAGCAATTCGTGTCGATGGAATTGAAGAGGTAACTGCAACAGATATTGCTTTTGCACGCAATCTCGGTTACCACATCAAACTCTTGGCAACGATTCGTTCCGCACCAGATGATTCGATTGAGGTGACCGTTGCACCTACGCTCATTTCTAAAAATAGCGTCTTGGCCTCAGTGAATGGGGTTTTTAATGCTATTGCTGTCAAAGGAGATCTTGTGGGAGATGCTCTTTTTTATGGGAGAGGTGCGGGTCGTAAACCGACAGCAAGTTCTGTAATCGGAGATCTCGTTGAAGCTGCTTTTATGTTAGACCTCTTGCATAACTCTACTGCTAACGCGCATTGTGGCGTCGCTCCGGTGCTCGCGTCATCGAGTATTAGATATACACTCAGCCGCTGCGCGCCGGAGGCTCCTGGCACTGCATCGCCAGCAGCGATTTCTGCAAGAGGTCTGTTGGACTCATCACGTCGGCATGTTGGCTTTGCCTCACACACGCTCTATGGAGCTAGCCGTGCTGCTACTGACATTTGTTCTTATTACTATTTGCGATTAACAGTCGAAGACCAACCGGGCGTGCTTGGAAAAATCGCAACGCTTCTCGGCGCTGCTGAGATCGGCATCGCCTCTGCCATTCAGCCTGAATCACTGGAAGGCTCAGAAACATCTCTTGTCTTTATGACGCATCAAGCATCATACGGAATGATGCGTTCAGCTCTGAAAGAAATTGAAAAGCTGGCTTGTGTTAAAGCGAAGCCTGTGATCTTCAATGTTGAGGCGGTTTAACTAGATCTGAAAAATGACGGAGTCATTTTTAGATCTAGTTAGTTCGCCGTTCGCAGTTGGCAGAAAATTTAAAATGAAACGCTTTATGAAAAAGAAAAATCTTTTTCACTCCGCCATTATAAAATAGCATAAACTTTTCTGATGAAGCAACGAGCTGAACATAACTGCGAACCACCAACTGTGAACTGTCAACTGCCATCGCTTCGCAATGACACCGGCCTCATCAACCGCTATCGCGAATACCTTCCTGTAACAGCAAAAACGCCGATCATTTCTTTGAGCGAAGGTTCGACGCCGCTTCTTTTTTCACCCAAGCTGAGTCAGTTGACGGGAGGAGAAGTTTATCTCAAGTTTGAAGGATTAAATCCTACCGGTTCTTTCAAAGATCGTGGTATGACGATGGCCATTTCTAAAGCTGCTGAGCGTGGAGCAACGACCGTTCTCTGCGCTTCCACCGGCAATACATCAGCCTCTGCAGCTGCCTATGCCGCTCGTGCAGGAATGAAATGTGTTGTCATTCTTCCGGCAGGACGCATTGCTACTGGAAAAATGGTTCAAGCTTACATTTATGGTGCTACAGTCATTGCTATCGAAGGAAACTTTGATGATGCCTTGCGCATTGTTCATGAGTTGGAAGCCACAGGGAAATTTGTTGTTGTTAATTCAACCAATCCCGATCGCATTGAAGGACAGAAGACGGCAGCCTTTGAAATCATCGAGGAGTTGGGGAGGGTGCCTGATTTGCACATTTTGCCGGTAGGCAATGCTGGAAACATCACCGCTTATTGGAAAGGGTATTGCGAATTTCAACAACGAGGTCACACTTCTCGATCACCAATCATGCTTGGAGTACAGGCTTCTGGGGCAGCTCCTTTATTTCATGGTGCACCGATGGACCAACCAGAAACGCTTGCAACAGCGATTCGTATCGGCCGACCAGCAAGCTGGAATGGTGCTATGACAGCCATGAAAGAATCAGGAGGAGCTTTTGATATTGTTTCTGATGAAGAAATTTTAGCTGCGCAACAATGGCTTGCTAGCAACGAAGGAATTTTTGCTGAACCTGCCAGCGTGACGCCAGTTGCTGCATTATTAAAATATTTTTTACATCGTCAATCTTCGCCTGAAGCTCTTCGTGAAAAATTAGCGACTAAAATGACGATAGTGCTAACGCTCACCGGCCATGGCCTCAAAGATCCAGATACTGCACGTCATGCGATCACCGATCCGATCGTGACAAAAGCGACGACGGAAGCGGTGCTAAGCAGGCTATAGGAGACAGGTTGCAGCATTTCAGGTTACAGGTTACAGCTTATAAAAGACTACAAAAACAGATAGCGGCTTTTTAGATTATCAAATAGCGATGAAACAAAAAGTGTCTCTTTGTTTTTAAATGATTTTAGCCTGTAAACTCCAACCTACGACCTGTACCCTGAAATGCTGTACCCTGAAATGCTGTAATCTGTAACCTGTTTCTCATGCCTCTCATCGTCCAAAAATATGGTGGAACTTCTGTTGCTAATCCCGAACGGATTAAGCACGTAGCTCGCCGTTTGTTGGCGACGCAGCGACAAGGAAATTCCGTGGTAGGAGTGGTCTCTGCCATGTCGGGTGTGACGGATGGACTGATTCAATTGTCTAAACAAGTTTCAGATATACCAGTAAGTCGTGAGATCGATGTCTTGCTAGCCACGGGAGAACAAACAACCATGGCTCTAACCGCAATGGCGATTGAAGCTCTGGGAGGCAAGGCGGTCTCACTCACAGGAGCTCAAGCGGGAATTGTCACCAATGGATTGCACACGAAAGCAAAAATCCATCATATTTTACCTGAGCAAATCAAAAAACATTTAGAGCAAGGCAAAATTGTTATTGTCGCTGGCTTTCAAGGAGAGACCGAAGAGGGCGAAATCACAACGTTAGGCCGTGGTGGCTCTGACCTCACTGCCATTGCTTTGGCCTCCGCACTTCAAGCTGATTCTTGTCAAATTTTAACGGATGTTGATGGTGTTTTCAGCTGCGATCCTCGCCTTGTTCCCAAAGCTCAAAAAATTGATATCATTTCCTATGATGAAATGTTGGAAATGGCAGGGAGTGGTTCTAAAGTGATGCAGTCACGTTCTGTCGAGTTTGCAAAAAAATATAGTGTCAGTTTTGAAGTTTGTAATAGTTTTAACACACAACCAGGAACAATCGTGAAAGAAGAATCGCCATGTATGGAACAAGTCGTTGTCCGCGGCATTAGCGTAGAACGAAATCAAGCAAAGGTCACTATCACGAATGTTCCCGATCGTCCTGGCTGCGCCGCTCGCATTTTTGCAACAGTCGCTGAAGCGCAATTGAATATTGACGTGATTGTTCAAGACGTCTCTGCCAATGGCACAACCAATATTTCTTTCACGCTCAATCGTGATGACCTTGAAAAAGTCGGCACAATGCTCGATCGCGTTGCTCAAGAAATCGGCGCAGGGGAGGTGCGAAAAGAAGGCGGCATCGCCAAACTGAGTGTTGTTGGTATCGGGATGAGAACTCACTCTGGTGTTGCCGCAAAACTTTTTGAAGCGCTAGCCCAAGGCGGCATCAATATTCAAATGATCTCCACCTCTGAAATTAAAATTGCCGTCATCATTGATGAGGCTGATATTGTTTCGGCGGCTCAACTAGCCCACACGGCCTTTGGATTAGATCGGAAAGAGGAGAAGAAATAGCCACAAAAGAACACAAAGATCACAAAAAAAAGAATTTCGCTTATTCTATCGTTTTTTCTTTTGTGCTCTTTGTGTTCTTTTGTGGCTATTTCTTTTTTTCGCTCTAAATCTTCCGCAGCTGAATCAAATCAACATGCTCTTCGTTTTCAATCACGTCACTCATGACAATCAGGTGATTTCCTTTGTGGAGGAGTGATTTTTTGAGGAGGTGTGCTTCGATTTCTTTAATGACGGTTTCTGGACCATCATTCACAGGATGCACAATCGGATAAGTTCCCCAGTTGAGGATGAGTTGGCGTGCAACAACGTCCGAAGAGGTGATGGCAAACACAGGTGCCATCTCGGGACGAAGCTGGCTGGCGTAATCGACCATGAAGCCATGACGCGTAAAGACGGCAAGTCCTGAGTGCGGAAGTGAATTGGCAAGAGCTACACCGGAGCGTGCTGTTTTTTGACGAGCATTTTCAGATTCTGTCTGCTTCGCATAAGAAGCATGACCGCTACGTTCAATACGACGAGCGACACGATCCATGACACGAACACATTCCACAGGATACTTTCCAACAGTTGTTTCACCGCTAAGCATGATAGCATCAGCTTGTTCAAAGACAGCATTGGCTACGTCCGTAATTTCAGCGCGTGTCGGCACTGGGTTTTCAATCATCGACTCCAGCAAGTGAGTAGCCACAATCACGGGACGTCCTAGTTGGATCGCCTTCTTCATGATGCGACGTTGAATGATCGGAAGTTCTTCCATTGGGCATTCGATACCAAGGTCTCCACGTGCGATCATCACGGCATCCGTTGCTTCAATGATTTCGTTGATGAACCTCACGGCACATTGATCTTCAATTTTAGCAATAACGCGAGCGGTACCTTTATTTTCGGCAATGACACGCTTCATTTCAAGAATGTCACCTGCTTCCCGACAAAAGCTCAGAGCAATGAAATCTACGCCCAGTTCACATCCGACAGCCACATCAGCAATATCTTTTTCGGTGAGGGGCGGGAGATTGACACGTACGCCAGGAAGATTGATGTGACGACGAGATCCCAAAGGACCAGGAGTGAGGACCTCACAGCGAATACGATTATTTTTTTTACTGAGAACTTTAAGATGCAGAACACCATTGTCCACGAGCATCACATCACCTTCAGAAATATCATCGATGAGACCGTCGTAGTTGACATTCACCGAATAAACTTCTTCACTCGCAGCACCACGCACGGTGAATTCTAGAATATCGCCAACATTGAGTTGAAGCTTGGAAGGAAGATCGCCAGTACGAACAGCAGGGCCTTGTGTGTCCATCAAGATGCCCACAATAAGACCTAACTCTTCAGCAATTTTACGAATAATAGGTACAACCCTACGCACGGAATCATGATTGGCATGGCTCATATTCAGACGAAAAATATTCGTCCCAGCCAACATCAATTCACGAAGGCGCTCAGGAGTTTCGCTGGCAGGTCCAAGGGTGGCAATGATGCGGGTTTTACGTAGGGTAGGAGTCATATGAGAAATGGTGAAGTTGAGGAGGTTGTTTCGCAAAAGTTGAAAGATTGAAAGAGGAATTTATAATTTGTGTCAGGCTTTCACAAAAGAAAGTGGTCAGAAAGAATGCCGTAGAAAGGAGAGGGAAGCAAGATTCTCTTTTTAATATGTCATAACCAGTTCCACCATGAATTCCAATATTCATCCCATGTTCTTGTATTTGATTCGGAAGTCCTTGAATTTTTAATAAGGTATGATATGGAAAATGGGGGTGGTTCAAGATCGTTTTCATGAATTTTTTTCATGTAGACTAAACGAAAACTAACGTCACAAGGGCTCCCGCTAGGGCCCATGCAACTATGGGATGTATAATCCATGGTATCTCCCTCCCAGGGTAGGCCGCAGTAGCGTGAATAACCTCTTAAGGTGACGAGTTGAGTTTCTCTAGAGAGCACAACCCCTGTTGTCCATTGCTTTGCATTGCCTCCCATGTCATAAGTCCCAAATGGTCCAGGTGACGCAGAAAAAATACCAACAGGAGTTAAATCAGGAAAACCGAAAGGACACATAGAATTGCGGGGAGTTATAGAGATAGAGCCCATGACTATTGTCGGTTTTTCGTGAAGGCAGTAATTAGCATTTTTTGTTGGAGAATCTTCTTGGTTGTCTTCTTCAGCGGCACTATTGCCTGGAGGATCATCACTCTGTGTTGAATAGCTCCAATAATGAGTCTGATTATTTTTGTTGAAATAAGCAGCCTTGTACCATTCATCATCGGTAGGAAGACGCCATGTAGCATTGGATCGAAGAGAGACACTTTTTTCTGTTATTAAATAACTTCCATCTTCCGTTGTTGAAGCATCTTGGTTTCCTGTTGGTTGGTGATTACTCATCCAATTGCAGAAGCGAATGGCATTTAAAAAACTGATGATAGTGATGGGGTAGTTTTCTCTTCCTGGGACAATCTGGTACTCATATTCCTTTTTGGAATTGAGTGATCTTATGATGCAATGAACACCAAGGTCTGTGTCCATTGCAATATTATAGATGCCATGAGGATCTTTTTTAGCAACTGCTTTGAGAAACTCGCAATATTGAGCCACGGTCACATCAAATTTTCCAATTTGATATTCGTAATCAACCTTGCCGAGCCCTGTCCGAGTATCTGCTGGATTGCATGGAGCATCAACGGTAACGAGGTCTATCGTGATGGGTTGAGTACTCTGCGCAACAAGCCAAGCAGGATGAAGAAAAATTAACGAGAGCGTGACCAAAAGAAGACGGGGAAAAAAGAGAGAGCTATTATTTTTTTTCTGCTCTTTTGAAGGGGGTGGTATCATGCTACGAGCAATGCATCATAGACGTAGTTGGTTCGTTAAGTAACTCAATTTTTAATAATATTCTAATAATATGGAGCCTTGTGTTTTTAATTATTGAAAGAGGAGACAATTTAATTAGCATCGAGCCTCTCAGAATTAGAATTTCTCCCCTTTGACTCGTGAAGAGCTATCTTTTATTACTCCTACTCCTGTTTTGGTTAAGCACACAGGAAGCAATTTCTGAGTCATTCGATGAGCCATCAAGCCCAATGATGATGCTTCCTCGTGGAGAGTGCAGGATGATTAATGATGGGCGTCTTGATCAAGAGCGTGGAAGAGCTCCCTATCTTGCTCGAGAAGCCAACCGAAACAGTCTCACTAGACCTGATGGAGATTGGGTTCAACGCCGTGATGCTTCAGATTGTATGGCAGAGGAAAGTGATGAGGAGAGTGATGATGATCCTTCTGATGAAGGAGAAAATAATTTGAATGATTGGTCTGGCAGTGGGCCTTCTAATTTTTTTATAAATGGGAGCATCATGGATGCTACTAGCGGACATATTTCCAATCGTAAGCCTTTCGCTATCAAAGCATCTGTAGAGCGCGCGCCTGTACCAGGAGTTGGGCCTCATGAAAAAGCTTCAGTAGGCTCAATGACTTTAGCAGCAGCTGCAGGGACCTCTCCACCAGGTTTGTTTGCTGGGCGTCGCATTGCTGTGAGTCCACAAGATCTCATGAGGCAAGCACTGGTTGACTCACTAATAACTCATCCTCGCCCTCTCGGTGAAGCCTCGGGAGGTCTTCATCTCGATCCCGAATCACTGAAAGTCGTAGAAGGTATCGATAAACTTCATGCATACCAGCGTCAACATGCAGTTGTTTCTCAAGTTAGGACTGAGCAAAAGACGGCATTAGCAAATGAGGAAGGGCGACGAATAGCATCAGCAATCAGCAATGAATCTAGAGGTTTTCAAGAAATAGCAAGGTTACAGAACGAAGTTAATCAACAAGCAGTACGAGAGGCTCAAGAAATAATGGGAGAGCAGGGAATAGTAGGTATAGATGTTAACGAAAGGGGACGTCAGTTATTTAGAGCACGTCTAACAGATGATCAACGCCTATTTATTCAACACCATCCACACCAACCAGCTGTGAGAGGTGCATTTGGACGGAGAGGATATGATGATCTTGTGGGGCGGCCTATCCCCAGCAATCAACTTCTAGCAGCATCAGAAGCAGTAAAGCGCTTAAAAAGTAATCAGAATATTACGATTCCTGGTGGCGACTTGGCACTCACTGCTGAAGACGCCATCGCTCTCAAAGCTCCAGAAGAAGCGGATCTAGAACCAGCTCCACAATCATTTTTTGGAAGAATGCTCTCGATCAATGCGGCGGGAAGAACGGAGGAAGAGAAAGCAGCGAATCAATCATTAACCCATCGTTTTTTTGATGTGCTCAACACGCTACTTCAACCCGATGTGATGAAAGTAGTCTGTCCTCCAAAAGAACAAGAACGCTTGATGGAAAGCGGAGCTCCGTTACGGCTTGAAAGAGCCGCTCAGATTCTGAGCGATGCACGCGCGGTTGCACTTAAAATTAGAAATGCCCAAGCGGCTCAACCTAATGTCGATCCTTTAACAACGCGTGCTATCGTCATCGCCAACTATGCCAAAACAATTGCTGCTCGTGCATCAATGGTTCATCGTGCTGCAGGAGATCACGGGGAACTTTTTCTGAATGCTGCTGGTCGTTCTCTCGTTGCTGCGGGCAGTGCTGCGAGTTTTGCTGGAAAGGCGACGGCTCTTGCCTCTGTAACGGTTGGTAGTCTCGTGGCACCGGCTTATCTGGCTCCTCTGGTGCCACTACTTCACAATTCATTATTGTACTATACGGTGAGGGGTGTCTCTTTGGCAGTTGGTGGTTATTTAGGGAATCGTCGTTCTAACGATATCATGAGAGAAGCTCATGAGCATGGTGATAGCCTTCAGAGTAGTGCGGCCCAGTGGCTTGCTCACCATGCCCTGGATAGCAGTGTGACCAGTTTAGGGGTTTTTGGTGCAGCTGTAGTAGTATCAGAGATAATAGGGGAGAGCGTATCAGAGGTGAGAGGGATGGTAGGTACTGCTAATCTCGATGAGGTAAGAGACGTGCTCTTAGGCGGGGCCTTCCTGAGCTTGCTCGCAGAAGGGGCCGTACTTGTTCCTGCAATGTTTACTGCAGACTACCTCGGTTCTACTGCTGCCTCTTTTGCACGTGCTCCACTTTCTCGCTTGGTCACAACGCTTGAAGTGGCCCGTGAGGCTGTTGCCGCGTTCCAGAGAGCAAGTGTGGCACGCACAGAGAATGCTGAAGCACAGACGAACGAGCGACGAGCACTTGCCACTGCCGTGAATGTTGCAACGCGTGCCGTGGAAAATTCAACTCCAAAAAATCGAGCAGCCAACGAGCAGGCGCTCGCTCAAGTTCAGGAGGCGGCTGCAGAAGCCAATCGAAGGCCGCTCGTCATCGATCCCTCTAAGAAGATGTTGCCGCCACCATGGCGACGAGGAATTTAAAGTCCGTTCAGAAAATGACAGAGTCATTTTTGAACAGACTCAGGCTACAGGTTGCAGACTACAGGCTAGAGTTACTTGAAGAAAAAATCACGATTTTTTGAATCCGCTCTTTGTCATGGGAGATCATTTTTATAAGTGATCAACTTTTAAAATTTTCTACGAACTGCGAACTATCAACTACGAACTGGCGTTGTGCAACAACGCCATTACCGATCACACTCACCAAAGACAAAGTCGAGGCTTCCGATAATAGCAACGACATCGGAGACCATGCAGCCTGGCAACATTTTTTGAAGGATGCTGCAGTTCATGAACGAAGGACCGCGGATCTTCAGGCGGTAAGGGGATCCGCCGCCTTTGCTGTGAATGTAGAAGCCGAGTTCACCTTTCGGATTTTCGGCGCCGAAATAAACTTCACCCGGAGGCGCATCAACTCCTTGAGTGCTAACGATGAAATGGTGAATCAGTTCCTCCATTTTTTCTAAGACGGCTTCTTTTTGTGGAGGAATATTTTTGGGATCAACGACATTAATCGGACCGGAAGGGAGGGAGTTGATAGCTTGTTCTAAAATGCGAACGCTCTGACGCATTTCTTCCATGCGAACCAAATAACGATCGTAAACATCACCAACGCTGCCAACGGGAATTTCAAAATCATAACGAGCGTAGTCGAGATAGGGATTGGCGCGGCGAAGATCATGTGCGATGCCAGAACCACGAAGGTTAGGCCCTGTTAAAGCGTAACTGATCGCAGTTTCTTGAGAAATGATTCCTAGGTCACGAGTCCGATCGACAAAAATACGATTCCGTGTGAGGAGATTGCTGACCTCTTCAAGAACAGGTTTGAAGTTTCTTAAAAATTCTTTGAGCTGTGCCGCAAAGCCATCAGGAAGATCGCGAACTTGTCCTCCAATGCGCGTGTAGCTGGTTGTGAAGCGGGCGCCCGTCAGGAGTTCACAGAGATCATAAATTTTTTCCCGCTGAGCAAAAGTAAACATGAAAACGGAGATAGCTCCAATATCCATGCTAGCAGCTCCCAGACCAAGTAAATGGGCGGAAATGCGGGCGAGCTCACAACAGATGACGCGGATGGTTTGACCGCGAGGAGGAATTTCCCAGCCCATCAGTTTTTCTACCGCGAGAGCATAGGCAACGTTGTTGGCCAGGGGAGCTAAGTAATCAAGTCGATCCGTGTACGGAACGAATTGATTGTACTGCATGTTCTCAGCAATTTTTTCATCGCCGCGATGAAGGTAGCCAATGTGCGTTGTGACATTGGTGATGATCTCTCCATCGAGTTCCAACTCGAGGCGAAGAACGCCGTGAGTCGCTGGATGGGAAGGCCCCATGTTAAGGGTCATTTTTTCACCCAACATATCGTGACTTTCTTCTAACCCTTGAAGCGTGCGGGCAAGAGTGTCAGGTTGTTCAAAAACTAAGGACGTCGTACTCATAGAAAGATAATAAAAGGGCATTCACAGGATAGAAGAGAAAAGAAAATTTGTCAGCTCTATATCGAAGATTTCTTTTCAAGAAGCTGTGTTGTTCTTGCTGTAACCTGCAACCTGTTGTCTGTCGAGAGTGGGGGCACCTGGATTCGAACCAGGAACCAACCAGTTATGAGCCGGCTGCTCTAACCGTTGAGCTATGCCCCCAAAAAGGAAAAGAAAAAAATAGCCATAAAAGCACGCAAAGAACACAAAAAAAGAAAGAAGTTTTTTCTTTGTGATCTTTGCGTGCTTTTGTGGCTATTAAAATTTTCTAATAATTTTTTCCAATCGCCATCGTCATTGATTCTTCTAGCTCTTCCTCTTCTTCAAGGCTTGAGAGGGGTGCAAATCGGTCCGAGCGAAATCCGAGCTCTTCTGCCGAAGCTTCATCCATGTAGGGATCGAGATCATTGGTTATCTCTTCTAACAGCAGACGAAAGCTTATTCCTGGGTCAATCGCGCCGGTCTTGGTTCTTCCAATAGAGCATTCACGAACAGTATAGATATCTCCTTTCTTTGGGAGCTCTCGGTACAATTTGCGATGCAGTGGCTCAAACGTATCGTTAATGCAAACAACTTTTTCTCCGATATCAAACATAGAATTAGATTATTGGTTACAGCTTAAAGACTACAGGAAAAAATATTCTAATTTTTAAGAATAAGGTTTTTCAAAGTTCAAGGGTCACAACAAACAATGAGTTTTAGATCTGATCTGATGGCTTCAATAGTTCCTTACGGACTGTGGTCGCAATTTTTTGTGCTTCATTTTTTATCTGAAGACGATCAATTATTGACTTGCAGTTTCTGATAGCATGGTAGGCAGCACTTTCTAGCTTGCCTCGAAGTTGAGCTGTCTTCATTTTGGCCGCGTCTTCATTTGTAACAGCTCTCTCAGCCGCCTTTCGAGCGGCAAAAAGAGTTGCATCTATAACGCTTAGTCCAGGAATTAATTTTCCCTTATTATTCACTTTTTCTTTTTGAGATTCGTAAAAATCTTTCATCACTTCCTCTGAGATTTTTTCTTTTTTCTTTGGTAAAAATTTTTCTATCACCCTTGTAACAATAAGAGCTCCTTCTATTTTTGCTTCATCAGGGGTTGCCATTTTAGAGGCCTTAATAACATGATAGGCAGCAGAGAGCAATTCGGTACGAAGATCATGATAACTATTATCAGCGGTTAATTCCTCGCGGGTTTGTGGACGCTGCTCTCCATTTAAATAAGCTCTTTCAGCCGCCCTTTCAGCAGCCTTGAGGATTGCATTCCAAGGATCTAGCCCTGCGATTTTTTCCCCCGCCTCATTGATTTTTGGTTGTTGAGCATTTTTAAAATCGTCTAGTTCTTCTTGAGAGAGAGTCCTTTCACTTTTTTTTGGCCAAACTTCATTGAGTATTTTTGTAGCAATGGGATTTGCTATAAATTCAGCTTCACGTCGTTTCTCCACTCCCAGTTTCTTAAGAATAGGACAAGCTTCCGATAAAAGTTTAGAACGACACTGGTCTCTTGTACCTCTCCATTGATCTTTAATTTTTGGAGCGATTAATCTTAGTTCTTCTTCTATAATCGTTTGACGTGCAAGATTGCTTCCTAATTGTTTGCTTTCTCTTTGAAAACGATCACGCAAATTTTTTGTTTCGGGGGAAATTTGTTCATTGATAGTTGAGGAAAAAAATTCTTCCATGATAGCGGTTGCTATAGCAGACATTTTCAATTTTGCATCTATGGAAGAAAATCCAAATGCCCTAAGATTCTTATAAAGAGCATCCTCAATAGGCTTACGATCCTTCACTTTATTGCGATTTTTTGGATCTTCCTTAAAAAGCCTAGCACAAACAATTCTTCCTTCACCCTCTGTCACAATATTAATAGCATGGTTCTTGGATTCTCCTTCGCTGAGACCTTGAGCTCGCAATAATTGAGTGATAAGAGTCAATTTTTGATCCAAACTCCCGGTTTCACCACTTGGAAGTTCCATAACTTTTTTTAAAATAGCAGCTCGTATCTCTGGATCTAATTTTACTATCTTAACTCTTTTATTAGGTTCTGCTTTTATTTCATTTTCAGAAGCACTTACCTCAGGGTCAGATTCCCAAAAACCCTCACGAACCTCTAGAGTAGGATCAAAAGACTCTTTTTCAAACGTAAAATCTTCTATTTTTTCATTTGAAAATGGGCTTTCATTCAAATCAGTTGGTATTATTTGGCTTTCAGCTTGACGTTTTGTAGACCTACGAGCATTAGAAGGTAAAGAAGGCCATGAATCAGGATTAACAGAAGTTATTGAATGTCCACCCTCAAAATTTCCTGTTTTTTTAGTTACTGTATCCCCTTGATTAAGGGGATCCGTTGGGTTATTAAAATCAAATCCAAGATCGAAATCTGAACCATCATCATTATCAGGACGGTGTGGAAAATTATTTTGAAAGGAAGAAGGTAATAAAGAGAAACCATCCATAAGAAAATTTGGGTTTTTAAATAATAGGGAAGGGTCATTCAACTGGCTTAGCCTATCCGCAATACAAATTAAGTATTGCTCTTGTACAAGTTTTTTTTTTTCTTTTTCTATTAGAAGAATATATTTGACCAAGCTTGAGATGTATTTTTGGTGATTTATTGTGATATTAAGAAATTTTTCTTTTTCTGCTGGAGTTTGAAAACTATCAATTAATAAAGCACCTTTGCGTTTATGCCAAAAATCTTCCAAAATCTTTTGCAGTATAGTAAGCCTATCTAAAACATTCTTATTTTTGTCATTGAAAGAAAATGACGAGCATTGCGTGATCTGTTCTTGCCAACGTTGTATGATGGACGCTGCTTTGGCAAGATCAGCATCAAGGGGGGGGGCTAATTGTTCCAACTCAGTCTGCTTTTTTTCCTGATTATAAGAACTTGTTTTTTGTAATGTAGAATCTATAGCTGTACATTCGGTTCTAGGAAAATTTTCACCATCTCCAAACTCATGATCTCGCTCTGATGGGGATTGGAAAATTTTTTTTTCTACTTGTTTTCCTATAGGGCCTCCCTGAAGTTGAGAAAGTAACAAAGTAAAAACGACTGTTGTGCCGGATAAATACTTGTTCATTATTAATCAGTTACTTTCCCAAATACCCATCTCGAATTTTAGGATGAGCTAAAAGTTCCTGACCACTCCCTGAGAGGGTGATTTGGCCAAGCTCTAGCAAGTAGGCATGATCAGCATAGCGGAGCGCTAAGTTGGCATTTTGTTCCACCAGAAGAATGGACATTCCTTCTGCATGAATAGCGCGCAGGATTTTAAAAATTTCTTGAACCAAAATAGGAGAGAGCCCCATGGAAGGTTCGTCCAAGAGGAGAAGACGAGGGCGGGTCATGAGCGCGCGTGCCACTGCTAACATCTGCTGCTCTCCTCCGGATAAAGTTCCCGCAATTTGTTTTGTTCTCTCCTCCAGACGAGGGAAGAGGTGATACATCCGATCTAAATCTTGTTTAAAAACATTTCCATCGCGCGTGTTCCAGGCCCCTAATTTTAAATTTTCGAGTACGGTAAGATTTCCAAAAATGCTGCGACCTTCAGGAACGAGGTTTAAACCTAAATGAACGCGCTGTTCGGAAGGAAGAGGATCGATGGAACGGCCTTCGAATAAAACGGTCCCGCGCGCTGGAAGCTCTCCGGCAATGGCTCGGAGCGTCGATGACTTCCCAGCCCCATTAGCCCCAATCAAAGCGACAAAGCCTCCCGAAGGAACTTCTAGTGAGATCCCGCGCACAGCATGAACTTCGCCGTAGGAGACTTCCAAATTTGAAATAGAAAGAGAAGCAGGAAGAGTATTCACAGGGATGGAAGCGATGGAAGGGATAAAAGAAATTTTCACAAAAGTGAAATAATTTTTTTGAGAATATCGTCAAATGTTTTTGCGAGATAGTTAAAAAAGCTAAAAGCTAGAATATAAAATTATTTTTGTCTTTATCCCTTCCATCGCTTCTATCCCTGTGAATTTTCAGCCTTCCGTTCCCAAATAAGCCTCGATCACGCGTTGATTGCTTTTAATTTCACTCGGTGATCCTTCGGCAATGAGCGATCCAAAATCGAGCACCAGGAGGCGTTGGCAGAGTTCCATGACAAAGCCCATGTGATGTTCAATGAGGATGAAGGTGGATGAAAATTCACGTTGCACCCAACGTAAGAGATCCAAAACCTCTGCCATCTCGTGTTCATTCATCCCTGCAACTGGTTCATCGAGTAGCAGCAATTTTGGATTGAGGGCTAAGGCCCGAGCAATTTCCAGACGTCGTTGAAATCCATAGGAAAGGCTTCCTGCTGGCTGTTGCGCTACATCAGCCATGCCCAGCATTCCTAGCAATTCAAGAGCTGCTTTGTTGGATCCACTTTCTTGCTGGCGCGCAAAGGGGGTGCGCAAGAGCGCTCCGAGTGGCGTGTAGCTCAAACGTGCATCGTAAGCGATGCGGACATTTTCCAAAACACTCAGTTGTTTGAAGAGGCGAATGTTTTGAAAAGTGCGCGCAATGCCCTGGCGTGCAATCCAAGCAGGCGAACAACCATGAATCGCCTTCTCTTGCCAAAAAATACTGCCGCTAGTCGGATGATAAAAACCAGTGAGCAAGTTAAACAAGGTTGTTTTTCCTGCGCCATTAGGACCAATGACTCCGAGGCATTCTTGCGGATGCACATCAAAAGAGACATCTGCTAAGCTCTGACGTCCGCCAAAACTTTTACTAAGATTAATCGTTTGTAAAATGGGAGAAGGAGAATTAGCCACAAAAAATAGAGAAAAAGAGGAGAATAGCCACAAAAGAGCACAAAGAGCACAAAAAAAGAAAAATTAATTCTTTGTGGTCTTTTGTGGCTAATTATTTTTATTCTTATACCCACTAGGCTTCAGCCATCTCCACTCGCGGAATCCCATGATTCCACGTGGCCGGAAGAGCATCAGAAGAACCAGGAGGAGCGGCATAACAACCATTCTCCAGACTCCTAGTGGTTGAAGGAGCTGATTGAGAACAGTAAAAACTCCCGCACCCAAGAAAGATCCTGAAAGGGAAGCAACACCTCCGAGGTAGACCATCACCAAAATATCGGTTGATTTTAAAATGTCAAAAGAGCTCGGATTAATAAATTGAATTTGATGGGCAAAAAGAGCTCCAGCAACTCCGGCAAAAAAAGAGGAGACAATGAAAGCAATCATTTTTGCTCTCCGTGTAGAGACGCCCATGGCCTCTGCCGCAATTTCATCTTCGCGAATGGCTTCGATGCTCCGACCAAATTTGGAATAGACAAGATTGCGAATCAACCAAAAGGAAAGCAGGAAAAAAAGAAACGCCCACGGTAGCGTCGTTAATCTTGGAATGCCAAGAAAACCACGAGGGCCGCCAACGTAGGGGATATTTTCTAATCCTGATTTCACAATCATGAGAAAAGCCAGCGTGATGATCGCAAGATAATCACCTCGTGTTTTAAAAGAAAGAAAGGCAAGGGGAACACCGACAAGCGAGGCCACAGCGCCTCCAACTAAGACGGCACAAGGAAAGAGAAGCCACGGCGGCAATCCAGGAAGCAAGCGGACGGTAACAATGGCTGAACTGTAAGCACCTAGCGCCATAAAAGCAGCGTGTCCTACGGAGAATTCGCCCATGTAACCATTCACGAGATTGAGGCTCAGTGCAAGAATGGCATTGATGAGGAGTGTGACAAGAATGAAAATCAAGTAATCGTTCAGGCAGTGAGGCAGGATGAAGGCAGCAGCGACGCTGAAAATAAAAAATAAAATTCGTAGTTGGCAGTTGGTAGTTCGTAAAAAATTCATAGAACATTGACTCCTATAGAAACTTTGGTTGAAGTGAAATAAAGCTTCAGACTTTCTGAATAGGAGGCTGCCCTAGGATTCCATAGGGCTTGATAATCAAAATCAGCAGTAACAAAGAATAGGCAATGAGGTCACGATAGGTCGAAGGGAGAAGAGTGACGCTAATAATTTCGGTTGCTCCCAAAATATATCCGCCAAGAACAGCGCCACGCATGTTTCCAATGCCTCCGATTACCGCTGCCACAAAGGCTTTCCAGCCGATCAAAATTCCCATCGAAGAAGAAATCACAGGATAGGCAAGAGCGTAGAGCAGGCCTGCAGAGCCACCAAGAGCAGCGCCAAGCGCAAAGGTCAGCGAAATGATTCTGTTCGCTGGAATTCCTAAAAGTGGAACCATCGCTCGATCAAATGAAAGAGCTCGCATCGCGATACCAAAGCGAGTTCTCCGAATGATGAGATCTAGCAACACCATCAAAAGAATAGAGATGCTGATGATTGTGAGTTGCAGCGAAGAGATGGTGACACCACCGATGTAATAAGAAGTGTTGACCAAGAGCGTTGGCATATGACGTGGATAAGGACTAAACCCGAGCGTGACATTTTCAATGATGAGACCACATCCGAGAGCAGTGATGATGGCCGAAACTCGAGGCGCTTTGCGAATGGGCCGATAGGCAAAGCGTTCGATTAAGGCACCGAGAAGTCCGATGACCGCCATCGTCACGATAAGGGCTATCCAAAACGGCACACGAACCACGGACTCCAAGATGAGTGCCACAAAAGCTCCGAGCATGAAGAGATCTCCATGAGCAAAATTAATCATCGTGAGCACGCCATAAACAAGGCTGTATCCAAGTGCAATGAGGGCGTAGATCGACCCAAGCTGGAGGGCATTGATGGTTTGTTGTGCAAAGTAGTTCATAAGCAGGTTGCAGCTTTGCAGGTTACAGGTTGCAGGAAAAATTCACAAGGATGGAAGGCAAAAAAGGCTGTAGGCTATAGCCTCTATTCATCTGCAACTAAAGATCATCTTCGAACTCTAACCAATATCTCTCCTCACTTCCTTGTATGGAAGAATCATAATAAGAGCCAGCATTAGAACCAAAAAGTTGTTGAAGGAACAAGTAATATTCAGGTTGTTTTTCTTGAATATCTTGAAGCAAGTGAGGCTCGCGATTGAGATCTTGACCAAAAAGATAGGTGGTGGCAGTGACAGCAAAAAATTCCCTTTGATTCCTTAAACAGTAGTGATCCAGAGTAGGATAACCGAAATAATCATCTAACACCCAATTATAACAACGCCGATTAACAGCATCTTGATAATAGTTTTTGATCGTTTGATTATTAAAACCATCTGGCAAACGCTGATCATGAAAAGCGTGCAGCAATTCATGCAGTAATGCTGTCGCATTAAGGTTGCCGTTATTTATAGCTATGTTCAGGATGATACCATTTCCCTCTCCCTGCTGGTATAATCCTTCGATGCCTGTAGCAGCACCAGCAGCAGGAGTATGATTGATGACCTTGATAGAAATACTTTGAAAAAATGTTAGAACTTCTGGAGACAATCCAAGATTATAAAGAAGATCGATCTCTCGTTTTATGGAACTGTTTGCTTGCGGCAAGTAGGGAACATTCAGTACTTGAGCTTCATTGGCCTGAAATCCACGATAACTAAATGTGACTGAGTCTTGTTGGGTGGTCTCCGCTAAAAGCGCATGCCCGCTAATAAAAAAAATCGAAAATAGGAGAGAAAAAAATTTGTGCATGGGAAATTTTGAGATGCAGAAAAGTAATGCAGTTTCAAAATTTAGCAGCAATTTTTTGCCTGCAGCCTGTAACCTGAAAGGCTGTCCAAAAAAATTATTTTTTTTGGACTATGGTTCCACCGTCGTCACATACCCAAACGCTCCATCCTTAACAGTGAGGATCACGATGCTTTTCTTCGGATCATGACTTCCTGGTTCGTAAATAAAGTTTCCTGTGATTCCTGAGAAATGCTCGACTTGAGCCATCGCATCACGGATCGCAGTCCGATCAGATTTTCCTGCTTTGATGATGGCTTCTGATAAAATGCCCATCGTGTCATATGTTAATGCTGCAATGTCATCTGGCAGTTGACCAAATTTGGCCTGATATTCTGTAATGAAATTCTTTACTTGAGGTGCATCTGATTGAGTCGAAAAATGGTTAGAAAGGAAGGAGCCATTGAGACGATGCCCTGAATCAAGCTTCAACATTTCAGGCGTGCTCCAAGAATTTCCTCCTAGAAAAATAGCAGTGATGCCTAGGCGTCGTGCCTGTTCAGCAATGAGGGGAGCATCATTGTAATAAGCTGGCAAAAAGAGAACGTCAGGGTTGGTCGCTTTTATTTTTGTTAATTGAGCACTGAAATCTCGATCACCTGTGCTGTATGTTTCTGAAGCAACAATTTTTCCTCCATCTGCAGTGAAGGCATTTTTAAAATAGCGAGCAGCGCTAGTGGGATATTCGCTGGAGGTGTCATAGAGCATGGCAGCTTTTTTAAGATGAAGCTGGCGAGTTGCAAATTGAGCGAGCGCGGGAATTTCAACAGCATCGGTAAAACAACCACGGAAGATATTTTTCTTAAATGTTCCTGTTTTAGAATTCAGCGTGGTGTTGGGATTAGTCGACCAAGGAGAAAACATGAGGCAATTGAGACTCTCTGCAATCTCTGCCGCTGGAATAGCACAGGAGCTAATGTTCGGCCCTACCATCGCCAGGATATTTTGCTGAGAGATCAGGCGTTGAGCCACCGCTGCCGCTTGGTCAGGCTTAGCTCCATTGTCGCCAACAATGAGTGAAATGGGCATCTTTACACCACCAACATCGAGGCCTCCTTGCTGATTGATGTGCTCTACAAAAAGTTTTGCAGCATTGACACACGAGGCTCCTACAGCGGGAACTTCTCCGGTTAATTCGGCATTGATTCCAATTTTCAGAACTTTTTTGTTAGAAGAACAAGCGCTGAAGAGCAAGCTCAAGACCAATAGTGGAAGAAGCAGGTTTTTTTTCATATACAATTTTAGCAATTGTGCCGCGCATTTAATAAGAATTAGGTCACTCTTGTCCAAAATAAATTTAAAAAGATTGATTTCTCTTTTGATGAAATCCGATAGCAGCTAGGAATAGTCTTGGTTGAGCGCTGCTTCGCAGCTGGTGAAGGGTTGAGAGGTTGAAAGGAGGCTCAAAGTCATGTGACTCTCGTTTTACAAAAGAAGTCCTTTCAACCCCTCAACTTTTCAACCTGGAGCAGGACTTTCTGGATAGTTGTTGGGTTTCTATTTTCAAATTTAATTTCTTATTCTGGACAGCAATGGAATTAGGTCTTGAAATGACGAGAAGAAAAAATGTTTATAGATTTATAGGTTTAAATTTTCTTCTTTTATTTATAAACCTGTAAACTAGTAAACTTTCTTCGAAATCAAATTCCATTTTCTTTTTTTACAGAATCTCCTAAACAGTTAAAAGTCTTTCACCGAAGCGGAAGATTTGCGTTTTAAGATAAAGGAGAGGGGAGAAACCACATCATTCGTGGTATCTATTTTTTTCTTCAGGTCAAACGTGACTGGTTCAATCCGTTCCTCCAAGAAAGAAGAATAATTTAAAGGCGTTTCTAAATGTTCCGAAAAAAGAGGCGAGGCATTCATTCCTCGCTGATTATTTAACCTAGGAGAGCGCAAGATTAAGACGCTCAGAAAAACAGCAATGGCTGTGACACTGGCATAGGCTACTACTGGAAGGCGAAAATGAGAAAAAAAGGTTGCCAATTGATCTTCCATTTTTTCAAAAAAAGAGGGTTGCATCGCGATAAGAGATTGTCGTCGATGAAATTCATCGATGAAACGCTCCACAGCATCTGCTGAAGGTAACTCGCAGGGGCTAGCAGCTCGTATTAAATTTTGAAGTGCTTGGTCATCCATAATGTTGACAAAATAGTAGTGTTGCTTGGTTTTATTTTACATTAAATTCTTGCAGAGAGGTTTTCAACTGCTGGTGGGCATAAAAAAGTCGCGACCGAACTGTTCCTTCTGTCGTTTTAAGAATCTTAGCAATTTCAGATTGAGAAATTCCTTGAATATCAAAAAGAGTCACAACAGCACGATGCTGGCCTGAAAGCTGATCCATTGCTACCGTCAACTTTTTTTGAAACTCCTGCATGTTGATTAAATGCCGAGGGTCTTTTTTGTTGGCCTCAGCAAGAAAATCAGGATCGTTTTCCAAGTGCTCTTCGGTATTATCAAGGCTTGAATGTTGTCGTCGATTTCTTTTTTTAAGAAAATTAAGAGTCATGTTGACTGCAATACGATGGATCCAAGTATAAAAACTGGACTCTCCCTTGAAGGTGGCAATGACCTGGAAGGTTTTTGAAAAGACATCTTGGAGCAAATCATTCGTATCTTCATGATTAGAAGTCATGTGATAAATTAAGCCATAAAGTCGGCCATGATACTTTCGAATCAAATCATCAAAAGCAGAAGAGTCGCCTTTTTTTGTTTTGGCGACGAGATCGTTATCAGAAACCTCTTCTTCTAGTGATGACATTGAGTTAAACTCTACTTTGTTTTTCTCTGAAGGGAAAACATTTTTTTACTCAGTCACGACAATGAGAGTCATGACAGATCATCAACAATATCTTCCAGGTTTCTTGATGGAACTTGAATGCCTGCTGCTTGGGCTTGTTGGTCTGCTTGATCAAGAATAGTATGTGCGTCCTTAAGAAAAGATAGTCCGTCACTATGCACTCTTTGCGGTTCTGAAAAATCTTCCGCTGCTTCATAAAGAAGATGACAGGCATGCTTATACTGACTTGCTAGTTCTTGATTTCCCGCTTGCTCAGCAGCTTTAATGCTGTCGATAACTAGAAGAGCTTCTTTAGCTGTACAAGCAGTCTGATAAAAAAAATGTCCATAATAATTTAGGACCTGGCCCCTTATGCATCCATCCGGGAATATCCTCCTGTAGCTCTCCGCTATTGTTTTCAAAAAATAAGCTTTCGTAGGATAATATAGAGGATCGTTATTTAAGGCTTGATTGCTTTCTAATAAATATCCTTCTTGCTCAGGAGTTGATTTCGAAAACTTGCTAAGAGCTTCCTCATAATAAGTGGATGATAAGCTAAGAAGTTTGTGGGTGTTGAGCTGAGGTCTATAAAAGTCAAAAGAAACGTCATCAGGAAAATCCCATTCTTCTTTAAAAGGTGTCTCTATTATAATAGCAGGTTTGCTTTCTACACCCTGTTTTACCCTGATCAGGGCAGCACGACATTGATTTTCTAGAGGATCTCTTCTGTCATTAGTCAATTCGATCTGGGATAAAAAATTTAAAACAGAGTGTTGAAGATTTATGCGGGGGAAAGGAGAAAAGTTACTAGCAACATTCATAGTAAAACGTGCGGCTTGCTCCAAAACAGCTTGCTTCTTAGGATCTGTAACTTGTTGAGCTTGATGGCGAAGCATTCGAGGAAAAAGACGAGCGCTTTGTCGCAGAGCATCCAATCTTGCCATTTTTGCTTCTCTTTGCTTTTGGAAAAATTCCGGAGTGCCTATTTCATATTTCTTTTGATCAAGAAGGCTTTTGGCATAATCACGATTTGCTTTTAAAAGATCATCAAACTGAGCTCGCTCTCCTTGAGGTAAAAAAGATAATTTTCCAATCACCCCATCAAGGATTCTGGCATTTTGTTCAAGATGCTCCAAGGTATTGTTAACGGCATCTATGGCCCTGAACTTATCAAGATAAGGATTGAAGCCTTGCTTTGTCACCGTAGGTGGTTGATCCACAAATTGGAGATACTGCGTACGATAAGATTCAGCAGCCTCTTGTAATTCAAGGATAACTTTTTTTCCCTTTTCTTCCAAATCTTGGTAACTCGAAGAAGGACTGCTTTCGACTTCAGAGGTAATAGTAGTTTTTTTTGTTAAAAAGCCTGCTATTAATTTAAATAGTTCTGGACCCTTGAGCTTGTTTAATAAATTTTCACAAAAGCGCGTTTTCTCTTTGTTTAGTTGCTTTGCTAATTCAAGATCTCTCTCTTCTAATTTATTTTCTAATTGAAGAGCCTGCTTGCAAAATGTCCTGAGTGCACTTTCAGTAGGTTTAGAAGATAAGCCAAACCATGTTGATTCAAGAGGAAACCATTTTTCAAGGGTGGCCTCAACATCAATGAGTGGGGGCTTTCCATCATAACAGGAAGCACGATGGGTACTAATAAATCCGTGTAAAGATGCTTCTAACGCTCCATCGATGTTTCTGATCTTATCAAGAAGTGCATCATGTTGTCTTGCTGCGCTTGTTATGAGGAAGTTCTCTTTTGAAAAAAGATCAGTAACAGCCATAAAAGGTCGTAAGGATTGATTTCCTTCAGAAGGATTTTCATGTCCACCTTCTTTTATAGAAGCGATGCTGTCGCCTCGGGGATTACCATCAGGATTGGCTTCCTTGGGCCCTGGCTCTGTAATCTCTCTTTGTCTTTGACTATCTGCCGCACCAGAGGAATATTTTTCTTCAGAGGATGGCTCTTTTTCTTCAATAGGCCACGCAACAAGGCCATGAAGGGTTAAAATAAAAGTGATTAAGGTAATCGAAAAAGACTTCATGCCATGTTTGGGGTGGAGGGGACAAGAAATTATAATGCAACAATTTTATGAGTCAAAATCTATTTAGACTTCAGAAACTAAAACCGGCAATCTTTGCTTTTCAATGCTAAACTTGATCGGTAAGTGAGAAACCATTTCTCCATCTAATTCAAAGGGGATTTGAAAACGAGGGTCTTGAGAAATGATGGCAAGTTCTTTAGTTTTGAAGTATTGGACCGTGCGAAGAGATCTTGGCTGGCCTACGAGTAGGGCAGGAAGGTTGCCGAGTAATTCCCAAAAGTGGTGGTGCTTAAAAAGTAAAACATGGAGATGCCCATCATCGAGAGCAGCCTCTGGAAAAAAAGGAAAAGCTCCTCCGTAAAATTTTCCATTTCCTAGGAGAATTGAAGTCCCTTTCTTCTCACCATTCTCCTCACAACGCAACAAAAGAGTCGGTTGTTTTTTTAAAAGCACTTTTAAGAAAGAAAAGAAATAGCTCACTGGTCCAAAAGCCATTTTAAATGCGCTACTTGTTTCCTCAAGAACCTCTGCATCTAAGCCGATACCTGCTAGCTGAACAAAGAAGCGTTGTTGCTGCGTTTCAAGGTAAGTGGCACAGGCAAGGTCCACATGGCGAGAACGATTTTCCAAAATTACTTCCCAAGCTGCTTCAAGAGAATCGAGTGGGAGTTTTAATTCGGAAGCAAAAACATTCATCGTGCCGAGAGGCAAAACCCCAAGTGTAACGGCCTGATCGGCAGGAGAGCTCGAAACAATCCCATTCACGACCTCATTGATCAAACCATCGCCACCAGCAGCAACAATTTTTTTGTATCCTTGGGCAATAGCCTCTCGAGCTAATTCCTCAGCCTCTCTTGGCCGCGTGGTAAACCTGACAACGGGATTACCAGGAAGCTCCTGCAGCACCTCTACAAAATTCCCAGCACGACCACTTCGCGCAGCTGGATTGAGAATGACAAAAGGAGAGTCCATGGTGGAAGAAGTAAAGGGTGAAGAGTAATCACTCTTGTCCAAAATAGAAATCAATAACAGAAATAAGAGGACTCAATTTGCTTTGTAGACCTACTTTGGTTGAAACGTTGAAGAGACCGCAATACGAGGTCTGTTCAACATTTCAACTCTGTTAGCAGCAATAAAAAGTATTCTTATTTCAAATTAAACAATCGTTTTGGACAGCAGTGATGAGTAATGGGTAATGAGTAGCTGGCGCAAACGACAAAATGCTACTTTAAGTTTGTTTTTAAAAAATAAAACCTAGCAAATAAGAATTTCTGAAAACTGATTATCGTTCGATCTAAAAAATGCTCATTACTCATTAGTCATTACTTTGTTCTACAGTTGCTTCGGATTCCCAAGAAAATAATCTCTTCATTTTAAAAACGATTCACTTTTAAAAAGAGTCAAGGTAGAGTTTTTTTTGTGCCTATTCCAAAAAAAATCCTACTTATCTTAGCAATCGTTATTGTTGCTCTTGCGGGAGTCACACTATCGATCAATCTCATCATTCAATCTGCGACGGTGCAAGAGCAGTTTCATCAAACAGCTCAAAAAATAGTGGGCGTGCCGATCACGATGGGGAGACTCTCCTTCAATCCTTTTACAGGATTTCATCTTTCTCACGTTACGATAACGGATGCTTCTCATCGTTCTGTTGAGGTTTCAGTACTCGATTTTATGCCAACATGGAGGTTGTTACTGTCTAAATATTGGGGGAGATCTTTAAATAATATTGAGAAGTGGGGCGGCATCTTGCGCGCTAGAAAAGTGACCTTGAACAACAGTTTTTCTTTAGAACATTTAAAAGCACACCTCAAGAAAAGAGCTGATAGTTTCTTGATTGATCCTTTTTCTAGTCAAGTCGCCGATGGAAAGCTGACGGGATCCTTTTTATTACAAGAAGGGAACGGCCTCTCTCCCTACCAACTCAATATTCATTTCGCAGGGATCTCGCTTAAAGAATTGATGAAAGGCGTTCAATCCATCGAAGGGAAGGTTCAAGGAACTTTTTTTATGAAGGGTGTTTTGGAGAATCTTGAAAAAAAAGAGGGTGAAGGAATGCTAGAAGTTATCGGCATGCAGTTCAAACCAGGCGGCCCTCTGGCTCAAATAGGTCAGCTCCTTGGCATCCAAGAACTGCAGCTTCTCAAATTTGATGAGGCTGTAGCCACCTATGCCGTGACGCCTCATCAATTGGTGGTCAAGTCACTCAAGTTGCATTCTAATAATTTAATCATTCGTGGTCATGGAATAATTTCTTATGAGGGAACACTTCATTTGAGTGCTCTCTTGTTAGTGAATGCAAAATTGCAATCACGCCTTCAAGGGTTACTTCCGGTCGCCATGCTTGTTCCTTCGGGTGAAGCTGGTTTTGTTGCGCTTCCATTTGAAATCACTGGTTCTCTTGATCATCCTCACAGCACCTTGCTTGAGCATGTGGCGCTTCCTGCCATTAACAATAATGTGCAAGGGCTCATCCAACAGATTTTTAAGTTTTAACATGCGCATTATTGCAGGTACAGCCAAAGGACGAACGCTCAAGACTCCAGCTTCGATCACACGTCCCACGATGGATCGTGTGCGAGCGGCGATTTTTTCAATGCTTGGCGACCGTGTGCCCAATGCTCGTGTGCTCGATCTTTTTGCAGGAACGGGAGCGATGGGGATTGAAGCGCTGAGCCGCGGCGCTGATTCTGTTGCTTTTGTCGATCAAGATAAAAAATCGACGGAGGTCATTCGTCAAAATTTAGAGCTCACCAAACTACGTGGAGAGATCAAACAAGTTGATGCAATTTCTTTTTTGAAATATCAACAAGCCTGTTTTGATCTGATTTTTGCCGATCCACCTTATGCTTCTAATGCTGATTCAGACTGGATCGCTAAGTTGTTATCGACTTCAGAACTTTTGAACGCGATAGCTGAGGATGGACTTTTGATCTTAGAATGTGAAAAGCAACAATTGTTGCCAGAGTTACAACATCTAGAAAAAATTATCGATCGCACTTATGGTGTGACGCGGATTGTCATCATGCGGAGGAAAAATCTCTCATGAAAATTTTTCAACTTTTTTACAATCTTTTTTTTCCGATTGCGTTTGTTGTCATTCTTCCAAGTTATTTGCCGCGGATGTTCAAACGGGGAGGGTATGATAAGCAGTTTCTTCAACGATTAGGCGTCTTTGATGCCAAGACCAGCGCGCGCATTGGAACAGGTAGGATCTGGGTGCATGCGGTGAGTGTTGGAGAAATTTTAATCGCTCTCAAATTTATTCGCCGTTGGAAAGAAAAACATCCTGAAGCCCGTTTTCTGCTTTCTACCACCACAACAACAGCATTAGCCATTGCCAATAAGCACACCTCTGATTGGTTAGAGCCTATTACCAATCCGGTTGATTTTTTCTTGATCACCAACAAACTGATTGATCGCTTTCAGCCAGCGGCACTCATCATGGTGGAGGGGGATGTTTGGCCACAGCGACTTTTTTATGGGAAGAAAAAGAAAATCCCAACAGCCATCGTCACTGCACGCCTTTCACCTCGCTCGGAGGCACGTATGCGATTTTTTCGTTGGATTATCAAACCATTTTTTAATCAGCTTGATTTGATCACTCTTCCCTCAGCTAAGGATCAAGAACGTTGGCTTTCGTTAGGCGTTGATCCATCACGGCTAAGCATTACAGGAAACATGAAGTATGATCAGCAGGGAGTTCCTTTAGTTGAGGTACCCAAAGATGTTGATGAGGTCTTTGGAAATCTTGGTTGGAAAAAAACAGATTCTATTTTTTTGGCAGGTAGCACGGATAACCTCGAAGAAGAAGAAATTTTGCTAAAGGCGTGGCTTGAGTTGCGGAAAAAATTTCCTGATCTGAGGCTGATCATTGCGCCACGTTATGTAGAACGTCGGCAAGAACTCGTCTCGTTTTTTACAAAACAAAATATTTCTGTCGCTCTTCGTTCAGAAAAATCACCTCATCGTGCTGAAGTTCTGATTTTGGACACCACCGGCGAGCTCAATGCCTGGTACCTGACGGCAACTTTCGTCTTTGTAGGAAAAAGCCTCCGCGTTGGAACTGCCCACGGGGGACACAACCCGGTAGAACCTTTGGTATTAAGACGTCCTATTTTACTGGGACCGTCGATGGAAAATTTTGAACCGTTGATTTCTGAACTGCGTGAGGTTCAAGGAGTGACTGAAGTTCGCAACGAAGAAGAAATCATTCAAATAGCAGAACGCTTTTTGCTTAATCCCCAAGAAGCAGCAGCCAGCGTGGAGCGAGGCCTTCAAGCTTTAATTGAACATCAAGGCTCGATGGATCGGACGTGTGACTTGCTGGGAAAACTACTCTTTCAAAACTCAAAAACCCTCTAGGATGCCCTATATCGTCGTTTGTTGAGGTTGGTGCTATGAGCATAGTGCCTGAAATATTATTTCTATTTTTACTTAAATTTAAATATATCAAACAAATAATAAGGGTGTTGCTATTAATGTTAGCGCATCTTTTATCAAAGATCCCTCAGTAGCCCTCTCTGTAAAAAGAGTGAAAATTCCTTAAGTTTGGTCCTAAAGGAGAACCAAAAGCAGGCTAAAAAGCGCCCTTTGCTCTAAGCTGCACTCGATGAAGAAACCAGCACAACAATAGAACGCGCTTTGACCTCATAGTTGTTTGCTGTAATTTTTGGAGCTTCGTGCCAAGGGAGAATATCATGAGGTGATTCTAGGGAAGTATCGATAGAGCGATGCCACGCTTTATTGTCATCGTTGAAGGTTGGAATTTCAAAGGTCAAATCTTCCCAGTAACCATTGATCATGATATGCAGCATCATTTGATCATTAAAATGGCGAATCGTAGCCGCAATGGTGTGAGAGTTTGCTTCTAAGTCAGGATTTCCTAAGGTGACTCCATGCCATTCTATCGCTTTTTCTTTAAGGAAATCTTGTAATGTTTCTTTGTAGTTTTCACATAAAAACTTTTTATCAGCGCGAAGTTTGATCAGATGTTTTGAAAAACGATAAATGTCGGGATTTTTTTCCAAGAGGGACCAATCAAACCATGTTGACTCGCCAAGATCGCAATAACCATTGTTATTACCTAATTGGGTACGACGCACTTCGTCTCCCGAGAGAATCATCGGAACGCCCACAGAAAAAAAGAGGATCGTTAAGAAATTTTTGATTTGTTGATTCCTCAACTTCTCAACAGCAGGATCATCGGTGGGGCCTTCAACGCCACAATTCCAACTAAGATTGTTATCGCTTCCATCACGATTCTTTTCACCATTAGCCTCATTATGTTTTTCGTTATAAGAAACGAGATCATTGAGGGTGAATCCATCATGGCAGGTGATAAAATTGATGCTCTGCTCAGGCTCTCTTTCCTCATTCAGATAGATATCAGGACTGCCTATCATTCGGTGAGTAAGGCTTCGAATACTATTTTCATTTCCTTTAACAAAAGAACGAACATCATCGCGAAAGCGACCGTTCCATTCATGCCAGGCATCGCCAGGAAAAGTTCCCACTTGATAAAGACCGCCAGCATCCCATGCTTCGGCGATGAGTTTAATCGTTGATAAAACAGGATCGGACTCAATATCCCATAAAATTGGAGGATTGGCCATTGGAGTTCCATCTTCATCACGTGAGAGAATCGAGGCTAGATCAAAACGAAATCCATCAACATGCATCTCTTCAACCCAATAAGAAAGAGCATCGAGAATAAGGCGCCGCACGATTGATTCATTCGCATTAAGTGTATTTCCACAGCCCGTGAAATCGCCGTAGGTCGATTTATCTTTTCCTAAAATATAATAAGTTTCATTGGATAACCCGCGGAAGGAGATGGTAGGACCGTTCACACCTCCTTCAGCAGTGTGATTAAAGACAACATCCAGGATCACTTCAATGCCAGCGCGATGGAGTGCCTTAACCATGTCGCGAAACTCATCGAGAACAGCCATCGGCTCTTGGCGCGAAGAATATTGTGGATGCGGCGCAAAAAAGGCGAGAGGTTGATAGCCCCATCCATTTTTCAAACCAGCAGGCGCAGCTTCTGGATCAAAAGCAAAAACAGGCAACAACTCAACCGCAGTAATCCCAAGATCTTGGAGGTAAGGAATTTTTTCGATAACCCCAGCATAGGTTCCACGTTTTTCTGGAGAGACCCCTGAGTTGGGATGAGCCGTAAAAGCCCCAATGTTCATTTCATAGATCACTGTCTTTGAAAAAGGATGCCGAGGAGGGGCATCATCTTCCCAATCATATTTTCCGGAATGGATGACAATATTTTTCAGTGCTTTATCAACATTGTCACCGACGGAAGCAGCTGATATGCGGGTTCGACTAGGCGGGTAGGCAATGCACTTTCCATAGGGATCAAGTAAAACTTTAGTATGGTCATAGCGAAAGCCACAACTGGGATTAAAAGGACCATCCATGCGCCATCCATAAATTTGTCCTTCTCGAAGGCCCGGAACAAAGGCATGCCAGTAGTGATACGATTTATTTTTACAAGGATCGAGTTTGATGACCCTTGATGGCTGAGTGTCTTTGATATCATTAAACAGCAGGAGTTCTGCACTCGTACTATGTTTCGAAAAAATACTGAAGTTGACCCCATCTGCATGAGGAGTTGCTCCTAATGGAAAGTGCATCGTTGACCCGAGAGGATAACTTTTTCCAGGTTGTGCTTGGAGAGTTGGTGAAGCCATAGGTTTTTAAAGAAGAAAAAATTGGCCACAAAGAGCACAAAGAAATCAAAGAAAAACTAACAGATGTTATTTCTTAAAAAAGGAAACTATCTTCTTGTTTTTGTATGCTTTTTCCTGATGCTGAAGCATCAGGAAAGGGAAAAACTCTTAAAAAGTGAATTTTGTTTTCTTTCAAAACTTCTTTGATTTCTTTGTGCTCTTTGTGGCCAATCTCTTTTTTTACATTCTTTTGTAGCTATTTCTACTTCTCCAAAGCAGCCACTTTTCCAATCCGCCGCAAGTGCCGTTTTTCCTCGCTGTAGGAGCTAGTCAGAAAAGTTTGGACTAAATCCCAAGCAACTTCGTGGCCAATGGTGCGACCTCCAAGGCAAATCACATTAATATGATCATCTTCGACACCTTGTCGTGCTGAAAAGTGATCATTGATAAGGGCTGCTCTAATACCTCGAACTTTGTTCATACAAACATTAATCCCAACACCACTGCCACAAATCGCAATGCCTCGATCTACTTTTCCTGAAACAACAGCCTCGCCTAAAGGAATTCCATAGTCAGGATAATCGTCCGTAGAGCAAAGTTCGTTTGCTCCAAAATCAGTCACCTCATAGCCAGAAAAGAGGAGACGTTTAATCAGATCTGCTTTCAATTCAAATCCGCCATGATCAGCAGCGATACCAACTTTAAGAGGAAATTTTTTTTCTGCTAAAGCTGCAGCTGCATCAGCATCAGCGAGAATGGTTGCATGTGCTTGAACAATGCTTCCACCTGGAATCGATTTCTCTTTGTTAAGGAGTTGTTGTAATGCCGTTTGTTTTTCTTTTCCAGTCACGACCCAAAGAATTTTACGGCTCCGATTGATGACTGGGTAGGTGAGGGTCATGCGTTGATGGCCTTGATAAAGACCTGTGAGCGCGACATCACGATCAATGACTTTTAAAACAGGATCTCCTGGAGTGAGGGAGGCAGTATGCCCATCAGGCCCAAGGCCGAGATGAACTAAATCAAAAACGGGTGGAGTCCCCGTGAGATCGTTAAGAAGCGTAGCATAGGAAGAAGCTCCAGACTCAAGAGCCGACGATTCCACAGGCATCGGATAGAGATGAACCGATTTAGTTTCTGTTTTACTCAACAAACTCTCTTGAAGATGCGTCCAGTTTCTATCAGCACTGCCAGCAGGAGCGACTCGTTCATCCACTTGAAAAAGATGAACGTTATCCCATTCTACTTTTTCATCAGCGAGATGACGCAGCATGATCCAGGGAGTCTTTCCTCCGCTAACAGCCATGACAAAGCGCCCACGTTCGCGAATGGCGGCACGAGCCTCGTTAGCAATGAAAGTTGCTGCCATCTTGGCAACAGTTTCGGCGTCGTTAGTAATTTTGATATCCATATTAGTTTAAAATAATCGTAACTACCATCGTAGTCCAAGCAGGAAGAAATTCTCTTATGGCTGCTAAGCAGCAACAGGATTATGCCATCCACCTTGTGGAAGGATGAATTTATCAACTTCAGCAGGACCCCATGAGTGAACATCGTATTGATAAACCGGAGTATTGGCTTTGATCATCGGATCAACGATACGCCAAGCCTCTTCAACATAGTCTTCGCGAGCAAAGAGGGTTTGATCTCCTTTGAGGGCATCACTAAGAACGCGTTCATAAGGCGTCATTTCCTCAGCGCTTGGTTGATGACTAGCAATCAGTTCAACAGGATTGCTCTCTTTTTCATTCGCAGGATTAATAACATTCATGCCCATCGCAATAGTGACTTGAGGACTAATTCTAAGACGGAGGCAGTTCTGACGCATTTCAAAACCGGTATACATGCTCGGAGCAGGTTTCAAACGGATAAGGATTTCGGTGCACTCCACAGGAAGATTTTTTCCAGCTCGAAGATAAATAGGAACACCTTTCCAGCGCCATGAATCAACTTCCAACTTGATCACCGCAAATGTTTCCGTGGTGGAGTCAGGAGCTACACCAGGTTCTTGAAGATATCCTTTGAATTGGCCTCGCACGATATTCTTTGCAGAAAGTTCAGGCATCGACTTTAAAACTTTCACCTTCTCATCACGAATCGATTCGCTATCGAGTCGAGCAGGAGGTTCCATCAGAATATTGGTCAATAGTTGAAAGAGGTGATTTTCCATGACGTCGCGAACCGTTCCTGTCTTATCATAGAAGCTGCCTCGTCCTTGAACTCCAAAATCTTCAGCCATCGTTATCTGAATACTCTCGATATATTCGCGATTCCAAAATGATTCAGGGATGATATTCGAAAAACGAAAGAAGAGCATGTTGTGCACCACCGGTTTTCCAAGATAGTGATCAATACGAAAAACACGATCTTCCTCAAAAGCTTTTAGCAAAATGACGTTCAGTTTTTTTGCTGATTCTAAGTCTGTTCCAAAGGGCTTTTCAACAACCACGCGAGCTGTTTCGGGAGCACATCCAGAGCTAGCTAACTTCTCGATAACAAGTCCAAACAGGAGAGGTGGGATTGCCAAATAGTGAGCTGGCCGAACAGCGCTCCCGAGTTCTTTGCGCAACGCTGCGTAAGTGGAATCATCATTATAGTCACCATCAACGTAACGCAGGAGACTGCTCAGTTTTTCCCACGCCTGCGGATCTAAGGTGCTATGTTTTTCAAGACTATCTTTAGCACGAGCTTTAAGCTGTTCTAAATTCCATCCGGCTTTAGCAACTCCAATCACGGGAACGTTGAGGTTGCCGCGTTTGATCATCGCCTGCAAAGAAGGGAAGATCTTTTTATAAGCTAAATCACCGGTTGCTCCAAAAAAAACAAAGGCGTCAGAAGGTTGGTTTTTCATAAATAAGGCTGAGGGCTAAAGGTATGATGGTGGATGTTCAGAATTAACAATCGCTACACCCTAGACGTCATTCCAACGTCTGCTGGAATGACGGTAGTGTAGCCGAGAATAGGGCTAGTTTCCTTTCTTCTCAAGATGCCCACCGAAACCAAAACGCATCGCAGAAAGAATTTTATTTTGGAACTCAGCCTCTCCGCGAGAACTGAAGCGGTTGTAGAGTGAGGCAGAGAGAACGGGAGCAGGAATTCCTTCGTCAATCGCAGCTTTAATCGTCCAACGGCCTTCGCCAGAGTCAGAGACACGTCCTTCAAATTTTTCTAGATGAGGATCTGCTGCAAAGGCATTAGCAGTGAGGTCGAGAAGCCAGGAAGAAATAACGCTTCCACGACGCCAGACTTCAGCAATTTCTGGAAGGTCCATATCATATTGATAATGATCAGGATCACGAAGAGGTGTTGTCTCTGCATCAATGTCATGTTTCTGTTTTCCGATATCAGCATTTTTGATAATGCTCAATCCCTCGGCATAGGCAGCCATGATGCCGTATTCGATTCCGTTATGAACCATCTTTACAAAATGTCCGGCTCCATTAGGACCGCAGTGAAGGTAACCTTCTTCAGCTGTTCCTTTGTTAGCAGGGCGGCCTTCGGTGCGTGAAATAGTACCGATGCCAGGAGCCAAGCTCGCAAAAATAGGATCGAGATGTTGAACGATATTTTTCTCACCGCCAATCATCATGCAGTAACCACGCTCTAAGCCCCAGACACCACCGCTAGTTCCAACATCAACGTAATGAATGCCTTTCGCGGCTATTTCCTTGGCACGGCGAATATCATCCACGTAATAAGAATTGCCGCCATCAATAATGATATCATCTTTGCTCAAGTGAGGGAGTACCGCTTGGATTGTCTCATCAACAACAGCAGCTGGAACCATCAACCAGATAGCACGTGGAGCAGCTAATTTAGAAACCATATCGCTCAGCGAGGTCGCACCCGTTGCTCCGTCTTTTACAAGAGGGTCAATCATCTTTTCAAAAGAATCAAAAACGACGCATTGATGGCCATCACGCATCAAGCGACGAACCATACCTGCGCCCATGCGTCCGAGACCGACCATTCCAAGTTGCATTGATTTTTTTGTACTCATAAGAAGTTAAGGTTGAGATTTGAATTTAAGGTTGAGATTTGAATTAATGTGATGAAAGAAGTAGCGCTTGTACGGCTGCAGGAATACCAAGCGGCGATTTAAAAACAGAAGTGCCTGCAACAAAAACTGTCGCGCCCGCTTGAGCGGCCTGTGTAGCTGTTTCTGGAATGATACCGCCATCGACTTCAATTTCGCAATTGAGCTTTTTATCAGTGATCATTTGGCTGACTTTTTTAATTTTATCTAACGTAAAAGAAAGAAAATGTTGATTTCCATATCCAGGATTAACGGTCATGACTAAGACCAAATCGATTTCAGGAAGGATAGCATCCAAGACACAGGCTGGGGTAGCTGGATTAATAGCAACACCAATCTTTGTTTTGAGCTGCTTTGCTTTTTGAATCGTGCGATGCAAATTATTGTTCCCCTCGTAATGGACAATGAAGGTGTCTGCGCCTGCTGCGGCAAACTCGTCCATGATGGCATCGGGATTAGTGATCATCAGATGCACTTCCAATGGGAGCTTTGTAACTGGGCGGAGCGACCGAATGACCGGTTCTCCCATCGAAATGTTAGGAACAAAATGTCCATCCATTACATCGATGTGAATACGATCAGCACCTGCTTCTGCAACAGCGCGCACTTCATCACCTAGCCGAGCAAAGTCAGCAGCAAGAATGGATGGGGCAATTTTTATATTCATGAAGCTAACTCTTATTTTTCCGATAAAGCGAAATTAAATGATTCGTCGAGCTATCATGCTTAAGCTCTGGCTGTGTTGGGTTCTCCAATTCAGGAATAATGGCTTGTGCCAAGACTTTTCCTAGCTCGACGCCCCATTGGTCAAACGAATCAATGTGCCAAATCGTTCCTTGCGTGAAGACAGAATGCTCGTAGAGAGCCACGAGTTTTCCAAGCATCTTTGGACTTAATACATCGGCCAAGATGACATTAGAAGGACGATTTCCTTCAAAGACGCGGTGGGGGATGAGTTTCTCCGCTGTTCCTTCTGCGCGAACTTGCTCTGGAGTTTTTCCAAAAGCAAGAGCCTCTGCTTGGGCAAAGACATTCGAGACGAGCAAATCATGATGACGTCCGAGTGGATTGAGGGTTTTATAAAACGTGATAAAATCACACGGGATCAGCCGTGTTCCTTGATGGATCAGTTGATAGAAAGAGTGCTGGCCATTCGTGCCTGGCTCTCCCCAATAAATTGGTCCTGTTTGCGTATCAACTTTTTTGCCATCGAGCGTGACATGCTTTCCATTACTTTCCATGGTCAATTGCTGCAAGTAGGCTGGGAAGCGCTTCAGATATTGATCGTAAGGGAGGACCGCTACTGTTTGAGCATCAAAAAAATCATTGTACCAAACAGCCAAAAGTCCCATGAGAACGGGAAGGTTTTTTTCAAAAGGAGCTGTTCTAAAATGCTCATCCATCTCATGGAAGCCTGCAAGCATTTCTTGGAACTGATCAGGGCCAATCGCAATCATCGTTGAAAGTCCAATCGCAGAATCCATGGAGTAACGACCACCAACCCAATCCCAAAATCCAAACATATTCTGTGTATCGATTCCAAATGCGGAGACTTTTTCGGCATTTGTAGAAACGGCTACAAAATGTTTAGCAATTGCTTTTTCATCGCCGCTTAAACCTGCGAGCAGCCAATCACGAGCGCTATGAGCATTGGTTAAGGTCTCGAGTGTGCCAAAAGTTTTAGAAGAAACAATGAAGAGCGTTTCTGCCGGATCAAGATCGCGAGTGGCTTCTACAAAATCGGTGCTATCAACATTAGAAACAAAACGAAACGTCATCGAGCGTTCGCTGTAGTGTCGAAGTGCTTCATAGGCCATCACTGGCCCAAGATCAGAACCTCCGATGCCGATGTTGACAACATTTTTAATGCGTTTGCCAGTGTGTCCTTTCCATTCACCACTGCGAACCTTCTTACTAAAAGCGTCCATTCTTTCTAAGACAGCATGAACTTCAGGCACCACATCCTTGCCATCAACCATGATTTTTTGGCACTTAGGAGCGCGAAGAGCGACATGAAGAACGGCGCGATTTTCAGAAATATTAATCTTGCCGCCGTGAAACATCGCATCAATACGATCGCGAAGGCAGGACTCTTGAGCCAATTGGCAAAGCAAAGACAGGGTCTCTTCGGTGATGCGATTTTTGGAGTAGTCGAGAAAAATTCCAGCGGCCTCAGCTGTTAATTTTTCACCTCGCTGCGGATCCTCGGCAAAAAGTTGCTTGAGCGATTTTTGATCGAAGAGAGCGCGATGTGTTTGAAGTGCGTTCCAAGCTGGACGCTTTGTGGTGTCAAGAGAAGCGGTTGAGAACATAAAAAAGTTTAGGAGTTTAGGATTAAAAAAGTCGTTTCACCCTCAGGCGTCATTCCTGCGGACGCAGGAATCCAGGAGGATGTCGATATAGAGTTGATGGTCCTATAAAATAAAGCTTCTGTTTTAGAAAATTTTTTTGAAGTTTTTTGATGGTTAGTTTTCGATTTTTGTGCAGATGGTCGCCTGGATTCCAGCGTCCGCTGGAATGACGTGGTGACATTAATCACTCAAACTTTCTTCGCACCCGGCGAAGCTGCTGACTGCTTCCAAAGCCTGAATCCACCGATGAAGGCATTAGAATTTTCGGCAACACGGCACCCTTCGGGTACATTTTTAAGTTCACGAGCATTGCCACCACCGAGGACAACCTCTTCAGGTTCCAATGCTGCTCTCAAAATTTCTATAACTTTGCAAACTTCTTTCGCCCATTTTTTCTTTCCCTTTTTCTCGAGGGCCTTGTTGCCAGTATACTTTTCGAAATTTCCTTTTTTGTAGGGAAGTTCAGCAAGCTCTAAAGGAACGATAACTCCCTCTTCGATCAAAGTTGATCCAAGGCCAGTTCCAAAACCAAGAAACAAGATTCTCCCTCCTTCATAATCTCCTAGAGCCTGCATAGCAGCATCATTAATAATTTTAATAGGCCGGCCAAAGGCCTTCTCATAGTTGAAGCCAACCCATCCATTTCCAAGATTGGCCGGTTCTTTAATGGGCTTGCCGTTCTTCACTGGCGTCGGGCATCCCATGGAAATGACATCATAGTTCCAATCGGCAGTTAGTCTTTTAATCTCCTGGGCCATGAAACTAGGAGTCATTCTCGGACCAGAAGGAAATTTTCTAATTTCACTATGACCTGAGCAGCTCATCTTGACATGTGTTCCGCCAACATCGATGACGAGAATTTTCAATCCCACATGCTTCACGGGACGGATCGCCATTGGCTTTGCAGTTGCTTTGCGAAGAACCGGCGATTTTTTGGTTTTTGGTTTTTTAATCATTTTTTAGCAAGTAAGTTTTCTAAACTGCAGTCTTCGCTTCAATGACCTTCATCAGCTCATTCCAAGAAGCCACAAAAGAATCAGCGCCTTCTTTTTGAAGAGTGGCAGCCAACTCTTTCAGATTAATTCCTGCTTTTGTGAATGCCGCTAGAGTACCATCGCAAACGCTTCCGTCGGCGTTCATGCTGCCAGTGACTTGACCATGATCACCAAAGGCGAGGAGCGTTTTTTCTGGCATTGTATTGATGGTGAAAGGAGCTGCTAATCCTGAGACATAGAGCGTATCAGGAGCTTTTGGATCTTTGGTTCCGGTACTAGCAAGGAGAAGACGCTGCACAGTCGCTCCCGAGTTAAGAACTTTTAAGTAGCGAGGAGAGCTGATCAAAGCACAGTAGGCTTTGTAGCATTCTTCTCCAACAGCAACACCCAATTTGTTTACCAAGTTTTCTGGAACTTTAGAAGCCACTGCTACATCCCAGCGGCTGATGAAAACAGAGGCTACCGATGACACATAAGGTGACAATCCAGCTTCAATACGTCGCTCAATACCGCGAAGATAAGCTTCTGCAGCTGCTAAATATTGTTCGCACGAAAAAAGCAGTGTCACGTTGACTGGCACGCCAGCAAAAATCGATTCTTCAATAGCAGGCAATCCTTCTTTGGTACCTGGAATCTTAATAAAAAGATTAGGGCGATTTGCGGCTTGATGTAATTCTTTTGCGACCTTTGTCGTTGTAGCTGTGTCGTAGGCGAGGAGGGGAGAGACTTCAAGCGAAACCCATCCATCGATTCCATGAGTTCGTTCGTGGATTGGTTTAAAGAAATCAGCTGCCATCGTGAGATCTTCAAGTGCTAATGAAAAAAAGAGCTCTTCGCCTGTCAGGCCTTTTTTCATCGCATCTCGAATTCCAGCGTCATACGAAGGGCTATTTTTGATAGCGTGATTAAAAATTGTTGGATTAGAAGTCAACCCCGTCACGGAAAGCTCCTCGATATATTTTTTGAGCGTACCGTTATTAAGAATATCGCGAGTGATATTATCAAGCCAAAGACTTTGCCCTAAATCGTGGAGTTGTTTTGTTGGTTTCATAAAAATTAAATAGGAATAAAAATGAGGCTTAACTAAAGGGCAAGCTGTCGATCTTTGTCAAGATTGGATCGATTATTTTTGAAAAAAGAATTTGCATTCCCTCATCTCCTCGTTCATAAAAAATAATCTTATGGATAAAAAAACTTCAATCAAACCAACTCCTGTTAAGGCAACCTCGTCAAGCAGCAAAGCCTCTTCCAAGGCTGCACCAAAAAAAGTAGCTCCTTCCCAGGAAGAAATAGCCCTCCGCGCTTATTTTATTAGCGAGCGTCGCCAGCAGCTCGGATGGGAGGGCGACCCGGTCTCTGATTGGACTGATGCAGAGCAGCAGTTAATAGCGGAAAGCAAATAATTAATTAACCACAAAGAACGCAAAGAAATTAATAATTGGTCTCTTTGCGTTCTTTGTGGTTAATTTTTTTCTTTCACGCCGGTTGCCAAGATCGTCTGAAAGTGAGGTGCCTGTGACTCACGAGAGACGATCTGAATTTCTAAATTTTTAAAACCGGCTTTGGTTAAAAGTGTGTGCAGCTCGACACTCGAGAAGCCAAGCCAGACATGGGCGTAGAGCTCCTTGGCCTGTTCGTAGGTGTGACTCAGAAGATCCAAGATAATAATTTTCCCTCCTGGTTTGAGGATTTTAAAAGCAGCATCAACTGCGCGCTGTGGGCTAACGGCATGGTGCAGCGCCTGACTAAAGAGCGCGATATCGACTGAGTTTTTAATGATCGGAGGATCCTCAATTTCACCAAGTCGATATTCTAAATTTTTGAAGCCATTTTTTTTTGCAATCTTTTTTCCAAAGTTAACCATTTTAGGAAGGTTGTCGATGGCAATGACTTTTTCGGCAGAACGGGCTAGAAGCTGCGACAAAGTTCCTTCACCAGCACCAAGATCCGCAATAACTAAGGGAGGTAAAAGTTTTAAGAGACCGTGAGCCAAGGCTTCCCAAGAGCGTCCAGGAACATAGGCATGACCAAACTTGCCTGCTAACTTTCCAAAGTACTCTGCAGCACGATCACGCCGTTTAGTTAAGACTAGTTTTAAAGCTTGTTCATCTCGGGAAACCTCTGGCAATTCTTTTGAAGCTTGATCAAGGATTTTTTCCAATGGCTTAAGCCAAGATGAAATAACCGCATAGTAACTATTTTTTCCCACACGACGATCAGTTACTAGATTTTGGCGACGGAGTTGTGCAAGGCTTGATGAAATACGAGATTGCCCCATGCTTAGTATTTCTTGAAGTTCTGCAACTGTTAGCTCTTCCTGCCTTAGCAGAAGAACAAGACGAAGGCGAGTTGGTTCTGATAACACACTCATCAATGAAAGAATAGATGACATACACATTTATATATACAAATATCTTGATATGTTGTGCAAATTATTTTAATTTTTTTGAAAACAGATAACTCTACACTCTACAATATTTCGATACTTTAACTACTGCTCAGCAGCTTCAACATATGCCTAAAAACTTTATTTTTTCCTCAGAGTCCGTTGCCGAAGGTCATCCTGACAAAGTTTGTGATACCATTTCTGACGCTATTTTAGATGCTTGCTTAGCCATTGATCCCAATAGCCGTGTGGCCTGCGAGGTCTATGCGAAAAGCAACGTCGTTGTTGTGGGCGGCGAAATCAGCATTCCTAAGCACAAAGGAAAAAGCATCGATAGCGTCCTTAACATTAATAAAATTGTTCGCGAGGTTATTACTGAGATTGGCTACGTTCATGACGATGATGTTTTTCATGCTGAGAAAATTTTTATTAATAACATCATCACTTCACAAAGCGATGACATCGCTCAAGGAGTTGATGTGCGGAAGAGCAAAGGAAAAACAGTTCACGAGCAGGGAGCAGGGGATCAAGGTTTGATGTTTGGCTATGCCTGTGATGAGACTCCGGAGCTGATGCCGGCGCCGATCATGTATGCGCATCGCCTAGGCCGTGAGTTGACGCGCTTGCGCAAAGCTGGCAAAGCAAAATGGCTTCGTCCCGATGCGAAGACTCAAGTTTCGGTGCAATATGAAGATGGAATTCCAACACATGTTGTCAATGTTGTCATTTCTACTCAACACACCGCTGAAGCAAAAAATCAAGAGATCGAAAAATTTTTGATCAATCAAGTCATCAAAAAGGTCATTCCAGGGAAGATGCTCACTTCAAAAACAAAGTTCCTCATCAACCCAACAGGACGCTTTGTGATTGGTGGTCCTCAAGGAGACACTGGGCTTACAGGACGAAAAATTATTGTTGATACCTATGGTGGAATGGGACGTCATGGCGGCGGAGCCTTTTCTGGAAAGGATCCGAGCAAGGTTGACCGTTCTGCAGCCTACATGGGACGTTACGTTGCTAAGAACGTTGTTGCTGCCCAATTTGCTAAAAAATGCGAAGTTCAATTTGCTTATGCTATCGGCTGCGCTGATCCTGTCAGCATTCACATCGATACTTTTGGAACAGCAACTATCCCTGAAGAAGTTATTAAAAAATCTATCGAAGCAACGTTCCGCTTTAAACCAGCTGACGTTATCGAAACCTTAAAACTCAAACGTCCGATTTATTCCAAGACAACCAACTATGGTCACTTCGGAAAAATCGACGACCTCAATAGCATCACCTGGGAGCGCACCGACAAGGTAGATGCTTTGAAAAAAGAAGCATCCTCGATTATGAAAAAGATGAAATCGAAGATTGCGTAATTATTCCCATCCATCATTTTTAAACTCATTATTTTTACCACTATGTCCAATTCCACTAACGATTTTAAAGTAGCCGACCTCTCCCTCGCTGAATGGGGACGCAAAGAAATTTCGATTGCTGAGCAAGAAATGCCAGGCCTCATGAGCATTCGCAAAAAATATGCGAAAGATAAACCTCTCCAAGGCGTCCGCATCACAGGCTCCTTGCATATGACAATCCAGACTGCCGTCCTGATTGAAACACTCCAAGAGCTCGGCGCAAGTGTGCGTTGGGCAAGCTGCAATATTTTTTCAACTCAAGACCAAGCTGCTGCCGCAATCGCTGCAACGGGAACTCCTGTCTTTGCTTGGAAAGGGGAGAGTCTCGAAGAATATTGGTGGTGCACTTATCAGGCCATCTCCTTTCCAGGTGGCAAAGGCCCTGAGCTAGTCGTTGATGATGGTGGCGACGTGACACTCTTGCTGCACAAAGGTTATGAGCTCGAGAAAGGGGACAACACTTGGGTTAACTCTCCTTCTAGCAATCATGAGGAGCAGGTGATCAAAGATCTTTTGAAAAAAGTTTATGCAGAAAATCCAACACGCTGGCATGAAATGGTCAAAGATTGGAAAGGGGTTTCTGAAGAGACAACGACCGGCGTGCATCGTCTCTACAAACTTCATGAGCAAGGAAAACTTTTGATTCCTGCGTTCAACGTCAATGATTCGGTGACGAAGAGCAAATTCGATAATCTTTACGGCTGCCGTCACTCGCTCGTCGATGGACTCAACCGCGCTATCGACGTTATGATTTCCGGAAAAGTTGCCGTCGTCTGTGGTTATGGTGATGTCGGCAAAGGATGCGCTCAATCATTGCGCGGACAAGGAGCTCGCGTCATCGTTACTGAGATTGATCCGATCAATGCGCTGCAAGCAGCCATGGAAGGGTACGAGGTCACCACGATCGAAGAAACTTTGGGTCGCGGCGACATCTATGTCACAACGACAGGCAATTTTAAAGTGATCACTCTTGAGCACATGAAGAAGATGAAAGATCAAGCGATCGTCTGTAACATTGGTCACTTTGATAACGAAATCGAAGTTGATAATCTCGTCGCTTTTCCTGGCATCAAAAAAACAAACATTAAGCCACAGGTTGATAAATATACCTTCCCTGCTGGAAATGAAATTTTCCTTCTCGCAGAAGGACGTCTCGTTAATCTCGGCTGCGCTACAGGCCATCCAAGTTTTGTGATGAGCAATAGTTTTAGCAATCAGACATTGGCCCAACTCGACCTTTGGAAAAATCGTGAGCAATATAAACCAGGCGTCTATATCTTGCCCAAGAAGCTTGATGAAGAAGTCGCTCGCTTGCACTTGGAAAAAATCGGCGTCAAGTTGACCGTGCTGACCAAGGAGCAAGCTGACTATCTTGATATTCCTGTGGATGGGCCTTACAAGCCAGAACACTACCGTTACTAAAAAGTACGCCTAGCTTTTCTGGCTTGAAGGAGGGGCGTAGAGGTTGTATTTTTTTTGTGAATTTTAACTTCATTAAAAAGATCAACCTTAACGCTTCAAAAGCATGAATGATAATATAAAACCAATAGAGTCTGGAAGAGTCATAACTCCGACCACGCTACCACACGAGAGGGTTGATTCCTGGGATCATCTTGATGGTGATTCAAAAGTCCACTTCAATCTTAAGACCCAAACCTACCAAGCAAAGCCGTTCCAATCGAAGCATCCTTTTGGGCGCCTTCTCTCTTTTTTAAGTGGAGAAATTTCATTTAAAGCTCTTTTGAGTTCCGAAGAGACAAAAATAGAAGCTTTTAACAGCACAAAAAAGCAAATTGAAGATGATCTAAAGCACCATCTCCACGATAAATATGTTGCAGAATGTGGCGAAAATTATAACCCTGAAATCCACTCTCACATTGATACCTATATCAGCGAAAATCTAGCTAATCTACAAGAGCATGAGCTTACCGGAAATAAATTAAAGGAGCTAAAAGCTCAGTTTAAACTTCCTGAGGAATTTCCTCTTGCCTCAGAGCAAAAACTTTATACGCCGGACAAATCTCAATTGCCTAGCAGCCAATATTCAAAAGTACCTATCGCAAAAGATCAGCCAAAATTCACACCTACTTTACCCAGCGACATCCGATTTTAAATAACTCTTTCTTCCGCTTTAGCATCTCTATTTTTTGAGTTTTTGTAATAAAGAACAAAGGGAATGGTGCAGCAGATAAGGATGCCTGCAACGATGAGCAGCTCATACGTTGTTAAGTTACCAACGGGAATCTGAGTGGGGGGCAAAAAGCCGATAAAAATAGTGAAGAGACTGGCTGCACAGCCTGATCCACAAATGATCCAGAGGCCTATTTTTCCTCCAGGGATGGTAAAGGCTCGTTTCACATTTGGATATTTATAGCGCAGTTTAATGGCTGTAATAAACAGCATAAAATAAAACATCAGCTGTAGAATCGCGGCGACATCAGTGAGGAGCCAGAAGCTGCTACTGACGCTCGGCATTAAAAAGAACGCAGCACACAAGATGGTAAAAATCGCACCTTGCAATAAGAGGATCGTTACGGGGATCGCATGTTTGTTTTGAAATCCAAACTTTTCTGAAAAGCATTGATCATGGCAGGCAACTAACAACCCTTTGCTTGGCCCTAAAATCCAGGCATTGGCAATACCAACTGAACTGAGTACAATCAACAATGCTAAGACTGGCATCATCCAACTGATATGGAACGCAGCAAAGAAAACCTCGAATGCTTGGAGCATGCCAGAGACGATATTAATTTGTTGTTGAGGGATGACTAAGGCGATGGCTAGCGAAGAAAAAATGAGCGTGCTGACAATAATAATAACCGACCAAAAAATAGCTTTGGGATAGTTGCGTTGTGGATTTTCGACGTCTCCTGCATGAATGGCGGACATTTCGATGCCTGTTAATCCATAGAACATGGCCGTCAGTAGCACTAAATTATTGATGTTGCTTAAGTCTGGAAAAAAACTGTGCCAGTCAAAGTGAAGGCAGATCGGCTTTCCCATCATCATCCAAATACCAGCTAACGCGGAAATTAAAATCATCGGAACAATGGTTCCGACAACAGCCGCAATCGTGCACAAGAGGCTCGAGGCTGAGAGTCCAAAAAAATTAATAATCGTGGCTCCCCAAAAGAAAACAAGAACGATGATCAGCATATAGACGGGATTGTTCACGAGATTAGGATTGATGCAGTAGGCCAATGTTGCACCGATAAAAGTCATGATAGTCAGAAACCAAAGAATGTTATTAAACCACTGGAGCCACATCGTGAAAAACCCCCACTTTTTACCGAATGCTTCTCGCGCCCAAACATAGATTCCTCCGGTTTCAGGCCACCCTGTTGCAAGCTCAGCAGCAACAAGAGACATCGGAATAAAAAAAACTAAAGCAACGAGTAAAAAATAAAAAACCAGCGACAGCCCATATTCCGCGCTGGTCGACAGCGTTTTTAAACTATCAATGGCGATGAGATTGATCATCACCAGACTAAAAAGGCTCAACGTTTTTTTCTTAGGAGTATTCATGTTGTTATAAGTCTCACTTCGATTTGATGAAGATCTACATAAAATAAAGAAAGAGCAAACTGTAATGTATTTTTTTTCCTGTAACCTGCAAGCTATAACCTGGTAGCCTAATCTCATGAAAAAATCACCTCTTGTCTGGTTCATCACAGGAACATCTGGCGGCTTTGGATCCGAGCTCGTCCGAGTGGCATTGGCACGCGGTGATAGCGTGGTAGCGACTTCGCGCGATCCTGAGAAAGTGGAAGCGACTTTTCCCAATTGCTCAGATCGTCTTCTGGCGCTGCGCGTCAATCTTCATAGCATCTCCGAAATAGAAGAAGCCGTCGCAGTGGCGATCGCAACTTTTGGAAAGATCGACATTCTCATCAACAACGCAGGGTATGGCCTCTTGGGGGCGCTGGAAGAGGCGAGCGAGAAAGAAATTTTAGAACTTTTCCAAGTCAATGTCTTTGCTCTTCTTCGCATGACAAGAGCTGTTTTACCTCATTTTAGAAAAAACCGCAGCGGCCATATCGTGAACATCTCTTCGATGTGGGGCTTAACAGCAGCAGCTGGTGCCGGTATTTACAACGCCACGAAGTTTGCCGTCGAAGGGCTATCACAAGCATTGGTACAGGAAGTCAAACCGCTCGGCATCGATGTCACAATTGTTGAGCCTGGCGGTTTTCGGACGGACTTTTTAGGGAAGTCGATTGTTTTTTCCTCAACGGTCATCGACGATTATGCAAAGACCTCTGGCGCTCTTCGCACTTGGGGAGAGACCAGCCATCGAACGCAACGTGGCGATACGAAACTTGGAGCAGAAGCCATTGTCAATGCCGTCACCTCGCAACATCCTCCGCTCCATTTGCTGCTCGGACCGGACGCTTACGAAGATACGCTTCAACATCTCGATGAACAGCGTCGTGAATTTGAAGCGTGGCGTGAGGTGACTCATTCGACAGATGTGAAATGAATAATCCTCCCTCTACTTTCCCTGAAGTCATTTTAACTAAAAAGAAAATCAATCTTATTCTTTGGACCCTTCTTCCTCTTTCCTCATTGACTGGGATGGCGGTTGATTTAGTTGCTCCTTGTTTACCTTCGATTGCAAGTAGTTTAGACGTTTCTAGTGGAATCACAAAAAATGTCATTACACTTTATTTACTCGGATACGCTTTAGGAAATTTTTGTTCTGGGTTTTTAACAGATGCTTGGGGACGCAAGCATATTTTAAGAATAGGTTTATTAGGCTTTATCGTGGCCAGTTTGCTTCCGGTAGTTATCCCAACGATTATTACTGTATTGGTAGGCAGATTTTTTGAGGGGATCACGATTGGCACGATTGTCGTAGTCGCTCGAGCTATTTATTCAGATATTTTGCCTCCTGAAAAATTAGTTCGAATGGGAACCTTAATTGGAAGTATGTTTGGAATTGGGACTGTGATTGGGCCGCTTATCGGTGGGTACCTGCAATTTTATGGAGGATGGAAGGCCTGTTTTCTCTTTTTTGTAGTAACTGCTTTGATTACTTTCGTTGCCGTGATCTTGGTTCTTCCAGAGACACACTTTCGACGTCATTCACTAAAATTAAAAACTATTCAGTATCATCTTGCTGAAGTTTTGCATCATCAAGAGTTCATGGCTTTAGTTTTAATCATGGGAGCCATTTATTCGTTAATGATTGTTTTCAACACAGCGGGACCATTTTTAATTCAAACAAAATTGCATCACACGCCAATCTTTTTTGGTAATACATCACTCTGTTTAGGAGCAGCTTTCCTAGGAGCTACTTTTTTCTGTCGGCATTGCGTTAAAAAATATCGTATTGAAAAATTGTTGTTTTTTATAATTCATGCTTTTTGTCTTATCGCTTTATTATCCTTGATAGCCAGTTTCTTTTTTGATCAAAGCATCATCTTGCTCTTAGGAGTTAGCATGGCGATGTTTTTTTCCACAGGATTTATTTTTCCCATGTGCATGGGAAAGGGCATGGCACTTTTTCGTCACATTACTGGAACTGCAACCGCCATGATGTTCTTCATCAATATTCTCATCACAACCTTGACTGCATTTTTACTGAGCTTTCTTAACATTCAAAATATTTCGTCGATGATTGCAGTTTATCTAATACTCCTGGCGATTTGCGTTTTTATCTACTGGCGATTTATTCATTTTCATGAAAAAGAGGATTAGCCTTCAGTCTTTTTTGCTCCAACCGCTCATGAGCTTCATAGACGATGAGAGGGAAGAGGTAACTGAAAAGGACGCCGCCAATCACGATGAGCTCGTAGGTCAAAACATTGCCAACGGGAATTTGAGCTGGCGGTAAAAATCCAACCCAGATGGCGAAGGTGCAACTTCCAATGCCAATAAAATTGATCATCCAGAGACCAAACTTGCCACCTGGAATTTTGAAAAGACGAGGAACATTGGGATGTTTGTAACGCAGCTTGATAGCAGCAGCAAACATCGCAATGTAAACCGTGAGGACTAAAATCGCGGTCACATTGGTCAAAAGCCAAAAGGCGCTGGCAATCGTTGGCATCAAAACAAAAAGACTGCACAAGATTGTAAAGATGATCGCTTGCAACAAGAGGATGTTGACTGGAACGCCATATTTATTTTTATAACCAAGTTTGCTAGGGAAAAATCCATCATCACATGCAACGAGAAGCGCTTTGCTTGGACCTGAAATCCAGGCGTTGGTTCCACCCATCGCTCCGAGCGCGATGAGTAAGGCTAGAACAGGCATAATGCCACTGAGATGAAACGAGGAAAAGAAAACTTCAAATGCCTGCAAGAGCCCAGCAAGAATATTGATTTTAGATTTCGGAACAACAAAAGCAATCATGAGCGACGAAAGAATGAGACTGCTTAAGATCAGCATGCCTGCCCATAAGATTGCCTTGGGATAATTACGTTGGGGATTTTCGACTTCGCCAGCATGAGCTGCTGACATTTCAATGCCGACTAGACTATAGAAGACGCCGATGAGCAGTGCGAGATTGTTGATCTTACTCAGATCGGGTATGAGGCTGTGCCAACTGACTTCAACACTGAGCGGTTTTTTCATGCAAACCCAAACAACTCCTAACACAATAATAAAGAGCATCGGAAGGAGCGTTCCTAAAATAGCAGCCAAGGTGCTAAGGAAATTGGAAGCATGAATGCCACGAAAATTAAGAAACGTTGCTCCCCAAAAAAGAGAGAGCATGGTGAGGAGCATGTAAATTTTACTATTGGCCAGCTCCGGATTGATGAGGTAAGCCAACGTTGTTCCGATGAAGGACATGATCGTTGGAAACCAGCAGGCATTATTAAACCAGAGGAGCCAAACTGTGAAAAATCCAAAGCGCCGCCCAAAAGCTTCTCGAACCCAAATGTAAACGCCACCTGTCTCTGGCCAACCCGTTGCCAACTCAGCAGAGACGAGCGCCGTCGGAAGAAAGAAAAGGAGCGCTGCCAAAAGATAGTAGGTGATCAGTGAAAATCCATATTCTGCGCTCATGGGGAGAGTTCGAAGGCTATCAATAGCAATGACATTAATCATTACTAAGTTAAAAATACTAAGCTTTTTTTTGTTTGCTAGATTCATGAAGAAAGTGGAAGATAGCCCCATTGGATGTAAGGCACAAGAAGATAAAAGACGATCTATGAACAGTATTCACCCAAGTTATGAACAAAATTCTCTCTCATTGAGGTCTAATTTACAAACACCACGGGATTCATTAATCACACCCCAAAGCAAACTAGTTGTTTCTCTTGATAATGGCTCTCAAATAATGGTTGTAACAGATGAGCAAAGGGATAGATACAAAAATCTTCTTGGACTTAAAGTTGAAATTAATGACAAGTATCGAGCTCTAGCTAATAACTATAATCAGAAACTAACTTACTTCGGTGCCTTTATTCATACTTTTTTTAGTAAGGACATAGCTAATAGGTTAGCTCCTAACTATGCTGAAGGTTCTAACAGATTGGTTTTAATTAATGAATTAAAAAATAAAATAGATAGCGAATTTACTAAACTTGATAGCATCATCACCACTGATAATCCCAAAAGTCTAAACGAACAATTTTCGACTTCGCTTCAATTATTAAAAAAAACAGTAGATCAATTAACTAACTTAGTTACCTCTCCATATGATGAGAAAGAAGAACTAAAGAGTAATGATGCCAAAAAGCCTATTGATGAAAATTTCTCTGATCCTGAATGGTGGAGAGACGAAGACAAATTATCACAAAAAGAAAAAACAATACCGCTTTTGAAAGAGGATGATTTAAATAGTAAATGGTCTTGTCAAGCCAACCTTACCGGAAATTGGAACTGTGACCGTGAAATTAAAAGGTTATCTACCATTTTACCTGAAAATCTTCTCAATAAAGATCATCAAGATCGCTATTATAAACTTCAATCAATAGCGAAATCATTTAGAGAATTAGAAGAAAAAATGATGGCAACTTCCCCCCCTAATGGTCAACTACTAAAAGATTTTAGCCGTCTTAATAGGAATGAGAAAATTTCTTATCTTATTTTAGCACAAAAAATAAGAGAAGGGGTGCCACACTTGATTTCCTTAATCCAACCCGATTTTTTCTTAGCAAATTTTACCTAGCCGGAATATTTCATGGGAAATCGTCGTGAGGCGCCGCGCAAAGCCCATGGATACAAGGCGGGTGAAAAATTTCGATGCAGTGGCTTTATTTTTCACACTGTCCAAATCGAAATTGGAGCCCAACGCTGTAGGCATGGGCTTTCCGCAAGTCGCAATAGATTTATCATGAAATATTGGGGCTAACCTTTTTTCACTCTCTTTAAGTCAATGCGCTGCGCAGCAGCTTCCACAAGCTCTGCCACACGACGTTTGAGGCGGTAGGCGAGAACAAGAAAGAGGAAGAGCAGGGCTGCGTAGCTGGCCAAGTACCACGGCGTTCCGGCAGCACCGGTCACAAATTGATAGGTCAGGTAGCTCAGGACTAAAAGATTTACCAAAATCGTTGTCGCTACCATGCGTGTGGAGAGGCCAACACGCGTCAGGCATTTGGGGCCACCATGATATTCAGTTACGCTGCGCAACCGAATTCCCCACCAGAAGCTGCCGTAGATTTGGATGTCCCATTCTTTCCAGCCAGTATCGAGAGAGTAACTCCATCCTTCATCTTCCAAAGCTGCAATGATGACTTGGAGGAGCGTCTCACGTCCTTTGCCCTCTTCATTCCAAAAATTCAAGCGCGAGTTGCCACGAATGTTACTCGGTAAAAAATCTTTTTCCTTAGCCGAGATGACCGACTCGGGAGTCCGCTTAAATTTCAACCACGTGAAATAGCGAGCCCAGCCCCGAACAAGCGGCTGGCTGAGTGCTAAGAACGCAACGAGCAATCGAGCGCTGATCGTATCAAAACGAGGCTCAAGCTTGGCATGGATCATGTACGAGAGAGAAACCAAGAGCGTTCCTCCTAGCATAATGAAGGAGACAATGCCCAGCGCAGGGAAGGGCCACGAAAGCAGGAAAATAAAGACGGTGAGGGCCACCCACTCAATACTGCTCAAATAAGCAGCGAGATCGGACTGGGCTGAAGGATAAATGCATTGGAAAAGACCTTCTCCAAAAATGCCATGGTAGATGACAGGATGATTGATGAGCCAAGTGAAACGAGGTGCTCCATAAACTTGGCCTTTCCATTTTGCCGTGCCGGTCGGTCCAAAGAAAATGAGGTGTTTAAAACGAAGTAATGACTCTGCTTCGCCATAGCCCTCTTGCTGTTTACGAAATGCTTTGAGCGTGAAGCGACGATAATGCCAGACAATGGCGGCTGGACTGAAAGCAATGATCTGGCCTTCTTGTTGAAGACGCCAACAAAAATCGACATCATCTCCTGCTTTTCGATATTCCGGATCAAAACCTCCGATACGCTCGAAGGCCCAACGATGAAAAGCCATGTTGCATCCGGGAATATGTTCTGCAATCACATCGGTCAATAAGACATGACTTGGTCCACCGGGAGCAGCCGCCACGCAGGCTTGGTGCCAGTTTTCCGCAGGAGGAGAAATATTGGGCCCACCGACGCCAGCGTAATTTCCAGAGAGGAGTGTTCCCACCAAGTAAAAAAGCCAATCAGGATCAGCCATGCAATCCGAATCGGTGTAGGCTAAAATTTCTCCCGTCGCTGCAGCAGCTCCCACATTACGTGCGACACTGAGTCCCTTGTTCGGTTGCGTAATTGCATGGACCCACTGATGGTTTTTTAAAATTTCTTGCGTGTTGTCGGTCGAGCCATCATCCACAACGATGACTTCATAATCGGGATAATCAATTTTTTGGAGCGACTGCAAACAAGCCTCCAATGTTTGTCCTCCATTATAGCTGCAGACGATAACAGAAACCTTAGGCTGTTTTTCCAAATGTACTTGATGGGTGATGGAACCTTCACTCGAAAAAAATCGTTCCGCCACTGCGAGCGCTTTTTTAGGTGTACGATCACGTCGCACTAAACCAAAATTCCAATCCAAAATTTCTTGTCCACCGCGATGCCATTCATCAGTCCATGCATAAAGAATCGTGCCAGCAAGGCCACCTCTAACAACGGACTCGAGGTGCCATTCCATGAGTTCAGCCTGCTTCTCTTCGGAGTTACGAATTGTATCCATTCCAAACTCTCCCATGATGAGCGGTTTGTCCTCGGCGAGATTTTGAAGACGCGCTAAGTAACGTTCAAAATCGTCACGGCGTTCTAGATAAACATTGAATGTTAAAAAATCGACGTTCTGCGGCAAGAGGTATTCTGTTGGAGGAAAACTCGCATACGAATAGAGAGCAAGGGGATCTTCTCGTCGAGCGATCGTAATGAGATGTTCCAAAAATTCCGTGACGCGCTTGGCGCCAAGCCACCGAACCATCGAAGAGGGGACTTCATTGCCGACTAGGTATCCAAAAATAGCAGGGTGACCTTGATTTGCTCGAACCGTTTTAATTACCGCTTCTTCCACAGCGGCACGGACCTTGCGATCATTCAAAAACTCAACATGCTCCATCCAGGGAATGCTCAAAAGAACTTTGAGGCCATGCTCATGACAAAGATCCAGGAACCAGCGAGGAGGGGGCGTGTAGGGGCGAAGAAGATTGGCACCCGTTTTAGCAATAGTCGTTAAATCACGATTCGCCTGCTCTGGCGTCCCGTATTGATGGCCCTCCGCGTCAGGCGCAAAAGGACCATAGGTTACACCTTTGAGAAAGAATTTTTTTTCTCCTTCAAAGAAAAATTTAGAACGAACAGAGATACGGTTAGGCATGGGAAGAACGATTTAGCCACAAAGAGCACAAAGAAATCAAAGAATAAAAAATAAAAATTAAAAGTCAGGATTTTTATTTCATTCACTTTGTTCATTCACTACAATTCGCCGTTTTATCCAAACCAAAATGAAAATTCCCAATGGTGAAGTTGCTTTTATTGACGAAACTAAATTATCAGGATATTGCCTCAATGAGCTTCATCCCATGGGACGGCATAAGGCTCGCGTTTTTCAAGCTGTAGAAATTTCTGATTCAGTTATTTTAAGAGAACTTTTGTTGGAAGCGATCTGTTCGGAACAAGCAGTTTTTGAAAGAGTTAATGAATACGGTACATTTTATAGCATTGCTTTTTATTTTAATTGTGCATTAATCAAAAGTGTTTGGATGATTAGAGCAGAAGAAAATTTTCCACGTTTAGTAACTTGTTATGTCGCATAGTATGAAAAAGTTTTTTAACTTATATGATGTTGTCAGTTTGGTAAAACCCTACGGAAGATTTTGCCAAGGTGCTATAGGAACTATTGTCGAGAGACTCAATCAGGAGACTTATTTAGTCGAATTCTGTGACAAGAAAGGTCGCACATTAGATTTAGTTCCTCTTGAAGGAAATGAGATCTCAAAGCTTAGAAAAGATCAGGCCTTAGTTGCGGCCTAGATTGTTTTCAAAATCTCTGCCACAACCTCCGCTGTCCTCCCAATCAACTCCGGTGTGTGCGCAAGGCTGATAAATCCCGCCTCAAATTGCGATGGCGCAAAGAAAACACCACGCTCTAGGCAGCCCTGGAAAAATTTTCCAAACTCTTCCATGCGGCATTTTTTGGCATCGGCTAAATTACGAATCGGACCTTCATGGAAAAAGAGACAGAACATCGAACCCATGCGATGAAAAGTGAATGGTTTGTTTTTAATGATCTCTCGAACTCCTTGTTCAAAAAGAGCTCCCAACTCTTCCAATTTTTTCCAGCCATCGATCCTCTCGAGTTCTCCCAGTTGAGCCAGACCAGCAGCTAAGGCGAGGGGATTTCCCGAGAGCGTTCCCGCCTGATAGACAGGACCTGTGGGGGCTAGTTGATCCATAATCTCTGCACGTCCACCAAAAGCCCCAACGGGAAGTCCTCCGCCAATGACTTTGCCTAATGCCGTGAGATCAGGTTTGATGCCGCATCGTTCTTGAAAACCGCCAGGTGCCAAACGAAAACCAGTCATCACTTCGTCAAAAATGAGGAGCGCACCATGAGCTGCACAAAGTTCTCGAAGACCTTCCAAAAATCCTGGCTCCGGCAAATAAAGCCCAGCGTTTCCTGGAATAGGTTCGACAATAATCGCTGCAATTTCAGAACCATATTTGTCAAAAGCCTGCTCCACGGCAGCTAGATCGTTAAAAGGAAGCGTCATGGTCAACGCAGCAAGGGCCGCTGGCACGCCCGCACTATCAGGATACCCGAAGGTTAGCGCTCCGCTTCCAGCTTTGACAAGAAGAGAGTCGACATGACCATGATAGCAACCTTCAAACTTGATGATGCGATCACGTCCTGTCGCGCCTCGCGCCAAACGGATACACGACATGGTGGCTTCCGTGCCACTATTGACCATGCGCACTTTTTCCACTGACAGAACCATACGACAAATCGTTTGAGCCATCTCCACTTCCAAAGCATGAGGAGTTCCAAAACTCATGCCGCATCCGGCTGCCTCGCGGACCGCTTCCACAACAACCGCTGGCGCATGCCCTAAAATAGCTGGTCCCCATGTTCCTACATAATCAATTAATTTTTTTTCTTCTACTGTCGTGAGCGTGGCACCTTGAGCTGACTTCACAAAAAAAGGATGACCTCCCACCGCACGAAAGGCTCGCACCGGAGAATTAACACCACCAGGAATCCAGCGCAATGCTTCGGACCATAAAGAAAGGCTGGAGGAAGAAGACATAAAGCAAGTTTATAGGTTTATGAGTTTATAGGTTTATGAAACTAGTGAAGTCGCTATCAAAGTGTCACATAAATTTTGCAATCGAAGCAATCTAACTGAACTAATTAAATAAATCATCCTGTTTTATTCTAAACCTATAAACCATGCTGCAAAGCAGTATTAAACTTTTTTATCTTTTAATTTACTTCTTCAACCACTTTGCGTAAGCATCACGAACCTTCAACCTTAAGTAACTGCTATTGTCGCTTACTTGGCCTCATTAGGTCTCGGTGCCTCAGCTAGCACGATCAACACGGCCGCGGCTATTGCAAAATATGGAGCAGGTACTTTAATCGCTATTGTTGCTATGGCAGTGGTTCCAGAATTGATTGGGCATGGCATTGAAGGACATGCTAGAGCTCACTTTGCTGAAGAAGGGGGCCAGAAAATGTTAGACAGCGTATTTCAAACAGCTGAAAGACCTACTATTGCTTCTCTTCAAGCTAAACAAACAAGTTGTATTGTCAAAGGCATCAAATATGTTGGAAATAGAATCAGCAGCTTCGTGAGCGATAAAGTTAAAGTTCTTGATGAAAGCTGGGAAAATTTCCAAATCGGAATCAGAAATGGAGGAGTTGCAGATATAGTCAAATTACTTAGAACTTACAAGCAATTGACTTGTCCTTTTTAGGAAAAGACTGCGTTCTCATCCCGTCACGTTATCGTTTGGATAGCGCTCGGTCTTCGGCCTGGCCTTTTCTAAAAATTCCTGCGTTCTTCCCTGTAATTTCTAAGTAATTTGACTATAATGATGAAATGGGAAGCATTACTACACCTTCAAGTGATTCAAGAAGACAAAGCCTCAACAGGAGCTCATATTATCAAGTTTCTCAAGTCGATGATCTAAATCCATCTGGACGTGATCTTCACACTTTAGGCAGAACAAGGAGGAGGAAGTTCTGTTGACAACAGGCTCTTGGGAAAGGAAGTAAAGTCTCTTGAAGCCAAGAGGCTTTGGTAACTTTGATTAACTTCAACTTTAATTTTATTATATGCAACCGTCATTCCCGCGAACGCGGGAACCCAGGAGATGGTCTGTACAAAAAGCGAGAACAAGCAATCGGAAAAAATCTCTCAAAACACTTCTTCCTTCAGCCCTTAGCCTTCAGTCTTCAGCCTCTCCCTACTTACTCCACTCCAACATCCGTCGTAGTGGCATCTCCGCGCGCGCGCGCAACTTCTCCGGCAACACAATCTCCGGGCTCAAATCCCTCAAGCACCGATAAAGCTTTTCCAACGTATTCATCTTCATGAAGCGGCACTCGGCACAGGCGCAATGATCAGTCGGGCCTGGAATGAAGGTTTTACCTGGGATTTCGCGACGAAGGCGATGGAGCATCCCTTCTTCGGTAACGATGACAAAAGCCGTCGCTGGAGAATTTTTACAATAAGAGATCATCTTCTCCGTCGAACAAACCTCATCAGCTAAGAGTCTCACGGCATAAGGGCACTCAGGGTGGGCGACTACTTTAGCATCCGGATGATCTTTGCGAGCCCGATCGATGCTATCGCGAGTGAATTCGACATGGACGTGACAGTTTCCCTTCCAAAGTTCCATCGGGCGTCCTGTCTGCTCGATGACCCAGGCTCCCAAATTTTGATCAGGTGCAAAGAGGATATTGCGATCTTTTGGAACATGAGAAACAATCTTCACCGCATTGCCACTCGTACAGATGACGTCAGAAAGCGCTTTGACCGCAGCGCTGCAGTTGATGTAAGAAACAACATAGTAATTTTTTTCTACATGCTTTTTCAAAAAAGCTTCAAGAGCTTCTGCCGAACAAGAGTCAGCCAAAGAGCAGCCGGCATTAAGATCAGGCAAGATAACTTTTTTACTTGGGTTAACAATCTTGGCTGTCTCTCCCATGAAGTGAACACCACAAAAAGCAATCACATCGGCATCGGTTTGAGCCGCTTGATTGCTGAGTCCCAGCGAGTCACCAACATAATCAGCGACTTCTTGAATAGCGGCTATTTGATAGTTGTGAGCGAGAATGACGGCATTGCGCTCTTTTTTGAGGCGTTGAATTTCGGAAAATAAGTTCATAGCGTAAGCTAAAAGTGAGAAGAAAAAGACTGCAGGAAAAACTGTTTCAGAAAATCGCTGATGGGGATGAAGAGCAAGGAGTGACGGCGCACAGCGACTGAGTGTATAGTTAATACTCGATGGCGCGAGCACCGGCGCGACACAGCTCTTCGCCTCATCAGTAGATTTTATGAGGCAGTTTTCATCAGTTGGCGGAGGATGAACGGCAGAATCCCGCCATGTTTATAGTAATCAATCTCAATCGGTGTATCGATCCGTACTTTCACAGAAATCTCCTCAGGACGCCCATCTTTCCTAGTGATGCGCAGCTTCAAATCTTGGCGAGGCTCTAATTTTTCAGAAAGGCCCAGGACATCGTAGCTTTCGGTCCCATCGAGTTTGAGTGACTCTGCATTCGTTCCTTCCATGAATTGCAGCGGCAGCACGCCCATGCCAACAAGGTTGGAACGATGGATGCGCTCGTAACTGCTGGCCACGACAGCACGCACTCCGAGGAGTTGTGTTCCTTTAGCAGCCCAGTCCCGGCTGCTTCCAGTTCCATATTCTTGGCCAGCGATGATGATGAGGGGAGTTTTTTCTTGAGCGTAACGTTGAGCAGCGTCGAAGATGCTCATGCGCTCGCCATCAGGTTGATGAACTGTTTCGCCCCCTTCAACGCCAGGAAGCATGAGATTTTTAATTCGCACATTGGCAAACGTCCCACGCGTCATCACGCGATCATTGCCGCGACGACTTCCGTAGCTATTGAAATCTTCTGACTTCACTCCTTGCTCGATCAAGTAAACACCAGCAGGAGATTGCTTCTTAATCGCACCGGCAGGAGAGATGTGATCTGTCGTAACCGAGTCTCCAAAGATGGCTAATGTACGAGCACCTTCGATGCTTTTAATTGGTGAGGGTTTCGATTCAAAGTTTTCGAAGAAGGGAGGCTCTTGAATATAAGTACTCTTGTCATTCCAGGAATAAGTCTCTCCCGTTGACGAGGGGATCTCATTCCATTTTGGATTTTGTCCTGCAAAGTCGGAGTAATATTTTAGGAACGTTTCTGGTGTTAACGCATTCTTCAAAGCCGTCCGAATTTCCGCCAGACTTGGCCAGATGTCTTTGAGGAAAGTTGGGTTCTTGTTTTTGTCAAAGCCAATGGGGTCTTTCGAGAAATCAATATTTACTCGGCCAGCCAATGCGAAGGCGACGACAAGTGGTGGTGACATCAGGAAATTGGCCTTGATGGCAGGATGGATGCGCGCTTCAAAATTCCGATTACCCGAGAGGACAGCTGCTGTCACGAGATTATGATCTTGAATGGCTTTTTCAATTTCTGGTTGCAACGGACCTGAGTTGCCAATGCAGGTGGTGCAACCATAAGCCACCGTTTGAAAACCAAGCTTGTCGAGGTAGGGCTGCAATCCTGTTTTTTCAAGATAGCTTGTCACGACGCGGGAACCAGGTGCCAGCGAGGTTTTGACTGAGCTGTCGATTGTCAAGCCATGCTCAATGGCCTTCTTTGCTAGCAAGCCAGCAGCGACCATCACGGAAGGATTGCTGGTGTTGGTGCAACTCGTGATCGCTGCGATCAAGACTGCGCCATGACCAAGAGCTGATCCTTTTTCATGAAATGGGCTTTCTGGCATCTGCTCAAGGTGATCGGGTGTGGGGCGATCGTGAACCATCTCTTGTTCATCTGTTGACAATTTGTGATGAGAGGCAATGTGAGCTTTGACATCGAGATGATTTTTATCAATGCCATAGCCGCCTTCCGCAGCACTTTTTTCGAGCAATGTTGAAAAGGTCTTCTGCACTTCGGACAAGTTAATCCGATCTTGTGGACGCTTTGGCCCAGCAATGCTTGGCTGAATGCTGCCGAGATCAAGCTCCAGATTGACGCTATAGTCGAGCTGACCTTTTTGTGGCATACCAAAGAGACCTTGCGCTTTAAAATAATTTTCAAAAGCAGCACATTGCTCTGCTGTTCTTCCAGTCGCTTTCATGTAAGCGATCGATTCCTCATCGACGGGAAAAATGGCAATCGTTGCTCCATATTCCGGAGCCATGTTCGCAATCGTACCGCGATCGGGAAGAGAAAGTTTGGCGGCACCTTCACCATAAAATTCCACAAATTTCCCAACGACTTTAGCCGCGCGTAACATCTGCGTGACATGAAGCGCCAAGTCTGTTGCGGTAACGCCTTCGGAAAGTTCGCCGCTCAAATGCACGCCGACCACCTCTGGAGTCAGGAAATAAACGGGTTGTCCAAGCATGCCAGCCTCAGCTTCGATGCCACCAACGCCCCAGCCGACAATGCCCAAGCCATTGATCATCGTCGTGTGGGAGTCGGTCCCAACGAGCGTGTCGGGGTAGTAGATTTTCCCTTGAGCTGTCTCTGCGTGGAGCACACCTTGCGCGAGGCATTCCAAATTGACTTGATGCACAATGCCGATGCCAGGAGGGACGATCCCAAAAGTTTTGAAAGCTTGTTGTCCCCACTTGAGAAATTCATAACGCTCACGGTTGCGTTGAAACTCCATTTCTAAATTGAGGTTCATCGCATCAGCCCGTCCGTAATAATCAACTTGTACGGAGTGATCGACGACGAGGTCGACAGGCACAAGCGGTTCTACAGAACTTGGCTTTCCACCCAGGCGCTTGATCGCGCTGCGCATCGCGGCAAGATCAACGAGGAGAGGGACCCCAGTAAAATCTTGAAGCACGATCCGAGCAACGACGAAGGGAATTTCTTCTTCAACTGGTTTTTTAGCATTCCAATTGGCAAGACGCTTCACGTCCTCCTGCGTGATTTTATGCCCATCACAATTGCGCAAGACTGATTCCAAAACAACACGAATACTAAAAGGGAGCCTAGAGATCGGCCCCACGCCTTGCTTCTCGAGCTCTGGCAGGGAATAAAAGAATCCTTTTTGAGAGGAGGTGATTTCGAAATCGCGAAGAACGTTGAAGGGATGCATGTTAAAGTTGAAGTTGAAAGTTAAAGGTGAAGAAAGCAGAAGAAAAAATTAGCCACAAAGAACCCAAAGAAACCAAAGAATAAAAACAGCTTTTATGATTTTTTTTGATCTCTTTGTGTTCTTTGTGGCCATTCTCTTATTTCAGCGAAGCAAGAGCAGCTTTGATTTTTTCGAAGTTAGGAAGTTGTTTCGGATTGTCGCTCGACTCGGCATATTGAATGACGCCAGCGCGATCAATCACAAACGCAGAGCGCTTTGGCACGCCCTTCATTCCAAGGCCTATCTCTGGTAGAAAACTTTCGTAAGCGACGCCGTAAGCCTCTGCTACGTGATGTTCGTAATCGCTCAGCAACGTGACGTTGATTTTTTCTTTGGCAGCCCAGGCCTCTTGCGCAAAAGGATTGTCGCCGCTAATGCCAAAAACCGTGGCGTTGAGAGCCTCATAGGCATTGAGTTCTGAGGTGACAGCACACATCTCTTCCGTGCAGACACCAGTAAAGGCCATTGGAAAAAAGAGGAGTACGACGGGACCTTTTTGGAGCGCCTCGCTCAACGTGAATTTTTTAGGACCTTCCGCTGTTTTGGAAGAGAGGGTGAAGTCAGGAGCAAGTTGAGCGACTGCGAGATTTTTTTGGGACATAGGAGCAATGAAGTTAGATTGAAGTCTTGAATTAAAGTGTCTCTATTATTACCTTTTTAAATCAAGAGTGGCAAAAAAATAATCTTTCTCATGAAAAACAAAAAATGGTGGAGCTTGATTAACTTTGTTCACGCGTTTCGCGGCATTTTTTTTCTCATCAAGAGTGAGCGCAATCCAACAATCTATCTTATTGTCACAGGAATCGTTGTTCTTGCTGCGCGTCACTATCACCTCGATCGGATCGAATGGTGCCTCCTTTTGTTTGCGATCGTTCTTGTTTGGACAGCGGAAGCACTCAACACCGCGATCGAATTACTCGCCGATGAAATCAGTGAAGAAAAACGCGAACGTCTCGGAAGGGCTAAGGATGTAGCGGCTGGGGGAGTCCTTGTTGCCGCCATCATCTCGGCTGCCATTGGCATCATGGTCTTCTTGCCGCATTGGGCTTTGAGCTGAGTTTTAAAAATCTAAATGGTGTAAACCAGTTATATTTCCCTCATAAGATGGCTTCCTTCAGACTGATAGTAACGGTTAAATAATTATTTTTTCGTTAACTATTTTATTCCACTCGCAACGAGGCCTTGCAGCTTCTGTTGCGAGTGGTTTTTTGTTTTTAGGAGCACTATTTAAAAATTGAAGCGCTTTCAGATTGACCTTCGAGAATCTCTCTTGCACAATCGGGACTCTTTTTTAGGTGAGGTGGCTGAGTGGTCGAAAGCAGCGCTTTGCTAAAGCGCCGTACTGTAAAAGGTACCGAGGGTTCGAATCCCTCCCTCACCGATATCACCTCTCAAATTTTCAGAAAGATTTGAGATGAGTTGAAGCTGAAAGTTTAAGTTGAAGTAAAAACTGATAACATTGGATAAAAAATTATGTTGTTAGACCCGAAATTCACGATTACTAACGGTATCACTCAGGCGCTTTCTGCTATTGAAAGAGCCCGTGGCTTTTTAGCAGCAGCGACGTTATCAAAAGATTGGCTCAAAGAAATGCAGAGCAAAGCTTTTATTCTTGAAGCTTATTCGACCACACACATTGAGGGTGCTCAGCTCACATTAGAAGAATCAGAACTTTTGCTATCAGGAAAAAAAATTCGTGATGCTGATCCTGATGACGTCCAAGAGCTCCTCAACTATCGACGTGCTTTTGAGTTGGTTGCAAGTTACCTCGATGATGGCTCCGCAATTACAGAAGGCCTAGTACGCGAAATTCATAAAGCTCTAGTACAGGATGTCAGAGGAAACTCAGCTGCCCCTGGTGAATATCGCAAGCTTCAAAATTATATTGTTAACTCAAAAACAAAAGAGGTGATTTACACGCCACCTCCAGCCTTTGAGGTTTCAACCATGATGCAGGAACTTCTCAATTGGATTAACAAAGAGCAGAACATAAGTCCGATTCTGGTAGCAGGCATTGCTCAATTTCAATTGGTCCACATCCATCCTTTTTTAGATGGGAACGGGAGGACAGCTCGATTGCTCGCTACTCTTTGTCTCTATCGGCACGGATATGACTTTAAGCAGCTTTTTAGCATTAGTGAATATTACGACAGAAACAGAAAAGATTATTATGAAGCCATTCAAAGTGTGCGTAACCAAAAAATGGATATGACTCACTGGTTAGAATATTTTTCTGATGGATTAGCAACACAACTCAAAGAACTCATCGAACAGGGGAGCAGAGCGATTAAAAAAGATGTTCTGAAAAATAAACATCATCTTTCTAGCCGGCAAATGATCGCAATCAATGACATTTTAAAAAATGGAGCTTTGAACATTCAAGAATATGCAGCACTTTTGCCTCATGTTCCTCGCAGAAGCCTCCAAAGAGACCTGAAGATTTTAGTAGATAAAGAGGTCCTTTTGCCAAAAGGAGCAACTCATAAAATTGCTTATTACTTAAAGTAAACAAATTTTTCGCGCCACTTTCGCGCCACTTTCGCGCCACTTTCGCGCCAACATTGAGAGCGTCGTAACTTTTCTTAGTAAAGATGGAAAAGAAAAGATAACCTTTGATTATTTCTCTTATCTTTTTAGTAAACTAATATACTGTATCTTTAATTACAAATAACGTTTCAAAAAACAACAAACCCTTTGATGCCAATGAGCGCTTGGATAAAAATATTTAGCAAAACTTATTCTGGAATAACAAAAGAATCTGTCTGGCGAATCTGGACCGATGTCAATCATTGGCCTCAGTGGCATGGAGATCTGGAGAGCTGCACGATGGAAGGGGCTTTTCAGGTTGGAAATTATTTTATGCTCAAGCCAAAAGGAATGAAGGAAGTGAAAATCATGCTCGTTGACATTGAGGAAGAGAGCTCTTTCACGGACTGCACAACATTTTTAGGAGCCACCATGCACGACACTCATGCCATGGAAGAAACGCCTGAGGGATTGCGCATCACCAACACGCTCGTGGTGACCGGCCCTCTCAAATGGCTTTGGATCAAACTTGTTGCTCAGCATATCGCAGACACTATTGAGGAAGAGACTGAGGCCCTTGTTAAATTGGCTAGGCAGGTATGAATACAAAATATCCCTTTGGCTTTAAAATTCCGGAAGCAAGTCCTGGCTTCTTGCTCTGGCAAACAACGATGACGTGGCAACGTCTCATTAAAAAGGCACTGGAGCCTCACGACATTTCCCATGCTCAGTTTGTCATCATGGCTACGCTCATATGGTTTGAATTACAAAAAAAAAGCCCCACCCAAGTCCTCATCGTGAACTGGACCAAGCTCGATAAAATGACCGTTTCCAAGTCCATCAAAAAACTAGTCACTTCCAAACTAGTCAACCGCATCGAACATCAAACCGATACTCGTGCCAAAAATGTTTCGTTAACAGCAAAGGGGAGGGCGCTCATTCACCAACTCATTCCACTGGTTGAACAAGTCGATGCTGAGTTTTTTGGAAAAGGAATTTCTAACAAAGATCAGTCGCTACTCTTGCAGATATTGAAAAAATTGCTTGCCTAATTTGCAACCTCAAAAATCGCTTCGATCTCCACAGCCGCTCCCAGAGGGAGTGAGGAGACGCCGACTGCGGCACGAGCGTGTTTTCCGGCATCACCCAGGACAGATACGATCAAGTTAGAAGCTCCATTGATAATCTTGGGATGAGCCGTGAACTCAGGAGTCGCATTGACGAAGCCAGTGATTTTGAGGCAGCGTTTGATTTTATCGAGAGAACCCAATGCTGCTTTTGCTTGCGCTAAGATGTTGAGCATACAGTGGCGCGCGGCCTCGATTCCTTCTTCCTCAGAGACAGCAGCTCCAAGTTGCCCAGCAACTTTTACCGTGCCCTTTTCGTAGGGAAGTTGGCCGGAAACAAAAAGCAACGATCCAGAAATCGTGTAGGGAACGTAGTTGGCGAGGGGTGTGGAGACAGTGGGGAGCTCGAGTTGGAGTGTGGTTAGTTTGTTTTCGATGGAGTTCATGAGAAGGGTTTAGGAGTTTAGAGGTTTTAAAAAATGTTGTATTCATTTTGATTCTAAGAAAAGAAATTTCCTTTGATTTCTTTGTGGCCATTCTCTTCTTTGCCTTTGTGCGTCTACGATTCCACAATCTCCTCAACCAGCTTACAAATATCCGCACATTGGTTGGGACTTTTTTCAGGATTGGTTTTGGCGAGGCAGCTCAACAAGGCCATGAGATTCAGAAGGTCAACGCGGTTCGCCCAATCGTTTGGAATCTTCACACCTTGACTGAGCAATCCGGTCAAAAAAGAGTTTTCAAAATTCGAAGGCATCTGACGTCGGTAGCGAAGCATATTGCTGATATCACAAAAGATGCTTCCAGAAAAAGGCATCTCCCAATCGAGAACGCCCGTGACTTTCCATTCTCCTTCAATTTGATCAACCAAGAGATTGTTTGCATCAAAATCACCGTGAACAAAACTTGTTTCCTCTCCTGTGGGAAAGAGGTTTTTATTTTTCTCAGTGAACTGCTCGATTTTTAAAAGAATCTCGCTACTAAAATGAGACAAGATGATTTTTTTTTTCAAAAAGAGATTCATAAAGTGGAGATAGCCCTCTTGGGAGCAGCCTCCGATAAAAGCCAATTCTCTATTAAAAGTTCCGGAACAAGGAAATTGAAAATTGGCAATGCGAGAGAGTACCACACCGACAGCAAACATCATTTTTTCGATTTCATGAGGGGCATGATCGGAAAGCAAAAAATCGCGAAGAGAGATTCCTGGCATGCACTGAGCAATAGAAAATTGATATCCCTCATATTTGCCAATGTAGTGAATACAAGGCATCGGAACTCTGTTGTTTAACAAACGATAACTGAGTCGTTCCATGAAAGGTCCATCTTGATTGACAAAATAGATTCGTAAAATGAGGGAAGGAGCAGCTGGTTCATCGATATGAAGCCTCACATTAAGATTAGAACAGCCTTCAGGTATCAATTCGTAAGAAAGCAATTTATTATGTGGCATGGCTTGTCGCACCATGCCTTCAATAATAGCCGCTGGAACTTCAAACAACTCCGTTGACCTCTCCCAGTTTTTTTTAAACGTCATAATAAGTGATAGGCCTGCAAGGCTTCTTCTCGTGACTGCTGGAGATCCACAATAGGAAAAGGATAAGTTTTTCCTAAAATAATTCCCGCCTCTTTTAAAATAGCTTCAGAAGCTTCCCAGGGAGTGAAAAGAAATTTTTTGGGAAGCTGGCTCAATTCAGGAAGAAAGCGCCGAGTGTATTCTCCCTCAGCATCAAATTTTTTTCCCTGTAAGACCGGATTAAAAATTCTGAAGTAAGGTGCCGCATCGACACCGCAACCTGCGACCCACTGCCAATTGAGACCGTTGCTAGCGAGATCTGCATCGACAAGAGTGTCCCAAAACCAAGCGGCACCATCGCGCCAGTCGATCAATAAATTTTTTGTTAAAAATGAGGCCACAATCATCCGCACACGATTGTGCATCGTTCCTGTCTGCCAAAGCTCTCGCATCCCTGCATCAATGATAGGATAGCCGGTCTTTCCTTCCTTCCAGGCTCTCAGAAGATCTGCATTGTGACGCCAGGGAAATGGATCAAACTTCGATTGAAAGTTCTTCCAAGGCAACTCAGGAAAATGAAATAGCTGATAGTAAGAAAACTCGCGCCATGCGACTTCCCGAAGAAAAGCGTCAGCATCTTTTTTAACAGTTTTTAAAGCTGCTTGTTGTGTAGTTTGCCTGACTTGATGAGGAGAAATTTCTCCAAAATGAAGGTGAGGGGAAAGCCTAGAGGTCGCTGAGAATGCAGGGAAATCTCGATGTTGTTGATAACCTTCGAGACCGTTTTGTAAAAAAATTTTCAACTGCTCTTGAGCCTCTTGTTCACCGACCTTCCAGCAAGAGTGAAGTTTATGATGCCAGGGAATTTTAGAAAGAAGAGCGAGTGAGTTGAGGTCATCTAGGTTGCTCTGATCTCGACACAACTTCATCGATGTTGGTGCAGGAAGTGGTTTTCGGATTGCAGCGCTCCGTGAAAGAGCCTCAACATAAAAAGGAGTGAAAACTTGATAGGGTTTTCCATCTTTTTTTAAAACTTCACACGGTTCCCAAAGCAGCGAAGCGTTGAAGCTTTGAAAAGGAATATTTTTTTGTTCAAGCAACTGCGCAACAGCCTGCTCTTGTTGGAAAGCCAATGGTTCATAAGAGCGACTCCAATAGACGGCCTTGATAGGAGAGTGTTGGAGTAATTTTTTAAAAACTTCCAAACTGTTTCCGCGATAAAAATTGAGTTTGTGCTGGAGAGAGCGATCTAACTTTTCCAGGGAATGATGAAGCCACCATCGACTCGCTGCTCCCATTTTAAAAGCTTCAGCGCTTTCTTCTTCAGAAATAAAAATCGGCATCACGGTGCCTTCAGCAACTGCCTGAGAAAAGCCAGGATTGTCCGACAACCTCAAATCATTTCGAAACCAAAAAATAGTGGGAGCAGTCATAACGTTTTCAACCTTCCTAAGTTTCATTTGTAATGAGTATAATACACAACTCTCATAAAATCTGACATGACTATTGAGCTTAGAAAATATGATTCAACTTGGAAACAACAGTTTGAATCAGAGAAGCAAAAAATTCTTGCTGCTGTTGGGAGTTGGATCACAGCTATAGAGCATATTGGCAGTACCTCTATCCCCAACATGCTAGCGAAGCCAACGATTGATATTGCTATTGGAGTGACCTCACTCTTATTGGCCGACCAACATCTTTTGAATGTTTTTGAAAAATGGGATTATCTCTACCTTCAAAAATTAGAAGCTCAAATTCCTGAACGCCGCTATCTCCAGAAACTTGATGAAGAAGAGAATCATCTATTTCATCTTCACATTCTCTTGCATGATGGTGAACTATGGAAGAATCACTTGCGCTTTAGAAACCATCTCATCTCTCATCCAGAGGAAGCAAAAGCTTATGCAGCCTTAAAAAGAGCCTTAAAGAAAAAGTGTGGTAACAATCGCGAGCAATACACACTTGGAAAAAAAGAATTTGTGGAGCGTATTCTTTTGGAGGCATCACTTTTAAAGTCAGAGTAGAGTTATCTTTCTGCTTCCGTTTTGCTTCCATAAAGTTATCTTTAAGGCATGCCGACATTAGTCATCAAATCCGTCCCTAAAGAGATTCATCAATTTTTAAAAGAATCAGCTCGAGCGCATCGTCGTTCTCTAACACAAGAAGTGATAACGATATTAGAGCAACTCGTAACTGTTCGAAAAAAAGAGGTGGCAGCGCCTGTTCACAAAACATTGAGCGCTGAACAAATGAAATTACTTACTATGTCAGGCAGAAGAAAACTTCTACCTGGATATATTGAGGCAGCACAAGCTTTCGCAGGAGGCACAGATTCTTCAGTGATGATTTCTGAAGATCGTGATCAATGGTGAAAACAGCCTATTACGACACCACCTTTTTATTGAGAGTGCTTTGTGATGAACATGGCGCTGAAAAAGTAAGAGCTCATGCTAGTCAAATGCACTATTTGATTTGTTCAATGCATGGTCGTACAGAATGCGTTGCTGCTATTCACAGAAAATGGAGAGAGGGCGTTCTTACAAGAGAGCAAGCGGATAAAATCCTCGATCAACTTGATAAAGACACTAAGTCTGGGTTTATTAAATGGCTTCCTCTCACAGAAAAACATTTAGCCTGCGTTGAAGCAGCCTTTCGAAAAGCGCCGAAAGATCTTTTCTTGCGAGCTTCTGATGCTCTTCATCTGGCCTCTGCAGCAGAACATGGCTTTAAAGAAATTTTTTCTAATGATCGTCATCTTCTTGCAGCAGCTTCACTCTTTGGATTGAATGGGAGAAATCTTCTGGCTTAGAAACTTTTTCGTAGCCACAACATAAATCGCCACCACAGCACCAACCCAGGCTCCGGCGATGCAATCTCCGATGAAATGATAGTCATCGGCAAGTAGTCCTGTGACGATCGCAATAGCGACGAGCACTCCCAGCCATCGCCAGATACTGCGAGGGAATGAGAGCCAGAGAGAAAGCATGAAGGCTACGCCGACGGTTGTATGACCTGAGGGAAAAGATTGATAGATGACTCCCTTGTGAAACCAATGAAAGCCATAGGCATGATCGTGAATCAGCGATGGATTGTTATTAACCCAAGTGCTCGGCCAATAGCGCCCAAATGGGGCTTTCAAGGCATCTTTAATAAAAATGGAGATGGCGATGCTGTTGGCAACGTTCAAGAGCGGCCATTGAAATGTTGTTTCGTCATTGCTGAGACATGTCTTTTTTTGATTCGAAAAAGACCACGCAAAATAGGCATAATATAAAAAACTCCAGATCATGATCACGTCTACAAGATGAGTAGCCCAATCAAAAATAGGAAATTGCCTAAAGTTTTTCTGATCCACCCAAAAAGCAAAAGTAGGGTCAGCCCAAAAATAACAGAGCGTAATCAGCAGTGCTGTAGGAATCAGCGAGAGGAGCGTTTTTTGAAAGAGGGAAGAGGAAGCGAGTGAGTTTTTCATGAAGAGGTTATGATGTGTTCGTGATAGTGAAGTTCAGGCGTATCCTCAATTAAGCATTGTTCTGTTTTAGCACAGAAAAAACGAGGAGGAGTATGGATTTTTAAAGCCAAGATCAATTTACGAAAGATTTCCTTTTTTAATGGCGCCTCGAATGAGTTCTTGTGCAAAATCCCATAGTAAGGCGGAACCATTTTTAATATGTTGGTTTTTATCGATTACCTGTTTTGAGGTAATAGAAAATTCTTTCCACGCTTTGCCACCTGAATGAGAGTTCATCAACATAGGAATTAATCGATCAATGCTAGCGGCAAATTGAGCTTCTGGCGTCCGTTGATTTTCAAATTCAATCCAAAGATCTAAGAGTTCTTTTCCTTGTTCTTCAGGAAGAATGCCAAAGATTTTTTTTGCAGCCTCCATTTCTCTTGCTGCCAGCGTCTCATCAGCCTCTTTATGATAATGAAAAGTATCACCTGAATAAACCTCAACGAGATCATGAATGAGGAGCATTTTAGTGACATGAGCAACATCAATTTTCTCATTCGCATATTCTGATAGAACAATAGCGGCTAATGCTAATTGCCAAGAATGTTCAGCCGAATTTTCAAACCGATTTTCATTAAGAATTCTCGTTTTTCGCAATACAGTTTTCAGTTTGTCGATTTCTAAAATGAAAGTGATCTGCTGCAGGAATTTTTCATTAAGCAAAAACATTGTTTTCATATCGGGCTTTCGTTATTCCAATTCCTCTTTGTATCGCTGAATCGTTTTTTCCAACCCAAGATAAAGCGCATCAGAAATGAGGGCATGGCCTATGCTCACTTCATCGAGCCACGGGATGCTTTGCTTGAAAAATTTTAAATTCTTCAAATCGAGATCGTGGCCGGCGTTAAGCCCTAGACCAAGTTCTTGAGCCTTTTTAGCAGCAGCCACGTAGGGAGCCGCTGCTTCTTCTTGTTCACCTTTTTCAAAAAGTTTAGCGTAGCCTTCGGTGTAGAGCTCAATCCGATCGGTGCCAGTCGCCGCAGCTCCTTCTACCATCGCAACATCAGGATCCACAAAAATAGAAACACGAATTCCCACTTTTTGAAAAACAGGAATGATTTCACGGAGGTATTTTTGATGTTGGATTGTATCCCATCCATGATTCGAAGTGATTTGTCCCAAGGCATCCGGAACCAATGTCACTTGATGTGGCCTCACTTCTAAAACAAGATTCACAAACTTTTGCTCGATTGGATTTCCTTCAATATTAAATTCGGTGGAGATGATTTTTTTTAATCCAAATATTTCATCACTCTCGTGACGAGAAAGTCGCGAAGGCTGATGGTGAAAGGCAGACGAAGGATTTTGATCTGGGCTGTATGAGTACATACTGTCCTGATCAAAATTCGAGTCTAACGCAGCATCCATCGGCCTTCCCGGCTTTCGCAGTAGAGAGGGATGAAATAGTTGGGTTAACTGACGCACATCATCGTAGCGAATATGGCGTTCATCCGGGCGAGGGTGCACCGTGATTCCATCAGCGCCGAACTTTTGAATATCGATGGCCGCTTGGATGACATCAGGGTAATGACCTCCGCGCGAGTTGCGCAACGTGGCAATTTTGTTGATATTGACAGAAAGTTTGGTCATAAGAGTTGCATGCTATTTAATAAAGAATAATAAATCCAATCAATCTCATAGCTATGAATTCGAAATGCTTCTTTTCCATTTTTGCTTTAACAACGCTGCTAACGAGTTCTCTTGCTACGGCAGAGACCAAATGCTTTCTGGTAAAAGAAAACAATACGATGCGATGTCACGATGGTGAGGCGACAAAAAGACATTCTCCTTGTTCGACGTTCAAAATAGCTATCAGCTTGATGGGATACAATGAAGGCATTCTCATCGACAAGAAGCATCCTAAAATTGCTTATGAAGAACAAGATGGACCATGCTTCTTGGAAGTTTGGAAGCAGCCACAAGATCCGATTAGCTGGATCAAAAATAGCTGCGTTTGGTATTCTCAATGGATCACTCCACAACTGGGAGAGAAAAAATTTGCGGATTATGTTCAAAAATTCCACTACGGAAATGAAGATGTCTCGGGAGATCCTGGCAAAAACAATGGGTTAACACGTTGTTGGCTCAGCAGCAGCTTGAAGATTTCACCTCAAGAACAGTTAGCATTTTTAGAAAAGCTGACCACTTTTCAACTGCCTGTGAGCCATCGCGCGCAAGAGATGACCCAAAAAATTCTCTTTATAGAAAAACTTCCGCATGGCTGGAAACTCTACGGAAAAACAGGCAGTGGCTATCAACGGAAACCAGATGGCTCTCTCAATGAAGACCTAAAGACAGGTTGGTTTGTAGGCTGGGTTGAAAAGGGGCATCGTAAAATTCTCTTTGTCCATTACCTCGAAGACAAAGAAAAAATTGCTGCCTATGGAGGTCTTCGTGCCAAAGCTGAGGCCAAAGAAAAGTTAGCTGTTTTTTTGACGGAGAAAGAATGAGCAACAAAATATCACCTTGGGACTAGGAGAGGTGCACGGAAGTTGTGCTGCCAATGAAAATTAAAGCTTCAGAGTTGGCCTTGTGCCAACTGGGAAATTATTACACCTGCAGAAAAATGCTTTTGGCAAAAAGGCTCAATGATTGATTCCAACATAAATATCGAGAATCGTATTTTGCGGATCTGTTGCGCGTTCATCGTAAACTTCAAAGTCAGCAAGATAATTTCTTTTTCCGCCTAACATCTCAGGAGAAGCGGCCCAGACTTCTTCTTGCCAAGCTTGAATGCAAATTTCCGGCATTTTTCCAGGTCCAGCTGTAATTTTAACATAATGTTGAGATGGTATCGTTAATTGAGAAAAACCTTCAGGCGTTTTTTCAAAAGAATTAACAACTTCGCCAACGAAATAGTCATACTCGCCAGTGTAATCAGATTCATAGTTAGTATAGACGCAATAAGTGACTCCAGGCTTCAAACGATGAGGGATCTTTTCTGGAGACTGACTACCAAAATACTTTTGCAGCATTCCTGGAATCTTGGCGCTGCTTGGGCTCATCTCATGGTTAAGACTTGTGCGACAGCTAAGACCAAGCAATTTTAATTCAGGTAAGGAGACTTCTGTTTTTTGCATAAAAGTTTGGAAATTTGAGAATTCAGAGAGTTTAGAGGCCTTATAAAAGTGAAATCAATGCTTATCCTAAAAAACTTGGGTCGTGCAACAATTCGTCTGTAAATTGGTTTCCTCAGGTCATTTTGATTTCAATACTTCTATCTCGTGTTAGAGG
>JAIEQF010000001.1 GCA_019747895.1 Chthoniobacterales bacterium
CAAGTCAGTCGTGCCACAGCTGAACTTGACCCCATGCTGGAAGCTTGGAGAAATCGACCGATTCCATCCATCGCTCATCTTATTCTTGACGCTCGTTACGAAAAAGTACGTGTCGATGGCATTGTTCGATCCTGTGCTGTTTTCACGGCCATTGGAATACAATCGTTTATATTCATTTTCTTGCCCTGCTGCCTGCGCCCGAGCTGCTTGCTGTCACAACTCCGATGCTTGTGCGCAAAGTTCTACCGCTTCTTTATACATGAGTGCAATACCACTCTTTCCTTCTTCTGCTTCTGCTGCTTTTGCTTGATAGTCTGCTTGACGTTGTAATGATATGCCTGACTGTTGCCAAGATTCCTGCTCCAGTATATTGTAATGTCCAGTTTCTATCCGTTGCGCAGATTGTTGACACAGCTCTGATGCTCGTTCTAAGAGTGATGCTACTTCCTTATACCGTCCTGCAAGTTTATTCTTCCCTGGCCTCTATCGCTTCTGCCTCTTTTGCTTGGTAATCCGCTTTTTTTTGTAGGTGCTCGCCTGAATAGCTATACATTTCTTTTTCATTTGGTAGTTTCCAAGTGCTTATTAGTATAGCAGCTTTTTTAAACATTTTTGATGCTCGTTCTGAGGTTCCCGCTGCTTGTTGATATCCATTTGCAAGTTTACTCTTTCCTGCTTCTGCCGCTTCGACCTCCTTTACATGGTAATACGCCTTCTTTTCTAGTGAACCTCCTGATTTTTGATAAAGAAGCCGACTGCTTGTGAGCAAGGTGTTTTCCACTAGAATAGATTTTTTAAACAATTCTGCTGACTCTTTTAAAATTTCTACTGCTTCTTGATACCCTTCTGCTAATCTAATTATTCCAGCTTCTGATGCTTCTGCTGCTTTTACTTGGTAGTTTGCTTGTTGTTGTAAGAATTTAATTGAAAGTTGGATGTCTTCTGCATAAAAAGATTGCCCAAAAGATGGTTGCCAAGCTAACTGTTGTTCTAAAATCATTACTGCTTTTCGATATCCTTCTGCTAGTTTGCTCTTCCCTATTTCTGTTGCTTCTGCCATTTTTGCTTGGTAGTCTGCCTTTTTTTGCCAAGATTCACCTTTAAGTTTATCCGAAATTGCTGTTTTAAGGTTAAATCTAGACTCTAGTACAACTGCACTTTTAAACAGCTCTGATGCGTGTTTTGAAGTTTCTGCTGCTTGTTGATAACCATTTGCAAGTTCACTCTTTCCTGCTTTTATTGCTTCGGCAGCTTGTAATCTATATTTTTGAGTGATACCTTCTGATTGAAATAATGATGCTTCGTTTACAACATTATATATGGTTGTCCAAAAAGATAAAGGTTGAGAAATTTTCTTTGTAGCTTGTTCTAGTTTTTGTTGAATCTGAAAATATCCTTGAGCTAGTTCCTTATTGCCGCTCAATTTTGCCTCCATCTCTTGGAGCTTACATTCCAGATTAAGCCTTACCAAGTTGGCTGCTAGTTTCTTTCTTTGATTTTCCCATAACACTTCATTCTCACAAGATATATATGTTTCTGAATTTTCTTCCCACATCATGTTATTACTCTCACAAAATATGTATGTATCAGCATCTTTTTTCATTTGTTCTATTGCCTTCCTATATTCATCCTGAGTTTTATTGTAAGCCATAACAAGGTCAACCTTAGAAAGTTCTTCCACTTCAGAAATTTCTTTAGCTATTCTAACAATCTCTTGAGCAATATGAGCAGACAACGAAGCCTCTTCTGGTCTACAAATAAGAGAAGCAAGCTCTGTAATTTCTGTTAATTTTTTTGTAGTGTTAGCAATAATGGGAAGAAAAAATTTTCCTGCATTCTCCATATTAGTATACATTATATCAACGCCAACCCCAGATGCCATCCCGCATGGAATAATCAGTACAGGATGTAAAGGTGCACACACCAGACCTCCCAAAAATGAATTAATAGTAACATCAGGGCGTGGGATAGGCATGATAATTGGTTCGACGATAGCACAAGCTATTTTATTAGCTTCTTTAGCAACCTTGATAGCATCACTCGTTAGTTCATCAGCATTACAATCAATAGGTAAAGGATAGTTTCTATATCTATATTGTTGAACCTCCATAGCCTGAGAACACGCATTGAGATTTGAAATTAACCTTTTCAAAACAGGAATAATGGATTCCATTTTTCGAAATTTAGAAAAAATATCTATATCTTCTGGTGCTGTTTCACTGTTTAAAGACTGCACGATCTCATTAAACTGACTCCAAGTTACACTAACTGGAGCACAAGAAGATTCTACTATTGTAAAGTTGGGCTGAATCTCAGTTTTTCCCACTACTTGAGCCTTATTTTGGATTTCTTGGGCTATTCTTCCTAAACCTACAGCCATCCAAGCAGCTCGATCAGCCTCAACTTGAACCTCAGCTGTTTTAAAATCCATGGATTCAAAAAATATTTTTTTATCACTTTTCCCTTTAGCATTTCCTTCTTCCTTTAATTCTTTCAAAAGTTCTTCCGACTGGCGCATTCTCTCTCTCCAAGCAGAAGCTGCTATCGTAGTTGCCCAGCAAGGATCTTTCCTTCCTTGAGTATCAATTTGAGCAACTAATTTTGGAGAACGTAAGTTATGTAACTTGGTAAATAAAGTAGTTAAATCCCTCTCAACAACAGGGTTTGCCCAATTATTCCAAGCACTATCCAGAGGGTTACCAAAAATATCATTGCTACCTTCTACCAACTTACTAACAGGTGGTTTGAGAGCTTCTGCGATCTTCCTTGTTCTGTCAGCAATATTACTAAGGTCCCATTCTTTATAACTGTCTTGGATAGGGTCACTGTACTCTTTCAAAGTAACACCCAGCACAGGTATTGTAGTCTCTCCAAAACGGTTGCCCCAATGTTGGGCCTTACAAATCATGTCAGTCTCCTGGCGATCAGCAATAGCAAACTCATAGATTGCCCTTTCCATTTTAGACAGTTCTTCATCTTTTTTTTCAAGTTTTTCAAACTTTTCACAATGCCCTTCAAAAATATCATTCAACTTTTTGGCGTCTAAAGAGGTTATAAATTCATAAGAACTTATAGAGCTAGGAAATAATCGTTCAACAACCTGTTCTGAATATTCGCTCTCAAGCGCCTTCCTTAAAGCTGCAGTGATCTTTATGTTCTCCTGCCTATTACTACTATCATCCACAACTGCTTCTTGAGGCTGGATAAAATTACGGTTTTCCTCTTCCCTAATAATGAAGCGTGTAGCAATAGGATGATCAATAGCAGCACGTCTAAAATCCTCAAGTCTCAACGGCTCCGGAGCAGCATGTCCTCCAATAATCATATTTGCAGCTATCACCACTGCTATTATTATTTTTCTCAATGAGATACCAATGTTTCCTCTTTCACTGTTTTGGAGCGGATTGGCAATAAAATTTCTTAAATTTTCAAGTTTTAAGACTGCATTTGAGTTTGAGTTATGTTCTTCTCTCTCTGCGATGCCATCTCCTTGGCTTAGGTCTCCACGAGAAGCAAGGCTCGAGCGATTTTCTGAATCATCTTCATGCTCGTAATGAGGGTAGGAAGAGTTGTGCCACTTGTTAGTATCCTTATCCCCTTTCCCTTTATTTTTAACAAGTCCCTCTCGACCCAACATCATTAGAGGAGAAATCTGAAAAGGCATAACATCATCAGGCTGGGTAGTAATTGCAAAAATAGTCTCCCCATTTTGATTCTCTTCGTTCTTTGCCAGATGATACCTAGCTTTGGAGTTGGTCGATACAACCTCATCACCACGTAATTCGTACGATCCTACTTCCGTACTGGTGATTGCTTTTTCACCAGCGTCTTTTCTCGTGAGGCACCTATTTTCAACCCAGTTGCAAAATCTCATGGCATCTAACTTGGTGAGGCCAAGCATGGGTTTGTCCTCTTCTTCGTCAACAGCAAAAAAGTTCCAATGACCATCCTCTTTTGCTTTCTTCATCAACTGATTTGCCGTTCTAGAATGATAAAGCTCATGCACATCTGTCGTTGTTGCAACAGCATTTAGAAAAGCCCCATAATCGTCAACCGTGGTAATATGGGCTTCTGAAGACTCATCGCTTTCTAATAAAGAAACATCATTTGACACTAATGAGCTTGAGATTGTCTTGTTATCAAGGTCTCCTGGCTGTTCAAGCTGTCCAATATTTTGAGTAGAGTTGTTATCAATGCACCAAGTAGCGCTCAAATCAGTTTCACAGCTTGTTTTCAGAGCTGCTGAGTTATCTTGAGCTACAAGCAATCTAGTGCTTTGCAATAAAACAACTAACAGAAAGAGAAGTTTGGTTTTTCTCATAGCGGGATATGTTGATTCTTTTTTTAGGTCACGAGCAAGATAAAACTTTTTAAAAAAAAGTTTGAACGTTTTCTATATTAGAAGTGTCAAACCGACTCGTAAGATAAAACTTTTATTTGACATTAACGGATTCCGTTAGATATTCAAAAAAGAAGGTTAGTCGTTATTCATTTAAAATGAGCCTACCGATTTACAACACTCACGCAGGAGACAAAAGCGATGGACTCGTTTTTGGCATGGAGGTAGGGAATTTCTTTTTCATTATTGCTGGAGCTGCCATCTCTATTTTTTTCTCGTTTGTCAGCCATAATCTTCATCCTGACTCGGAACTTGGATCGCTAGTGATTTGTTCTATTCCCATTCTGAGACATAAGTAACCGGAAAGGAAGCTTTGTCAGGATTGTCGTTGTATAGTGTATTAAATTGAAAAGGGCACGCCATAAGCTTGCTCTTTTTCCTTAGGGCTACGTTCTCAGATTTTACGTTATCTTCGGATAGCGTCTCAATCTTCGGCCTTGCCCTAAGAAAAAATTTCTGCGCCTTTAACGCGCCCTTTTCAATTTAATACACTATAAGTGTAACTTCCAGGCTTTCCCGAACGAGTGATAATAGAACCGATGCCTGCATCCTCTCCCATTTTTGGATTATAGACGCCATAAGTATCTGTTGCTGCAACGCAATTCAAGAACTCGGTGTAGTCCGAAACGCTAACAACAGACTGGGGTCCAGCAGGAGGAGCTTGTTGAGAAAAGAGAGTGCTTCCAAAAAATGAAGTGGTAGCAAGAAGGGCTAAGAAGAATTTTTTTTGAGGAAAAGTCATGGGGGATTGGGCTAAAATTCATTTTAAAATTTTATTTTAAAATTTGCAAAAAATCTTCATCTCAGATGTTTCAAGCACATCGAGATTAGGAAATAGCGAGGGCTAATCGAGCCAGACAAGACTAAGGATGCAACTCGCTCACTTCCGGAAAAAATCTCTAGTTGCTCCAAGGCCACCACCAACTCGATTTAGGCGCTGGTTGTTTTGCCGGCACATTATAAACCACACGGAACCCAGTAGTGCTACTGCTAGTATTAGCATCGACAAAGGAAACGTGCGAGAAGCGGAGATCTTGATAATTTTTCGATGCCCAAGAACCACCACGAACAACAAATTTAGTAGGGTCACTAACAATAGCAGCTGTGGTCCATTGATTAACATTTCCAGCCATATCATAAGCACCGCAGGGACTTGCTGAGTTAATAAATGTTCCAACGGGAGTCAGGCGCGGTTGCGTTGCTGTGGTGAAGACCCCATTCAAGCAATAATTGGCTTCATTAGGAGCATCTGGAGTGAGAAGGCTATTTGCAGGAGGAGCAAAGCTTGCAGTTCCAAAGCTATAGTAGTATGGAAAATTTCCATTTTTAGCTGGTTGGTAATAGGCTGCTTTGTACCATTGATTTTCGGTTGGAATATTCCATTTGGAGTTTGTAACTAGCTCGAAAACTCCTTGAACATTCCGATTATAAGCTCCACTTTCGGTTGTTCCTACTGTTTCTTCGCCAACTGGCTGGCCATTTTCTAGCCAATTGCAAAATCGAAATGTCGAAAATATATTGACATAGGTAATCGGAAGTTGTGCGCAATAATCACTAATAGGTTGGTAAGAATAACCAGTCGTCTCATCTCCTGAACGCGTGATGCACGCAACATCAGGATCATTGCTCATGTTTTCATTATAAAGTCTGTGAGGGTCACTTTTGCTAGCGACCGCATTTAAAAACGCACAATATTGTTCCGCCGTAACATCATATTTTCCAATTTGATAACTTGTTGCTACCGATCCAAAACTGATTTTTCCTGGGGCTAATGGAATATCCTTGGTGTTATTAGGATCACCCACAGGAACAAGATCAATGGTAATTTTGTTAGCAGTGGCAGATGAATTTTCTTGTGCGAAGAGAGGGTGACTTAACAGACAAACTACTAAAGCAATTTTTAAGAAAAAAGAATGCTGGTTCATAGAGGATAGAGGAAAGTAAGCTTAGGGTGATGGAGGTCGATTAATTAACCTTGCAGAACGTAAATCACTTTTTTGAAAATGCAAATTTTATTTTTCAATTTTCCTTACCTTTTGAATTGCCGTTTCCATCTCGATTGCAGCAGTGTCAGAAATCCTGACATCTCTTCAATCTTCAGTAACCATCCCATGCTCATAAAAAGAGCCACGGCTCCAGCGATGACGCCCAAGAGTCCTCCCATTCTGAATAGCACCGGCATTTTAGAAAGATGATGCAGCCAGGGATGAGCAGCTATAGCCAAAAGAATCATCGGAACAGAAGCTACTGCACATCGCCAGAGCGTGCTCCAAAGTCTTCCCAAATGGAGTGTTCCAGCAAAGCGAGTCATAAAAAAGAGGAGCATTCCAACATTCAACATCGCTGCTAGAGCCGTTGAGAGTGCCAACCCTTTATGTCCCATCTTGAGATGAAAAATAAAGAAGAGGTTAAACAGAAAGTTAACGGCAATCGAAAGGAAGCTAATCATCATCGGAGTCCATCGGTGATTGATCGAATAAAAAGCAGGCGTCAACACCTTGATGCACGCATAAGCGATCAATCCCAGCGCGTAAAATTGCAGTGACTCAGCCGTGCGTAAAGTGTCGAATGCCTGAAATTTTCCGCGTTGATAAATTAAGGCGATAATAGGTTCGGCCAACATGATCAAACCAATCGCAGCAGGAAGCGTTAAAAAAAGAGCCAGTCGCATGGCTCGACCTAAGGTTGCACAAAATTGAACCATGTCACCGAGGATGGCCATGCGCGAGATCACAGGCAAGGTCACGGTGGCAATCGCAACACCAAAGACGCCCAGCGGCAATTGCATCAAGCGAAAAGAAAAAGAGAGCCAGCTAACAGGGCCATCTCCGAGGTAGGATGCAAAAATACTATTGATCATCACATTGATCTGAACCGCGCTCGCGGCAATCACCGCAGGAAGCATCAGCGAGAGGACTTGTTTGACTCCGGGATCCCGCCAACGGCAATCCAGAATCCAATGGAAGCCAGCTTTATAAAGACTTGGCACTTGAACAAGCAGCTGCAGAAGTCCTCCCAATAACGTTCCCAAAGCAAGTCCTATTAAAGCGCGTTCGCCAAAATGAGGATCCAACCACCAGCCAAAAGCAACGCCTCCGAGAATCGATCCGAGATTAAAAAAACTGGAAGCTAACGCCGGCGCTGTAAAAATATTCTTCGCGTTGAGCATCCCCATTGCGAGTGCTGCCAAGGAGACCAATAAAATAAAAGGATACATCACGCGTGTGAGGAGCACCGTTAAGAGAACTTTGTCCGGAGAAAATCCAGGAGCCAAGACATAGATGAGTTGAGGCGCAAAGATCACGCCGAGCAATGAGACAAGACTCATAAAAACAACTGTCAAGCTCGCCATCTTCGCAGCAAGGCTCCAGGCCGACTCTTCTCCTTCGGTTGCAATCTTCTGCGAAAAAACCGTCACAAAAGCTGTCGATAAAGCTCCTTCGGCAAAAAGATCACGTAACAAGTTGGGAGCTCGGAAGGCGGTGATGAAGGCATCCATCCCCCTCCCCGCTCCGAAGAGTCCTGCAAAAATCAGCTCACGACAAAGTCCTAAAATCCGACTCATCATGACAGCTCCAGCTACAATGCCTGCCGCGCGGGTGTTGAGACGTTCGTTGGAAGGATTCATGAAAGGGAAAAGAAATTAGCCGCAAAGCAATTCAAGGCAAAGAAGAAAATGGCAGCAAAAATAGACTTTCGCTGATGGAAGCGAGCTGCATCAGTTAGGGCTGTTTGCTCGCTGCATGTTCTTGTAGCAATTCTTCAATCACTTTGGGATCAGCTAGAGTGGAAACATCGCCAAAATCTTGCGTTTCACCCGAGGCAATTTTCCTTAAGAGGCGACGCATAATTTTTCCGGAACGTGTTTTAGGTAGTGCTACGGCAAATTGGATGATATCCGGTTTCGCAATAGGTCCAATAATTTTAGCCGTTTGTTCCATTAAAATTTCCTTTAATGCGAGTGTTGGTTGAACATTGGCTTTAGGTGTAACAAACGCATAAATACCTTCTCCTTTGATCTCGTGGGGATAGCCGACGACGGCTGTCTCTGCAATGTCCGCATGCATCACCAGCGCGCTTTCAATTTCGGTTGTGCTTAAACGATGCCCTGCTGTGTTAATAACGTCATCAATGCGCCCTGTAATATAATAATATCCATCGGCATCACGTTGTGCACCATCACCGGTAAAGTAAGCGCTTGCTACAGGCATAAGATATCCTTCGATAAAACGTGGATGATTGTTATACACAGTTCGCATGAGCGCAGGCCATGGCAGGGTGATTAATAAATTACCTTTGGTTTTTTCAGTCAATTCAGGTTTGATTCCCCAAAAAGGCTTTGTGGCTGATCCTGGCTTTAAGGGTGTAATGCCGGCAATAGGGGTAATTAAAAATCCTCCCGTTTCTGTCTGCCACCACGTGTCAATAACGGGGCATTTTGAGTTTCCAACCTTATCAAAATACCATTTCCAGACACTCGGATTAATCGGTTCGCCCACCGTTCCTAATATTCGTAGACTCGTACGTTGGCTTTTCTTCACCCACTCATCACCTTCTCGCATGAGCGCACGAATAGCGGTAGGCGCCGTATAAAAAATATTCACGTGATGTTGGTCAACAATTTGCCAGAATCGTCCTGCATCAGGATACGTAGGAATGCCTTCATACAGCAAAATTGTCGCGCGATTAGCCAGTGGCCCATAAACACCATAAGAATGTCCCGTAATCCATCCAATGTCGGCGGTGCACCAATAAATATCACCCGGTTGATAATCAAAAACGGTTTTAAAAGTTAATGCGGTGTATAATAAATAACCAGCAGTAGTATGCAAAATGCCTTTTGGTTTTCCTGTTGAACCAGAAGTGTACAGCACAAAGAGAGGATCTTCGGATTCCATTTCAACACAATCGCAACGACTCTCAACGCCTTGCAGTGCCTCATCATAAGATACATCACGTTGTGCATTCCAAGGCACCAAATTTCCGGTTCTTTTTACCATTAGCACCGTTTCAATGTGAGGAGAATGTTCTAGTGCCTCATCAACTTGTTTTTTTAAAGCAATGAATTTTCCGCCTCGCAATCCTTCATCAGCAGTAATGACTAAACGACACGCTGTTTCATTTAAACGACTCGACAAAGCTTCTGCAGAAAATCCAGCGAAGACAACACAATGAATCGCGCCGATGCGCGCGCAAGCTAACATACTCACAATGGCCTCAGGAATCATGGGTAAATAAATTCCCACCACATCACCACGGCGAACACCATATTTTTTTAAAACATTCGCACAACGACTCACTTTCTCGTGTAATGCATGATAACTTATTTTCAGTGACTCTGCGGGATTGTCACCTTGCCAAATCAGAGCAATGTCATCTCCATGTGCTTCAAGATGGCGATCCACACAATTGTAACAGGCATTTAAACGTGCCTTGTCAAACCAACGCTCTTCTCCTTTTGTCCAATCACCTGTTAAGACGTTTTTCCAAGGAGAGCAAAAATCTAAAATTGCAGCCTGTGTTGCCCAAAAATTTTCTGGATGCTTAATGGATTCTTGATACAACGCTTCATATTGTTCTGCTGTTAAACCATCACGACGCTGGTACAAATTTGCAGAAATAATATTCGCCATGGTAGCAGATTAGTTGAGTCTATTATTCTGTAACCGCCCGTCGTAAGCGATCCATAATGGCGCAACCAATCCCCTCCTCTGGGATAGGCTCTACAACAAGTGATGTTACATCGCTCTCATCCAGTCGCCGCAAAGCGCCATAAAGATTGGCGGCAGCTTCTTTGAGATCACCGGAAGAGCTTAAAATCTCGATGGCACCAAATCCTTCTCGAGTTTGAGAGAAAGCAAGCAGGCCGATTTCTTTTGAAGGTGTTTGTAAAGAATCATGCCACGATAATTTTTTGCGTGGCGCATAATGACTTTTTAAAGATCCGGGTGCTTTGCCATGGATTGATTGGTTCATCACTTTTCCAAATGATGAGAGTTTTTCTGCCGTGATCGGTCCAGGTCGTAAAATTTGTAATAAAAGACCTTCTTCCAAACTCGCTGATAGAGATGCAGTGGAAGGAGCCTCCGGCGCACAGCGGCTGAGTGTATAGTTAATACTCGATGACGCGAGCACCGGAGCGACACCGCAATGCGCTCTATCAGTAGAGTTTCGAAGAAGGTCTTCATGAGGCCAGACAATCGTTGACTCCAGACCATGATAGCACGGGCCGCCGTCGACGATGAGTAGAATTCTCCCATCGAGCTCTTCGTGGACATCAGCAGCCGTTGTCGGACTGATGCGTCCAAAACGATTGGCGCTAGGAGCAGCGAGTGGTAAATCAAGTTGCTGTAAAATTTTTCTAAAAACCGGATGAGCTGGAACACGCACAGCCACCGTTTCCAAACCGGCAGTGACTAAATCAGGAATCGTAGTAGCTCGCGGCAGGAGCAGCGTCAAAGGGCCAGGCCAAAAGGCTTCTGCAAGCTGTTCTACGAGCTTTTTACATTCAGGCGTCAAGCTAACAACCCGATCGAGCCAAGAAACATCGAGGAGATGGACAATCAATGGATCAGAGAGCGGTCGCTGCTTGGCTTCAAAAATAGAGGCGACGGCTTTGGAAGAAAAAGCATTTCCTGCGAGGCCATAAACCGTCTCGGTCGGAAGGGCCACAACTTCTTCTTTTTTTAAAAGAGCAACAGCAGCAGTGATGCCTGGCTCTGCTGGTAGCAACAATGTTTTCATGTTGCTGACTTCACTTTTTTTTCTTTGGACTTTTTTGGGAGCCCCAATTTGCTCGTTGCTGCCTTGATTCGCTGTTCGTTTCTAAAAGCTGTTAATTTTTTTGCAAGAGCTGGGTCGTTTTGTGCTAACAAGGCAACAGCAAAGAGGGCTGCATTTTTTGCACCGGCTTCGCCAATCGCGAACGTAGCGACCGGGATACCAGCTGGCATCTGCACAATCGAGAGGAGCGAATCCATTCCTGCTAATGTTTTGCTTTTGATCGGAACACCAAGGATAGGGAGCGTTGTTTGTGCTGCCAGCATTCCTGGAAGATGCGCGGCGCCTCCAGCACCAGCAATAATCGCAACGAGCCCTCGCTTTTGGGCCTCAGCGGCATACTGAGCCATTTCCATAGGCATCCGATGAGCGGAGAGAACTTGTGCCTCATACGGAATGGCAAATTCTTCGAGCAGTTTTGCTGCTTCCATCATCGTTTCCCAATCAGACTTGCTTCCCATGACGACGCCGATTAGTGGATTCAATTTAGAAATTTCTTTTAGCATAGAGTTGCAATCATATGTGAATTTTCATCAATATGGCAAATCATCTATGCCATCTCTTACTGACAACCTGTCACCTGTTACCTGTATGCCTGCAAATAATATTATCCTCATCGGCTTCATGGGCTCTGGTAAAAGCAGTATTGGGAAGCAACTTGCCAAGCAGCTTCAGTACGATTGCCTCGACACGGATGAGTTGATTGTTGCCAAAACGGGCAAAAACATTGCCGCTCTTTTTGAGGAAGAAGGCGAAGCTCGGTTTCGCGCATGTGAAACAGAAATCCTCGAAGCCTTGTCCGCATCTTTTGAAAAAAGTTTTGTCTTATCAACCGGTGGTGGGATTATTTTATCTGAAAAAAATCGAGTGATCTTAAAATCGTTGGGAACCGTCATCTGGCTCAACGCTTCTCCTGAAGTACTTTTCGAGCGTGCTACGCGTCAATCAAAGCGCCCTCTGCTCGAAGTCGAATATCCGCGCCGCACTTTTGATCAGCTCTTAGCAAAGCGACTCTCGCTTTATCAAGAGACCTGCAATCTTGAAATTGACACGACCGAACTTTCTTATTCGAAAACAGTGGCTGAGCTTCTAAAGCAGCTGTTGAAAAGTTGAATGCTTCTTGATAAATTCTCTCGACTATCGTAATTTCATCACCCCCTCAACCTCTCAACAGCCGCATCAGCGGCGCTCAACTTCTCAACCCTGTTATGCCCAATATTGCTATTAATGGTTTCGGACGCATCGGCCGTCTTGTTTTTCGCGCTATCGTTGAAAAAGGTCTTTTAGAAAAAGGCTACAACGTTGTTGCCGTCAATGATCTTGTTCCTGCGGACAACCTCGCCTATCTCGTCAAGTACGACTCCACGCAAGGTCGTTTCCAAGGTGAAGTGCACACAGAAAAATCGCACCCTTCCCAACACGAAGATGATCTTCTGGTCGTCAATGGTCACAAGATTCAATGTCTTGCAGTCAAAGAAGGACCAGCCGCTCTTCCTTGGAAAGAAATGAATGTCGATATCGTCATTGAGTCGACCGGATTTTTTACCGATGCAGAATTGGCCAAGGGCCATCTCACAGCTGGCGCTAAAAAAGTCATCATCTCGGCACCAGCCAAGGGAGAGGATGCCACGATTGTCCTAGGGGTTAACGATCACATTTACGATGCTGCTCACCACAATATTATTTCCAATGCAAGTTGTACGACCAACTGCTTGGCACCTGTTGTGCACGTGCTCCTCAAAGAAGGTTTCGGTATTGAAGAAGGATTGATGACGACTGTTCACAGCTACACTTCGACTCAAAAGACCGTCGATGGACCTTCTCGCAAAGATTGGAAGGGTGGACGCTCCGCTGCGATCAACATCATCCCCTCCACCACAGGCGCTGCGAAAGCCGTTGCTCTAGTGATCCCCGAGGTTAAAGGAAAGCTGACTGGCATGTCATTCCGCGTTCCAACGCCAACCGTTTCTGTTGTTGATCTCACCATCAGGACCAGTAAACCAACAAGCTACAAAGAAATTTGTGCGGCCATGAAAAAAGCGAGCGAGACTTACATGAAAGGCATTCTGGGCTACACCGAAGACGATGTTGTTTCAAGTGACTTCATTCACGACACTCATTCGAGTATTTTTGATGCAGGCTCTGGAATTGAACTCAACGATCGTTTCTTCAAGTTAGTCTCTTGGTACGATAATGAATGGGGCTATTCCAATCGTTGTGTCGAACTGCTAGAGAAAATCGCATAAAAGAGAGAATTAACTGCAAAGAGCGCAAAAAAATAAAAGATATTTTCTTTCTCCTTGGTTTCTTTGTGTTCTTTGTAGCCATTATTCTTAATACAGCTTATGCCAAAATTATCCCTGCTCGATCTCAACGTCGCTAACAAACGCGTTTTAGTCCGTGTCGATTTTAATGTTCCACTCAACGAGAAGAACGAAGTTGTTGATGACACAAGGATCGTAGAGGCTTTGCCGACGATTCGTCATTTGATTTCTTATCAGGCAAAGACAATCTTGCTAGCTCACTTTGGGCGCCCCAAGGGAACGGTCAACGCAAAATATTCTCTGGCTCCTGTTGCTGCTCATCTCAAAAAATTATTGGCAAAAGAAAACGCAGCTGTTCATTTTTGCAAGGAATCTGTTGGTTCTGTTGCTGAACAAGCGATTGCAGCTATGAAGCCAGGCGACGTTCTCTTGCTAGAGAATGTTCGCTTTCATGCTGAGGAAGAAACGAATGATTCCATCTTTGCTCAAGCGTTAGCATCACTCGGCGACCTTTATGTCAATGATGCCTTTGGAGCAGCTCATCGCGCGCATGCCTCCACCGCAGGAATCGCCTCCCATCTGCCTCAAGCAGCGATGGGATTCCTCATGGAAAAAGAGGTTCGTTATCTTCATGGAGAACTGACTCATCCTAAAAAACCTTTCTTGGTGATTTTAGGCGGCTCCAAAGTCTCTGACAAAATCGGGGTTATTGAATCGTTGATGAAAAAAGCAGACACCTTCCTCATTGGTGGTGCGATGGCTTATACTTTTTTCAAAGCACTTGGCATCGAAACCGCGCTCAGCCGTGTGGAGGCTGACAAACTGGATTTAGCGAGAGACATTTTAAAAAAAGCGGCGGAACGAGGTGTCAAATTTTTACTCCCTCTTGATTGCATCGCGACGCAAGAAATCAAAGCGGGAGCCCCAACACAGAATATTCCATTGTCTCAAGAATCAGGCATTCCCCTCACCTGGGAAGGCGTCGACATCGGCCTCGCAACGCGAGAGCTCTATGCTAAGGAAATTGCTCAAGCAGGAACGATCTTATGGAACGGTCCTGTTGGCATTTTTGAAATTCCTGATTTTGCTGGCGGTACTCGTGCTCTTGCCGAAGCCATTGCAGCGAATACGCAGGCTCTTTCCATTATTGGTGGCGGTGACTCCGTGACGGCAGTTAAACAATTTGGTCTTGCTGAAAAAATGAGTTTTATTTCCACGGGCGGTGGCGCTTCGTTAGAGCTTCTCGAAGGAAAAGAATTGCCTGGAATTGCAGCACTGACAGAAAAAAAGAATTAGCCACAAAGAGCACAAAGAAATCAAAGAATAGAATAAAGTTGTCTTTTGGCATGTTATTCCTGCAACCTGTGACCTGCAAACTGTACCCTGCTTTATGCCTCATCCCCGAAAAAAAGTCATTGCTGCCAATTGGAAAATGAATCTCACTTCTAGTGAGGTGAAGCCTTATCTGGAAACATTGCTTCTAGAAACTCAACAGGTCGAAGGAATCGATATCGTTTTGATTCCTTCTTTTACCTCGATTCCTAAAGCTTCGGAGCTTTTAGAAAAAACACCAAAGGTACGTCTAGGTGCTCAAAATTTTTCCGCTCATGATAAAGGAGCCTTTACCGGTGAGGTCTCCGCTAGAATGCTTCGCGATCTTTTTGTTCGCTATATTCTTGTAGGCCATAGTGAGCGACGTCAGCTCTTTGGTGAAACAGATCAGATCGTTCATGAGAAACTTCTTGTAGCTCATCGCAATGAATTTCGTCCGATCCTCTGTGTTGGAGAGACTTTGGAAGAACGTAAAGCAGGAAAAGCAAAGCAGGTGTTAGAAAATCAACTAAAAGTGGCCCTGGCCGACTTATCTGTTGAAGACCTTGCTGATACGATTATTGCTTATGAGCCTGTCTGGGCCATTGGAACAGGTTGCACCGCCACGACAGAACAAGCGAGCGAGATGCATCATTTTATTAGGGAAATGATCAAGGATCTCTCAAGCAAAGGGCCTCTTTCAAAACTCGCTGCTGGTGATGAGAGGCAAGGAATCGACGGCGCACAGCAACTGAGTGTACAAGAGGTACTCAATGGCGCGAGCACCGGCGTGACGCAGCCTATCGCGTCAGCAGTAGAGTTTGGCAAGAGGTCCAAGGAAGTTGCTGCTAAAATTCGATTGATATATGGTGGTAGTGTCACGCCGGCCAATGCGTGCGAGCTTTTAAAATCTCCCGATATCGATGGTGCCCTCGTTGGTGGTGCTAGTCTTGATCCACGCGCTTTTGCTGAGATTGTGAAAGCAGCGGCGACAGCCTAAAGGCTGTCAGTAACGGGTAGCGAGTGGCGGGTGGCGAGTAACTCTACGATCGAAATATAATTAGCTTTTCAAAATTAGTATTTTGCTAGGATATCTTTTAAAAAAAACTTGCTTAGAAGCCTCTGGACTCGCCACTCGTTATTTTTCCTTCATGCTCCCTGCTCGCTTCCTCTCGCTCTTCCTCGTCCTCTTCTGCGTTGTCTCCATCACTTTTTTTTTGATGAGGCTTTCGCCTGGAGGACCATTTGATGCAGAAAGAAAATTACCGCCGGCCATTGAACATCAACTTCTCCTCAAGTACAGACTTAATGGTTCGTTGTGGCAGCAATACACCGACTATCTTAAAGATCTTCTTCATGGCGATCTGCGCCTCTCCACAAAATATCGCAATCGGAGTGTCGCTGAAATTTTAGCACAAACATTGCCAGTAACTTTTACCCTAGGGACGCTCTCACTCCTTATGGCGCTTGGCTTCGGGCTCTGGATCGGAGCTTTTGCTGCGGCACGGCCTCATTCTCTTTTCGATCATTGTGCGCTTCACTTTGCTCTTCTTGCCGTTTCTTTGCCTGCTTTTGTGCTTGGTCCTCTCTTGATTCTCTTTTTTTCCATTTGGCTGCATTGGCTTCCTGTCGGCGGCTGGGGATCTTTTTCTCAACTGTTATTGCCCTCCATCACCTTAGCTCTTCCTTTTATTGCTGTGATTGCACGATTGTTTCGAGATCAGCTGCGAGAAGTTCTTCAAGATGATTTTATTCGTACGGCTCATGCCAAAGGACTCTCTCAGCGCGCCATTATTTATCGTCATGCCTTGCGTGTTGCGATTCTTCCCGTGATTTCCTACACCGGTCCCCTTGCTGCTAATCTCCTCACAGGATCCATTGTTGTTGAAACTATTTTTCATATTCCGGGAGCTGGTAGTTTTTTTGTGAACTCTATCCTCAACCGCGATGGTTTCTTGCTAGGAGGCATCGTGATCGTTTACTGCACGCTGCTTATTTTTTGTAATTTTATTATCGATATTGCCTATAGTCGTCTTGATCCACGCATTAAATAGAAATTCACAGGGATGGAGGCTCTTCTTCTTTTCATTCCTGTCACCTGTTTGCCTATAATCTGCTCTCATGCCTCGCTCCATTCGCTTTTCAGTATTTTTTCTTTTAGGAATCGTGGCGCTTTTGCTGATCGGACCTCATTTTTTCCCGAAAAGTTATGCTGAACCTAGTTCCCTTCCTTTTGCCTCTCCTAGCTGGCAACATTGGTGTGGTACGGATCTGAATGGTCGTGATCTTTTTTATCGCATGCTCACGGGCGGAACAATTTCGTTGTTAGTTGGGTGTGCTGGTGCATTCATCACGCTCCTTGTGGGAACCTTTTATGGAATGGTTGCCGGTTATGTTGGAGGATGGTGTGATGCGGGAATGACCCGTTTCATTGATATTCTCTACTCCATTCCACGCCTCATTTTTATTCTCATTTTCATCAATGCTTTTAATGAGCGCTTGCAGCAAAGTGCCAATGATCTGGGATGGTCATGGTTGGTTGGCTCTTCGAGAATTTTGATTTTGATTGTCAGCCTCGGATTAATTGAGTGGCTCACGATGGCTCGCCTCGTTCGAGGCCAAACTCTTTCATTAAAAGAACGTCCTTTCGTTGCTGCTGCTCAGATATTAGGTCAACGTTCTATTATTATTCTTTGGCGGCACATTTTTCCCAATCTTTTGGGAATCTTAATGGTCACGCTGACACTTTCCATTCCTGCCGTCATTATTGACGAAGCCTTCTTGAGCTTTCTAGGATTAGGAGTGCAAGCGCCGATGTCTAGCCTCGGATCCTTACTGGCAGAAGGTGCCAGCGCTATCAATCCTCTCAGAGGAGCATGGTGGACATTGCTTTTTCCAGCATTGTTATTGCTTCTACTCTTGATGACGTTGAACTACCTTGGAAATGAACTGCGAGAATTTCATCTCAAGAAAAGGAGCTGACTTAAAATATTTGAATGAAGATAAAATTTTTATTTCTTTCCCTTGCAAAAAGAGAAAAGTGAGCTTAAATTTCCGCATCCTTATAAAACCACCAATATCAGCCTATGAAAACAATAGCTTCTTTTATTACTTCTTCCCTCTTGGCTTTCACGTTAGTTACTGCTCAGAGTGCAGTTATCCAGCAAATTCCATCCCCTATTAAACTATCAATTCCACCTTCCTCTCCTTCTCAAGAGGAGATCATTAGTTTTCAACAAGAATTAGAAAAAAATCCGGAAGACCAAAGCAAACCAGTCATTCTAAAATTACATGAGAATAATAATGGGGCTAAAGTAACAGTTCCAAGTGGATCTCTTGTTAAAGTGATCTTAGCAACCCAGTCGGCTAGTACAGGCTCTGATTGGGCTCCAACATTTTCTTCTCCTGATGTTTTAGAATTTAAGCATAAAAAAATAAAACAGGCTCCTCGTCCTTTGATCGGAGCTCCTGCTCAAGAATGCTGGACCTTCATAGCAACGGCTCCTGGTCAAACAACCTTAACATTTTCTTTGGCCCGCTCTTGGGAAAAAGAAGCTACTCCTCTAAAAACAGTTCACTTTGACATTACTGTTGAATAGCCTTCATGAATATTATTTACAAATTTTAACCCTCAACCTTATATTAACAACCTATGAAAATGAAAAATGTATTCGCCCTTGCTTTATCACTCCTTCTTAGCCTTTCGGCTTTGCATGCAGTGCCAACAGATCCTTCTGCTCCTGTACAAATGACTATCTTGACTAATAAAGATAGTGGAACATCGACCTCCGTAAATATGTCCCAAGGATTTTTTATGGTCTCTTTAACTTCTGAATTGTCTGATGATCAGTTTACTTTTACAGATTCCTGTTTGGTAAATGGCTTCAAGAAACCTTTTGCTTTTGGAGTTAATGGACTGACTGCAGACGGTGTAGAAGAACTGAGCTTAGCTGCGACTTCTGCTACAGATCCTATCTATCTTGAGGATAGCAATGAAGATTTTTCTCATATTAACCAAGATGGGACTAACGATGATGGTACATTGAAATACAATTACAACCTAGTCAGAACAACAGGATTTACTTTCTTTGCTCTTGCAGCAGGTACTACAAAGCTCACCTTCACTAATGGTGCTCATACCTACACCTATAATATCACAGTAGTTGATGATCTGCTTCCAACTCCTGCACAGTAATCATCTTTTTTAAACATTCATCAAAAAGGCTCCATCGTCATGATGGGGCCTTTTTTATTTTCCAACTTGCCACTGAGGCACGATCTCCTGAATCACGGAACTTTGTTCGCCAGCCTGCAGATGATGCATTGCGGCAAAAGCAATCATTGCGGCATTGTCGGTAGCGAGTGAGACAGGAGGAAAATAAAGTTGCCATCCTTTTTTCTGACAGAGTTCTTGGAGTTGAGCTCGCAATGCGGAGTTGCAAGCGACTCCTCCGCTGACTCCAATGATATCGAGTTGCTCTTGTTCAGCAGCACGACGAGTCTTTTCAACAAGAACTCCAACAATCGCTTCTTGCACGGAGGCGCAAAGATCAGGAAGAACTTTTTTTAACTCTTCCTCGCTGAAGTTTTCCTTTTCTAAAAAATACCGTATGGAAGTCTTAAGCCCACTAAAACTAAAATTCAAATTACCTTTTTCTAAAAAAGCTTTTGGAAATTGAAAGCGATGAGGATCTCCTTCTCGAGCAAGACGATCGATCTCGATTCCACCTGGATAAGGCAAGCCGAGGAGTTTTGCAATCTTATCAAAAGCCTCTCCTGCTGCATCATCAGTCGTAGCTCCGAGGAGACGGTACTCTCCTGCGCGAACAACTTCCGTTAATTGCGTGTGCCCGCCACTGACGAGTAGTGCCAAATGACGAGGGATTTTTTCATTTCCAAAAAAAGGAGAAAGAAGATGTCCTTCCAAATGATTCACGGCCAAGTAAGGAATCTGAAGTCCCAGCGCGACTCCTTTTGCAAACGAGGCGCCAACAAGCAGCGCAGGAGCAAGCCCAGGACCAGCTGTTGCAATAATGGCACCTAACTCCTCAGGCTTCATTCCTGCTTCCGAGAGAGCTCGTCGAAAAAGTGGATCAATCGCTAGCAAATGATTGCGAGAAGCCACCTCAGGGACAACTCCTCCAAAGCGAGCGTGAATCTCGATTTGAGAAGCGACCAAACTTGTTATCAGCTGATCAGGTGGTCTTAGAATGGCCACCGCCGTCTCATCACAGGAGGATTCGATGGCGAGGATGGGTTTGGAGAAAGTCATAATGCAAGACGAGACTAAAGGCTGAAAGCTGAAGGCGAAAGGAAGAGCTTTTTATAATATGGTAACACAAGAAACTTTGGATTCAAAAAGTCGTTTTTTTTTCAACTAACATTTCCTTCAGTCTTTCGCCTTCAGCCTTCAGCCTTCAGCCTATTTTTTCTTCTACATCAGTCTCGCTTTCCATGCCAGGTCCAACTCCTCAGGTTCATGAAGAAGTTGTTGATAACGCTCATGGAGCTTTTGCAGTAAGATTGCGAAAATTTCTTGGCGGTTAATATTTTTTCTTCTGGTAGCCAATGACAAAGAAGTTACCTTTTCTCGCAGGTCGGGTGGAAAATCAGTTTCTTGTTGGAGGATATTAAATCCGATCCCAACGACGGCGAAAGAAGATTTTCCTATTCTCGTTTCTACCAAAACACCCGCGACTTTTTTTTTGCCAATCAAAAGATCGTTCGGTTCTTTAATTTTTAAATCGTTGAGCACAATTCCTGTTTTTAAAATGGCATCATAAAGCGCTACCACTGCAAAATGAGAAAGAGCAGGAATCATTTCTGGCCTGATCATAGGCCGAAGTAAAAGCGACATCCAAATTCCTGTTTCTGGTGGCGAAAACCAAGGTCGTTGAAATTGACCTCGCCCAGATGTTTGTTCATCGCCAATGATCACCGTTCCCTCCGGAGCCCCAGCCTCTCCTAATTGCAAGGCCTGAGTATTGGTGGAATCGATGCTTTCAAAAAAATGGATTTTTTCTCTCCACGGAGAATGTTGTTGGAGAAGCTCCACATTGATAGCATTCATTTATTTTATCTCTAACGAAAGATCGGCCCATAGTGCTGAATGCGTCAAAGCTCCCAATGAGATCTCATCAACGCCCGTCTCTGCAACGGCCCTAATATTTTCTAACGTGATGCCGCCACTGGCTTCCAACCTGACTGTAGGAGCCATTTGATTCTTCAAAGCAACGGCCTGGCGCATCTCCTTTAAGCTCATATTATCAAGAAGAACAACATTCACGTCTTTGATGGCTAGAAAAAAAGCAACCTGCTCCAAGGTATCTGCTTCAATTTCTATTTTTAAAGCAGGATGCTTCAACCGAAGTTCCTGAATTTTTTTTGGCAGCATATTTTTTTGTTCGGTGCCTAAGGCCGCAAGATGATTATCCTTGATCAAAACAGCATCAAAAAGCCCAATGCGATGATTTTTTCCACCACCTAATTTAACGGCTTCTTTTTCTAACAGCCGCCATCCCGGTGTCATCTTGCGTGTGTCTAAAATTGTTACACCTGTTCCGGCAACGGCATCAACGTATGATTGGGTGAGTGTTGCGATTCCCATCAGACGTCCTAAAAAATTGAGCGCTACCCGCTCAGCTGAAAGCAATGATCTCGTTGCTCCTTCGATTTCTAGCAAGGGTGCTCCAGGTTCTAACGTCGCTCCTTCGGTCGTTAACAAAGTTACCTGCAATGTGGGATCGATTTGGTTAAAGACTTCTCGGGCCACGGACAAGCCTGCTGCCACCGCTTTCTTCCGTGTGATAATCCTCGCCTGACTCTGCAGCTCCTCTGGAATAAAGGCTTCGGAAGTAATGTCGCCATTTCCTAGATCTTCAACCAAGGCTGCTTTGATTAATGCTGTTGTTGTTTTGTTCATCATTGGTACAAAATTTAAATTAACCACAAAGTAATAAAAAAAGAGAAGAAGAGAATAGCCACAAAAGAACACAAAGAACACAAAGAGAAAGATTTTTTGTGTGTTCTTTGTGTTCTTTTGTGGCTATTTCTTTTTTAAAATTCTTTGTGGTTAACCTGGTTTATGCCCACTCTCGCAGGAGCTCCCCTGCAAAATAGGTCAGGATCATATTCGCGCCTGCACGTTTGATCGCTAGCAGAGCCTCATTCCGTGCAGCTTTGTAATCGAGCCATCCGAGGCGAGCTGCCGCATGGATTTGTGCATATTCACCAGAAACTTGATAGGCTGCCACAGGAAGTAATGTCACCTCTCGCACAGCGCGGATTACATCGAGATAGGCGCCAGCAGGCTTCACCATGAGAATATCAGCGCCCTCCTCCTCATCTAGTTTTGCTTCTAGCAGTGCTTCTCGGATGTTAGCCGGATCCATTTGGTAGCCCCGTTTGTCGAGAGGCGTTTTTTGCGCGCTGCCAACAGCATCACGAAAAGGACCATAAAATGCAGAAGCATATTTTGCGGAATAGGCCATGATGCCGACTTCTGTCAAAGCGAGATCATCTAACATAGAGCGAATGGCCTTCACGCGACCATCCATCATGTCAGAAGGAGCAACGATATTGGCTCCAGCCTCTGCTTCAGCCACTGCTAGACGTGCTAATACTTCCACCGTCGCATCGTTTTTGACACAACCTTTTTCATCTAACAAACCGTCATGACCATGACTCGTGTAAGGATCAAGAGCAACATCGGCGATGACGACCAACTCAGGACAGGCTCTTTTGATCTCACGAATCGCCCGGTAGAGAATATTTTTGGGATCAAGAGTATGCATTCCCGTGGGATCTTTGTGACAAGGATCAATCGAAGGAAAGAGCGCGACTGCAGCAATTCCTAGATCGCAGAGCGCGCGGCACTCCTCTACCAAAGAAGATATCGTGTGACGTACCATGCCTGGCATGGAATTAATTTCCTCAGGCGCTCCGCTTCCGGCATGAAAAAAAAGTGGCTGAATAAGATCATCGCGATGAAGTTTTGTTTCTTGCACCAATGCTCGAATGTTAGCTAACGCACGGTTTCGACGAGGTCTACGTGGAAGATGGAGAGGAGTCATATAAAACAATTAGCCACAAAGAACACAGAAAAATAAGAAAATGGCCACAAAAGAACACAAAGAAAAAAATTATCGATTTAAAAATAGATTCAATTTTATAAAAATCTTTTTTTGTGCTCTTTGTGTTCTTTTGTGGCTATTTTTTTAATTACTCAACGGTCACACTCTTAGCCAGGTTGCGCGGCTTGTCCACATCGCATCCACGTGCCACGGCTATGTGATAAGCGAAGAGTTGCAATGGGATGACTGATAAAATAGGAGTTAAGTAGTCAGGGGCTTTTGGAATTAAAATCAGATCATTGCAGATTTGTTCTAACTCTTCAGAGTGACCTTCTGTACCAATAGCAAGTACTGGACCGCTGCGAGCTCGGACTTCTTGAATGCTGCTTAAGTTTTTGGTGTAAACTCCATCATGCGGTGCAATAAAAACAGAAGGCGTCTCTTCATTAATGAGTGCAATGACACCATGCTTTAGTTCTGCACTCGGATGCCCACTGGCCGCGATGTAACTGATCTCTTTGAGCTTGAGTGCTGCTTCCAGAGCGATGGGATAATTAAATTGTCGTCCCATGAAAAGCATCACAGAAGATTTAGCATAACGTTGAGCAATCTTCTCAATCGTTTTATCTAATTTTAATGTAGCTGCAATTTTTTCAGGAAGTGCTTCCAATTCATGAATGATTTGACTTCCTTGCGTGCTAGAGAGATTCCGAATACGTCCTAGCAAGAGTGAGATTAAGGTCAACACCATCACCTGAGAAGTAAAGCTCTTCGTTGCTGCCACTCCAATTTCGGCACCAGCATGCATGTAGACACCACCGTTACTCTCACGAGCAATCGTGCTGGCAACATTATTACAAATTCCTAGGGTTCGATGTCCCTTGCGTTGGCTTTCGCGCATGGCAGCCAGCGTATCGGCCGTCTCGCCACTCTGACTCAAAGCAAAGACGAGCGTGTCTTTGGTCATCGGTAAATTGCGATAACGAAATTCGCTAGCAAATTCACATTCGGTCGGAATTTGTGCTAAGGATTCAATAAGATATTCTCCCACCATCGCTGCGTGCATGGCCGTTCCACAACCGGTAAGAACAATGCGTTCGATGGAACGTAATTCTGCATTCGACATCTCTAAGCCGCCCAGCTTAGCAGTAGCCTCGTCAATGGAAAGGCGGCCGCGCATGGCTTCTTGGACAGTACGGGTCTGTTCAAAAATTTCTTTGATCATGTAATGAGGGTATTCGCCCTTGTCGCTCTCTTGAAGAAGGTCCTCAACGGTTGTCACATTGTAGTGTGCTCCATTTCCCTCGAGCGTAGAAATGGTAAAGGTTTCTGCTGAGAGCGAAACGATTTCGTTGTCTTTGAGATAAACAACATTTTTTGTATGAGCTACAATGGCACTCGCATCACTTGCCAGAAAATTTTCCCCTTCCCCAATCCCAAGAACTAACGGGCTTCCGCGGCGAGCGCCAATAATCACACCAGGAAGGTCTTCATGGACCAGAGCAATCCCATAAGTTCCTTTTGCTAGGTGTAACGCTGCACGAACAGCAATGATGAGATTCTCTTCTGTTTTCTCAGTAGCAAGGTCGAATTCACGCCCAATTAAATGCGTGAGTACCTCGGTGTCTGTTTCCGAATGAAAAACATGCCCCTCTTCTTTTAATTGAGTTCGTAGCTTGGCATAATTTTCAATCACGCCATTGTGAACTAAGGCTAATTTTCCAGAAGCATCCAAATGAGGATGAGCATTAGCTACGGTTACTTTTCCATGAGTTGCCCAACGAGTATGACTGATGCCGATATGTCCACCCAGCGGCTGTTCTCTTACGAGTTTGCGCAAATGATCAATACGACCTAACGATTTTCGAAGTGAAAGTTTTCCATTTTCAATCGTTGCCATTCCAGCAGAATCATAGCCGCGATATTCCAATCGGCTTAATCCTTCTAAAAGAATAGGTACAGCTTCCTTCGGTCCAACATATCCAACAATTCCACACATAAGCTCTAAGGCTACAGGTTACAGGTTACAGATTACAGGCAAAAAATGCTTTTGTTTCAAGAGGCCTGGATTTTAGTTGCATTCAAACTTTTCGCAATGAAATATTCGATGTTCTCATAAAACCTAATGGAACCAAAAATCCTTTCACCACAATCTCGAACTGTTGCCGTCATTATGGGTGGTGGTGCTGGAACGCGCCTTTCTCCTCTAACTCGAGAACGAGCTAAGCCAGCAGTTCCTATTGGTGGAAAATATCGCTTAGTCGACATTCCTATTAGCAACTGCCTGAACTCTGACATCCATGGCATTTATGTCTTAACACAATTTAATAGTCGCTCTCTTCATCGTCACATCAACGAAACTTATAAGTTCGATTCTTTTCATCGCAGTTTTGTTGAAGTTTTAGCGGCGCAGCAAACACCGAATGGATCTCAGTGGTACCAGGGCACTGCCGATGCAGTCCGTCAAAATCTTGGGACCTTTCTGGAACACGATTATGACTATTTTATTATTTTAAGCGGCGATCAACTCTATCGTATGGATTATCAAGCTATCTTGCACGAGCATCAAGAGAGTGGCGCTGATCTTACGATTGCCTGCATTCCTGTCAATCATGCAGCGGCGCCAGGCTTTGGTATCATGGAGACAGATCCTTCCTTGCGTATTACTCGCTTTGTAGAAAAGCCAAAAGAAATTTCGACCTTAGCAGAATTAAAGATCAAACCCTCTTTGTTGAAAGAACTTGGTGAGAAGATCGATGAAACGCTCTATTTAGCATCGATGGGAATTTATGTTTTTAATAAGCAAGTTCTGCTTGATTGTCTCGACAATCAATTTCCTGATTTTGGAAAAAATGTCATTCCGAAGGCGATCACCACGCACGATGTGAGAGCCTTTATTTTTCGTGGCTATTGGGAAGACATAGGAACCATTCGCGCTTTTTTTGATGCTAATCTTCAACTCACAGATCCTTCTCCCTCTTACAGCTTTTATGCGCCAGGGGCTCCGATCTACACGCATTCTCATTTTTTGCCAGCTAGTATCATTGAAGAAGCGATCGTCCGCCGTGCCATCATTTCTGATGGATGTGTGATTAATGCTGCTCACATTGAGCGTTCCGTCATTGGGATTCGAAGTATTATTCGACCTGGCACTGTTCTCAAAAATACGATCATGATGGGGGCCGATTTTTATGAATCAGAATGCCAAAAAACATCTGAAAGCCTCTATCCTCTTGGCATTGGTGCTGACTGCCACATTGAAAATGCCATCATTGATAAAAATGCAAGGATCGGAAATAATGTAACGATCACCCCTCTTGGCAAAGAAAACGACTCCGAAGGACCTGGCTATGAGGTTAGAGATGGGATTGTTATTATTTTAAAAAATGCGATCATTCCTTCGGGGACGGTGATTTGAAGAGAATGGCCACAAAGAACACAACGAGATCAAAGAAAGAATCTTAATTCCTAGAATTTTTTTTGTGTTCTTTATGGCTAATTCTTTTTTGAAAGAAACCAGCATTGGTAAAAATATTTCACTTTTAAAACAACAGCATCTTTTCTAATTCTTTCTTTACGTTCCTTGTGGTTAATTAAAATAATTTCATGAAATACATCACCATCATCTTCCTCGTTCTTTTTTCGCTCCTCCTCTCAAGCTGTCTCTACGACAATGCTCCAAGCCAACCAGCAGCCCAAATTAATACAGCCCTCGTAGGTGTTTGGACGGCTCAAGATAAAAACGGAAAAGTCTTTGAAGTCACGGTCACTCCTGAAAGCAATCTTCTCTATCATGTGAGTTGTTGTGATAAAGATAAGAATGAAAAAGATCCTTGGCAATTTGAAGGATGGATCTCTCGTATTGATGAGCTCAAAATACTCACGCTCTGCTCCCTTTCTGCGGACCCTCGCTATCATGGAAAATATATTTTCTTCCACTATGAAGTAGTCGCCCCAGAAAAAAATCCCATCGACAATGTCGCTCCCAAAAGAATGCGCATCACCCAACTCTTGCTTGACGAATCAGCCCGTCATCTTGATCCCAAGCTGCTTCGTCAAGCTATCCGTCAACGGTTAAAACAAGAGACGCTCCTTCCTTCCGAAGGTTCAGTCGTCTGGACTAAGGTTGGAAACGTTACCTGGAAGGGCGAGAATTAATGCCCCCCTCACTCGCAGGAGTGGCTGACCTGGCACGCCAAAGGACTGTTTGATCGCTAATAGCAGCTTCCGAAACGAGGATGCTAAATTTTACAAAAGGTGAAAGATGCGGTTGCGACATTAAGATAGCAGAGGTGCCTGCTGTTACGATACGCCAAGTAAGTGAGTTTAGACCAGAATTTCTTGGCGATGATGAGAGCCATTCTGCAAGGCTCATACCAGAGAGCGCTCTCTTGAGTTCACTTTCAGTAAAAGCCTTCAGTTTTTCAACAGTGAGTTGCTTCTCGGAATCAGCAGCATTAAAAGCAGTATCGAAATTTCTAAGAATCGTTGCGATTTGTGTAGGATCAAGTTTCGGTTCTTTTTCTAAAAAGCTTTTTAGCGTCATCTTAGCTACGGCAATGCCTCTCTGAATCGAGCCTGTCTCATCAGCAAGCGCGTCACGAGCGGTGGAGGTATTTAAAAAAGGATTGAATGAGAGAATCGAAGAACCATCCGCTTTGATCATTTTTTGAGCCTCTGGGGAATCTGCTGGGATTTTCAGTAGCTCTTCGATGGAGTGATGCTCTGCAATAAAATAGCTACTTGGATTGTTATAAATAGTCTCTTCTCGTGCAATGAACTCCCTTATCTCTCCGAGACGTATGGGAGTTTCTGCTGCAATATTAGCAGCAAATCGCTGATCAAATCGTTGGAGGCCGTGACTTCCAAATTCTCTGAAGAGAGCTAATCTGATTAAATGAGTTCCATGAAGATAAGGTTGGCGATTGGCATCAGTTGGAAAAGGCGATGGTAGCTCCGCTAGAGTAATTTTGTCATTAAAGGCTGTAACCGCTTCTTCATCATGACCTGTTATGTTTTTGAGCTGAGAGAGAATATCTAAACCAAATCTTTCTCCTGTTTCAGGACTTTCAAGATTAGTGGCGTCGAATAAGGAAGAGAGATCGGCAAGCATTTTTGTTCTCAATTCATTTCGGTTCTCGATTGCAAAATTAGCTTCACTATCATCTGAGGCCATTGCTGCGGATGCAGTAGTAAAGTCCTTAAGAGCCTTAGCTAAATTTTCTTTTACTTGAGGGATCGCTCTTAACTCCACAGTGCAAGCATCTGCAATCTGATCATAGGCGAAAGCAGTTTGTTCTAATACTGAAGCGAGCTCAGTAAATTTTTTCACCTGCTCGCTTAAATTTTTTTGATTTTGGGGTGTTGCAAAGGGAATTTGTTCACTTCCATTTGCTGCATCCACCCTCAGTTTTTGAGCTCTTTGAAAAAGCATATCGGCATTATTTGCTGCAACAGCGCCAGCGCTTTGATCTGATACTGTTTGAGCAAATTGAAACTCAGCATGATTTTGATGGCAGAGTTCTTGGAGTTCCTGGATAAGCTGATGAGAAGAAAATTTATTTTGTTGTGGTAAATCGTCAGCAGCTATCGAGCTGAGCGAGTCAGAAACTTGTTCTAATTGAAGCGTAGACTTCCCTATTTTTTCCTCTGCACCTTCCGAAAAAGCTACGGCTACAATAGCATCTGAATGAGAAATAATTTGACTGGCGAAGTTGAGATCCTCTTCTGAAGCCGTTTCAGGATTCTCTCCAAGAAAGGCAAAAACGCGCTGTTTAAGTTCTAGAGCTTTTAAAACTCTAGCTTCGGGTAGTGAGGGATCAAGTTGAGTCTCTTTTGCTGTAGAAGTTCCGTTGCGAATAAAACGTTTTTCAAGAAGTCTGGAATAATAAAGTTCTTGGATATCTGAGAATTGCTTTGCATTTTTAAAAGAAAGAACACTGATAGCAAAAGTTGCCTCATCATTTATTTTTTGAAGAGCACTCTTTTTCGTGTTAGGGGATATCGCGAGTGCCGATGGGAGTCCTGCAAGCATCGTGCGTTCGAGAGTCATCTCTGCTCTTCTTTTAACTTGTTCGATCTTCTGTTTTGCTTCAGCTGCAATCGATTCTTTTTGGCTTGAATAGTTCTGTTCAAGAGAAAGCATCTCTTTATGAAGAACTGTTAATTTTTCATTTTTTCCGATGATAGAAGCGAGTCGTTGAGGATTAATCGGGTGTGTAGTTGACGCAGAAACGATGCTAATATGATGATCAGTAAGCTCGATGCTCGTTGTTGGCGAAACGCTGTTAAAGTCACCATCTTTTATTGCACCTCTCAAGGAGCCTCCTTCTGGAGGCAACTGGACAATGCTAGTAGAGCCAGCAGCTTTTTCCACCGCAGGGTTCGAAGGACAACTAGAAATGCTAAAATAAGCTGAAATTCGATCGTCTGTTATTGATGCCATATGGTGAATGTTAACAGCTCTCCCTCCATTCTGCAATCCAGATCCCTGGTTGCTTGGCATAGCACTATCCTTCTCAACAGGAAGTATGGTGCCGCGCAAGCAATCGTCACCGGCAGGCGCCATCTCTAAGATTTCTTCCTGCCTACGATTTTTTCCAGTTTTAGTGACAGGATCTCCCTCTCCTTCCTGTTCTATATCGAAACCATTTCGTCGTCTTCTTATTAGCTTTCTGGTCTCCACTGCCAAAAGAGGAGTAGCCACTAAAGTTAGTAATAAGGTCCAAAAGAGAATTTTTTTTACTTTCACTGGGGGGGGAGAGACTAGCGGTTTAGAAGATGTGAGATTTGGTGCTGACTGTTAATATACGCTAAAGCAGCTTAATCGCTACTAATTACCAACCATTTTTATTTTTTTGCCCACTTAATAAAGGCTTCAGGGCCTCCCGCGAGATAGTTTGAACTCTTCAACTGCTTGCCTTGAGCATCTAGCAACAGCAGCGTTGGATATCCTTGGATATTATATTTCGTTTGCAGATCACTATTTTGTTTTTTAAGAGACTCTGATTGTTCTGATAATTTTTTTCCTTGAGGAAAATCAACAAGAACCAGGACTAAATTCTTTTCGGCATAATCTTGAAATGCCTTTTGAGCAAAGACCTCTTGATCTAGCTTGATGCACCAGGGACACCAATTGCTTCCTGTAAAATCAAGAAGAACTAATTTTTTTTCTTTCGAGGCTTTTTTGAGTGCAGCTGGATAATCAGTCGTCCAGAGATCAGCAGCAGAAAGCGATACTGCGAGGAGAGCTAATGTTACAAGAAATGCAAAAAGACGTTTGGTTGTTCTCATGTTGCTGTTTTACGATGTGACAGTAGTGATTGCAACGAATTTCTTTTAGAGGGTGTCTTGAAAAAGGCTAAAATAGCGCATTGCGGCGTCACTCCGGTGCTCGCGTCCTCGAGTATCACTTATACACTGCGGGTCTGCGTACCTCGTTCCTGGCACTGCATCAATTTTATTCATTTTCAAGACACCCTCTTAGACCTTTTTCTCTTCGTTGGAAGAATTAATGCTACGAGTTCCAATCACCTTCGCACGTGCCTGCTTGACAGCAGGAGTTTCTTTCTTAACCAAGGCAGGGCTAAAAAAAGAAATTGCACTTACTCCCCAATTGATCAAATTAATTAAAATTGCTCCCCAAAATGCTGTAGAAAAACGATCCACTTGAAAAGAGGGAAGGATTTTAGCAACCAGATAAAGTAATCCGGCATTCAGAAAGACATTGAAAAAACCGATTCTCTCTACAAAAAGTTTCACTTGAGTCGTGATGACAAGCGTATAGCAGACTCTGCTCAAGAAACCAAAAAGAAGAGCGGCCTCCAATAACGTTGTTATAGAATCATAGGTAAATCCCCTCTTCAACAAAACCGCTCCCAGCATGGCAAGAGAGAGGATCAAACAGCGCTGAAAAAAATTCAGCCATGATACTGAAGAAGGAAAATACTCAGGGTGTTTCATAAAAGTTTTTATTATTTAAGCAAGCTCCCTAGCAACAGTATCGTAAACAGTCTGCGCAAATTTGATGCGAGCATGCCATTTGTAGTTAGCTGGAATAATCGTCCAAGGAGCAATTTTTGTGGAAGTTTTTTGAAACATGACTTCAGCTGCCTCATTGTGCTGTTTCCATTTGCGGCGATTACGCCAATCTTCTTCATTGATTTTCCAATGCTTCAGCGGCTCTGCTTGACGTTTTTTAAAACGTCGGAGCTGTTCTTGCTTGGTAATCATCATAAAAACCTTGATGAGAATTGCACCACCATCGCAAAGCGTTCTCTCAAAATCATTGATCTCTTGATAAGCCTGCTTCCATTCTTTGGGAGTTGCAAATTTTTCGACACGCTCTACCAAAACGCGTCCATACCAGGAGCGATCAAAAACAGATAGATTGCCATGAGGTGGAAGCTTGTTCCAAAAACGCCAAAGATAATGATGTGCGAACTCTTCCGTTGTCGGTTTTACAATCGAATAAACGCGTACCAAGCGAGGGTCAAGCGGCTCTGTCACACGCTTAATGGCCCCTCCCTTGCCAGCAGCATCGGGACCTTCTACGACAATAATCACGGAACGCTTACTCTCTTTGAGTTTCATTTGCAGTTGAAGCAAATTGAGATGATATTTCTCTAACTCTTGCAGATAGGTTTCTTTGCTAATCGAACAATTTTGATTGAGATCATCAAGGCTGATGAGTTTCTTGGACATAGATGTATTACGTTTTACCGGTTAGAGGAGCATTTGAAAAGAGCTTTTGAAAATATCATGATCAAATACGGAAATGACGATTTGCAAATTGTATCATTTTTTTTCTTATTAAAAAGTTGCGTCGCTGCCGCGGAGATTGTTGATAGAATATTTCTGCGAGTTCCGGTAATTTTTCTAAGACTAAAAATTTCCAATGCTGCAAAATCGCCTCTGTGGAGACTCGCTTCGAAGCCTCTCTCCCCTGCTCCACTAGTTGTTTTCGGAATTTCGGATCTTCTTTTAGCCTGATCAACTGCGCGAGCATTTCGGAGGCAGAGTTTGCTTGGAGATAATTTTTTCCAATTTTTCCCTCCGCTGCATAACCACTCTCTTTTCCACCCACAAAGGGAACTCCAGCATGCCAAGCATTGTAGAGTTTGGTGGCCGGTTTATTGAAGTGGCCTGAGCGAGAAAAATTTCGAAGAGCAATAACCACATCAGCCGTACGATAATCATGCCAACACTCCACAGGTGGCATCTCTACATAAAGTCCAGTGCGTCGGCGCACTTGCTGAATCCACTCCAAGGAAAAAATGTCTTGATGACATTGATAGTTTTGTCCCACAAAATAGGCATTTTCAAAACGATCGCCTCGTCCAGAATCACGCGGCAGAAGACGCGGTTGAGGCCAATGGGGTACAAAGAAGGAGTCAGGAAGATAGCGCGCGCGATTTTTATTTTGAACGAGATGGAAGTGAGCAGCAGGATGAACAAAACGTTGCGTGACAATATCAACAAAAAAAACTGCTGGTGGAATAGGAAGATGCCATTCGCAATAAACTTCCAGTGAAGAGTTCAAGGCAATCACAATTCCTTGCGATGGCATGTGAGTGGCAAGCTCGCAGGCAACTCCTGCTTCATTCAAAAGAAGCCATGTCTGATAAATCCAATTTTGAGCAGAAAAAACAGGAGGGATGATTCTCTCAGCAGGAAAAGGAGCTTTTTCTTTCCATGCTTTTTCCCAGGTCGGATTAGGCAAACAACTTTTTGGAAGATAAAAAGTGACTTGGGGATTCATGGACTACGCCACTTATATTTCTAATCAAATTGAATGGAAGCAAAAACTCGAAGACGAAAGCAAAATCAAAAAATAATTTTTTATATATAGTCAAATTACTTAGAAATTACAGGGAAGAACGCAGGAATTTTTAGAAAAGGCCAGGCCGAAGACCGAGCGCTATCTAAACGATAACGTGACGGGATGAGAACGCAGTCTTTTCCTAAAAAGGACAAGTCAGTTGCTTGTAAGTTCTAAGTAATTTGACTATAATGAACTGGCACCAAAATTAACAAATTACGGAACCGACTCCTCGACGCCACCTTTTGACCCCTTTTCAATCTTTCAAGGTTCAAGTAGAAAATTTTTAAGCATACCTTCCAAGAAAAACGCTTTATTTGAGCTACAATGGGCCTCTGTTAGGTGGGGTGCTGTGGTCATAGCACCCGATTGAGAAGCCACTACTTTCATCAAATCATTCAGATAATCAATCTGTTGCTAAGAATATTTTCTTCCTTCTGTATCAGTCTCTCAGGGATTTTCTCTGTAGAAAACTTCAAATTTTTCCTCATTCCGGCAGTTAATCCTTCGAAAAAGCCTTCACCAAGGCATTTTCAAAAAGTAGCTCAGAGAACTGAATCGGTTCACTCTTAACACCCGGCGGGTAGTAGACGTAATAAGGAATGCCCACACGGTTAAACTGCTTTAACGCTTGAGTGATTTCTGGATTGGAATTTGTCCAGTCAGCTTTCATTGGCACAATGTGATGTTCGCGCAAGAGTGTTCTGACGGCTGGCGTGTTGATGGCGGTGCGTTCATTAAACTGGCAGGTCAAGCACCACGCTGCTGTGAAGTCGAGAAAAACCGGTTTTCCCTGGCTGCGTAGTTCTGCAAGACGCTCGGCAGAATAAGGAATCCATTGAATTTCATCACTCGCAACGGGAGAGAGTAAGGTCATTTGTTCTTCGGAAAGCGAGGAGGCCTTTGTGGCAGAAGAAAGAATTTTAGGGACTAAGATCCAGAAAGAAAGCAAAGCGATGAATACACTAAAACTGAGAGCGCCCCAGCGCACTTGTTTTTGTGCAGCAAAGAAAAGACCATAAATCCAGGCGCTGATTCCTAAAAACAAAAGAAGCACAAGTGTCAAAAGCACTCCGCTTGCTCCGTGTTGTCTGCCGAGAACGCCGAGCAACCAAATATTCGTTGCGATCAAGGGGAAGCCCATGAACTGCTTAAGATGCTCCATCCAAGGCCCACGACGAGGCACCCACTTCACCCAAGCTGGGTTGAACGAGAGGAAGAAAAATGGAAGAGCCATGCCGGTTGCAATCGAGCAAAAGATGACAATGATCACGATTCCTGACTGTACAAAAGCAAAACCAAGCGCACTGCCAAGAAAAGGAGCTGTGCAAGGAGTTGCCAACAACGTTGCAAAGAGTCCTTGGAAAAAAGAACCAAGATATCCCTCTTGCGAGGCTAATTGATCAAGCGAGTTAGAAGCAGAACCCGGCAAGTTCATTTCAAAAACACCAAAAAGATTCAGCGCAAAAAGAAAAACGAGGCTGCTAATGACGAGTAAGAAGAAAGAATTTTGAAATTGAAAGGCCCAGGTTACTTCTTGGCCTGAGGCTTTTAAGAGCAGGATCAAAAGGCCGAGCGCCAAGAACCAAACATAGATACCAGCAATGAAAGCGAGGCCATGACGAAAAATTTTAGGTCGACTCTCACGTGCTTGCGCGATGAACCCAAAAATTTTCAAAGAAATCACCGGCAAAACGCACGGCATTAAATTCAAAATCAAACCCCCTAAAAAACCGAAGAAAAGGGCAGCCAACAGTGCCTTCCATGAATCTGGCATCGCCTGGAGATGCTGCGCTTTCTGAGGAGAGCAAGTGGCTGTATGCGGTAGATTAGGAGAGAGCCACCAACCTTGTTTGCTTCCCTCTTTGTTTATCTCCACCAGTAATCCGTGAAAAGCGACTCCTTTTTTCCAAGGAACCATCATGACATAATGTCCTTGGTTTTCTGTCGTCATGATTTTTCCGACTTTCATGTCGGAGGGCGGATCAGGAAATAATTCGTAGCGACTCCCCTCCCTTCCTTCGAAACAAATGATTTCATTCTCTGCTTGTGAGAGTAGCGAAAAAGAAAAAGGAGGACCTCCCGGTGCTGGCCAAAGGGCTTCGCTCTTGGACGAAGAAGATGTTGAAGTTGAGGAACCGCTTCTAGCGCCAGGAACCATCAGGGAAAGATGACTGCTTCCCGGCACACAGCTTTCGCGACAGGCCAACCAAGAAAGCGTTGCCTCGATGGGAAAGAGTGTTTTAGGAACAATTTTTTTTGCAGGCGTGATCGTGCTTTTTAAAAAGCAACGCTTCTCGTAGCCATAAATCGTCATGTTGCCTGGTTCAGAAAATTGTGCTGGCAAAGAAAACTCGAGTGGTCCCGCATTCCAGCCAGGAGGGAGTTGCCAAGCAATGGTGGGCGGAAAACCTGCATCTCCGGCATATTGCCAATAAGTGTGCCACCCTTCTTTGATCTTTAACTCGATGATGACATCAAATGATTCCCCAGCAGTGACAGCGGGCACTGAGGCTGAAATAGTAGGCGTGACAAGCAGATCTTCTGCAAGAGCGGCTTGGGCGAAAGCTATGAGGAGCGTTCCCAAAAACAAAACAAGTTTCATTATTTTCATAAACTAAATAAAAAAGAAGACTTCTTATTTGCCTTTCTGGCAAGAGATAAATAATCTTTCCCCATGTCTTCACTAGCTATTATTTTTGGAATTTTATTAAACATCGTTGGCCTCGTTGGCTTTTTTGGAACGGGCGCCACTCATCACACGGCCCTCATTCCCTGTGTTCTTGGGCTTCTGCTGATCTTGTCTGGTTTGATTGCACGAAAAGAAAAACTCCGTCAGCACGCGATGCATGTTGCGGTTTTGGTGGCGCTACTCGGTTTTCTGGGCACGGCTTCAGCATTGGGGAAAATCACTCTTTTATTCGGCGCAACAGCTGATCCCAAAGCCGCTGCCATCATGGCTAAGAGCGCCACAGCATTTCTTTGCCTAATTTTTTTCATTCTCTGTGTACGTTCGTTTGTCAAAGCTCGCCTTTTGAAAAAATACTAAAGGCTTCAGAGAATGGGCACAAAGAGCCCAAAGAAATCAAAGAAACAAGAAAAATAGCCACAAAAGAACGCACGAAACTCAAAAAAAATTTGTGCTCTTTGAGGCTAAATCTTTTTTCTCTCAGCTATTCATAAAATTAATTCTTATGCCCCCGCTGAACAGCTATAGTCAAATTACTTAGAAATTACAGGGAAGAACGCAGGAATTTTTAGAAAAGGCCAGGTCGAAGACCGAGCGCTATCTAAACGATAACATGACGGGATGAGAACGCAGTCTTTTCCTAAAAAGGACAAGTCAGTTGCTTGTAAGTTCTAAGTAATTTGACTATACACACTCTCTTTATTATTTTTGGTTCTCTGCATTCCTCACCTCTCCTTTGCAAGTGATGATGATCAAGAACCAACTTCTTATGAGGCTCATCTCCTCAGTATCAAAGAATATTGCAGGTGTTTGAAGGGAGCTGCCTCCGCAGAAGATTCCTATCGCCTCTACGATATGGAAACGATGAGTCGAGAAATTCTTCAAACTGCATCTCCTGAAGATCAGCATCCTCATTTTCTTTATTCCGTCGCAGAGGATATTGATCCGAAAAGCCCGATGTTAAACCTTACAGAACTTGATGCCATGAGGTGTTGTAACTGGATAGAAACTTCTCTTCCTTCGAGTGATAATACGCCACCAAATACGGAAGTAGGTTCTTACATATTACATGAAGATGGGTCGTTTGAAGTCAATGATGCCGCTCAGCTTCATCTGGTTCACCACGACGATGGGACTTTTGAAATCATCAGTAGCGTTAAGAAGACAACTTCTCCTTTAATGATGCCTGGCTTGGAGAAAACAGATGGCAACAAGGGGAAATGGGTGCGGCTATTTCCTGATATAGGAAGTGAAACCACAGCCAACCGCAGAGAGTATGATCGTGTAGATGACCAATACGGATCTTCGTCTCCGCAGAATCGTAGCATTCCTATGAATATTACGGTTCCATCGCTGTCCAACATCGTTCATAACGATAACTTCGACGACGACTCTTTGATTGGTCATACTGGTAATGCTCATCAAGAGGGAAGCTATATTGCTATCAAAGATCATCTCTGGTGCCTTCCCGAGATAATCAAAGCTTGTCTTAGGTCACAAGAGGATCGAGACCTGATGGCACAGGCACGTCAAAAAATAAGAAATCCTTTTGGCGTTGGTGATAGCTCGAGCAAAAAATAACAAAGACTCTCTATTTTACTGCAGGCAACGAACTTTTCTTGTTGCCTGTTTGCTGCAACTTGTCACCCGTTGTTGCTGGCATTTCCTCATGCTGTAAAGCCGCTTTCATCGCTTCATCAGCAAGTGCTCGCAACTGCTGGACCTCACTCAGTGCTGGAACTTTGTTTTGAGCCGCAATGGAGCGGATCGTTTTTAAATTAGCGCTTACCGCAATCACAATAGGCCTTCTTTTCGTACGTGGGCTTAAGGTGTCCATCCGTTCAATAAAATAATCCATCACAGGAAGTCGAACCAGTGCTGTTGCTTTTTCTGTGGTGTAATAATCAGCTGCAACGTGTGTTGCCATTTGAAAACCACGCAACCATCCGCCAAGGCTAATCAAATCAGCCATCTCGCCGTCATGAAGTTCAATCATCGATTCTTCTACCTCGCGCTGACAACGATTCAACTCTTCACGCAATCCTGACCAATCACCTCGGTCCGCCAACTCAAAAAGACTTTTGCTGTGATAGGTTAATTTTTGACCGGCAGCGAGCGCATTGGCATCTTTGATTAAAGCTTTACCAATTTCTACCATCAATGATTGCTGACGAGAAATCGTTGCCACAAAGCCATTCGCCACAAGCGCTCCAAATTGTACCGCAGTCTGCAAGCGATTATTGAACGTATCATTATTATTAAAAGTTTTCACCATCTCCAGTGGTGGCGGTTGAAAGATTTCGAGGTCGTGAAAAACTTTTCCAACTAAAGGTGTTGTCATTTCATTCACACCCAATTCTTCTAGCATATGTTCTCGAGCACTCTCTTCGAAATCGTGATCAGTCGGAGATGCTGCCGCAAGTCTGAAGAAAGCGGCTATTGTGACTATCGTAAAAAAAGGAATCATCAAAAATAAAAAATTAGTAGATCTCAAAAGCGAGTCATACCATAGCACGTTGATCTTATCAAACACAGAATAATTCAGGCTTTATATTCACTCATTACCCATTACTCTTTACTCATTACTTTTTAAAAAGAATGTCCCTCACCACTCAACTTCATGTGCTAGGTCAAGCCGCTCGAGAAGCCGCACGTTTCTTAGCCGGGCTCTCGACCGAAGAAAAAAATCGAGCGCTCTTGGCTATGGCTGATCAGATCTTGGCAAGTCAGGAAGAAATTTTGGCTGCTAATGAAGAAGATTTGAAGGTAGGCAGAGAAAAAAACTTGAGCGCTCCCCTCCTTGATCGATTGACACTAACACCAGCGCGTCTCCAGGGTATCATCGCAAGCATTCATCAAGCAGCCTTTCTTCCTGACCCTATTGGAAAAATTCTTGCCGAGTGGAAACGCGAAGATGGATTGGCATTTCAAAAAATGAGTGTGCCCCTTGGCGTTATCGGAATCATTTATGAATCGCGGCCGAATGTGACCGTTGATGCTGCAATCCTCTGCCTCAAGGCTGGAAATGCCTGCTTGTTGCGAGGCGGTTCAGAAGCTTTTCATACGAACACGGCATTAGCAACCTCGCTGCAGCTAGCTTTGAAAGCGACTCACTTTCCTGAAGCCTGCATTCAACTTGTGCCAACTACCGATCGCGCTGCAATTCCTATTCTCTGCGAAATGGAGGAGCACCTCGATTGCATCATCCCGCGTGGAGGCAAGGCTCTTATTGAGACCGTGGTACGTCATGCGCGCATGCCCGTGATCAAGCACAATGATGGTATTTGCGCTGCCTACATTGACCAGGAGGCCAACCTCAAGATGGCTTCAGAACTTGTTTTCAACGCCAAGCATCAGCGTCCTAGCGCCTGCAATGCACTCGAGACGGTTTTGTTGCATGAAAAAATTGCAACTGAATTTTTAAAAACAGCCGGAAAAAAATTATTACAAGAAGGGGTCGAGCTTCGCTGTTCTTCAGAACTTCTCGCACTTGTTCCGGATTCTCTGCGAAAAGAATTTTCTCAACAGATTAAAAAAGCGAGCAAGGAAGATTTTCGAACAGAATTTTTAGCACTGACGCTGGCTCTCAAAACAGTCGCCTCAGTTGAAGAAGCCATTGATCACATCACAGGGCATGGCTCGCACCATAGCGATCTGATTGTGACAGAGAATCAACAGACAGCAGAACAATTTTTGCGCGAAGTCGACAGTGCTACCGTTTATTGGAATGCCTCGACGCGCTTCACCGATGGTGGCGAGTTTGGCTTTGGTGCCGAGATCGGCATCAGCACTGGTAAATTCCATGCTCGCGGCCCGATGGGCTTGGCTGAATTGACGAGCTATAAATATTTGATTCGTGGGCATGGGCAAATAAGAAAGTAAACACAAAAAATAATTAACCGCAAAGAACGCAAAGAGCGCAAAAAAAATCAGCAGCTAGTTTGCTCTCCTAAATTCACAGGGTTCAATTATAATGCTTATCAATGAAAAGCATCAACTAGCGTAGCTTTATTTTTTTGTATTTTTTTCTTTGTGCTCTTTGCGTTCTTTGCGGTTAATTTTCTTCCGCTTTTCTTTATTTTTATGATCACTTACCAAATTTATTACGAAGGAAAAGTTCAAGGCGTCGGCTTTAGAGCCACTGTTCTTGGGCTTGCACGAGGCTTTGATATTGCCGGTGAAGTCAAAAATCTTCCTGATGGTCGCGTTGAATTATTACTCCAAGGAGAATCGCAAGAGGTTGAAGAATTTTTAAAAGCAATTAAAGAAAGTCATCTTGGTAGTCATATCATGTCAGAACAAAAAAACCTCATGGATGCTGATTCGACTTTACGCTTTCGTGGATTTAAGATTCTCCCTTCAACTCTTCAACCTTTTAACCCTTCAACATCACGCAGCAATCTATGAACTTTTTTATTACTGGTACCAATACCAATGCTGGCAAAACCTATGTGACAGCTTTGCTAACCCAAGCTTTTCGCAAAATAGGATACCCAACGATTGCACTTAAACCACTTGCTTCGGGTGGATGGAGCGATTCCGAAATTTTGTCGGCAGCGGCAGACCATCTCTTAAGCCCCCAAGAGATCACCCCCTTTTTTTTCAATCTTCCTTTATCGCCGATGCAGGCCGCGACAGCAGAAGGCAAAACTATCTCTCCCCAAGAAATCATTTCGTTTATCGAACGAATGAAAAAAAATCATCCATCTCTCCTTGTCGAAGGAGTTGGCGGCTGGAAGGTACCTCTCACCTACGATTTTACAATCGCTGACTTGGCTGCTGCAGTTGGCTTTCCGGTTTTCCTCGTCATTCGCAATCAGCTTGGCGCCAAGAACCATGCCTTGCTCACGCTCGAGTCGATTCAAAGTCACGGCCTCACTTGTGCGGGTATCATCCTCAATCATCTTCCCGAAGATGAAGCCGATCCTGCCATTCCAGGATATCGTGAATTTTTTAAAAACTTCGCAAAACTTCATCAACTCCCTTTTTTAGAAATTTTTCCAAATCAAAAAGAAATTGATCTTTCTCTTCTTTCAATTTAAGAAAGACAAAAACCTTATCTGACTTATGGAAATTCATCCTGCCGGTTTGACTCCTCCTATTCCACTACCTGGAGGTAATACAAACCTTCCTTTTGTTGGTAAAAAAACGGCACCTCTGCCTCCCTCAGTCACTGGAAGCCTTTTTAAAGAAAGAGAGCCAAATCATCTTCCCGCTAAAAATGTTATTGCAGGATCAAAATTCAGCATCCCTTCTTTTGCTACTCCTTCTTTAGATTCTTCACATACTACTCAACAAAAAGTTCAAATTTCAGGCGGCCTTTTCACAAAAGAAAATTCAGATTACACTCCATCTAAAAAATCAATTTCGCTCCCAACCTTAAAACTTCCTTCTTTTATTGCCTCTTCTTCTACTAGTTTCCAAGCGAATCGAGACCGTCGAGAGAGTTTTTATGGATCGCCCTACCCTGATAGCACTGAAACACCAAGAGTTAAAGATGCCTTAAATATTTTAGGATTAGGAGACTTGGGATTAGAAAAAGAGCTAGAAAAAAAATCTCTAAAACTGAGTCCATTGGGGGAGATTAATTTTAGTAGTGGGAGGATAAGAAAATCCAAATCCGATGATAGTAGTAGCGTTATGAGCAACAGCCCGTCCTCTACTGCCTCTTCTATTGCTACGACAAGAGAAGGGGCTTCAACAACACCAATAAATACACCAGAATCAGAATCACCAGTGCCTTTTTTTTCTCCACAACAAGCTCCTCTAGCTCCTATTCAAGGAAAAACAGACTAAACGATTTAGTATTGCTTCCGTTACTTTTTCTTTAAAAACCAACCGCTCTTCCGGGAAAAATTCCTGCCAGACTTCTGTCGGTTTTCCTACTTGAGCCATCGCTAAGAAAACAGTTCCGACTGGTTTTTGCTTGCTCCCTCCGGCAGGGCCTGCAATACCCGTTGTAGCAAGGCCAAAAGTGGCGCCACTTTTTTGTTGAATCCCTTCAGCCATCGATTGAGCGACCTCAGCGCTGACAGCACTATGCTTTTCAATCAAGTTAGGAGAGACTCCCAGCAATCTCGTCTTGGCAGCATTGGAATAACAAATGACCCCTTCTAAAAAAACAGCGGAGGCTCCTGGAATATTCGTTAATGTGTGCGCTAGTAAACCGCCTGTGCACGATTCTGCAGTTGCAATGGTTTGAGAAGAGAGGCTTAGTTTTTGAAGAAGCGTCGCAGCAACAGCATCAAGCATCTTGTTATTTATTTTGTGTTCTTTGTGCTCCGCTTTAGCGGCTTTGTGATCTTTGTAGTGAATTTCAGCTTCTTTGAATCATTCCAGAGCGACTCCAGATCGTAAATCTCACGCAACTCTTGATGAAAAATATGAACAATAATGTTTCCAAAATCGATGACGATCCATCGGCTTCCTGGATAAGCATCATCAGCATGTGGAGGAATACCCTTCTCCGTCCGCATGCGATCTCGAATGGAACTTGCAACCGCTTTAATCTGTGGTTCTGAAGAGGCAGAGACAATGACAAAAAAATCGGCAAAGGAAGAGATCCCTCGCAAATCCAAGATGATAGGATCCTCTGCTTTTTTATCCAGAGCTGCCTCAACGCAGAACCGAGCTAGCGCCTCTTCAGCATCTATGTCTTTAGGAGTTGTTGCTTTTTTGACAACTGCTTTTCTAGGAGTTGCTTTTTTAACAACCGTTTCTTTAGCAGTCGCTTTTTTAACAACCGTTTCTTTAGCAGTCGCTTTTTTAACAACTGTTTTTTTAGCAGTCGCTTTTTTGGTAGAGCTTTTTTGTTTTAATGTAGTCATGGATGGATGAAGGAAGAAGATAGTCGACGTTTTTGTTTTTGGCGAGACGTTCTCGAATTTCTGTAGAAGAAATATCGATACAACGACCTAACAGAATGGGGTCAAGAATAGGGTCAGCCATCGAATTTCGCGAAATGGGGTCAGTCATCGAGTTTCGTGAAAGAACGACAAACGAAACAAGTTTTTGTAGCTCTTCACTCTCTTTCCATCCAGGGAGACCAGCAAGTTGATCTTCGCCAATGAGGAAAACAAAAGTTGCTCCTCGATGTTCTTGTTGAAGCTCTTTGACTGTATCGATGGTAAAAGAAGGGCCTGTTCGAGAAAGCTCTCGCGGATCAATGCTCCAACCATTTCTTCCGCGAATCGCTAGCTCCATCATCGCTACGCGATCCTCTGCAGAAGCCGCTGGAGGCTGGTTTGTTTTGTAGGGAGAAATTTTAGCAGGAATTAAAATCAGTTGATCCAACTTTAATTTTTCAAAAGCAGCCTCCGCTAAAATCAGGTGTCCCAAATGAATCGGATCAAACGTGCCACCGAAGAGGCCGATGCGGCCATCTCCTGCTTCGCAGGAGCAGGTAACAGGTTGCAGGTAACAGGTTGCAGGAACTTTACTCTGTAGAGTGGAGTTAAGCTCAATTTGTCGATTCATTTAAAAAAAATTTCCTGTAACCTGTAACCTGTAAAGCTGTCCCCTGTTATTGATACAACAAAAACGGCTGCCGTTCATATCGGAAATGGTTCAAGAAAGGCGTCCAGCTAGCAATGATTTGCTCTGGAGATTTTCTGGCGAGTTCTTCTTTAATGTTGGAGCTCCCGTAGACTTTATAAAAGAGATTTAGTTTTTCATGTGGAGCACGAGCGATGAGAGTGCCATGAGTCTGATGATAACTTGCTGCTAACAAGTAAAGCGAGGCTGCAGCGAGATTGCCACTGTGTGGATTAATTTTAAAACGAACTCCTTTGCCGCATCGCGTTGCATAAGGATAGACCCCCATGCCATTACATTTTGAGAGCAAGTAAGGATAGAGTGTTGGCTTAATCCAGTGAGCTGTAAAAAATTCAAAGGCCGAAGTGGTTCCAATGCCAATATCAATCCCCTCGCCTAATTCACTTACGACGCCGGTGACGACGTAATAAAAAGGTGAAGAGCAATTTGGAATGTTGGGAGAAGGTTTCACCCAAGCAAGTCCGGTGTTAGACCAGACCATGGAACGAGACCAGCCATGCATCCGAACGACTTTGAGATCGGCTTTGATGGGACTCATCCATCCTTTTTCATTGGCCATCATGGCAAGCTCGCCCATCGTCATTCCATGGACATAGGGAACCGGAAGTTGACCGACAAAAGAAACCCATTGAGGATCAAGTGGCATTCCCTCGACACGTTCTCCACCGAGAGGATTGGGGCGATCGAGAATAACAAATTCTTTATGCTGCTCTGCGCAAGCCTGCAGGCACTTCGCCATCGTACTGATGTAGGTGTAACTACGGCATCCAATGTCTTGCATGTCAAAAACCAGGACATCAATGCCAGCCAACATTTGCGGCGTTGGTTTACGCGTATCGCCGTAGAGTGAATAAGCCGTTAAGCCAGTCAGACGATCGCGTCGCGAGCGGACATTGACCCCTGCTTTTTCCACACCATCCAAACCATGTTCAGGCGTATAAAGCGCAACAAGGTGCACATTTTTCTTTAAAACAAGTCGAGTCAAGACGCCTTGCTTATTGACACCTGTTTGATTTGTGACGAGCCCCACACGTTTTCCTCGCAATAGATCGAAGTGATGTTCCATAAGCACATCAATACCGAGATCGACGGCAGAGGCGGCTTGCACGAAAGTGCATAAGAAAAAAGTTAACGCTAATATATTTTTAAAAATCTTTTTCATTATTGTTTTCATTTCGTTTTTTGCAAATTAGTAATACTCTTTTTCAATGAATCAACAAGTTAATAACGGCAACCTGCAACCTGTAACCTGCAACCTACCATCGCTTCGCGATCGCCTCGGCCAGCTTCTTCTCATCGGCGTTCCAGGAACAACCATTGAACCAGCTTTTGCTGATTACATTCGTCGAGTTCAACCAGGTGGCTTTATTCTTTTTGGGCGTAGTATTCAAACACCTCAACAACTCAGGAATCTGATAGATCATCTACGCGAGCTGAGCGACATTGAACCGATCATTACGATTGATCAAGAAGGAGGTCGCGTTTCGCGGCTCAAACTTCTTGGAAATGAGCCTCCCAATGCGAGACAACTGCGTGAATCAGGAAATCCCGAATTGATTCGTCGTCATGGAAAAATTACAGGGGAGCTGCTGCGCCTATTCGGATTCAATCTCGATCTTTGTCCTGTCCTCGATATTGCTTTTGATGACGAGGCAGACAACTCTTTGCGTGGACGTTGCTACGGAACAACTGCAGAACAAGTCATCGAGCTGGCAGGTTTCTTTAATGAGGCTTTGCGGGCTACGGGAATTTTAAGTTGCGGCAAGCATTTTCCAGGATACTCCTCTGCTGTGAGTGACCCGCATCATGAACTCTCGGCACTCCCTCGCCCTCGCACGGAACTGGAGGCGCATGAACTGAAAGTCTTTCGTCATTTTGCACCCATGATCGATAGCATGATGATTGGGCATATTGCTTTTCAAGAGCTGGATCCTTCTGGGCTTCCCGCTTCCCTCTCCTCAGCAGTGACGACAAAGCTGTTACGTGAGGAGATGGGCTTTAAGGGGCTCGTCATGACCGATGATCTCGATATGGGAGCGATCCTCAATCATTATGGTTTTGAAGAGATGCTACGACTCGGACTTGCCGCAGGTAATGACATCCTAATGATTTGTCATCGTACAGAACTTGCTGAAGAAGCTTTAAAACATCTCGCAACTTTTCCTCAAGAACAACTCGAACGCGCTCTTGCTAACATTGCCCGCTTCAAATCACGGATGGCACCACCAACCACTTTTTCAGAAGCTGCTTTTAAAAATCTTGATGACCAAGTTTGGAAACTCCGTGTCGACACGCTCGGAGAAAAACAAGCCGCTGAAAAAAGTCCAGAGGATGGGAAGCGTTCGCCGGTTGAGGTTTATTAGCGTCTGTCCAAAAAAATAATTTTTTGACCAGCCTCTGGTTACAGGAGGCTGGTTACAGGATACAGGTCAAAGTTACTTGAAGAAAAATAAAGATTTTTTGAATCCGCTTTCCATTATTCTCATTGAATCATAAGCAATTCTTTTTAGAAAGTTTAGTTGGTTTTTCCTGTGCCCTGTTAACCTGTAACCTGTAACCTGATCTTGTCCCCGGCGGGAATCGAACCCACATCAAAGATTTAGGAAACCTCTATTCTATCCGTTGAACTACGGGGACAAAAGTGTCTGCTTATTTTATAAACAAACCTATTTTACACACATTTTTTCAAAAATGTAAGATCCATTTTTTTAATTACTTTTGCATTATTAAAGAAATGCCATACGCTAACTTTTTTTACAAATATGCAAAAGATGATCAAGCTACCCCCGTTTAAAACGCTGGTCATTCCAACTCTCCTACTTGCTCTGGGTGAATCTTCCAATCTTAAAGCTCAGTCCTCCCCACAGCAGCCATCAGAGTACTTTCCAACGGCTCATATTCTTGCTTTTTCCGAGGAAAAAGGCACAACACCGGATCAGAAAATAGAGAAAAAAATTCTAACAACCGATTTTAAATACCCTTATATCCGCACGGAAGAAAAATTAGATACAACTACCAAAGTTCCCATCGGAAAAGAAGTAGCAATGGTTGCTGACCATATTCTTGTAACGCTGTCCCCAGGAGAAGAGCCACTGCATTTTCTTCAACAGCTTGATCTTCCGGGTGCCTCTTTAGAAAAAGTTCCGGTCAAATCCGCTCTTTATCGTTTGAACTTAGGAAGCATTTCTCTCGATGCTGTTCCAAAAGCGCTTCAAACCATCGCTTCGAAGCATCTCGCTGTCATTAATAGCGAACCTGATTACATTTGTTCTACGATTGACTGTAAGGAAAATAGTAATTTACCAAATGATCCTCTGTACAACTTGCAATACAATTTGTGGAGGTCGTGGACTCTTTTAGAAACAGGTGCTACCGACGGAATCGCCTTTGAAAGCGGCATTGATGCTGAAAGAGGATGGAAGATTAGAAGTAAAGCACCTTCCATTGTTGTTGCAGTTATTGATTCTGGAATTCGTTATACCCACGAAGATTTAGCAGACAACATGTGGCATAATCCAAATCCTGTTTCTGGAGATCTCTACGGGACTAATGCTGTTGCTCATAATGGTGATCCCATGGATGACGAAGGTCACGGCACTCATTGCGCTGGGATCATTGGGGCTGTTGGTGACAATGGTATAGGTATTGCTGGAGTTGCATGGAAAGTGCAATTGATGTCCTGTAAATTTTTAGATGCTTCTGGAAAGGGAGTAATTAGTGATGAGGTAGCGGCCATTGATTATGCCTGTAATCATGGCGCTCGCATTTTAAATTGCAGCTTCGGAACAATCATTCCCTCTTCCGTAGAAAAGGCTGCATTTGAAGAAGCTCGCAGTCACAACATCATCGTTGTGGTTGCTGCAGGAAATAACCATGCGGATAATGATGATGAGAATGCCACCTTCTACAACCTTCCTTCCTACCCAGCGGCCTACAAGTTAGATAATATGGTCTCTGTTGCTTCAACATCTCTTTTTAGCCAACTCTCCAATTTTTCCAATTATGGAGCAAAAACAGTTCATCTAGCAGCTCCTGGAGAAGAAATTTACTCGACTTGGTTTAGTGATGATCACTCCTACCATGTCGAGTCAGGGACTTCTATGGCAGCTCCTCACGTGACAGGAGCCTTGGCACTGATGATGGAACAATTTCCGAAACTTTCCAACCAACAATTAATCGCTCATCTTTTGTTCACTACAGACAAACTTCCCGAGCTAAAAGATAAAACAATTTCTGGAGGACGCCTGAATCTTTACCGTGCTTTGAAGTGGAATCAGAAGGCAAAAAGTAATGAGTAAAGGGTAATGAGTGCTTCTAGATCAAAAATAAAATGAGACTTTTAAAACTCACATATTGATAGAATATTTTTAAAAAAATAGCGCTTGATCATTGCACCAGCTGCTCATTGCCCATTACTCTTTACTTCTTCTTTAGGCGCAACTAATCCAGCAGACATCACCAGCTTAGTCACTTGTTCCAACGTTAGAGAACTTTCAATCACTTTTTCATTTTGAACGATGATTAAAAATCCTGTTAATGGATTGGGAGAATGAGGCACAAAAACCATCGTCATTTGCCCTCCGAGTTTTGGCTCATTAATTTGACCCGTGACATATCCGACAAGCATGCATCCTGTTGAGGGACATTCTACATAGGCTACGCGTTTAAAATTTCCTGCTGCTTTAATAGTTTTAAAAGATTCCAAAGCTTGTTTAACAATGCCGTAAATCTGCGCAACAAGTGGAATGCGATGAAATAAAGATTCAATAGCACCCAGCACTTTATTTCCAATCACATGAGTTGTCATGAAACCCAAAACAAGGAGTATAAAAAGTGTTGTGACAAAACCTATCCCTGGGATGTTAATCTTAAGAGCACGATATAATGGAGCTGTCACCCCATTGACAAAATTATAAGAAATTTCTAAAACGAGAACCGTCGCAATCAGTGGAACCGCTACGGCAACCCCTGTCAGAAGACGATTGCAGAGATGATGAAATAATGACTTTGCCTCTTCTACCTCAGCCATCAAGGCTGGAAGCTCATCAGGATTTTTATTATCATTCGGAAAATTATTAAATACGTTCATAAATATTACTTCTAATTGTTAAGACTAATAAAACTAGAAACAATAGCGAGCCTGGAATTATCTCGCTGTTTTTTTCTGTTCCCTGGTTCTTCTCCCCTGTAACCTGCAACCTGTAACCTGCAACCTGTTTTCAATGTCTCTCTACCTTCGCGTTTTTCGTTATTTTAAACAATTTCTCTGGCAGACATTGTTTTCTCTTTTTTTAATGAGCTTGGGCGTTGCCCTCAATCTCTTAAAGCCGTGGCCATTCAAATATATTGTTGATGGCATCTTACCCTCAACGTTTGTTACTGGTAACACTTCGCAGTTGTTTGTAGAACGCTGGCTTGGTTGGACCTCGCCTTCTGGACAAATTCTCGTTCTTTCTGCCGCGCTGGTGATCATCACGCTGCTGGCTAGCATCGTGACGCTGCTGAGCAATATTCTTCTCATTCGCATTGGACTGAAAGGAACACTTAAATTGCGTGCTGATCTTTATGCCTGCCTCCAATCGTTGCCTCTAAAATATCACGATGCACGTCGGAGCAGCGATTCTTCTTATCGCGTTGCTTACGATTCTCAGTCGATTCAAACGATGTACAACAAAGGCTTCTCCACGATTTTCACGGAAGCGGTCACTCTTGTTGCGGCCTTTGCCTTGATGGTGCGGATGGATTGGAAGTTAACCATGGTTTCGTTTGTGGTCCTCCCTGTCGTTATGTTTGGGATTCGTTTTTATTCAGAACGAATTCGTCGTGCTTCCACTTCCATTCAAGAACGAGAAAGCGATCTGCTCGCGACAACGCAAGAAGGACTCAGCTCCGTCCGCATGATTAGGGCTTTTGGTCGCGAATCTTTTGAAATTGGTCAGTTCCTGCGCGCTGCCACGCAGAGCTTAGAGGCTAACTTTAAAATGAACATCACCTCGACGCAGAGCGCGTTGGTCGTTGGAACGTTAATGGCACTGGGAACTTCCTTGATGTATGCGATGGGAGCTTTTCAAGTGCTGCATGGAAAATTGACACTCGGTGATCTCTTGGTCTTCGCCTCTTACCTCGTCATGCTCTATACGCCCATCGAGCAACTCACCTACACTGCTTGGGCCTTGGAAGGAGCGGCTGCAGGAGCTCAGCGCTGTTTTGAAGTTCTCGATGAACGCGAAGAAACAGAAGAGCGACCTCATGCTGCAACGCTCGAACAGGTTACGGGCGAAATCACTTTTAGCAATGTCTCTTTTTCTTACACTCCAGCAAAAGCGATTTTGAAAAAAATTAATCTGGTCATTCCTCCAGGAGAAACAGTCGCATTTGTGGGCAGTACTGGAACAGGAAAGAGCACCCTCTTGAGTTTGATTCCTAGATTCTATGATCCATGCGAAGGCGTAGTTCGTATTGATGGGCACGATCTCCGTGATCTGACGAAGGCATCGCTCCGAGCTCAGATCGGCATGGTTTTTCAAGAGACGGTTCTTTTTTCCTCGACCATCAAAGAAAATATCGCCTATGGACGCGAAGGAGCCACTGATGAAGAAATCATCGAGGCTGCAAAAAGCGCTCAGGCTTATGACTTCATCATGGCAATGCCTCACGGCTTTGACACACCAGTGGGCGAACGTGGCGGGCATCTCAGCGTGGGACAGCGTCAACGGATTGGGATTGCGCGTGCTTTTTTAAAAAATGCTCCGATCCTGCTGCTCGATGAACCAACTTCTGCACTTGATCCTGCTACAGAAAAAGAGATCATGGAAACCATCTTTGAATTGATGAAAGGACGCACTACTTTGATTGTCACTCACCGCATCGCTACGGTGCATCGACTCAAGCACATTGTCGTCTTGCAAAATGGAGCCATCGCTCAACAAGGCAGCGGCGAAGAATTATTAGCAGATGAAGGAGTTTATGCCCGACTTCATAAGTCGATCGGATGAGAATGCCTTTTATTGATCTTTTTCTAAAATGATAATATCACCCCCGGCAATAGCAGCATTCCTCTTTTTTTTCATAGGAATGACTTATGCAAACGATGTGAAATCATGTGAAGAATATCAAGAGACAAATCCCTTGATGATGATGCTTCCTAAAAGTTCTTTCAACGGTAAGACGCCACTTCATGAGAATGTTAGAGAACCAAGAAATCTTAAAAAAGATGTTCAAGATGATGCAGAAACTCTAGCCCCGATATTTCATCACTCTCGTGACGAGGAGGTCGCGAAGGCAGATGGGGCAAGGCAGAAGCAGGATTTTGATCAGGGCTATATGAGTACATACTGTCCTGATCAAAATTCAAGTCTAACGCAGCATTCATCGGACTTCCCGGCTTTCGCAGTAGAGAGGGGTGAAATATTCGGGCTAGAACAAAGAAGCGATCAATCTCCTAAGATACAAGAAACAGGATACTCTGCGGACAATTTAAACTTTCCATCTTCTAAGACAGATCAAACCACTAACCCTTCTGAAGAGCCCCATTCCATTAAATCGGTCTCCAGGCTAAACATCACTCCTGAATTGCTAACAGAAAAAGTTACTTCATTAAAAGCAGCTAAAGAAAAATTAAACCAAGCTATTCTCCAAGCAGAAGAAAACTATTCACTCATTCCAATCTTAGAGCCTTCAGAAAAAAACAAGACTCCTGGCCTTCCAATACAAAAAGTAGAAATGCTCATAAGAGAAGCCTTGGCGAGCATGGACCAAGAAAAAGAAAATGCTTTTCAACAAGTCCAAGAAAAAGAAAAAACTATTGAAGCACTTATCCAAAAATTGATAACCATTAGTGATGAATTAAAGTATCAACAAGTTCCTTCCTTCAGATCGCTTCTTCCACAAGAGCGTCAAAGACTAGAATCCTTGATGGAAGATACTGATTGTATGGAATCAGAACTCCAACAAAATGCTGCTGAACTTAGAGCAGCAAGCGCTCCTTCGGCTTATGCATTCTATTTCGCTCACGCTGCAGAACAAGCATTAGTAGAATTTCGTAATAAGATTGAGAATGTAAAAAAATATAGACCAAATCATCCAAAGGCGATCTCAGAGCTTCTAGAACCTGCTTTGACTGCTAACATAATGACAACCTTAGCTCTCAGCTCTGCTCGATATGCTCTTGCTACGGCTATTATAGATAAGGTCGATAAAGCTGCTCTTATTGCATCTGGCAATGAATTGACTCCTGACCAGGTAAGCCTTCTAGAAAAGCGAGTCACAACAGCAGCTGATCTTGTTGGTTCCTTACAAACTCTCAAAAACGGAAATACTTTAGTTTTTCAAGAAGTTTATATTGCTCTCTCCCAGAATATGTCTTTTCAGGATATTCTTGTTAGCCCTAGCCAGTTTGTAGATCCCGCTAAAATGTATAAAAACTTTTATCCTCTTTGCCACCTCGACCAGCTTGTTCTTCCGTCTCCTGTTGAACTTGTTAAACAACTCCACGAACTCACTCTGGAAGCCTTCCGCCAAGACTCCATCAATCTGCTTCATCCTTATTCGGGACAACCAAAAACAAGATACTCTCTTAATGAGATTCTTCAACATCATTTAGAATCGTCCCTAGCTCAGATATCGGAAACTTCAATGCCTGAATTTTTTCAAGCTCAAGAAAACTTTCAACTCACTGTTAGCTGGTTTGGTCAATCACAAATGAAGCTCTATTTATTAAAACATTCTGCATTATCAAAAGAAGCGCTCTTTTCTCTTGCTTGCAGTGAGATCACTAAAGAAATGCAGCAAGCCAATAGCTACAAATATAATGATGCGGGTTCATTTTGCGAGGCACATTTCCCTGTAGATAGTCCTCATTTTCCTTTACACCAATATGCTCAGCAAAGGATACTAGTTGCTCATCAAGTGGCTAAGGAAGTTAATCAAGCCTTGTCCCAACATCAGGAAAATGATCCCCTAAAATCGTTAGAAGTGATTTTAGCAAAAGAAATTTTAGGTACTGCTGTCAAAGCAGCTCAACCTCTTGTTAAAATATCTACAGTTTGGGAAAAAAAATATGACCTTCAAGATTTAATAGCATCTACTATTCACGGTAAGTATGGATTACTAAGTCACAACTTGAATCGACTAAACACTTCTCTCCAAAATCCTGCAACAGATCAAAAACTCCAAAAAGATGTTAAAAAATTAAATAACTTTTTCAATGAGGTAAAAGCTGCGGCTTCCACAGAGGCTATTGAGAAGATTCTTTATTTAGAAAATCTTCCAGAAAGAACATGGTGTTCGTCTCAAGATTTTTCCAACTGGGTGAAAATTGCTTACTTTAATAAATCTTGTACTCTAGCTGCGATTGCAAAATCAGCAAGACAAGCCCTTCCCGCTCTCATGAGAATTGGCCAGAATGGAACTAGTCTCTTCTCTTTAACAACCCTTAACACAAAAACACCTGTTCAAAATCAGAAGTGGCATAAGATGATGGATAGGTTTTATCCTCTTCAACGCCTGTTACCGTTACTTTCTTCTTGTGCCTTTCTTGACAGCATCGATGTAAAAGATCTCAAACAAAAAACGATTTTTGATCAGACGATGGAAATTGTGATTAATGCTGCTAAAACTAGTAAAACGATTTCCGAGGCACTTGCTTTTGCAGGATTATTAGTACGCAACAGTTATCAAGACCTCGAATCACTGAAAAATCGAATTGGAGGTGAGAATATGCTACAATTAGAAACACTTGTTGCTAATATTCAAAGGGAGGCCTCGCTTGCTTACGGCTTGGCCACTAAAGTCATGGACGCTTATGACAACTATTATAATGCGTTAACTAGGATTGACACAGAACTGGTAAAAACAACTAAAAAACCTACTCTCAATCTCCCGAAAGCATTAAAAGAATTTCAAGCACATATCAACTCCATCAACCAACCATTTTCAGTGCCTAAAGAATTATCTGCAGACAACCTTCAGGAAGCAATTTCTGATAGCAAGGCCATCTTGGAACGAGTTGAAGGAATGAAAACTCAAATCAAAGCTTTGTTGCCAATACATTGGTAAAATCAACAGCATTGAAAAATAATTTTCTTTTTTAAAATAGGGTTCTTTGCTATACCCATGATGATTTGATTTTGGATATTAATGTGATTTTTGCTGCATTACTTTTACAACATGGATTGTGTAGCAAATTACTCGATCTTTTTCTCCAAAGAAAAATGCATACTTCATGAAAAAAAAAATCATCGTTCTCGGCTTTATGGGAGGCTGTCCCATAGCAGGTGTTATCTGGCAACACATCCACTATATCGTTGGATTGCAGCGTCTAGGGCATGAGGTCTACTACGTGGAAGATACTTCTCGTTTTCCTTACAACCCTTCTAACTTTGACATCTCGGATGATTACGGTTATGCCGTTCAAACATTGACAACATTGGCTAAAGAGCATGGTTTTGAGGGACGCTGGGCTTACTGTGCCCGCTATCGTGAGACTTTTGAAATGGCTGGCATGAAACATGAAGAGCTCTTACAACTTTATCGCGATTCTGATGCTGCCTTGAACATTTGCGGTTCACACAATCTGAATGAAGATTTGGCTCTCATTCGCAACTTAATTTACGTTGAGAGTGATCCTGGAGTAGAGCAGATTAAAGTGGATCAACAAAATCAAGCAACCATTTCATTTTTAAAATCTCACCAGCATCTTTTCACCTTTGGAGAAAATATTGGACAACCTGATTTTCCTATTCCCACTCACGGTCTCACCTGGCTTCCAACACGACAACCTATAGTGACAGATCTTTGGTGTCATCATGCAGAAGCATTGCCATCAACTCCAGAAGATCTATTCACCTCTATCTGCAATTGGTCTACCAGTGGTAAAAAAGATATTATTTGGCGCGATTCTAATTATCTTTGGAGCAAATCACTCGAATTTTTAAAATTTGTGGAAGCTCCTAAAAAGTCAGGCGAGATATTTGAACTGGCAACGGACATCAAAGAGCCAGAGGAACAAAAGCTTTTTGAAAAAAATCATTGGCGCCTCATCTTGCCTCATGATTTAAGCACATACTGGAATGACTATCACCATTACATTATTCATTCCAAAGGAGAATTCACCTGCGCCAAAGATCAATATGTACGCCTTCACACAGGTTGGTTTAGCGACCGGAGCGCCTGTTATTTAGCGGCTGGAAGGCCCGTCATCACGCAAGAGACAGGCTTTAGTAAATTTTATGGAAAGGGAGAAGGGCTGATCGGATTCTCCACCCTCGAAGAAATTGTGGAAGCCGTCCGCTCCATTCGTGCCGATTACAAAAAACATTCCCGTGCTGCACTCGAGATCGCTCGCGAGTTTTTTGAAGCGGAAAAAGTCCTTAAGTCGCTACTCGATCGGGCGGGGATTTAAAGGTATCGGGTGTTCTGATTCTGTAGCTGTTGGAAAGCTCCAGATAACTTTTTTTATAGGAATTGTGGCAAACCTCCTGCTCTCAGTAAACTTGATCTTTCCATTGCCATAAGTATTAAAAATTTCTTTCAATCTACGCCTAGAAAAAATCTTTTCAATGTTCAAAGCTTTCTTTTTTTAAAAAATTAAGAATACTTTCAACGATGTCTTTCCTACAGCCTACAGCCTCTAGCCTACAGACTGTTTCTTCCAACCAATCGCCTATCTTCATCGGCTGTGGCTTTGCCGCAAAGTATCCGATGGGCGGTGGCAATTTTTCGGTGCCGCTCCAATATTTGCTAGGCCTCAAGCGCCTCGGGCGCAGGGGCATCTGGCTAGAGGTGCTTCCCGAAAGTGGCGATCCCGTTCTCGATGCTAGTCGTGTAAGAATTTTTCAACGTCGGATGCGGCACTATGGAATTGAGTATTGCTTGCTCTTAGAACCAAAAATTCTTCAGCAAAAAAAACCAGAAGAGCACGATCTCTCACAAATGAAGTCGTACGGTATGACGATTCCCGAACTTCGCGAGACCGCTCCAAATGGAACTCTCCTCAACTTGAGTTATTCGATCAAGCCTCCCCTCGTTACTCTTTTTGAAAAAAAACTTCTTTGTAGCCTGGATCCCTCCGAGGTTCTCTATTGGATGAATCAGCTAGAGATGGGCCAGTCGTACCATGATGAATTTTGGTCGGTGGGACTTTGCATGGATCAGATCGATCAACGACTCCCCGCTTCTCCTGTCCCGTGGAAATCTTTTTTTCCTCTCGTCGATACTGAATTTTTAAAAGCACAACCAAAACCAATGTTCAAAACGCGCCCGCGCTTCACCACAATCGGTCAATGGTATTGGGATGGCCTTATTGAGCTGGACGGCAAGAACATTGATTTTTCAAAAAAAGCTGCCTTTGAGCCTTACATAGACCTCCCGCGACGCATGCCTGAAGCCATTTTTGAATTGGCGATGAATTTAAATCCTGACGATCCCGAACGGCAACGCCTTCGAAAATGGGGATGGCATGTTGTTTCGCCTCATCGACTCATGCCAACACCGGAGCGTTACTATCAGTACCTCGCAGGTTCTTTTGCTGAGTTCACCGCCGTGAAATTAGAAGCCCAAATGCAAAGTGGGTGGTTGAGTGATCGCGCCGCGGCTTATCTTTCTTTGGGACGACCTGTCATTACCGAACCAACAGGAGCGGAACAATTTCTTCCACACGAAAGTGGCATGCTTTTTGTGCACACCCTGGAAGAAGCCCTGGAGGCCTCTCGCCGTGTGTTGCTCGATTGGTCCCACCTCGCGCAGCAAGCTCGTCAAACAGCAGTCGCTTATTTTGATGCAGCCAAGACATTGAAAAAAATGCTGTAGCTGCATGCACTCTTGTCCAAAATAGAAATCAATAACAGAAACAAGAGGACTCGGTTTGCTCTGTAGACCTACTTTGGTTGAAACGTTGAAGGGGCAGCAATACGAGATCTTTTCAACGTTTCAACGCTTCAACATTTCAACTCTGTTCACAGCAATAAAAAGTATACTTATTTCAAATTAAACAATCATCTTGGACAGCAATAACCATACACCTAAAATAGATGCTTGAGCAGTTACTCCATCTAGTCTAAGGTATCACCTTCATATCTCATCAATGTCCAAAGATCTTTTTAAAAAATGCCGCGAGTATCATGACTCGAAAGATGCACGTGCTCAAGGATTCTATCCTTACTTTCGACGTATTGATGACAGCGAAGGAAATCATGTAATCTGCGAAGGAAAGCAGAAAATCATGATAGGTTCTAATAACTACTTGGGGCTTGCTCAAGATCCTCGCGTTATCGAGGCTGCCTGCGAAGCGACACGTCGATTTGGTGCTGGCTGCACCGGTTCTCGTTTGCTCAATGGAACGATTGCCCTGCATGAACAGCTTGAGGCTGCTTTGGCTGATTTTTTACAACGAGAATCAGTTCTTCTTTTTTCAACAGGATTTTTTGCCAATCAGGGAGCTCTGACAGCATTGACCGAAGCAGAAGATGCCATCCTTTGTGATCGTGAAAACCACGCGAGCATCATTGAGGGCTGTCAAACTTCTGTAGCACGCCTGGTCCCCTATCGTCACAATTCGGCTGCAGCTCTTCGCAACCGTTTAAAAAGACTTCCTGAGGATGCAGGAAAATTGGTTGTGATGGATGGTGTTTTTAGCATGTCCGGAGATATTGCTGACCTACCTTCCATGATTGAAGTTAGCAAGGAATACGGTGGTGTCATGTATGTCGACGAAGCCCATTCTCTCGGAGTCTTGGGACCACAAGGTCGCGGAACGGTACATCATTTTGGCGTCAATGATGACGTTCCTATCGTTATGGGCACTTTTTCCAAATCCTTAGGATCGATGGGAGGCTTTATTGCAGGCTCTCACGAGATGATCGAATTTCTGAAACATAAAGCACGTTGTCTGATTTTCACAGCGGCTCTTGCCCCTGCTGTTGTTGGAGGAGTTTTGAAAGCCCTTGAAATCATGCGTAGCGAACCAGAGCGCATTGATCAGCTCTGGAAAAACACGCGCAAGATGCATGAAGGATTTAAATCGCTTGGGTTTAATATCGGCTCTACCCAAACACCGATTGTTCCGATCTTGATTGGCAGCGAGGCAAGGGCTTTTGCTTTCGCGCAACGCCTCTTTGAAGAAGGTATTTTTGCTACCCCAGCAATTTATCCAGCTGTTCGTTATGGTGAAGCCATTGTGCGGACCAGCTTCATGTCAACGCACACAGAAAAAGATCTCGATTTCATTTTAGAAATCTTTGCAAAATTAGCCCGTGAACTAGGAACCTTCGATGATCCCGTCTACACACAACCAGGCCGCCGACGCAACATTTTCGATTTTGCCTTGCAAGAGCAAGACCGATAGACAACTTTTTGAAACAATCCCTGAGCTCCTGCATGCCAAGGAGCCTCATTTCACCCCTCCTTTTCCGGGAAGTGTTGTCAAACTGATTGAACCTGAAGGAGCTTTTTGCAAACAGCATGGTTCTATTGTGCCACTGATTATCTTTCGTCATGAACCTCTTTCAAAATTCGCTGCTGGCGATACAGTGCTAGGAGCTTCCGGCGCACAGCGACTGAGTGTACAAGAGGTACTCGATGGCGCGAGCACCGGAGCGACGACGCAATGTGCGTCAGCAGTAGAGTTTGGGAAGAGGTTCAATGGAAAGCCGGTAGGACGAATCGCAGCCATCATCAACCGCTCTCACAATAGTTACAACAAGGATCGCGTTGGATTTTTTGGTTTCTTTGATTTCATCAATGATCCAGCTGTTGCTAGAGCCTTAGTAGAAGCTGCTGCCAAGATCGTCCAACAAGAAGGAATGACCTCCTTACGCGGTCCCTACAATCCTTCGATCAATGATGATTGCGGCGTGTTGACGGAAGGATTTCATGCTCCTTCATTTGTTTCCATGCCATGGAACCCTCCCTATTACGAATCGCTTTACAAGCAAGCAGGCCTCGAGTCCGTGAGAAAGCTCTATGCGTGGATGATTCCTTTGCAACGAGAGACACCAGAACGTGTGAATAAAATCGTTCAACGCTTGTACAAGCGTGCCAAAGTAACCATTCGGACATTGGATATGAAAAATTTAAAAAAGGAGATGGAGATCATTCATCGCCTTTACAACAGAACGCTTGATCGCAACTGGGGTTTTTATCCGATAGCACTTGATGATCTCCTCCACGCTGCAGACGATTTAAAAGCCATTGCTGATCCAGGATTGATTCTCTTTGCTTGTGCAGAAGGCCGAGAAGTGGCTTTCAGCCTCTCTCTTCCTAATGTTAATGAGCTCTTCCATGCAGCGCGAGGCCGCAAAGGAATTTTGCGTTTTCTAGAAATGGCGTTGCGCATTCAATTTCAAAGACCAAAGGATGCCCGTCTGTGTGTCCTTGGTGTTGATCCTGAATACCGAGACAAGGGTTTGAGTGCGCTTCTTTTTTATGAAGTATTTGTCCGAAAGAAGGCCAAGTACGAACGCTCCGAGGTCTCTTGGGTGGAAGCGAATAACACCGAAATTCTCGAAGGAGCCGAACTGATGGGCGGCCATCGCGATCGGACTTATCAAATTTTTGAGAAAAATTTAGTTTAATCCACTACAAATAGCCGCAAAGAATTTTTAAAGAAGAAGAAGAAATAGCCACAAAAGAACACAAAGAGCACAAAGAAAATAATATCCTTTTTGTGCTCTTTGTGTTCTTTTGTGGCTATTCTTTTTTACTTATTATCCTGTGAATCTCTTATTAACTGGCTCTACTGGCTTTGTCGGCCGCAATCTGCTTTTGCAAGCGCTCCAAGATCCGACCTGGTCAGAAATTATTCTTCCAGTTCGCAGTGAAGCAAAATTAAAAGAGCAACTCTGCAATGAAGGAATAAAGAGGCTTCCAGAGCGACTACATCTTTGCTCTGTTGATGAAGATGGTTACTCTTTAGAAAAAGCCCCCTCGCCTGACATCGCCATTCACTGCGCAGGCCTAACTTTTTCACGGCATCGAGCTGACTATTTTAAAACGAACGTTGACGGAAGCTTGGAACTTTTGAAAGGACTTCCTGAGAGCTGCCAGCTTCTTGTTTTGTCCTCTCAATCAGCAGCTGGACCAACACCAGACTTTGTTGAGCTGCGAACGCGCGAGCATGCAGAAAAACCACACTCTTGGTATGGCGAATCAAAATTAGCAATGGAAAAAAAACTTTTGCAACATGCTCAAGATCGCTTGCTAATCCTGCGACCACCGATGATTTTAGGCCCTCGTGATAGCGCAACGGTTCCACTTTTTCAAATGGCACGCGGCCTTCTCAGGATGAAGCCTGGCATTCAAATCAAGCACTACAGCTGGATTGCAGTCGATGACCTTTGCCGTGGAATATTAATGGCGGTAAAAAGTGATTGGAAAAAGCTTCCTCACCATAATTATTTTATTGCAAGCAACGAGACCATTACCGATCTGACTTTAATTCAAACAACAGCTGATGTTCTTGGCGTCAGCGGCATCACACTTCGTTTGCCACATGCCATGATTGAACTGATCTCATTCGTGGCTGATAAAATCCCAGCTTTGCACAAGCCCCTCCAAAGCCTCGGCCGCGATCGTGTCAAAGAAATCCTACCTCAACGCTGGGTTGCTGATGGAAGCGAATTCCAACGTGATTTTGAATGGAGGCCGCAGACTTCTCTTCGCGAAACCTTGAAACAAACAGCAGACTGGCTGAAAGTGAACAGATGAAGAGTGGAGAGTTGCTAAAATCAAAAGTTCTTTTTCTGCGAAGCCTCTTTGACTCAAACTCAAACTCAAACTTCATCACTCAAACCCATGGCTGGTTCGCTGCCATGGATGGTGCGCGATGGCAGGTTCGAACTGCCGACCCCTACAGTGTCAGTGTAGTGCTCTACCGCTGAGCTAACCGCGCATAATTAAGAAAGAAGGAGCCTAGATGCGAGCTGAGGCTGAGGCAATCTTTTTTGAAAAGAATGCACCATTTTTTTTTAAAATGACGATTCCATCATTTTGTTATTGCCATAAGAAATAAGCCATGTTAGGCCATTTAAGTTAATTTTCTTCAAATCTTTTTTACATGCCTATGAATCAGTAATATCATCTTCCAGTTCTCAATTCTAGCAGTAGTTATTTTCCTTTCTTAATTCCTTCAACTTTCCTGCATTTTATGATCCTACCTTTCGCCCTCCTCATGGCCACTGTGCTCAGCTCCACCAATCAGCTTGCTGACCCAACACCAAGTCCAACCCCAGCTCCAACCCCAGCTCCAACACCAGAACTTCATCAAAGAGCGCGAGGATTGACGGCTATTAGAACTGCCATCGGTGCTCTTAGTCCTGGTGAAACGGAAGACGACGAATTAATTACACAAATTTTTGATCCAAACTCTCCTCAGCAACAAAAAATTTCAGCCTTCCAGCCGATGCCTGCAATGCCACACACGGTGAAACAACTTCAATATGCATCGGGCAATTGGTTTGGACCTCGTGATTTTTTGCACGAACATGGACTCGACTTTTCCACCGTATACACGGGCCTGTTCATCGGTAATCCTGTGGGTGGAAAAAGTCAAGGCTTCGCCTATGTCGATACAATCGCTCTTTCACTCATGATCGAAACAGAAAAACTTTTTGGATGTGGATGGAAAGGTGGTCACATTGTTATGAGCGCAATGCAACAAGATGGAGGATGGCAGGAAAATCTCTCAACAGCTCATATCGGCAATCAGTTTACCGTTAATGGCATCGTCGGTGGAACCACGATGAAGTGGGCCAATCTTTATTTGAACCAAGATATCTGGGATGGTCGTGTAAACTTAATTATTGGACGTTGTGCTTCAATGGATGAATTTGATAACTCTCCCGTCCTTTGGAACTATGTTGGAAGCCTTCAAGCTAATCCGACCAACCTCAAAACAACCTGGAGTCCTAACACCAGCTGGGGAAGCCGTATCAAACTGCGCCTCACTCAAGATACCAATATTCGTTATGGTATTTATCAAATCACTACTCCTGGCGTTAACAATTTATGTTGGAATTTCTTTCCTAGTGATAGCGCCTCCATGTTTGCTCAATATACATGGGATCCTGAATTTTGTCGGCCAGGGAGTAGAACGATTTTTGATGGCCTTAAAAAAGAAGAGCCTAAAGCTGATAATAAAACGGATGATAAGTCCTTCAAAAATCCTGTTGATATTGCTCAACTCAAAAAACTGCCAGGTCATTATTTTATTGGTGGTTCTTATACCTCCGAAGGTGTCTCTCAATTTGCATCTCAGACTTCTCAAGCAAACGCTTCTGCTTTCTATATTCATGGAGATCAGAAAATCTATCGTCCAAATCCTACAACAGATGCAGGCCTTCTAGTTTGGACAGAATGGGGGTATTCTCCTGAATCTGAAAATGCTTTCCTTACTCTACAGGCTAAAGGAGGTGCTATTTATCAAGGCCTCATTCCTGGACGTGTTAATGATTTTACTATTTTCGGTATTGGATATGGACTCTTCAATCCCAATTACGCTTCCGTCCAGAAAGCAAATAGTCAAGGTGATCCCACTTATGAAATTGTCAACGAACTTGGTTATCGTATCAACTTCTCACGCTTCTTTTATGTGCAACCTGATATTCAATACATCATCAATCCCGGTGGCACAACAGGCGCCATTCCCAATGCTCTGGTGCTAGGAGCTCAGGTTGGGATTACGTTTTAAAGAAAAAATGGAGTAATACCACTTCCATTAAATAATGAGACTATAGGACGCAGGAGTTTTGGTTTCTAGCAAGGCAGAAGAGTGAGGCGCTATGCCAAGCATAACGTAAGCTCTGACAACGAAGCTAGGGAGCAAAACATACATGCGTCGTGGCAGCCGCTGGATCGACTGCCGCCAGGCAGCCCGCAAGGGCGAGCCTCGCGGGCGCGAGCGAGTTACACCAAGTCACAATAGTCCGATTATTTAATGAAAGTGGTATAAGACTTGTTTTACTCTCTGCTGTTTTACTAAAAGCATAAGCCGCAGCAACTGCATCAAAGCAACTGCTGCGGCTTTTTGTTAATGAGAAATAATTAAGATTGAAGATTAATTTCCGCTACCGCCATTAGATCCAAATCCCCACGTACTGCCACAAGGAGGAGCAGGATTCTGTCCCGAATGATTGTTATTAGGAGGATTATAAGCTTGAGCCATACAGTGGCCTCCTACACCAATTTGACCAGAATGGTCACCAGCATGATTACGAGGATCAAAACCTGGAGGAGCATCTTGTTTAATAATTAAAAGACGATTGTTTAAATCATCTAGACCATTTTGATTTTCATCACTCAACGTAACGAGTTCATCTTCTTTGCCAGGAACTACCGAGTAGCTATAACCACTAGAAGTTTTTGACTGAGTAATGATGTCTGACATGCTTTCATTGTAGAGTCCGCTGGTATCTTGAACGGATGCTACAGCAGTCAGAAGTTCAGTGTATTTACTTGCTACTACTTGAGACGGCTGAGGACTCGAGTCAGCAGCTGCATTTGCCTTTAAAACAGAGGTGCTGAACAAGACTGCTACAGCAGTAATGCTCATTGCAAAGAAACATCTTTTTGAATAATTAATATACTTCATAGGTTTGGTTTATTGTTAGTTGTTTTTTATTTGACTGACATTATTGAAACTTACAAGTTTGTTAATACTTATTAACCAATTATTTGTCAATAAAAAGCTTGCCGTTTCCACAATGAAAAAAAATTTTTATCCTAAAAATTTCTCCAGCTTCATCCTCAGCAATACGCTGGGAACTTTTTTAGAATATTTTGATGCGACGCTTTATGCTTTTTTTGCCACGACGTTTGCTCTCATTTTCTTTCCCGAAAAAAATGCAACGACCAGTTTAATTTATACATTTGGTATTTTTGCGATCTCTTTTCTTATTCGACCATTTGGAGCTTTGCTTTTTGGCACGCTTGGAGACAAGTGGGGACGTCGAAATATTTTAGCAGCAAACATTCTTTTGATGTCAGTGGCCACTATAGGAATTGGCTTGATTCCATCCTACAAAGCCATTGGTCTTCTCGCACCAGCTTTGCTTATTTTTTTCCGTCTCCTGCAAGGATTGGCGATTAGTACTGAGTTTACTGGAAGCAGTATCTATCTCTTGGAAACACTTCCTTCAAGGCATGGTTTCTTTTCAGGCGTCTCTACTTCTGCTGGAAGTTTTGGTATTGCTTCCGCTTCCTTAGTGGCAGCAATCGTGAGCCACTTCCATTTTGAAAGTCATTGGCGTTGGGCTTTCTTTTTTTCTGGAGCAGTGATCGGGTTGCTTGGTTTTTATCTCCGTCGCAAGCAGGTGGAGTCGATAGCTTTTTTAAAAGCAGCTGAAGCTAAATTGCTCCACAAAAAACCGCCCTTGGTCCTTTTTAAAAAATATCGACGTGAATTTTTTCTTTCTACTCTCCTAGCCATTTATCTCGGCATTGTCCTTTATGCGGTCTTGGTTTACTCAGCAACTTATTTGGAACGATTAGGATTCTCTTCTCAAAATGCTTTACTCATTAGCACAGCAACTTCTTTAATCGAGGCTCTTGCCAGTCCCTTTTTTGGATGGCTTTCCGATCGTCATGGCCTCCGGTCCATTTTGATGTTTGCAACACTAAGTATGGCATTCTTGGCGCTTCCTCTTTTTTCTCTCATCAATGTCCATGAAGTTGGAATAACGTTGATTGCTTTTGGTGGATTAGGTTTTTTAGCAGCAGCTTTTGATGGGCCACTGGTTGCTTATCTCATCGCAAAATTCGATATCACTGTCCGCCATACCGGTGTCTCCTTGAGTTACAATCTAGGAGCGGGACTTTTCGGCGGCTTTACTCCCGTCGCCCTCACCTACTTTATCAACAAAACAAAAATCATTTTTTTCCCAAGCTTTATTTTGATGGGATTTGCCCTCCTTGCATTCTGCGTTTTACTAAGAGAAAAGAAATTAAATAGTCATTGAAGCGCTCATCGTATACCTTCAATCTTTTTATTATTCCTCTTCTTGAAGCATCGTTTTTTTTCATATTTAAGCTCTCTGCTCATACTGCTTTTGCCTGGTTGCGCCTCAGTCAGCATTAAAAGTATCTGCTTTGGGGACGGGACTCCTCAAAAACTTCCTGATCGTATTTACGTAGAGAAATTCAAAGCGCCTTCTCTCTATTTTCATGTTAATCGTAAAGGAAAAGATCTTAAGGATCTTATTGAGCAAGAACAGTTGCACCTTGCACAAGATCTGATCGTACGCCTCAACAAACATATTGCCCCAACCTTTCTGCTTCCTCCAGGAGCCACTCCCCCTCAAGGAAATTATTGGTTAGTTCGAGGGTCGTTTGAAGCGGTGAATGAAGGAAGCCGACTATTACGTGCAGGACTTGGTTTTGGATTTGGGAAAACTAAAATGGAAACCACTGCTCAACTCCTTGATCTTTCAAAAACCTATCCAGAACCTCTTCTGACCATTACCACTACCGGAGGATCAGGCATGGCACCCGGAGCTGCTGCTGCCTTTGCACCGATCGCTCCTTTGACTCTCCCAACAACATTACTGAATGTAGGCGGGTCGGCAGGAGGAGCTTTAGGAACCGGTATTTCTGTCGATCGTCGTCGGACAGCACGTGAAATTGTTGCCACCATTTCTGAATATAGCGTGCAGCACGGCCTGATTGAGAAATCACGAGGACTTCATCCTAAGCGCCTGGGAGAGATTCCACCGTTGTTTTATTAGAAATTTCTATTTTAATCCTCTCCATTTTGACTAACTGCATGATAAGCTGGATACCGTGTTGCACGCAACAACGATTCAGGGCGTTTAGGTGTAGATGGAGGTGGAATAGAAAATTTTTCAAAGAATTCGATTAAGGCATCAATCTTATTTTGAGGAATGGGATCATGCGCATCAGTGCTAAATCTTGAAAAAACAAAAAGAAAATTTTGTGCAGTTATTCTAGTATCACTCTCGCTCTCTATGTCACCATAATCAGCATTTGGCATAAGATAATTTTTAAGAGTTGTGAGAGCCGCATAAGCTTGCTGCTGTTCTGGAACATTAGCACTCTTCAAGGAGGGCAGCATGGTTCTTAAGAACTTGAGAGCATCGAGAGCACGAAAAGATTCGATAGCATTTTGATCATGACTAAAACGGCAACGATAAAATGGATCTCCCATGAGGTTTGCTACGGGAGAGTCTAAAAACTTTAGCGTGTGCGAAAGAGAATCCACTCCTGCATCAGTCAAATGCTGGATGACGGCTTTGCTTTGCTCACTCTGCGGTGGCGAGTCCACAAGAGATCGGCTGTTACTAGGAGATGACTTCAAGGCAGAGAGCGATGTTTTTAAGCGCTGAATTTTTTGCAGATCGGCACGAGCAAAATCTTGATACGAACCAGCTGCCCTCACTTGTGTTCTGATCATTACTGCTTCTACAATTCGATAGAAGGTATAAAATCCAATGGTCGCTATTGTATAAACTCCAGCGCTGTATACAGTCTTAGTAAAAACCTCTTCAGCAGAAATTGTCCCTTGATGATAGTCATAGAGGTTGCTGAAAAAACTACGAGCCGTAGCAGCTACAATGTCAGGTCCAAAGCGCTCCAGGGCATCTTTAAAAGCCCACTGTGTCGCAGTCCACCTCGGATCAACAGAAGTTAATGCTTCTGCTCGTTGTTCCAGGGATCCTCGATAGGCTTTACTTTGAAACAATCGCCAAGTTAGTTTTCTTGCTATAGCGCTTGGTAGGATAAAGAGACCAGCTATTCTAGAAAATGCACCTAGTTTCAATTCGTACCAACCAGGCACATAATAAAAAACGTAGGGAATATCAACCAACTGTCGAATCACGCCATCAATATTTCTGATTGCCGGATGACTGCAACGAGGAACACGTTGAAGCAGCTGAGCCTGTAGATAAGGAGAAGCCGCAAAAGCCGATACCAGATTAGCTGCGAGGCCAGCATTCACGCAGTCAGACCTCTGCATACCAAATGCCGTTGGAAGAATCAGAGGAAATTGGATTCCATCCGTAAGAGTTGTATTTGCAAGTACGATGGGATGAAGTGGGTCGTAATGATTGTACGGAACAATATCACTTAGAATTTTATTCTTTATTCTCTGGCAGTCTTCTAAGTGTTGAGCAGATCGAGCAAGCAGTTCCTGATGAAGATTGCTTTCTTTATCCTTATCCTGTTGATGCAAGCCTTTGGCATTAGCAATGTTGGTTGCTTCTTGAGAATCTTCAATCTCACACACTTCCTTTGCTGCTTGTATTTTTGAGGCTACCTCCACCGCTAAATTTTGATAAGAAATTGGTTCATCACACCATGTATTTGGCAAGTCATCGACAGAAGCACGACTCAGAACCGCTGAAAGCTCTTCTAACGCCTGTTTTTTAGCAGTGACCAGACGAGTAGAGCATCTTGGTGAAATGGAATTGCAGCGTTCAAGTGCCTCAGCAATCTCTGCTTGAGCAGCCATCAAGTTATCTTGAGCTTCTTTTGGAACAAGAGGATCATTCCTATCATGTAAAAGAGATCTACTTATAGGGCTTCCAGATCCAAATCGAGTTTTACTCTCTGACCACTGAAAACGAGAAATAGTACCTACTGATTCTCCAGTCGTACAACCACTGCTATTCTCTTCTTCTTCTTGTGGCGGTGTAGAAAGTTGCCCATCTGTAGCCTGTCTGTTGTGCTCTGGTTGACGTTTGTATTCCACATATCCATACTCATCGTTACGTGTTTCCTTTCCCGGACTCTTCACCATCAAAGGAGAAGAGCTCTCTTCGTCAGAAGCCCTAAGAGAGACTAAAGACGCCATTAAGCAAAAGAAAAATATTTTATTCATAGAGAGGATTGAATTTAAAAATTTGAAAAATTAAAAATGCGTGCATTCGGAAAATGGCAGGCAAGCAGAGATCCTTCCAAGAGTGGATCTCTAGTGACGGGAGGCAAATTAAACCATTTTTTCCTATGGCTCTATGTGAGCCATTACCCAATAATGCTATTCCTGAAATGTTTTACAAAACTTCAACAGGCCAGAACAGCTTCCCTTATGCTTCACCCCATCATCATCATACCCTGAATCGCAGACAAATTGCCGACTTTTAGATGCCGTTTCAATGATGGATGTCGATTCCTAGTCTTCATAAGGTTGCAGAGATAGCGTTTAATTTCGCTCTCTTTTAGCAATCTATTTAAAGATTGGTCAACTACAATTTATTTATAACGCGTAATTATAAAATTAACATGCAATCTCCATAGCTATAAAACCGGTACCCTTGTTTCACCGCTGTGCGATAAGTCTCTAATATTGTTTCACGTCCTGCCAGCGCACTGATGAGCATCAAGAGCGTTGATTTAGGAAAGTGAAAATTAGTCAATAAAGCATCGACTCTTTGAAATTGATAAGGAGGTCGAATAAAAATATCAGTCGCTCCAGCATGAGGAAAAATGGGGCCGGCCGGTTGTGATTCCAAAACACGGACGCTCGTTGTTCCAACTGCAATAAGACGTCCTTTTTTTTGAGGCTTACAAAAATCATTCAGTCGTGCTGCTGTCGCTGCGCTAATTTGATACTCCTCGCGGTGCATGGTATGCTCTGAAACATTTTCTGTTTTTATAGGCAAAAAAGTACCAGGACCAACGTGAAGTGTTAAAAAAGCATGCGGTAATGTTTGCAAGATCGCTTTTGTAAAATGAAGCCCTGCTGTAGGAGCTGCAACTGATCCTGGATCACGCGCAAAGACAGATTGATAACGCTCACGATCTTTGGCATCAGCATTACGTCGGAAATAAGATGGAATGGGCATCTCCCCCCATCGTTCCAAATCCAGAGGCTGGCTCAAGGCCAAGAGGCGCATGCCATCAGGCAAGATCTCTTGGACAGTAATTTCAACATCTCCAACCGTGACCACAGCTCCTGGACGCATTTTCCGTCCTGGTTTGACCATGGCAATCCAATGCGTCTCATCTTGTTTTTTAACCAGGAGTATTTCTACTTTTCCTGAAACATCATGAAGACGAGCCTGCAAAACCTTACTGTCATTCAGGACCAACAAATCTTCCGGCGTGAGGTATTCGGGAAGATCTTTAAAAAAACGATGCTCCATACGACCACTCTCACGATGGAGTACTAACATGCGTGAGTCTTCACGCCGTTCTACGGGCCGGCTTGCAACAAGCTCTGGAGGGAGCTCGTAATCATAATCAGAAAGAGAATCACTCACAGCTTAGTTAATAAAGAAAACCAATACTGCGCCGTAAAAATAAATTGTTCGACTTGTTGTACAAACTCTTTTCCTTTGAGAGAAGTCACAGGAGTTTGAGAAGCCAGATAGACAGCTCTAATTTCAGGCCGAACACTCAGCGTAGCACCTCCTGTTGATTGCCAAAGAAAATTGGCTACAGCGATTTGTTTGAGAATTTCCAATTCTTTTTTTAAGGGATAAGTACCCAGTTCGGAAAACAACTCTACAAAATTTGTTTTTTCATTCCAGTCAATGAGAACCTTTACTCCATTCTCCAATTCTAAATCGAGCTGCTTAGAAGGGAGTGGCTTAGGAAATTCTGGCAAATGGCAACTAGTCCTGAGAGCTTCTAATAATAATAGATAAGAATCAGACATGGGGTCAGGTTACAGGTTAGAGACTGTAGTTTACAAACCTAAAAAAGCTGATAATTCTTCAACTCCAAAATCAGCTAGAATACGACCATCTGACATTTGTAAAGTTGGAGTTTTGGTTTGGCCTGAGATTTCAACCAGCTTATCAAAGGCAGCTGGATCATTGCGAACTTCGATCAAGTTATACTTGATATGATGTTGATCAAGCCATTCGATAGCTTCTTGGCACCAAGGACAGCCTTGTTTGATATAAAGTTTTGGATGATGAGACATAAAATAAAAGTTTCAATTTTTTCTTAATAGCCATTTTCTTTTTTATAGCTACAATGGCAATTCAAATTTTTTGGCGCGTTCGTCTAGTGGTTAGGACACAGCCCTCTCAAGGCTGGCGCACGGGTTCGACTCCCGTACGCGCTACCATGCAGCTTCGCAGTGAGTTTAAGTTGGAAATTTTTCGACTCTCTTTTAAAAAAATGCTCTACGATGCCCTTGTTGCCTCATTTATTGAAGGGGTGCTATGATTCATGCGGCTGCTAAGGATTTGACGATTTAATAAAATCTACCTTATAGTCAGCAAGTTGCTATTAACATAGAGACTTCTATTGTTGTTAAATGAGGCTATCTTCTCTGTAAAAATTATCCAAAATAACCTACCCCATGCCTAAAAAGCCAAAGTTTTTGCTTCTTTTAGCGTTGATGGTGGCGTTTTTGATTTTCCCCTTTCAAGTCCATGCGATCCCGATGTTTGGCGGCGGAGAAAAGAAGACAACAACTTCTTCTGGGAAGCCTGCAGAGACGCCCGAACAAGGGCGTCGAGAAACGGATCACGCTGGCGATCTCAGTCTCAATGAGGAGAGCTGTAGCAGTCAAGCTACTCGAGGAACAACATGTCGTGCTGTTGATTATTCCGAGTAAGACGATCATTTGAACATAGGAGCTGAGAGAGCTGCCATTGAAGAAAAAGATCAACGAGAGGAGGAAGAGCGTGCTGCTTTGAGATTGGAAGATTTTAGAGCAGCTGTTGAGAACCCTGATTTTACTGGCGTCAAGCGCCTCATCATTGATCCCGAGAGTCATGTCATTCGTCCTTCGAGTGGAGCTGATAGTAAGATCAAAGGAAAAAATGAAACGATCATCGCGGCTCTTAAAGGGGCGCTGCAACTTGAGTTTCCAATTTTTTCATCGGCCTTCGTTGACAAAATTGTCGAGAAAGAACTTCCTCACTCAAGCACGTGGAGTATGTTCGAAACACTCCAAGGAAAACCGGCGCTCAGCACGGAGACTCTTCAACTCATTCTTGCAAGCGCCGACAACAACATGGCAGAACGAGCCTTTGTGGAAGAAGAGAACTCTTTCACACTGCAACATTTTCGCAATGCCCTGGCACATCCTGACAACAAAAAAGCAGAGCGCCTGATCATTCGCGGTCAAGGAGCCAGCGCTATGATTGTGGCTCAAACTGGAAGCAGTCATGTTGAAGATGCCATTATTCGGAAAACGCTCAAGCGTGCCCTCGAGCGCGAAGGGCATCGGAGAGATTTTGTTCATCAGCTGACCTCGGAAGAGCTTCCCTATTTGAGCATGTTTGCAAAAGCACGAAAAATCAGAGCGCCTCTCAATTTTGAAATACTCAAAACCATTATTCAAAAAACCGATGATGCGATGGCTGAGATCAAACTCTTCCAAGCAACACGTTCTATCGTACCACTCTCTGCAACAGCTGCGAACCGAGCAGCGGCAAGGACACTACTTCGCAGCAGCATTGAACAATTTTTTAATAGACTTGGAATTCAAAACGATACCATCGCTGCTGGCGTTAGCGTGGCAGTCCTTCCAAAAAGCGCTGAGGAAATTGCTGTCGAACACGCTGCTGCAGCTGAGCAGGAAGCTTGGGAACAAAGTGCGTGTGAAAAAATCATTCGCTCTCTAATTCATCACGGAAAAAATGTTGATGCTTTAAAAGAGCATTATCGCGAAGCTGAGGCAGCTGCGATCGCCGCCGAAACATTTCACAATCAAACAATGGAGGCACGATGGGATGCAGAAAAAAAAGAAAAATACCTCACTCAGGCACGTCTCTTTTTTGAAAAAGTCAAAGCTGCTCTGGATGAAAGAAGAAATTTAGCTGAATTTGATGAGTCGATTTTGAATGAAATTTCACAAGGTGCTGATCTGGCTGGTGCTTTTCTTGCCATGTTTAATGTTCCTTTCGTTTCCTTAAAAGGAATCGCCGATGCTGTTTCCACCTTTGCTACTTTTGCCGATCATCGATTGACTATTGCTGAAGCACAGAAAGCCTTCAACGCGCTCAAATTCGCTATTCAAAAAGCTGAAGTAGCTACTGAAGGACATGAAAGAGTCGACGAAGTAGCAAGCGCCATGCATGCACATGCGGAAGAAGTCGAAAAGCTCAAGAACCAAGAAGACCATGATGAAACCATGCGTCTTTCCAATCTTGTTAGACTGCCGAGTGATGCTGATGATGCCGCATTGCGCCAATGGGCAACAGAGCTTGCCTGTGAGTCTGATACAGCTGATGAGAATCAGGCCACAATCACTGCTCATCTTCTTTACAAACAAGGCAAAAAAAATCCTGCGCAGATTCATGATTTTATTAGTACAACTTGGAACGAACGACTGTTACTTTCGCAACAACTGCTTCAGCAATTAGAAGAGGAAACTTTCCTCGAAGCATACAAAAGCGCTCAGAAAAAAGAAATCGAAGCTGAAGCAGATGCAGTGAGCGCTAGAAGCAGATTTGAAGAAGCAGCGCAGGCGAAGAGTGAGTGGTTCACTAAACGCGACCAACTTCGTCTCGAGAAAAAAAATCTAGAAGATCAGTTGCGAAGTGATGCCACTGATCGAGAACAACGACAGTCTGAACTTGATGCAAAACGTCGAGAGCTCAGCATCCATCAAACTCAGAAAGAAACGATAGATGCCACCTACCAAGCAACAGCAGAGGAAGTGAAGAAACTCACCACCGCTGCAACAGCAGCTCATGCAGATGCCTTTGAAAAATTTAAAACCTATGATAGCACCAAAAAATTTCAGATGCGCAACAGCACTCGCTTTCAAGCCGCAGCTGATGCGGATAGAAAAGTTTTAGAAGATATATTGATAGCTAAGGCTTGTAGCAAGGAGGCTCAAGCACGCGAAGCAAAAATACGTGAAGCAAAGGCAGGAGAAGCAGCAGCTTTAGCTCAGCAAACAGAAGCTTTAACACGAGGTGACAAAAAAATTGCAGAACTTTATAGCCAAATAGCAGAAACGTTAGGAGGTAATATATGGGATGATTCAGGAGCAACATTTGCCTACGAATGGGCCCTCAAAGAAGAAGGCAAAGGTAATAGAGAAGCGGCTGAAACTTGGCTCAAATGCGCCCAAGTTTATGAAGAACAAGCAGCAGCTTTAACTCAGCAAATAGCAGCTTTAACGCGAGGCAATAACGAAGTTATAGAACTTCACAAACAAAGATCAAATGCATTGAAAGGAGCTGCCGTTAACTACAGTAAGACAGCTGAAGCTCAGAGTAAAAGCAACAGAGAAGCTGCTAAAAATTATCGCAAAGAGGCTCAAGCATTTGAAGCTGAAGCAGCAGCTTTAGCTCAGCAAACAGAAGCTTTAGTGCGAGATGACAAAGGAGCTGCAAAATTTCACATGTTGAGAGTAAAAGCATGGGAAAAAGTATTATCTGCTTATGCGTGGGCCAACGTAGAGCAAGCCAAAGGTAACAGAGAAGCTACTGCAACTTGGCACAAGAAAGCTCAAGCACGTGAAGCTGAAGCAGCAGCTTTAATTCAAGAATTCAAAGCCACTGAGGAGGAGAGCAAGAGCACTACATCTTCCACTGAGGAAAAAAAATCTGAAGATTCTATTCCACAAAAAACCACTCCAGGAAAAAAAGGAAAAGGGAACTGCACTATCTCTTGAGCGAATGCTTCAGATCATCATCTTACCTCGTTACACCTCGTTCACTGACTCTTCAGCTATCTTCGCGTAAAGAAGGTAACCTGTGATTACTTTTTTGTTAGGATTTTCTTTTTGCGCTTCTTGGGCAGCATTATAAAGCGCAATGCCTGCACCATTAAGAGAGGTTCCTTTTTTAACGTTCCCTTCATCAACGGCGTTTACTGCTTGCATATGTAAGTTTCCACTACGAAAGCAATGATCAATAATTTCTTGGTTAGGATTTGTTTTTTGAAATTCTTCCTCAACAGCTTTTAAAAAAGCGTTGGTTGCATTATTGAGATAGGTTGCTTTATCAACTTTTCCTTCATCAAAGGCTTTTACTGCCTCTTCATAAACTTTTGAAAACCGAAGGTAATAACTGACCACTTCTTGATCCGGCTCTTCTTTTTTAGCTTCCTTCGCAGCCTTCCAAAGAGCATCTCCTGCATTATTAAGATAGTTTGCTTTATCAATTTTTCCTTCATCAAATGTTTTCGCTGCTTGTTCATATAACTCTGCACTACGAAGATAACGATTGATGATTTCTGGATTAGGGTTTCTTTTTTTCTCTTCCTTAGAAATCTTTTGAAGAGCATTAATTGCATTCGCGAGATAGGTTATTTGATCAAGTTTCCCTTCATCAACGGCCTTTGCTGCTTGCTCATATAACTCTGCGACACGAAGGTGACGGCCGATGATTTCTTGATTAGGATTTTCTTTTTTCGCTTCCATCAAGCTATCAAAAAGAGCATCACCTGCATTGCTGAAGAGCATTGCGTTATCAATTTTCCCTTCATCAACAGCGTTGACCGCTTGTTCAAATAACCCTGCACCACGAAGACAACAATTAATTATTTCTGGATTAGGATTTTCTTCGTGAGCTTCCTTTGAGATCCCAAAAAGAACAGTGGCTTCTTTATCGAGATAGGTTGCTTTATCAAATTTTCCTTCATCAAAAGCCTTCACTGCTTGTTCCAGCAACTCTGCACTCCGAAAGCAGCAATTAATTATTTCTGGATTAGGATTTGTTTGTTGTGCTTCCTCTGAGGCGCTCCAAAAAGCCTCTCCTGCATGATTGAGATAGGATCGTTTATCTTTCTCTCCTATGGCAGAAGTGAGCACTGCTTCTGAAAAAAAATATTGGCTTCGTGCTAGCACTTTTTCAGCAACAATATTCCACTTCTTTTCTTCCTTTGCTTTCTGAGTGGTCTCATCCATTTTTTCAAAAGGAGGACGAATATAGTCTGCGGAAGCTATTTGATGTTCAATGAGATTTTGCTGATGTTTAATCGCATTTGTTAAATCTTCGCGGCTCTTGTTTAAAGGATGATGATTACCTATACTCCCTGGTGCAGCAGTAGCCAATTTTCCATTCACCTCTTCAAGTTTTTTTTGATAAATTGTTAGCTGTTCTTTTTCTTTTTCAATCTCTTCGATGAGGAGTTCTAACTTGTTAGGACGATCATTAACTTTTTGAAAGTTTTCTAATTTAATCAATCTTTCTGCTCGTTGATAGCCTGTAGCCTTTGATGAAAGATCTGTTGAGGGATTAAGAAGGGCCTTGTTGATCTTTGCTTGATAGGTAGAGGCTTGATCCAAAAGTCCAATCATCTTTTCACACCATGCAGCGCGATCAGGTTGATTAGGAGAAAGACTCTTGAGCTCTTGCCGATAAGTTTCTTGTTTTTGACGAATAATATCTGCGCGGTCAGGAACACTAGCCAAGGTCACGACTCCTAGGACATTTTCTCCGCGTGCAGATTTAACTTTTTGAGTCTCCAGCTCTTTAGCCGCTTGAGCCATCTTTGCCATGCTCTTGATTACCTCAGGAGTAAGCCCTCCTTTGATAGCTTCTTGTTGAAGTTTTTTAAACTCCTCATCACCAGAAACAGCTCCCCCATATTTCTGTTGAAGCACTGCTGTAAAGTTTTTAACCGTTTGATTCCGGCCTCCACCAAAGAAATACTGAATAGCTCTCCCAAAAACATTTCCTTCGGTTTCTAATTTTCCGCTGAGCATTCCTTCCCTAACTTTAGCTGTCTGATCAGATGTTTGAGCAGCGAAGTTTTCGTAGCGATCTAAATATTGATTGCTAATCGTATTCACACGTTATTTCAAGTGAGACGCCACAATTTCTGAGTTTTCTACTGCTACATATACTTCACTAAACTTTTTTCCATCATGCTTCAATACTCAAATGTAAAATAGCCTCGCTCCGCGAGGCTATTGACACGCCTCACACTCTTCGCCGCGCATGCGTGCTTCAAGACTGCAGGCTTTGACTTCTTCAGAAAGAATGACGTCTTCACCTTTCACTTCACTCGCCCAACGTGGACGTGATTGGAGTGTTGTCTTTTCAATGGTGTTAGCAGCAACGGATCGGAGATAGTAAGTTGTTTTCAATCCTGCTTCCCAAGCATACATGTACATCTCATGCAACTTGCGACCGTTAGGAGCTGCAATATAGAGGTTCAACGACTGTCCCATATCAATCCATTTTTGGCGACGGCTAGCACATTCGACATACCAGAATGGTTCAATCTCAAAGGCAGTGCGATAAATCTCTCGAATTCTTTCTGGAATACGTTCGATTTCTTGGATGGAGCCATCCATATACTTGAGCTCTTCGATCATGGCTTGATCCCAAAGACCAAGTTCCCTCAAGTCTTCTACGAGATAGTTATTAATGACCGTGAAATCACCACTCAAATTTCCTTTAGCAAAAAGATTTTTAAAAGTTGGTTCAATCGATTGAGAAACGCCTGTGATATTGGAAATAGTAGCCGTAGGAGCAATCGCCATGCAGTTGCTATTCCTCATTCCATGCTGCTTGATCGCTTTCCGAACAACATTCCAATCTAACGTTGAAGAACGATCCATTTTAACAGGAAGTCCACGTTCTTTTTCTAAAAGATCAATCGTGTCAATCGGGAGTAGACCACGATCCCATTTGGAGCCTTTGAATGATTGATAAGCACCACGTTCCTCTGCAAGTTTGCTGGATGCTAAAATAGCATAATAGGAAATTGCCTCCATACTCTTATCTGCTAAGGCGACAGCTTCCTGGCTAGCATAGCTGATCCTCATTTTGTAGAGCAGGTCTTGGAAGCCCATGACTCCTAGCCCAACAGGGCGATGCAGGAGGTTTGCCTGACGCGCTTCTGGCGTCGGATAGTAATTGATGTCGATAACATTATCTAACATCCGCAAAGCGGTTGTAATCGTTGCCTCGAGCAGTGCCAAATCAAGTCCTTCCTCAGTGGCATGCCTAGGAAGGTTAATCGAACCTAAATTGCAAACAGCAGTTTCCTGTTCCGAAGTGTTCAGCAAAATTTCGGTGCAAAGATTAGAGCTGTGCACAACTCCAACATGATCTTGTGGTGAACGAACATTGGACGGATCTTTAAAGGTAACCCAAGGATGACCAGTTTCAAAAAGCATCGATAACATTTTCCGCCAGAGCGCTGTTGCTTCCACTTTCTTAAAATAAGTGATCTCTCCCTCTTCAATCATCTTTTCATACTCGCAGTAGCGTTTTTCAAAGGCAGCTCCGTAGAGGTCGTGCAAATCAGGCACATCACTTGGGCTAAAGAGCGTCCAAGAAGCATTCTCCTGAACCCGCTTCATAAAAAGATCAGGAATCCAATTGGCCGTATTCATATCGTGAGTACGACGGCGCTCATCACCTACGTTTTTACGCAGCTCTAAAAAGTCTTCGATATCGAGATGCCATGTTTCAAGATAAGCACACATCGCTCCTTTGCGCTTCCCGCCTTGGTTGACAGCAACAGCCGTATCATTGGCAACCTTTAAAAATGGAATAACTCCCTGACTTTCACCATTGGTTCCTTTGATTAGGGATCCGCTAGCACGCACATTTGTCCAGTCATTTCCAAGTCCCCCAGCCCACTTCGAAAGTTTAGCATCATCTCCAATGCACTTGAAAATATGATCCAAATCATCCATCACCGTCGTCAAGTAGCAAGAACTCAACTGAGGATGCAGCGTGCCAGCATTAAACAACGTTGGAGTTGATGAAGTGAAGAGGAAAGAAGAAAGAATATTGTAAAATTCAATAGCTCGTTCATTTTTGGTAGCCCCTTCATTCAAGGACAAGCCCATCGCAACACGCATCCAAAAATATTGAGGCGTCTCAATACGGCGCCCGCGAACATGCAACAAGTAGCGATCATAAATGGTTTGCAGTCCCATGTAATTAAATTGCAAATCTCGCTCAGGATCCATGGCTCCTGCCAGGCGCTTCAAGTCAAACTCACGCAACAAGGGAGTCAAGCGACCTTCACGAATTCCCTCTTCCAAATAGTCTGAGAAATGAGCAGCGTGAACCGTGTTCAAATCATGATAATGTTTAAACGCAGGAATAACTTCTCGATAGATCGATTCTAAAAGAAGTCGAGCCGTCACATAGCCATAGGCAGGATCAATCTCAATCCGAGTCTTTGCTGAAAAGATCATTGCTTTTTCGACCTCATCAAGGCGGACACCATCATAGAGATTCCGAAGGGTTTCTTCTGCCATCACTCGGCTATCACAGCGATCTTCAACACCACGACAAGTTCGAATAAAGGAACGTCTAATGCGCTGTGGTTCTAATAATTCGCGATGTCCATTGCGCAAGGTCACATAAATTTTTTCTTGCGATGAACCAAGCTCTTGATCACTTCGAAGCGCACGCGCTTTACGTCGATCTTCCCGATAAATAATATAACGCCGTGCAATGGTATGATAACCTTTTTTCATCAAGGCAACCTCTACGGCATCTTGTACTAATTCAATCTCAAGTGCCTCACCACGAATCGCCCGTGAAATCAACCGTTGAACGACCTCATCACTAATGAAACTCACAGCATTTTGATCTTCTTGAGGCAAAAGATCGTCTGGCGCCAAATCACGTTCTGCTTTAAAGGCCCGTTCAATAGCTAAAATAATCCGCTGTTGATCAAAAAGCTCCATACGACCATCTCGCTTACAGACGTCGAATTTTTTATTGGCAAGGGGGTCTACTTCATTCAAAGAAAGTTGTTGTGCAGTCATAGATAAAAAAATTTAAATTTAAATGAGAGGGGATGATTCTCAATAACTCAGACTCTGCTTCGTAGATCACCAAACACAATATCTAGCATTCCATAAAGGAAGCTTCCACTATTAGTGGAATTTTAATCGCGAAAAAAGATCTTTGGTTTTTGTCTTTTGTTTTGAGAACCCGGATACTCTCGCATTCAAAAAATCTCTCGGCAAGCAGAAGAAATCACTTTTTCTCAATTTAAAAAGTTGACTCACACACACATCTCTCTATAGGCCGTTTTTTACTGCCAAGAGGGCAAATATGCCCTTCCTTGCAAGAGGGCAAGAGCCTCTCCTACCAAAAAGAGTGATCCCGTTAGTAAAATAGGGGGATTCAAGTCGCTAGAAAAAAGAGACATTGGGTCAACAAAAATATTCTTTTTTTCTAAAACCTCACCCAAGGACGAAAAAGTCATGGCTGATGGGACTATTTTTTGTAATTCCGAGGGGGAAGCTGCGCGAGGAGAATGAACCGAAACTAAGATAATCGACGAAGTGATTGGTTCCAAAATACGAAGCATCTTTTCTCCTTCCTTATCGACGAGCGACCCAAAAACGAGACAACATTTTTTCCCAGGAAAGACTTCTCTCCACGTCGCTACGAGCTGCTCTGCAGCTGCTGGATTGTGAGCTCCATCTAAAATTATTTCTTGCCCATTTTTTAGCAAGCAACGTTGAAATCGACCTGGCCATGAGACATTCTCGAGCCCCTGCTGCTTGATTTCTTTGGAAATTGTCCACGGGCCTTGCTCTATCATTTCCAATGCCAGAGCCGCATTCCAACGTTGATGAAAACCGGCGAGCCCAAGCTGCGTCTCAGGAGCCACAGGCTCATCAACGATGATCAAAGACGCGCTCACTCGCGCTGCTTCTTTTTTCAAAACTTCCATCACCTCTTCTGCTTGGGGTAGTGTGACAACAGGCACTCCAGGACGCATAATTCCGGCTTTCTCTCGCGCAATTTCAGCGAGTGTTGACCCAAGCCATTCTTGATGATCCATGCTGATTGGTGTAATGGCACAAGCAATTTTATCGGCAGCAAGATTCGTAGCATCGAGACGTCCTCCCATCCCTGTCTCTAACACGATCACATCACATTTTTGACGCGCAAAATAGTCAAAGGCCAATGCCGTTGTCAGTTCAAAAAAAGTGGGCACCGCCTCCATACTTTGTGTCGCAGACTGAAGTCGTCTGATCCCTTCTTCAAGGTCCTCAAGAGAAATCAGCTCCCCATTAATTTGAATCCGTTCTCGAAAATCAACTAAGTGCGGCGACGTATAAAGCCCAACACGAAGACCAGCAGCTTTTAAAATTGATGCTGAAAATGCAGCGACAGAACCTTTCCCGTTCGTTCCTGCAATATGAAGCACTGGTCTTTTATGAGGATCTCCTAATGCTGCAAGAAGAGCTGTTGGGCCTTCCAAGCCCAGCGAGATACCTTTGAGTTGTTGCTCAAACAGCCAAGAAAGAAGGCTAGAGGCTGGAGACTGGAGACTGGAATCGTGAGTTGAAGCACAAGGAATATCCATTTACATCCACTTATATCCATTTACATCCAATAATGTCCAATTTAAAACAGATAGCCTTTAGAGGGTGTCTTGAAAATGAATAAAATTGATACAGTGCCAGGAACGAGGTACGCAGACCCGCAGTGTATAAGTGATGCTCGAGGACACGAGCACCGGAGTGACGCCGCAATGCGCTATTTTAGCCTTTTTCAAGACACCCTCTAAATCCTCTCCTTTCACCAGAACAGCAGCAAAAATAATGACAAATAACGCCCATGCCTACAGAGAGAATCGCCACAGCCTTTATAGCCCTATGATCTATGCCAAGCACTTAAAATCGAGCGATAGCGGTCAAATAAACGCGTTTTTTTGGACAGCACTCTCAATTTTTTTATAGCTACGGCAGGAAAGCCCCCTATGCTCTTACCCTCGAGCTTCTATGAGAGCAAATGATCAAAGATCATCGCCAACTTCTGTTTCATCTGAGCTCGCGGCACAATCGCATCGATAAGACCATGTTCGAGTAAGAACTCTGCTGTTTGAAATCCAGGAGGAAGCTCTTGGTGAGCGATTTCGCGAATGACGCGCGGTCCTGCAAATCCAATCATACTCTTTGGCTCAGCTAGAATGATATCGCCTAGCGTTGAAAAACTAGCGGTGACACCTCCCATCGTTGGATTGGTCAATACCGAAACGAAAGGGAGTTTTGCCGCTGCATGGCGTGCCAGAGCGCCACTTGTCTTAGCCATCTGCATCAAACTAAAAACTCCTTCATACATGCGCGCGCCACCGGAGGCAGAGACAATCACGACTGGTTGCTCTGCTTGAGTCGAGGCTTCAATGATAGAAGTGATTTTTTCTCCAACAACAGAGGCCATACTTCCTCCCAAAAATTGAAAATCCATGACAGCAAGTCCAAAAGGGCGGCCTTCGATTTTGGCATTCCCTGTCACAACGGCATCCTTCTCTCCCGTCTTTTTTTGATAAGAACGAAGGCGTTCCTCATAAGCAGCAACACCTTTAAATTTGAGGACATCGATTGATTCCAGCGAAGCTTGTGCTTCAACAAAAGAACCTTCATCGACAAGATTGGTAACGCGATCCCGCGCAGAAAAAGAAAAATGATATCCACACGGAGGACAGACACGAAGATTTTGATCCAAGGTCAAATGGTGGATCATTTCGCCACACTCAGGACACTTTGTCCAAAGGCCTTCTGGCATCTCGCGCTTACGCTTGGAAGCAAATTTTAAAGAGGGTCGTTTAAAGATGGTCATACAAACAGGCTACAGGTTGCAGGTCACAGGTTATAGGAAAATTACAGGAAACAGGTTGCAGGTTACAGTGAAGATGCTGCAGGGAACAGAAAAAATTTTATCTAGCTAAGGTAACCGCCCAGACATTCTCTGCCCCAGCCTGCAAAAGAACTTTAGCGCACTCGTCTAGTGTGGCGCCTGTCGTGAGGACATCATCCACTAAAAGATAGTTCCCATTAAGCGAAGTTGGCCGCCGCAATGCAAAGGCACCTTCTAAATTTTTCAAACGCTTTTCTCGATTGGAGCCTGCTTGAAATGAGGTAGGCGCAACTCGTTTTAAAAGCGAACGAAGCGGCAGCTTTTTATGCCTAGCCACTTCCTTTGCCAGAGGAAGAACTTGATTGAACTCCCTCTCCCGTTGGCGCAAGGAATGAAGAGGCACAGGCACGACTGCCGCAAAATCAATTCCATGCAGCCGTTCATCTTGCAGAGCTCTTGTGATGAGTTGTTGCAACAGCGGCCTCAGGCTTTGATCGCGACCATATTTATATCGAGCCAACAGCTCCTGTGTGAGACCTTGATAACGAAAGGCTCCCACTCCCGCTACAAAGTGAAGCCTTCGTTCAGCGCAGTTGCTACAGGTTTTAGAATCAGCGCAAAAAAGAGGATAGGAACAAATTTCACAACAAGGTTCCGGGAGTGGCTCGAGTTGCTCCCAACAGTCATAACAAAGAAATTCTTCTTCTAGCAGCGCCCTCTGACATCCCTCACAATGGCGAGGATAAAATAGATCACTTAGCGAAGTTAAAAAAATTTTTAAAAAATGTGTCACCTGAAAGAAGAGTCTCTCCGCCGAGAGACAATTTTTCTTATTAAAAAAGTTGTGACTCCTAGTGGTATCACAACAAGCAGGCCAACAGGAACCATGCCATAAATTTGAAAGGGGCCCCACCAAGGTAGCAGCGAAGTGAAATTTTCCTGCGTCGCCGCATGAAACAATTGTTGTGCAAAAATCCATCCTGCATGGAGCCCAATGGCGAGCCAGAGCGATGCTGTCCGCACGGTAGCCCAAGCAAGAATCACTCCTAGCAAAAAAAGAGTTCCAAAAGCTCCAATCGCTAACGGCAAAGCAGACCAAGGGCGGTCACTATGTAAGAGCAAAGAAAAACCACTCCACCAATGGATCGTTGGTTCTTTGAAATGAGAGAGATTTAAAAAGTGAACTCCTGCAAACAAAAGTGCTACCAGAACAATCGCTGCCTCACTTTTCAAAAAACACCGCATCAATCCCAAGAGGACTCCTCGAAATAAAAATTCTTCTAAAAAAGCAACCGTGAGCGCCGTCGTTAGAATTTTGAATCCGATCTGCCAAGAGAACAAACCTTTCAAAAGATACCACTGAAGCTTGATAAAAAGAGCTTCTAAAAACCACAAGGGCAAAAGAGCCACCACAAATCCTTTCAAAAAATCGCCGCCAGCATGGTTATTGCGATAAAGCGAAAGATCCGATAAACGCTCAATTTTAAGGGACCTGATCGTTGGCCAAAGTAAAACCAAAGCAGCAATTTGAATGGTTCGTGAGACGTAGCGATGAAACGGCATCTGCTGCACCGAGCTGAGCAGTGGTCCCATAAAACCAAAACGATCTGCTGGAAGCAGCAAAATCATTTCATAAAAAAGCGGTGCTAACAAAGCTCCGATCAAAACGGAAAGAACAAGATAAACAAAAATTTTTATTAACGAGTTCATGTAACGACAGGCTACAGGTTGCAGGTTACAGGTTACAGAAAAAAAATCTTGCTTCTTAATCAGAATATTTATTTCTAGCGAAGCCCTAACCCGGATATTTCACCCCTCTCTACTGCGGAGGCCGGGAAGACCGATGGATGCTGCGTTAGACTCGAATTTTGATCAGGACAGTATGTACGCATACAGCCCTGATCAAAATCCTTCATCTGCCTTGCCTCATCAGCCTTCGCGGTCTCCTCGTTACGAGAGTGATGAAATATCCGGGCTAATTTTTTTCCTGTAACCTGTAACCTGCAACCTGTAGCCTTCTCCAATGAGAAATTGTCATGCATGGATTGTCCGCGACGAAGATCACGTTAAACGTGAGATTCGGGTTTCAAAAGAAGCCTCTCGTTGGCGATTCCAGTCGAAACGAGCTGATGCCGAAACATGGACTTATTACAAGGTTCCTCTTGAGGCTGATCTCATCTCATTCCTAGAGGTACTTGATCGAAAATATCGTCGCCGTCGCGCAGCTCATCATGATATTATTTTAGCGAAGCAGATGTTAGCAGAGCTTGCTAAGAACCTGCCCCCAAAGTCTACCGAGGCCGCGAATTGTTGCATCGCGCCGGAGGCTCCTTGCATTTCATCAGCCTCAGCAACTTTGGAGACAGGTTCTAAAACTGATGAATAATCCAGTAAAACTAACTCAAACTGACCACCGTCATCTCTGGCATCCTTTTACCCAACAACAAGAATGGTGCGCTGAAGAGCCGATGATCATTGTTTCAGGAAAAGGAGTTTACCTTCGAGACATTCAGGGTCGTGATTACATCGATGGCAATAGTTCCATCTGGACCAATATTCACGGGCATTCTCACCCTCATATTGTAGCAGCGATTCAACGTCAGGCTGCACAACTTGATCACACCTCGTTTCTAGGAACAACTCATCCGAGCGCTATTGAATTAGCGAAACGCCTTGTTGCTCTCTTTCCAAAAAATTCACTCTCGCGTGTTTTTTTTTCCGACAATGGTTCTACTGCCATCGAAGCTGCACTCAAGATGACGTTTCAATATTGGCAACTCATCGGCCATCCCGAAAAAAAACGCTTCGTCGCTTTTAGTAATTGCTACCATGGTGATACGGCTGGTGCTGCAAGCCTGAGCGGCATTCCACTTTTTTCCGACCGCTTTGCCGGTATTCATTTTCCTGCTGAACATGTCGCCAGCATGGCTGAACTGGAAGCACTCTCGCACCAGGAATCCATCGCAGCGATCATTCTTGAGCCACTCATCCAAGGCGTTGCCGGAATGCGTCCCTGGCCTCAAGGAATGTTACAAGCTGTGCGTGCTTTTTGTAATCGCACCGGAGCGCTTTTGATTTTAGATGAAGTGATGACCGGCTTTGGCCGCACTGGAACGATGTTTGCTTGTGAACAAGAACAAATCACACCCGACTTGCTGGCTATGGCGAAAGGCCTCACTGGCGGCACGGTGCCACTGGCAGCAACAATGGTCACAGAAAAAATTTATGCTGCTTTTTTAGGAAGCACCGAAGAACAAAAAACTTTTTATTATGGCCACAGCTACACTGCCCATCCGATCGGCTGTGCAGCAGCTTTAGCGAACCTTGATGTTTTTGAAGAAGAAAAAGTGTTAGAAAAATTACCAGCAACCATAAAGCACTTCGACAAGGCGCTGACCACGTTGAAGAATATGTCTCATATTGCTGATATTCGCCAGTACGGCCTCATTGCTGGCATCGATGTGATGTTAGATCCAACATCAAAAATTTCTTACCCATGGCAAGATCAAATGGGAGCGAAGATCTGCCGGGCCGCGCGCAAGCATGGCCTTCTCACTCGCCCCATTCGCGATACTATTGTCTTCATGCCACCTCTCTGCATCACGACAGAACAAATCGATCAGGCTGTAGAAGCACTTGGGAAAGCAATAGAGGAAGTCTGTTAACTCATCAACCGAGCTTTAGCCTCAGTCAGCTTAAGCCTCTTAGGCGACTCTGCGGTTACTTCTTTGGCTACTATTTTTTCAGCAACAGGAAGTTGTTGTTTTTCTTTTGATGATAGCTTTTTATTTTCCAAAAATTTTGCTGAGACAAGAGGGATTGCTTTTGTTTTTGGAAGTCTGATTATAGTCAAATTACTTAGAAATTACAGGGAAGAACGCAGGAATTTTTAGAAAAGGCCAGGCCGAAGACCGAGCGCTATCTAAACGATAACGTGACGGGATGAGAACGCAGTCTTTTCCTAAAAAGGACAAGTCAGTTCCTTGTAAGTTCTAAGTAATTTGACTATAAATCCTCTTTGGGATTTTTTACCTCTCGAGCTCTGCGGGTTGGCGAAGGTGGCCTAACAGGAAATTCTAATTCGTAATTTCCTTGAGCAATAACATTGTGTGCTCCGGGCGACTCTGGATCATGACCATAAGCGTGCATCTCGGTTTGCCGAGCCATCACCGTATGGTAGTTGGCTTTATTTTTGAACTGCTCAATAATTGCTCCTAAGATTTTTGCTTTTTGAGGATCTCCATGTTCTTTTAAAAGAGCCTGAAGTTTCATGTTATTACAACACTCTCGCAAATATTTTGTTGCCTTCTCCTGATGCGCAGCAGCTATCTTCAATTGCTGCCGTTATTTCCGCTGACTATTATAAAAATTAGTTGTTGTTCGAGTACCAAAAAAAGGCGCTGGGAGCCGTGCTGGCAATAATGTTCTCTCAGAAGATAAGCTTTCCATTGATGAAGCAGTACTCGCCCGGTCATTGCTCAACTCTGCTACTGATTGTGGTTGAATCACATTCTCGCCTACGTCACTCAGCAATTCTGCTTCTGCCTCTTTTGCTAAAATGGAGTAAGCACTACCCCTCCCCTCCAAAGCTCTGATTCGCTGAGGAAGATTACTTTCATAACTCAATCCTAATGAAGAACGAACTCGAAGTTCTCCCGCTCCTTCCAAACTACCGAAAGAAGAGTGATGGCAGTCGATCACTGTTTGAAAAGTGACATGTCGTCCAAAAAAAGGTTTAGGCGCCGGCAAGGGAATACCTGCTGATTCGTGGTTGTCTTGCAAAAAAGCAGCTTCTGTTATCGCAGACTGCGAAACTTGAGATCTATTTAAAGAAAGGTTATTCATAGAAATATTTTTAAGGTTTTTACTTTTCTATAGACGGTTACGCACTAAAGACAAGTGATTTTATATTTCCCATTGTCATTCTAAACTTATATGTTTCTTGATTCACCATTTTAAACTTCTATGTCTGCCTCTACTCCCGCTATTGATGTTGCCTATCTGGCACGCCTCGCTCGCATTCAACTTACCGCTGATGAAGAAACCCTCTTTACAGGACAATTAGAACGAGTCTTAGAACATATTGCTAAAATTAATACACTTGATCTTAGCGGCATCGAACCAACAGCTCATGCCATTTCTGTTTTTGATGTGGTGCGTGAAGATGTCGTTGGGGAAAGCTTGTCAAAACAAGTTGTGCTCGAACAAGCACCTCATGCTGCCAATGGATTATTTGTCGTTCCCAAAGTGCTAGAATAATTTTTCTATCTCCCTTCTTTTCCTTTTCTATTTTCAAAAATGAAAACCTCTCCTTTTCTCACTATTGCTGAAGCGCGACGCCTCCTCGTTGCTAAAAAAATCTCTCCTCTCGAACTCTTGGAGGAATTAGAAACGCGAATCAAAACCGTTAATCCAAAAATCAAAGCTTATCTTTCTTGGGATAGTGAACAAGCCCGCAAAGACGCTCTAGAAGCTGATTTGAGCAAGCCATTGGGAGGAATTCCTATTGGCATTAAAGATGCCATCGTTGTTAAAAATGCTCCTACTAATTCTTCTTCTAAAATTCTCGGCGATTATCATGCTCCCTATGATGCCACTGTGATTTCTCGCTTACGCGCTGCTGGAGCCTTTCCCATGGGCCGCCTCAACATGGATGAATTTGCCATGGGATCCTCCACCGAAAATTCTGCTTTTCATCCAACGTACAATCCGTGGGATCAGACTCGCATTCCTGGTGGTTCCAGCGGCGGCTCTGCTGCTGCTGTCGCGGCAGGCATGGCCTTGGCAACGCTTGGTTCTGACACGGGAGGTTCGATTCGTCAACCAGCAGCACTCTGCGGTTGTGTAGGCTTCAAACCAACTTATGGTCGCGTCTCACGCTATGGCTTGATTGCCTTTGCCTCTTCACTCGACCAAATCGGTTCTCTCACGCATTCCGTCGAAGACAGCGCTCTTTTACTCAATGCGATTGCAGGACACGATCCTCACGATTCAACATCACTCCAACTCCCTCATGAAGATTTCACGTCTGAGATTGGCCGTGATCTGAAAGGGATGCGTTTTGGTATTCCTAAAGAATATTTTGTAGATGGCATGGAACCAGGCGTTCGTGCTGCTGTCGATCAAGCGATTCAACAGCTTGTTTCTCTCGGCGCCGAGCCAGTTGAAATTTCACTCCCTCATACGGAGTATGCTGTTTCAACCTATTATATCATCGTGACCGCGGAAGCCTCTTCTAACCTAGCCCGCTTTGATGGTATCCGTTATGGACATCGCACCACACAATCCACTGACCTCCTCTCGCTTTATGAAAAAACACGGGAAGAAGGATTTGGCGCAGAGGTAAAACGCCGCATTATTCTTGGAACTTATGTTCTCACAAAAGGACATCATGATGCCTATTACTTGCGAGCCCAGAAAGTAAGAACACTCATTCGAAAAGATTTTGAAGAGGCTTTTAAAAAAGTAGATTTTATCCTCTCTCCGACTTCTCCTGAAACAGCTTTTAAATTAGGTGAAAAAGTTTTAGATCCTCTCAAAATGTATCTTGCTGACATCTTCACCATCGCTGGAAATCTCTCTGGCATTTGCGGCATGAGTCTTCCTTGCGGTTTTTCTAAACGCGATGGCATTGAACTTCCGGTTGGCCTTCAACTTCTCGGCCCTTCCTTCGAGGAAAAACGGCTCTTCCGCGTTGGTCATGCCTACGAGCAATCAACGGAGTGGAGGCATCGACGTCCGTCGACGCTCTAATGAGTAACGAGTAATGAGTAACGGGTAAAGAGTATGACACTTATTGTAATTCCAACTTATAACGAAATGACTAACCTTCCACCTCTCGTGGAAAAGTTGTTAATGCTTTCTGAGCATATTCATCTCCTCATCGTTGATGACAGTTCACCAGATGGAACAGGGACTTGGGTTCAAGAACAAAAAAATCAGCGCCTGCATCTTTTGAGCCGCCAACAAAAAAATGGCCTTGGACGCGCTTATATTGCAGGTTTCCAGTGGGCCCTCGAACATCACTACGACGTTATCGTTCAAATGGACGCTGATTTTTCTCATAGTCCTGATGATGTCCCTAAGCTGATCGCAGCAGTCGAAGCTGGAGCTGATCTAGCCATTGGATCGCGCTACATCTATGGAGTGCGGGTGATTAACTGGCCCTTGCGACGATTAATTCTGAGCATCGGAGCTTCTTACTATGTCCATACAGTGACTGGATTGCCTATTCATGATCCTACGGGAGGCTTCAAATGCTGGCGCCGTCAAACACTCGAGGCGATTAAAATACAGAATGTGCAATCGAATGGCTACGGCTTTCAAATTGAGATGACGCATCGCACTTGGAGAAAAGGGTTTTCCATCACAGAAGTTCCCATTATTTTTACAGATCGTTTTCAAGGTACTTCTAAAATGTCTTGGAACATTGTCTTCGAAGCCTTCTTCATGGTCTGGAAACTTTTATTTCAAGCTGGTTTGAGACGTTCGCCAGGCGTAAGAAAAAGCAATTCACCACAAGGATCACAAAGCCACTAAAGCGGCACGCAAAGAAGACAAAATAAAATTTTTAAAAAAATTTTAAGGTTGAGAAATTGTATAGTCAAATTACTTAGAAATTACAGGGAAGAACGCAGGAATTTTTAGAAAAGGCCAGGTCGAAGACCGAGCGCTATCTAGAGCCTGTCCCAAAGCCCTCAGTTTTTTTAGCGTTTTCAAAAGCGGGTCAAAACGGC
>JAIEQF010000021.1 GCA_019747895.1 Chthoniobacterales bacterium
GGAGCGGGTGAAGGGATTCGAACCCTCGACATCAACCTTGGCAAGGTTGCACTCTACCAACTGAGTTACACCCGCACTTGCGAGGTAGAGATACTCAGTGGTTATCCCTCTTCTGTCAATACTATTCAGACAACAAAACAGAAGAGATTCACAGGGATAGAAGGGATGGAAGGGATATTGTGAAAATAACTTTTCTAAGGCGTGTCTTTTAAAATTAGCCTCCACCAAATTTTTGTGCCGTTTTTCCAAAAAGGCATTTCAAATTTATCAAAATTTATTATATCTCTTCCATCGCTTCCATCCCTGTGAATCTCTTTTTATTTTGATTTCTTTAAGCACATTGTCGTTAAATCATGATATTTTTCCACACTCTCTTCGAGTGTGAATGGAGCCAGCATCTCGTCGGCGATTGGAATTGGATTAGCAAGCACGCGGCGAATGGCTTCTGCTAAGGCTGGCGCTGTCAACTCAGAAAGGCCTTGTGACAATTTCCCTTTGAGAATTTCAGCAGGACCGTAAGGACAATTGGTGCTGATCACTTGAGTGCCACACACCAAGGCTTCAATTAAAACATTTCCCAACCCTTCATAGTCGGAGCTTAAGATCAACGCCTCAGCTGCACGCATAAAGGAATACGGATTGCTAGCGAAACCAACAAAGACAACCCGATCTAAAATCCCAAGTTGCTTTGCTCTCTCCCTGATGGAGCCTGTGGCCACGCCATTTCCTTCGCCCAAGAGGAGGAGCTTCCCTCGATAGCCACTCTGCTGAAAGGCCTCCAACAGGCGATCGTGGCGTTTTTGAGGATGAAATCGTCCGACATGGAGTAAAAATTTTTCTTGATCAAAAGACGTTGTTTCCCGCGCCAGCATTCGAATTTTTTCCAAATCGAAAGGATTATAAATCGCCGCCATCGCTGCCGGCCTGATCCCAAGAGCAAGCACATCTTCTTGAAGCGCCCGAGAAACCGTGATCAGTTTTTTTTGATCGTAGGTTTTAAAAAGTTGTCGCTGCTTGCGCCATCGCCTCCATCCCCTTTTATTTCCAAGCTCCCCAACCGTTAAAGCACAATGCAGGCATCTCCAAGCATCGTAACATTTTTGAGAAGCCGCCACGATACGATCAGTTTTAGGAAGATGAGAAACAACAAGGTCAAACTTTTTTCCTGGAACAACAGCCTCCAGCGCTTGATCCAGAGCGCGTGCGCGCCGACGAATTTCTGTCAGACGACGAAAAAGACCGCGATACGTATCTTCCACCAGCAAATAAGAAACTCCTTTTGGAATTGAATACGCACACTCTCGTCGCAAAGAAACAATGGTCACCTCATCACCCTGCGCTACTATTGCCTCGGCCAGCGTTAAAACAACGCGCTCTGCACCGCCTCCAGCAAGTCCATCGATAATAAAAAGAACGCTTTTAGAATTCCTCATGAATGAAGCAATTCTTCGACCGCAGCAATCACCGGAGCAACAGGAATATTTTTTAAATAACGTTCTCGCGTTCCGGTGTTCACGGCATCCGGATCAAGCAAGCTTCCATAATCGCGCGCATCAATCAACCGATATCGCGTCTGCCAAGGATGCCATTCTTTAATTTTCGTAGGACCAAAAAGAGCGACCGTATCTTTTTTCAACGCTGCAGCCATGTGCATGGGGACAGAATCAACGCCCAGAAAAAGGCGTGATCCTTCAATCAAGGCTGCAAGCTGCCCCAGCGTCAATTGCCCAGCTAACGAAATGATGTTGGGACCCGTAACTTTTTTTAAAATCGCATCGACCAATGCCACCTCTTCTTTTTCTGGTGAAGAAGTGAGGATGACGGGCCACCCTTGGCGAGCAAAATGTTGAATCACTTCCGCAAAGCGATTGTCTTCCCAGCATTTAAAAACCCATCGCGCTGCAGGGTGGACCACGAGATAAGGTTTTTCAATCTGATGATGTTGCAAATATTTTTGCAACACACAGCGATCTTCGTCAACAATCTCCAAGCGACAGCAAGCTTGTTTTCCAACAAGATCAATTCCTAACGGCCCTAACAATGCTAGATTTTGCTCCACCGTATGATGCGTATTGCTGGCAAAGAGCGACACCAAATAAGTAAAGCAAGAGCGCCAAAAAATATCTCGCCGACGCGGATAATCGATGCCGATAGACCCTTGTCGTGCGAGAAGCTTTGCCATCAAGGCACCTTGCATCTGATCGGAAAGATGCAGCACCCAATCATACTTCTGCTTCCGTAATTGAAAAAAAACTCGCAGATGATTCCAGGGGCTCCTCCATCCTCGCAGATCTCGATTCCAACACCAGATATGACGGAAGTCGGGATCATTTTTAACAAGCGGCTCGGTCCCCTCGTAGACCAAAAGATCAATCTGAGACGTTGGAAACTTTTCCTTTAACGCACGTGCTACCGGCGTCGTTAAAAGAACATCACCATGATGACGTAGTTTAATAAGGAGAATGTTCAATCTATTAGAATGCACTCAAGTGCTGAAATGTTTCAAACCGTTCTTGGATCTGTTCTGGCGTCACGGTACGCAAGCGATCCACACTAAAGGCTTCAACACTAAAACTGGCCATGACGCTGCCGTAGACGACGGCCTGACAAAGATGCTTAAATTCAACTTTTGTTTCTTTGGAGCCATCGCGTTTTGCTAAATAACCCGCTAAGCCGCCAGCAAAAGCATCACCAGCTCCAGTAGGATCGTGAATATCTTCGAGAGGAAACGCAGGACAACTGAAAAATTCTCCATCCCCAAAAAGAAGACAGCCATGCTCTCCTTTTTTGATGGCCACATAAGCAGGTCCCATCTCGCGCAGACAGCGTCCTGCTTTGATAAGACTAGTCTCACCCGTGATCTCACGAGCCTCACTATCATTGAGGAGGAGCATGTCAATGCGACCCAGCAAGTCCATCAGACGCGGGCGCGCAATATTGATCCAGAGGTTCATCGTATCAGCCACAATAAAACGTGGCGCTTCGAGTTGGTCGAGCACATGAATTTGCAAATCGGGAGCGATATTCCCAAGCAAAACAAAATCTGTTTTTCGATAAGCTTCTGGCAACGTCGGCGTGAAATGTTCAAAGACATTTAAGTCTGTCGACCGCGTATCACGGTTGTTCATGTCGTAATGATATTCCCCTGACCAACGGAAGGTCTTTCCAGGAACAACCTGCAAGCCAGCGAGGTCGATGTTCCTTTCTTTAAAAAGAGCGATATGCTCTTTGGGAAAATCATCTCCAACAATACCTACCAAATAGGGTGTTGTAAAAAAACTGGCGCTCACAGCTGCGTAGCTAGCAGCACCACCGAGAATCTCGGCGTGTTCTTCAAAAGGAGTTTTAATAGTATCAAGTGCGATGGAACCTAAGACGAGTAAAGACATGCGGGGCAGATTACAGGTTACAGGTTGCAGGTTACAGGAAAAAATTCGAAGATTGAGTTGAAAAGTTGAAGTGTTTTAAAAACAAAGTGCATGTTGTTTAAAAAAAACGATTAATTTTTTTCTGTTGATGGCTTTTCCCCTACACCCTGTAACCTGCACCCTGTAACCTGTAGCTCATACCCCCGACTGTAGCGGACAAACGTTGAGAACCCGGTTGCTACAGCAATCCAAAGCCCTGGGAAGCCATCGAGAAATCCGCAGCGAAAAAAATAGCCGCGGAAAAATCTCCAGATCGAACGCGTGAGCGTTGCCCAAAGAGACCATGATTTTTTTTGATCGAGTTGCTTTTTTAAAAACTCATCAGCAAAAGGATTGATTTTATCGATGTAGCGATTCATCGAAGGGAAAGAGTAATGCAGCAACTCTCCTGAGAGCGTTGTGACTTTTCCTGAAACTTCTACAAATTCATGAATCGGTTCTTTCCAACGTCCTTTGTCACGGCGAAAAAGCCTCAACTGAAAATCAGGATACCAATCTCCATGCCTGATCCATCGCCCTAGAAACCAGGTTTTACGCGGAAAACGGGCCCCATCGAGATACTGATCTTTACCTTGCTCAAAAAAAGCGATGATCTCTTTTTTTAATTCAGGAGAAACTTCTTCATCGGCATCGAGCGCAAGAACCCAGGGTTGAGAGCAAAGATCGAGAGCAACATTTTTTTGATCACGATAGCCAAGCCACGACTGCTCTTGAACAATCGCTCCAAAATTCTTGGCAATTGCCATTGTTCCATCTGTTGATCCAGAATCGACCACGACAATTTCATGCGCTAAATCGGCAATACTCTGCAAGCAGCGCGCTAAGTTGCGCTCTTCATTGTAGGTGATGATCGCGATGGAAAGGGGCAAGGTCATAAAAAAAAATTAACCACAAAGAACACAAGACAAAGAAGAGAATTAACCGCAAAGAACGCAAAGAACGCAAAGAAAAAATTGCAGTGATTTACTTTTCCAAATTCACAAAGTTGGGTTATCACGCAAATAAAGACAAAATGCCACTAGCGAAGCTTCATCTTTCAACTTTTTTGCGTTCTTTGCGGTTAATTTTTCCCCTTTCTTTCTAAACCTCTCGATCTCGCTGCAGAAGAGCCAAACGAGCGGCTTCCAATTTTTCTTTTTCTTGATCGGTTAAGCTACTGAGCCCAGTAGCATTGATCTTGTCGAGGAGTTGATCCACATAAATCATCGGACTGCTTTTTTTAGTCTTTTTTTGAAAAGCAGGAGAGAGGGAAGCTGTCGATGGTTTGAGGCTTTCCGTCGGCAGCGATGCTACCAATGTTGATCCCATAAAGCGGCGATCTCCTTCCTGCTTCTCTGGTGGAGGCAGAACCACAGGTTTTGACAGCGAGCGCTTGATGGCATTTTCAAGTCCGTTTACAGGGAAAAAATAGAGTGGTTCTTGATAACCTCTTTTTTTCATAAAAAAAACAGCTGCCACCGAGAGCGCGAGAAGCTGAACCATTGAGATCCATTGATGCTCTGCTAGCAATTGCAGCGAAGAAAGCCCTAACAAAAGAAGCAGCATCCATCGCGCAGCAATACCAAAGAAAAACGAAGCGTTCGGAACCATCGTCACAAAAGCAGCGAAGAGCCCCATCCCCACCATCTCCATTCCATGGGCCTCCGTTGGGTGACCTAGAAGATGAGCAAGTTGAAACAAGAGACCTTGGAGCAAGATCAACCCTCCATAAAAAAGCGCAAATGATTTACTTCCAATTCCAGATTCCACCAAGCGCCCGAAGTAATAAAGCATCCCCATTTCTAACGCGAACCAAATATTGGGAGGATTGATCAAAGGATAAGTCACCAACCGCCAAAGCTCACCATGAGCCACCGCTGTGCTGTTGTAGACAAAAAGTTGAACGAGATCTTGACGCCCCGCAGCCAGGAGGAGCGCCATTCCAATAGTAGCAGCCACATAAAGACTCACTAAAAAAGGAACTGTATGAACGGGACGCCCGCTCAACCAAAATAACGGCTGCTGATCACGTGAAGAGGAAGAGGAAAACATAGAGGGAGAGTAACGGTCAGCTGATGGATTTTTTGCTTTATGAATAGAAAGGGTTATCTAGAGTCTACCAGTAATTTTCTCTCTTCCATCCTAAAAATTAATTTAGAAAATGAAAACCATAATAAAACTATATTGTTTCTGAATGCTTTTATTAACGGTCTCAACACTGGTTGCCGACCCTGTCTTATTCAATTATCTTGGAACAGGAGAAAATCCAAGGCTCTCGCTTACCTTATCTTCTAATGGGAATAACTGGAATCCTTATTCCATCGATTATCAAAGCAGTGGAAATATTCCATGGGGTTCTAATGCAGGAAATAATTGGAGCACTTGGGATGTCAAAGATGAAAATGGCCAATATTATGGAACGATCACGATAGAAGATGTCAACGGTGCACCTTCTGAGACAAAGTATGTTGGAGGAAACGTTGGTTATTATCTCGAAGGAGTTCATTTTAATTATGTCTCTGCAGACAACTACAGCCTGACTGTTGACGTTATCCATGGATATTCTAATAGTGACCCCTTTCCCGATGCGCCCGTTGCGACACCTGCCGTTTATCCCGACTCCGAAACTCCAATTATCCTCTCCACTTCTGGCAATACCATTATTAACGACAAAGGCACCCCAATAATTTTAAAAGGTCTCGTACGTCCCTCGCTCGAATGGAATGCACAAGGGCAATATTTGAGTGTTAGTGACATTATCAACATAAGAAACTGGGGAGCTAATGTCATTCGTCTCGATCTCAATCAAGGCTACTGGCTCTCCTCCGCCCCTATTAGCACACAGGGATCTTATAAGCAAATTATCGATGCGATTATTTATTATGCTACTCAAAATAAGATGGCGGTGATTTTAGATTTGCACTGGTTGACTCCTAATGGGGGACAACAACCGATGGCAAATAGTGACTCGATCACCTTTTGGCAACAAGTAGCGAATCAATACAAAAATTTTGGCACGGTCATCTTTGAACTCTATAATGAACCCTATGGAATCAGCCAAAATGATTGGTTAAATGGTGGAGATGGATATATCGGATACCAGCAACTTTATGATGCAGTACGAGGCGCAGGAGCAAACAATCTCTGCATCGTCAATGGTCTTGATTACGCCTATGACCTAAGCTTTGTGAATGATAGTTTTCGCGTCACTGGTTCTAATATTATCTATGGCTCGCACCCTTATAATCAAAAAGGCCAAGATGGATATACCGGCGCTGGAGGCACCTTTGCAACAGACTTTGCGGGCATCTTAGGAAAATATCCGATTATTTTTACAGAGTTTGGAGTCAATGATAACAGCTACTTTCCAACAGCCTATAAATCGATCTATGAAAATATTCTAGCCTACGCCAATGCTAATAGTATTTCTTATTCTGGTTTTGCATGGTGGGTCGATACTAATCCTGCTTTTCCAACGCTGATTAGTGATTGGAATGGAACCCCGCTCAATGGTGGCGTTCTTGTTCATGATGATTTACAAAACAACCCTGGAACCTCGATTTTTCAAGAGACTGCTAAAGAGCCAAAAAAGAGAACGTGGCGGTCATGGTGGTTATCATGGTGGTAGACTGTCTTTGCTACCGCGCTTTTGGCAGGGAGGGAATCAAAAATTCCAAGCTCCCCGAAGCAACCCATCCTTCCTGCCCAGTAGCCGTGCGCACGTAGGACCAAACGCCATGCTGCGAGAGCAAGATGAGGCAGCTCCCTGTCGGAAGTTGAGCAAGCACCGAAGAGGCATCAGCTGGCGTAGCACGAAGAGGTGTTGTCGCAGGACGATCTGGTTGATGTTCTAGTGCCGCTTTAGCATCGGGTTTTGGAAGCAACACAACCTCATAGCGAGCGTGCAGACGCGGGTCAATGATCACACCCAATACCGAAATAGCATGTCCCACGAGACAAAGAAACACGACCAAGAAAAAAAGGCGCCATCGCTTAGGCTTCTTTGTTGATGGAAGAATTTGCAGGAAAAAAATAACGATAAGAATTGCCGTTGCGCTCCATCCGATCACAGTTCCAACAAAAGTTATTTTTTCAGGCGCGTAGCGTGATGCTAGCTTTTGCTGCCAAGAAGACTCCATGGGCAACTCCATTTTTGACAACACTTCTTGCAGCTCTTGTTGGGCTACAGCAAGAGTCGGATCAAGCACCAGAGCCCGCCGCAGAGCTAACGAAGCAGCTGGCAAATCTCCTGCATCTTTTTCAGCGAGCGCTTCGTTGTAGTATTCCTCGGGAGAGGCAGTCTTACTCTTCTGTGATACACTCATTGCGGCAAGAGGCACTCCCAACAATAGGAAAAAAATAATGAGTAATGAGTAACGGGTAATGGGTAGCTGTCGCTTCATAGGTTTATTCTAATTTAAAGTTTCATCTTTTTAATATGCAAATAACGTTTTTGATTCGTTTTTACGTATGTCCTGCCTCTGTCTAACACTCATTACTCATTACCCATGACTTTTTTCAATTGCTTTATCAATCGTTCTTTTTCAGGAGCAGTCAAAAAGGTCATGCGTGCGCCATAGTGAATTTCATCTCGCCGTCTTAAAATTTCTTCGAGATCAGCAACGTCAGCCACTCCTTGCTTCAGAAATAACTCCGCAGCAGTTGCTGCTTTGTCATAAAATTCAGCAATGGAAAGCTCTTCTTTCTCAAGCTCTGCAATCAACTCTTCAAGGCGCTGCCGCTCTTGATCAAGGGGCGATCGTGCTCGCTGACTATAAGCTCTGACTGCAAAGATGCCGATGAGCACCACAGAACCAAAGAAAAATGCCAACCAGGTCAGCACCCATTCTTTTTGATGGAGCGGATCTTTCCAGGAACGCTCCGTTTTTTGGTTTAAACGCTCTCCGGCAACTAGCTTTGGAGCAGCAGGAGAAGGAGAGGCTGTTGCGCCTCCAGCAGCTGAAGGAGCTCCTGCTGTTGGAGTGGGAGCAGGCGTGGCGTTGCTGATTTCAAGTGGAAGTGGCTTCGTCTTTAGCGTGACATATTTTGTGGCAATAGGATCGAAATAAGAAAAAGAAGAACCTGGCGTCGCTGTCACCGCCTGCTGCGCAATCATGGTCGTATCAAAAGTCTTCACCCCCCTCCATCCAAAAACATCTGTTGCTTCAAAATGATCAGCTGGAGGATAAGTGCGCCATCCTTGTGTTTCTGTCAACTGGGGTCCTTTCAAGGCTTGAAAATTTCCTTGCCCAGAAAGTTTTAAAGAAAGCGTTACTGGATCTCCTTGATCTACTTTTTGCGGAGCAACAGATCCCTCTAAACGAAATTGACCAATCGCACCTGAGAAGTCTGCTGGACGACCTTCTGAAGGCAGAGGCATGACCTCACAATGTGTTGCACTTGTTTTGAGCGTCATCTTATGTTGTCGAACCAAAGGAGACCTTCCTCCCATGAGTCGTGAAAAAAGATCGGGATCGATCCCGACTGGCGTTGGCTCTGGAATGGCAACAGCAATATCCAATGTCGCTGGCGGAATATCCAAGACTCCCGTCTTCACAGCAGCAAAGAGAGTGCGAAAGGTGGCCACGGTATAGATTAAATTGTTTCGATTTTCACGACTCTGCTCCGGATCTTTGAAACGATCGGTCAAGACCCCCTCTCCCCCAAAGTTAGGTGGCCCCATGGTAGAAAATCCGTAATGAGCATCGACGTAAAATCGAATTTCTACCGGCACGACTTCTCCGACATAAAATTTCTTTTTAGGAATTACGACTTCTGCAAAACCGAGACGACCTGGATCAACGTTGTTGCTAGGTTGGTTCGCAAGCCTCGATGGCAAGGTAGCAGAACCAGGATTCATTGGAGACACCTGTTGCGAAGGAGCATTTGGAGAGGCTGACCCTGAACCTATTACCGCCAATTGCAATGGCGTTGTTTTCATCATTCGCCCTTCAGCTCGCACGGTGACAGGAGGAACGGTGAGGTTTCCCGTTTTTAAAGGAACCACAATGTAAGAATAGATCACCGAAGAAGAGACTTGAAAATTAATCATCTGAACCTGAGATGATTGCCCTGTGAGCTTGATTTGGAGACCCTCTGCAGCAATCTCAGGAGGAACATCTGCTTGTTCTGCACCCGTCACTTTGACATCAAGCTGCACGACCTCTCCCGCAGCCACACGATTGCGCGATAACGTCGCCGTTGCATTGACCGAGGGGGAAGATGCAAAACAGATATTGCTGAATAAAAGTAAAATGAATAACGAGTATTTCACAGGGATGGAATAAAGAGAGGCTATAGGCTGTAGGTTATAGGAAGTTTTTAGATCAAAACATAAATTAAAAAATCGGTTGAACTTATCGAGTGAAAAAATTTCTTTTTTTGCCGAAGGCCTTACTTTGACCTACAGCCTATGGCCTATAGCCTACAGCCTGTCTTCACCAATCTTTAGTGACCTCTTCGGAGTTGCTACGCTGTTGAAATTTGACTTGCTGCTCTTCTTCTTGCACAGAACGAAGAAGCCCCTCTGCTTGATGACGAGACATTTCTTTTCCATCTTTCTCTTCTTTTCTTTCCTCGGCCGAGGCTGCTGGCTGCCCCCCTCCTTGGCCTGCGGCTTGGAGTGCGCCACTCTTTTTTTCACCAGGCGTTGGACGAGGCGCCGCCTGTGAACCGTCACGAGACTGTTGTTGTTGGGAAGATTTTTCACCTCCTCCTTGTTGTTGAGGAGAAGAAGGAGTCGCTGTTGGTGAAGGGGAAGGAGCAGCTGAAGACCCCTCCTTGCCTGAGGAAGAAGAAGGCGTTGGAGTTGGCGTTACTCCTCCTCCTTTCTGCTGGCCTTGCGCAGAAGAGCCTTGTTGATTTTTTTGATCGTTGTTTGGGGAAGGAGTCGGCGTTGGATTGGGAGAGCCAGAAGCTTGTGGCGGTTGTTGCTCATTCTCCTTCGGCTGATTCTGTTGCTGATTCTGGTTTTGCGGTTGTTGTTTCTGTTGCTGATTTTGTTGTTGTTTCTGCTGCTGACCTTGACCTTGCTGTTGCTTTTGATCCTGCTGTTGCTTTTGATCCTGCTGTTGCTTTTGATCCTGCTGTTGCTTTTGATCCTGCTGTTGTTGGTTTTGCTGTTGTTGGTTTTTATTTTGTGGCGGGGTTTTCTCGTCCTGTTTTTTTTGCAAATCCTCCATTAACTTCTTAACAAGATCGCGATTCTCTTTTGCATTTTTGTTATTCGGGTCTTGTTTCAAGACAGTGTCATAATGCTGCAACGCATTTTTCCAATCAGAAAGTTTGATGTCACGATCTTGCTGCTGCTCGCCAGAACGAACAAGCGTGTTGGCAAGATTGTAAGTCGCCGCTTCTTGCAGTTTCTGATCAGAAGCCGTCATCGCACTGGTAAAATAGTCTGCTGCTTTTTGATAATCTCCCTTTTTGTAAGCAGCCGCACCTGCATCAAAACGCACTTCTGGAGAAGAAGGAATTTTTTCGAGCCTCTGCTCAAAACTTTGAAGCGCGGCTTCGTAGTCTCCTTGCTGATACTCTTGAATTCCAGGTGTTGCTTGCGCATTAGAAGCCGCTATCAAAGCCACAGCGATCCAACAGCCAATCTTTCTTCGACGAAAGCGCGGAAAAAAACAAAAATGACTGTCTGTTTCGCCGCGTGCGCGGGGACAAGCCCGCAACAAAATCGAAAGCAATAGCAAAACCAGCGCGATGCTCGCTGGAATTTGATACCGCTCAATAGGCTTTCTGGCGCTCATTTCAGCGGTCAATCCAGCCTCGAGCGGAGCAATTCCTTTTTCAACAATTGTGTGTGCTGCCTGAGGACTGAAAGGTTCATAAAAACCTCCTGTCACTTGAGCAATCTCTTTTAAACGAGCCTCATCGAGTTTAGAAAGAACCGGCTTGCCACGTTCATCGCGCACAAAATCAGTTCCTCCATTTTCATTTCTAATAGGAATGAGTGATCCTGCTGCAGAACCGATGCCGATCGTAAAAATTTTAATCCCTTGCGCTGCCGCTTGTTTGGCTACGGCGACAGCATCTTCTTCCAAATCCTCACCATCAGTGATAATGACTAACGCACGGCTCGTCCCTTCCCCTTTGCCAAAAGCGATCTCTGCTGTTCGGATCGCTTCCGAAATATTTGTCCCTCCTTTTGGAATGAGCGCTGTATCTAATTCCGCGAGCGAAGCCGTCACAGCGCTATGATCAAGTGTCATCGGAGCTTGCAAAAAAGCACTTCCTGCAAAAGCAATTAACCCAACGCGATCTCCTGGCAACAAATCGAGAACGTCTTGCCCTAAAAGCTCTGCCCGTGCTAAGCGTGTTGGCGTGACATCCGTTGCTAACATGCTGCGGGAGGTATCAATCGCGATCATCACGTCGCGCCCGTGAGAGACCACTTTCTTTTCTTCATATCCCCATCGCGGTTCCGCTAATGCAAGAATAAGAAAAGCCCAGGCAAGGAGCAATACCATCGAGCGAGCGGCTCTTCTCCAAGGAGTCACCGAAGAAAGCAAGACGGCCCGAAGTCGCAACGCAACAATTTTAGCAAGAAGTCGCTGCCGTCGCCGATGCGCTTTCCAAAAAAGAAGCGCAAGCGGAATGATCGCCACAAGCATCCAGAGTAAGGATGATCGGCCAAAAGCGAGAGTGTGATCAAAAATCATTTTTTAATTTCTTTTCTTTGCGTTCTTTGTGTTCTTTGTGGCCATTAAATTCTCATGGAATCTTATTCCACCTCGTTTGAGACAAAACCATCTCTAATGTCAGCAACAAGACCGCCAACGCCAGAAACCACCAGAAAAAATCTTTAACATCAGTTTTTTTATCCAGCGTGACAGAACTTTTTTCAAGATGGTCAATTTCTTGGAATGTCTTTTGCAGGGAGGCTTCATCAGCAGCTCGAAAATATTTTCCATCTCCAATAGTTGCGATGTCTTGCAATAATTTTTCATCAAAATCAAAAGTCACTTTTTGCATGACCACTCTCCCAAAAGGATCACGCACAGGAATGGAGACTGGCCCATTACTCCCAGCTCCAATCGTGTAGATGCGGATTCCAAGAGCCTTGGCTGCCTCGGCAGCAGTCAGAGGCATTACTTTTCCTGCATTGTTAGCGCCATCGGTCAATAGGAGAATCAATTTGCTCTTTGCCTCTTTATTCTTTAAGCGAGAAGCGGCTGAAGCAAGCGCTGACCCAATAGCGGTCCCATCTTCCACAAGTCCGAGCTGAATTCGATCCAGATTTTGAATCAGCCAATCGTGATCAAGCGTAATCGGGCTCACTAAATAAGGACGACCTGCGAAGGCAATAATTCCGATGCGATCATTAGGACGGCCTTCAATAAATTGCTGCGTTACTTGCTTCACAGCCTCAAGGCGGCTCGCCTGCTGACCTCCGATGACATAATCTTGTGTGGACATCGACCCTGAAACATCGAGAACAATCATGATATCAATTCCACTCGCTTGAACCCGAGTTGTTGTGTTGCTCCATTGCGGCCGCGCGAGAGCCACGATTAGTAAGGCCATCGCTCCATAAAGCAACGTCAGGAGCACTGCTCCAGCAGCAGAACGATGCACTTGTCCCAACTTTGCGACTAAAGTGGTCGATGAAAAAAGAACTCCTGCTCCACCCTTCCCTCCTTGCAATAAGCTCAGCAGCGGCACGAGGAGCAGTCCCAATAAAAACCAAGGGTGAGCAAAAGAGAAGCCACCCCACGTTGTTGGTAATAATTTTAGGAATGCTGTCATTGTTTTTCTTGCTCCTCTCCTTTCTGAACAAATTTCTCTGCAGCCTCAATTAATGCCAAGCGCTCTCCCGCTTCAGCCACACCTTGAGCAAACTTCAAAATATCCGATTGTCGAAGAAAATCACTCAAGGCCTCTTGCTCTGGTGGAGAAAAGCGCTCTTGCCCGTGCAGTGATTTCAAAAACTCCTCCGTCGTCTGACGCGGAGCCGCCAACCCAAAAACCTCGCCTAAATAATTTCTCAACAACGTCGAAACATGAATTCCAAAATCGTGATCACTTCCAACCATGAGTTCTTTTTTCAAGGCGGCCAGAACTTGTAGCATCGCTTCTTTGCGCGTAAGCGGCCGCTTACGACGACTCCTTAAAATCAAATATCCCACACCGATTAATACCAAACACAAAATCAAAATAGCCACCATGATCTGTGATGTCGTGTAAGGAAAAAAGGGAACCGGCCCGACGATATCGTGAATGGGCGCTGGAGAAACAGTTGTTTGCATTTCTTTGTGTTCTTTGCGTTCTTTGTGGTTAATTTTCTTTTTCCCTACCTTCTCCTCTCACGATGCGCAAAAAAGGAACGTAGGATCGGCAAGTAATCTTCATCGGTTCGAAGCGGGACAATATCGACATGATGAGATCCAAAAAGATGGAGCAATTTTTTCTTTTGTCGTTCGACCTCTTCTTGATAAGTGGCGCGGAAAGAACGGGCGGCAGTATTAATCTCCAGTCGTTCTCCTGTCTCAGGGTCTTGAAGCGTAATCACGCCCACATCAGGAAAATTTTCCTCTACCGGATCGATGATAGGAAGGGCAATCATATCGTGTCGCTTCGCAGTCACCGTCAAAGGCCTCGAGAAGTCACCATCAAAAAAATCAGAAATCACAAAAACAATCGCTCTTCGCGTGAGAACTCTGTTGAGAAATTCCAACGCCTGACCAATATCTGTCTTGCGACTTTGTGGCTTAAAGAAAAACATCTCACGAATGAGTCTCAAATGATGCTGCCGTCCTTTTTTTGGAGGAATAAAAAGTTCAATTTGATCAGAAAAAAGAAGTAACCCCACCTTGTCATTGTTGTAGATAGCGCTAAAAGCTAACAGTGCCGCAACTTCCGCAGCGACTTCACGCTTACTCTCATTCACGCTTCCAAAATTTCCGGAGGCACTCACATCCAGAAGAATCATCACCGTGACTTCGCGTTCTTCATTAAATTTTTTAATGAAGGGCTCTCCCGTACGTGCCGTGACATTCCAGTCAATCGTCCGGATTTCGTCTCCAGGAGCATAAGGGCGAACCTCTTCAAAATTCATTCCGCGTCCTTTAAATACGCTTTGATACTGCCCCGCAAAGGAAGATTCGACGAGACGCTTCGTCTGCAATTCAATGCGGCGCATCTTGCGCAAAATTTCTGAAGAAGTTTTCATAAAAAAACAAAAGGAATAGCCACAAAAGAACACAAAGAGCACAAAAAAAAGACAAAAATTTAATAGATGTTTCTTTTTGAAAAAGAAAAATTTATTTCATCAGAACGCCACTTCTAATTATACCTTCTTTGTGTTCTTTTGTGGCTATTCTCTTTTTTTCTGTGTTCTTTGTGGTTAAATTTTTTCTTTCTACTTAAGGAACAGGAAGCCCAGCAAAAACTTTGCCAATGATATCTTCCGAAGTGATCGACTCCGCTTCCGCCTCGTAGCTGACCGCAACACGATGTCTCAACACCTCCACGCCGATTGACTTCACATCATGCGGTGTCACATAGCCACGGCCCTGAAGGAATGCATGAGCTTTCGCAGCGAGCGTCAAATAAATCGTGGCTCGAGGCGAAGCTCCATAACGAATCATTCCCTCTAATTTTAGTTTGTAGGCGGCTGGTTCCCGTGTAGCCCAGACAAGGTCAACGATGTAATCTTTGACTTTATCATCAACATAAATCTGATTCACCACTTCACGCGCTTCTAAAATTTGATCTTTTGAAATCACATGATTTACCCCAAGGCGTGGGGAAGAAGTTGCCATGGCATCCAAAATAGCACGCTCCTCCTTACGCGTAGGATAGCCAACAACGACCTTTAACATAAAACGGTCAAGCTGTGCTTCCGGAAGTGGATAGGTTCCTTCTTGCTCTAGCGGATTTTGTGTTGCTAACACCAAAAACGGATCTGGAAGAGGAAAGGTCTCTTCGCTGATCGTGACTTGATGTTCCTGCATCGCTTCTAGCAAAGCGCTCTGGACCTTGGCTGGAGCACGATTGATTTCATCCGCCAAAATGAGATTTGCAAAAATAGGACCCTTGCGCGTCGTGAACATCGTCTCCCGCGGATTGTAAATTAATGTTCCAATCAAATCAGCCGGCAAAAGATCGGGAGTAAATTGCAAACGTTGAAACGAGGCATTAACACAAGCTGCCAGCGTGCGCACCGTTAACGTCTTGGCTAATCCTGGAACGCCCTCCAACAGAACATGTCCATTGCTGAGCATTCCAATGAGCAGGCTCTGGATGAGCCCCTGCTGCCCAATCACCACGCGACTAACTTCCTGCATGAGAGGCTGCACCCACGTTCCAGCCTGCTGCACCTGTCGATCGAGTTCTTGAATAGAATGAGTCATAAAGTTGAAGTTGAAGGGTTGAAATATTGAAGCTTTTAAAAATGATCCTAACTAAAAAATACACATCTCTTTCATTTTGCAAAAAGAAATTTTATGTGGTTCCGGAAAAATTAACTTTTAAAAACGAATATTCATTTTTATTTGATGCCTGATCCAACCACAGATAAGTACACTTTATTTCTCCTGTTCACTAAGTTTTTATCAAGCGTTCAAGGCAATGGCTCTGACAGCAGGTTCATCCTAGCTAAATATTCCTTTGCCTGCTGCAGCAATTCCTCGCGATGTTCTCCCGTGAACGTGATGTGCCCCATTTTGCGGCCAGGCTTCGCCTCTTTTTTCCCATAAAGATGCAAGCTGATCTCTGGATGTCCTAGAAACGGCTTCCAATCTGGTTCGCCAGCCTGCCAAAGATCACCTAAAAGATTGAGCATAATGGCAGGCTTGACTAATTCAGTAGAACCGAAGGGCACTCCGGTCAGCGCACGTACGCTTTGTTCAAACTGACTCGTCTTAGATGACTCGATTGTGTGATGCCCTGAATTGTGAGGTCGCGGCGCCAGTTCATTGACAATGATCTCGTCATTCGAAAGCACAAAAAATTCAATCGTGATCAAGCCCACAACATCGAGAGCCTCTGCTATTTTTTGAGCTAAGGAGATCGCTTGCTCCAAAACTTTTTTAGAAAAACGAGCAGGCGCTCTTGAAACATCAAGGATTCCTTTCACATGACTATTTTCTTGCGGAGGGAAAGAGCTGATCTCTCCGCTCGTCGACCTTGCCACAATCACAGAGCCTTCTGCGCAAAAATTGATTCGCTTCTCCAAAACAGCGCGCTTGGCACGCAAGTCCGCCCACGCTTGTTGCAGCTCTGCTGCAGAGGCATTTGCTGCGATGGAGACCTGCCCCTTGCCATCGTATCCCAGCGTTGCTGTTTTCAAAATGGCATCGCTTTTTAATTCGCTCACTGCTGCAACAAGTTCTTCAACAGAGGTGATCACTCGAAATGGAGCCACAGGAAATCCACTTTTTTGCAAAAATTCTTTTTCAAAAATGCGATCTTGGCAAATGCGAACCACCTGTGGAGAGGGATACAGCGGCCGCAATGTGGACAGCAATTCGAGAGAGGCGGCAGGAATATTTTCAAACTCCAACGTGATGAGATCAACACGACTTGCAAAATCTCTCAATGCCTTTTCGTCCTCAAACGAAGCCACGATCATTTCATCACCCACCGAAGCAGCTGGACCTCCTGGAAGAACATCGTACACCAGCACGCGATGCCCCATTTTTTTCGCAGCCATCGCCATCATTTGCCCGAGCTGGCCACTGCCAAGGAGGCCTAAGGTCAGGTTACAGGTTGCAGGTTGCAGGTTATCAGGTTGTTTGTTTTTACTGGCTCTCATGAAATGCTAAGACAATTACTTTTCTCAATTTTCAAAAATAACATCACCACCTTAACAAACAATGATTCTCAAAAAAAATGAATAATGCTTTTTACCTGCAACCTGTAACCTGTAACCTGTAACCTGCTTTATGTCCCGCCTCATCTATTTCATTGCACTTTTCGTAGTCACCATTATTCGAAACCTTCCACTGCGTTGCTGCTTCCGGTGTGGACAGGCATTGGGATGGATCGCATGGCTGATACTGCCTCAATATCGTCGCTTGGCCCAACGAAACTTGCAGATTGCTTTTGGAACAGAAGTCTCTTCCTCTCAACTTCATCGCTGGACTCGTCAAAGCTTGATGATGTTGGGCGCCAACATCCTCTCCTCTTTAAAAATGCCTGCGATGCAGATCGAGGAAATTCAGAAGACCTTCACGATCGAAGGAGAAGAATATTGGGAAAAATTTATTGCCCGCAATGATCATGGCGGCACCGTAGCTGCGCTAAACCATTTTGGAAATTGGGAACTCAATGCTCAAGCGGTTGTCTGTCTCAAAATGCGCGCTGCGGGAACCGTCTATCAACCTCTTCGCAATCGCTTCATTGATGATTTAATTAATCGTGACAGGAGAAGTCGTGGCGTTGCTACTTTTGATCGACGAAAAGATTTATCAGCAGCAGCTTCTTTGCTGCGACAGGGAGGATTGCTTGGCATCTTGACCGATCAACATGCCGGCGACGCTGGCATCTGGGTTCCTTTTTTTAACAAACTCGCTTCTACATCACCTCTCGCTGCAACCTTGGCTCAAAAAACAGGCGCTGCACTCATCCCCATCACGATCCGCACTGTTGGAGTAGCTCGCTGGGTCATCAAGATTCACCCTCCCATCGCAACTCAAGATAGAGCGATTAGACCTCTTTCGAAACTCGCTGCTGGCGATAACCGAGCCTCTTGGGAAGAGGCGAGATGCCTCTCGTCAGAGAGCCCAAAGGGCGAGCAGTCGGGAAGACTGCGAGGCCAAGAGCAAGGAGAGGAGGCGCACAGACGAGGAGTGTATAAGGACATACTCGACGAGACGAGCACCGATGCGACACAGCTATTCGCGTCAGCAGTAGAGTCTCCAAAGAGGTCCATCGGTGCGATCACCTACGACTTGGGCGAAGCCTTAGCTCAAGAAATTCGCCGCTCGCCCACCGATTGGTTTTGGGTTCATAATCGTTGGAAACTTCCTAAGCCTGCATTTTTATTGAGTCGCACTCGCCGCGGATTTTTTCTGCCAGAAGCAACACCGCAATTCGCGGCAACAGTAGAGTTTCGAAAGAAGTTACAACCGCTGAAACTTCTCGTTCGTTCCCCCAACTGGCTTGGAGACGCTTGCATGGCGCTCCCCGCCATTCGTTCTCTCAAAGCAGGTCGTCCCGATCTTCATCTCACGATCTTGACGCCAGCTAAGCTCGCTGATCTTTGGAAGGTTGTTTCAGAAATTGATGACATCATCATCATTCCTCCCAAAGCCGCTCCGTGGGAGGTTGCAAAGCTCTTGCGGCAGCGTACCAATTCGAATTTGGTACCTCCGTTTGCTGCGGCACTCCTCTTGCCGAATTCCGTCCGCTCTGCACTGGAAGTTTGGCTAGCCAAGATTCCACGCCGCATTGGCCGTGTTGGAAAAAAAGGAAAGTTGCGTTCTTGGCTGATCAACCAACCCTTCCCTGATGACATCGAAAAACTAAACCACGAACGAGATCAATACTTCGCCGTGGCCCGCTGGCTGGGAGCGCCGGAAACAGACTGTAGGCTGTAGGCCAGAAGCAAAATTTTCTCACTATACTTTTTTACAAAGAACAGTTCTTCATAAAACGAAACGAGAAATGAAATTTAATCATCAATCACAACCCCTACAGCCCACAGCCTATAGCCTACAGCCTGAGTCTAGCGGCCTGCTTGCAGCTGCTAGACAACGCATTGCCATCGCTCCCGGCGCCGAGTACGGCCCTGCTAAACGTTGGCCGACCGATCGTTTTCGTAACGTGATGGATCAGCTCTCTACCAAGCATGAGATTGACTGGATCTTAGTTGGAACAGCCGCGGAACGTCCCATTGCAAAAGAAATTTTAACTCCTATTTTTTATGGTCATGTTGAAAACAAAGTCGGAGAAACCTCGCTAGCTGAGCTCATCCAACTTTTGCAAACCTGCGACCTTCTCCTCACCAATGACACAGGGACGATGCACTTGGCAGATGTCTTAGAAATTCCCACCGTTGCTATCTTCGGTTCAACAGACCCAACCCTCACTGGCCCGCAAGGTCCTCACCATCGCATTCTGCAACACCCTGTTTCGTGCAGCCCTTGTTTTTTGCGCAAGTGCCCGATTGATTTTCGCTGCATGCTCGGAGTCACTCCAGAAGAGGTTGCGACGGCGATTGAGGAACAACTCGAATTATAGAGCAGCGAAGAAATAGGGAGAAGATTCACAGAATACGTGCGGCGTGGCAGCCGCCGGATCGACTGCCGAAGGCAGCCCCGAAGGGGCGATCCTCACCGGAGCGAGCGAGTTGAAATGGAAGCGACGGAAGGGATAAAAGAAGAAATTTTTTTCATAAAATTAAATTTTTGAAAAGTGTTATCAAAATTTATTGGAAGCTAATTTTAAAAAGCAAAATCTAGAAAATCTATTTTTTTAGCATCCCTTCCATTGCTTCCATCCCTGTGAATCTCTTCTCTTCCCTGCTTTTCTTTGTGGCCATTTCCTTTTGATTATGATAAACGACTTCACCGTTTTTCATGAACCATTCTCCGCATCAGCATAACGTCGAGCAAGAACAACATTTTATTGTGGCTCTGGTTGAGGAACTCCTCGCACGAGCGATTCAGTTAGGTGCTAGCGACATTCATTTAGAGCCACTCTCAACGCGCCTCCGTGTTCGCTTCCGTTGCGATGGAATTTTGAGAGAGGTCCAATCACTCCCGCAACAGTGGCAGGCGGCCCTCCTCAGTCGACTCAAAATCATGACGCAGTCGATGAACATTGCTGAGAAGCGCCTTCCGCAAGAAGGTCGCTTTGAATTAGAAAAAGAAGGGCTCGAAGTTCGCGTCGCGACGATGCCGACCTCGCATGGTGAAAGCATGACGCTGCGCCTTTTAAATCCAGCCGCTTTTTCACAAGGATTCACAGAATTAGGTTTGGATTCCAATGATCTAAAAATCTTAGAGCAACTCCTTCAGCGACCTGATGGATTAATCTTAGTCACTGGCCCCACTGGCTCTGGAAAAACAACGACACTCTACACCTGCCTCCAGAGGCTTGCCTCACAGGGAGCCAAGGTAATGACGATCGAAGATCCTGTTGAATACCGCATCCCAGGCGTCAATCAAGTTCAAGTCCATGAAGAGATTGGATTGACTTTTTCTCAAGCGCTTCGCTCTTTGCTGCGACAAGCGACCAACAAAATTATGGTCGGAGAAATTCGTGATGCCACCACGCTAGAAAGCGTCTTGCACGCCTCGCTGACGGGGCATCTCGTTTTTTCCACTCTTCACACTCACGACACTCCGAGCGCCGTCGTCCGACTTAAAAACATGGGAGCATCCTCTTCTTCATTGGCCACCAGCCTCCGCGCCATCATCGCACAACGTCTCGTGAGGCGATGTTGTGAAATTTGCAAAAAAACAAATTCATCTAAGTCTATCGGCTGCCCTCACTGTAACGGCACTGGCTTCCGCGGTCGTGTTGGCATTTTTGAAATCTTAGTGCTGGATGAATCACTGCGTCATCATCTTCATCACGCTACCTCGTTGGAAGAGTGGACTCACCTCGCGCGACACCGCTGCACGAAGAGCCTTCGCGAAGATGGCCTCATGAAAGTTGAAGCCGGGCTGACAACGATAGAGGAAATTTTCAAAGCCACACCCGCATGAATTCCAAAGAAATTCTCCCGCTTTTTCAAGAGCTCGGTTTTGCGGACACTTCATCCATGAAGCCTCAAGATTTCTGCCAAGCCACTGCTGCGCTAGTGGGGACGGATGCGTCACTCCTCGACCCTTTTGAAATCGATTTTTCTTTAAAAAAAGTTTTCCCTCCAGCGTTGGCTGCCCGTTGTCAAGCGGTTCCGCTCACACGAGAGGAGCATCATCTCTGCGTAGCGCTCGTTGATCCTTTTGATGGGGAGGCGCTCGCTCTCCTCCGTTTTATGCTGGATGAACCCATCGAGCAAATCGTGGCTCCTCCAGAACGAGTCAAAGAACTTTTAGAATGCTACTGCAGCAGTGAAAGCAATTCCTTTACGCCAGTGGCAGACCATCTGGAACAGCTGCTCGAACATGCGGTCGCCACACAGGCGAGCGATCTTCATCTGGAGCCTTCGGAGCAAGGTTGGACGATCCGCTATCGGATTGATGGTGTGTTACAGGAGCATCCCTCTTTTTCAAAATCACGAGGACTCGCGATGGTCTCTCGTCTAAAACTGATGGCTCATTTGGACATTGCCGAGCAACGTCGCTCTCAAGATGGACGTTTGGAATATCGATCGCGCAACGATCGCAACAGTCCCTCTTCAGCTTTTCGTGTGGCGACTCTCCCAACGCAGTTTGGAGAGAGCTTGGTTTTGCGACTTCTCGATCGTCGCGCGACTTGCCTAGATCTGGAGCAATTATCTTTTCCGCCCACTGTGCGAAAGGCGCTGCTCGAGCTCCTGCTGGAGCCTTATGGATTGTTCATCGTGACCGGCCCGACTGGTTCCGGAAAAACGACAACGCTCTATTCTTGCCTGCAACATCTCCATCACGAAACGATCAAAATTGTCACCGCAGAAGATCCGGTCGAATATGAATTGGAAGGGGTGTTGCAAATTCCAATCAACGAGGCGATCGGGCTCTCCTTCCCTCGCACCTTGCGTTCGCTGCTACGTCACGACCCTGACATCATCATGGTTGGAGAGACCCGCGACGCGGCAACAGCGAAGATGGCGCTCCAAGCCTCACTGACAGGACATCGTGTCCTGACCACGCTGCACACAGGAGATGCAGCTGGAGCAATTGCGCGCCTATTAGAAATGGGAGGCGAGGCAACAACTTTGGCGACGGTCTTGCGAGGCGTGTTGGCGCAACGTTTGCTGCGCACGATCTGCCCAGCATGCCGCATGGCCTATCAGCCAGGAGAAAAATTACTCGCCTCACTCGGACTCTCGCACACGCCAAACGATTTTCATTTCTATCGAGGTGAAGGATGCGACGCTTGCCAACAGACAGGCTACGCCGGGCGACAAGCAATTTTTGAATTATTTTTAGCGACCGATGAAATTCAAAATCTAATCCACCAAGGCGCCTCGCACTTGCTCCTCCGAGAAAAAGCCATCGAACAAGGAATGGTTCCGCTCCGCGCAGAGGCTCTGCGACTGCTTTGCGAAGGAATCACCACCGCAGAAGAAGTGCTGCAGTGGACATAGAGCCTACCCAAAAAAGACAGCGTCTTTTTTTGAACAGGCTCAGTTTGAGTTATCTAGGCTTCGCTAACAATAAACACGAGGAATAGGGACCAGTCCCATAGATCGTTATATTTGGTGCCAGTGCATTAGTTTTTAATCTAATTGCCAATAGACTTAAAAAAGACCTTTTCCTTTTCTCCTCATTTTTGATTCGACAGCACCTCCTTTTTTGAAAGATCCTCTAGCGACTCTAATTTTTATGTCCATCGAATCTTCTATTATCTCTCCAGCCTCTCCACCGCTCTTCGATCTTTTTTGGGAAGAGCATCGCCAAAAAATTCTCCTCACTCTTGCTGGTATTCTTTTCCTCTTGCTTGCGATAGGGGGCATTTTGCTCTTGCGGCACTCTCGTCGCCTTGCCTCGGAGAGCCTCCTGGCACAGAGTGCTGATATTGCAAGTTGGCAAAAAGTCATCACCTCCTATCCTGGCTCTGGCGCTGCTGCGAATGCCATGCTCTTGATCGCTGCTGCTCAACGTCAGGCTCACAATCTGGAGCAGGCCAATGCAACCTATGCGCAATTCCTAGAAAAATTTCCGCATCACCCGCTCGCCATCTCGGCCATGATTGGTTGCGCACTCAATGACGACATGGCCGGACATTCCGATCAAGCGCTAGATGAGCTCCAACAAGCCTCCGTCGCCTATCCCAAATCGTATGGAGCTCCCTTTGCACTCTGGATGAGGGCCCGGATCTTGGCCCGCATGGGCAAAATGGAAGATTCCAAAAAGACAATCCAGATGATCTCCACGCAATACCCTGATTCTTTTGTCAACAACATGCTCCTGCGTCAGCGGATGGAGCAACTACCAAGGTAGAAATCTTGCTAGTGTTGAAGCGTTGAGAGCTTGAAACGTTGAAGAGCCGGTAACTTTGTCTCTTGTAACTATTTCAACGCTTCAACGTTTCAACCTTGTTCGTAGTAATAAACAATGTTCTTGTTTCAAATAGAGCGGTTGCCTTGGCCTGCAATGATCTTCAAATACTCCCCCGTTCCGATTTGACACACCTTGACATGCTCGTGTATCTTGCTTGGTCCTATGAAACCGAAGAAGTTGATTCAATTTGATTGGGCGATCAAGACGCTTTTGCGGAACAAAAGCCATTTTCCGATTCTGGAAGGTTTTCTCTCAGAGTTATTGGAAACGGATGTAAAAATTGAGTCGCTTTTAGAAAGCGAGTCCAACAAAAAATATGCCGAGGACAAATCGAATCGCGTTGATCTTTTAGCCGAGCTCAAGAGCGGAGAGAAAGTCATCATCGAAGTCCAATGCGCTCATCAATGGGATTTTTTCTCGCGGATGTTGTATGGCGTTTCTAAAGTCGTGACAGAACACCTGAAAGAAGGAACCGAGTATGGAACCATGCCACGTGTCATCTCCGTCAACATTGTCTACTTCGATTTGGGCCATGGCGAAGATTACATCTATCATGGAACGACCGATTTTAAAGGCCTTCACAAAAAAGATATTTTGCAGCTGAGCGCGAAAGAAAAAGAACATTATCCTGCGCGAATCGATCACGTTTCCAAAGTATTTCCAGAATACTACGTTTTAAAAGTCAGCGCATTTGATTTAAAAATTAAGGACACCCTCGATGAGTGGATCTACACGTTGCAACAGTCGGAGGTCCGACCTGAGTTTAAAGCCAAAGGGCTTCAGGAGGCCGCTAATCAATTAAGCATTCTTCAACTTTCGGATGCCGAGCGTGCCGCATATGAGCGTCATGTTGGTGATAACAGAGATTCAAAGAGCATTTGGCGAACCTACTACAGCGATGGAAAAAGGGAAGGTTTAGCGCAGGGTCTTGAACAAGGACGCGCTGAAGAAAGAGCCGCTGTGATTAGCAATCTGTATCGTTTGAGATTGCCACTAGAGCAGATTGCTGCAGCAGTAGAACTTTCTTCTGAAGAAGTCCAAGAAATTATTTCTTCTAAAAAATAGAACCTTTCAAAAAAGCGTTGCTCCCTCCGCTGCGCTTCTCTAGAGTTAAGGGCTATTATTGATCCTTCTTAAAGTTTTATCATGTCCCAAAAAAGTCGCTCGAAAGAACTCCCTCCTGAACTTGAAATTCTAGACACCTCGTCTGAAATCACCGAGGTTCCTGAAAAACAAGATACCGCTGGCGGCGACACTTACGGTGCTGCTCAGATCGATAAGCTCGAAGGTCTTGATGCCGTTCGCAAACGGCCAGGAATGTACATCGGCGACCCAGATGAACGTGGATTGCATCATTGCGTTTTTGAAGTTCTAGATAACTCGATCGATGAACATCTCGCTGGCTTTTGTTCGCGCGTTGAGGTGACCATTCACACCGATGGTTCGGTTTCGATTCGCGATAATGGTCGCGGTATTCCCGTCGACATTCATCCTAAATTTAAAATCCCAGCGCTCGAGCTGGTCCTCACCAACCTCCATGCAGGTGGAAAATTTGGCCAAGGTGCCTATAAATACAGCGGCGGACTGCACGGTGTCGGCGCGAAGTGTGTCAATGCTCTCTCGACGTGGTTCAAAGTCGAAGTCTCGCGCGATGGCAAAGTTTATTTCATGTCCTTTGCGCAAGGAAAGACAACGCAAACGCTGACAGTCCTAAGTGAACTCAAAAACAAGAAGCAGACTGGCACGTTTGTCACGTTTCTTCCTGATCCAGAAATTTTCACAATCACCACGACGTTCAAATTCGAGCGCCTCGCCTCGCGCTTACGCGAGCTTGCCTTCTTGAATCCTGGTATCGAGATCGTTCTCACCGACGAACGTGATGATGAGACGCACAAGCCCAAGAGCGAAACTTTTTTCTACAAATACGGCATCGCTGAATTTGTCCGTCAGCTCGGAGAGACTCGTCAGGTCTTGCATCCCAAGCCGATCGTCATCTCCCGCAAGAGAGAAGATATTTTTGTCGATGTGGTCTTGCAGTACAACGATTCTTACAGCGATCAGATCCTCTGCTTTGCGAATTCGATCCCGAATCCCGACGGCGGAACGCATTTGACCGGCTTCCGTACTGCCTTGACGCGCGCCATCAATCAGCACGCTAAAGCGAACAACCTCATCAAAGAAAAAGATCCCGCTCTCTCCGGTGATGATGTGCGCGAAGGGCTTGTTGCTGTCTTGAGTGTCAAACTACCTCACCCTCGCTTTGAATCTCAGACCAAAGTCAAATTGGTCAACACCGAGATTGATGGCATCGTCAGCTCTGCTGTTTACGAAGGCCTCATGGATTTCTTTGATCAAAATCCAGCAGTTGCCAAGAAGGTTATTGAAAAAGGACTCACCGCAGCTCGCGCCCGCGAAGCAGCACGCAAAGCTCGTGAGACAGTCCGCAAAAGCGCGCTCACCGGCGGTGGTCTTCCAGGAAAATTAGCTGACTGCTCCGAACGCGATCCTGCCTTGACCGAGATCTACATCGTTGAGGGAGACAGTGCAGGTGGTAGCGCCAAACAAGGCCGCGATCGCCGTTTCCAAGCAATCCTTCCCATTCGTGGAAAATTGATTAACGTTCAGAAAGCCCGCCTCGATAAGGTTCTTCAAAATACCGAAATTCAAACGATGATCACCGCTATCGGCACCGGTATTGGGGATGGCGATCAAGAGGGCGCCTTCAACATTGAAAAGTTGCGCTACGGCCGGATCATCATCATGACTGATGCTGACGTGGATGGTTCTCACATTCGAACTCTCCTTCTCACGTTCTTTTACAATCAGATGCCACAGCTCATTCGCCGCGGCCATATCTTCATCGCTCAGCCACCGCTTTATCAAATCAAACGGAAAAAGCGGGAAGAGTATGTCGATGATGATGCTCAACTCAACAATATCCTCATTACGCTGGGCGCTGAAGAGATTAAGTTAGTAGACGTTAAGAGCGGCAAGGAATTCACCTCCGCGCAGCTCAAAGAAATTTTAGCGTTGCTCGATCGCTTAGAAAAATATGAGATGGCCATCCGCCGCTTGGGAGGGGACTTCCAGGCTTATCTCCACGCAATGTCTCCCGAAGAAACCTTGCCTCACTATCTAGTCGTTATCAGAGCGGGCAATGAAGAGCATGTCGAATATTTTCATAACGAAACCGCCTTGCGCGATTTTTCAGAAGCAAATCTTGACCTCAATCTTTTTGAACATCAGCTACAAGAAGGAGAAATTGCTCCCATCGCTGAGAAAGCAGCAGTCCCTGGCCGCAAGCGCCGCGCTCGTCTCCTCGAAGTCCACGAATCAAAAGGAATTCAAAAACTAATCGGAGAACTCGCAGCAAAAGGAATGAAGATGGAACATTATTCCGACAGCACAGAACCACTCTTCCAGTTTGTTGATGGTGAAAATACCCATCAGATTTTTTCGATTCCTCGTATTTTGGAAATGGTCAAAGAAGTCGGCCGGCGCGGCGTTCAGATCAAGCGCTTTAAAGGTCTAGGTGAAATGAACGCGAAAGAGCTTTATGAAACGACGATGAATCCCGAGCGTCGTAAGTTCCTCAAAGTGGAACTCAATGATGACAACGCTCTAGAAGCAGGAAAAATGTTCAGCCTCCTGATGGGCGAGGTGGTCGAGCCTCGGCGAAACTTCATTGAAGATAACGCGCTCAACGTGCGGAATCTGGACGTGTAGAGAAAGAGTTAATAGCCACAAAAGAACACAAAGAGCACAAAAAATAGGCATGCAAAAATTGAAAGCTCTTTAATTCTTCTTTGTGTTCCTTGTGTTCTTTTGTGGCTATTCTCTTTTAATTCTTCGATAAAACAGTCTCGTGCAAAAACGCAGGGTCATGCTCCGGATAATCCAGCGTATAATGCAGTCCCCGACTTTCTTTCCGACTGAGGGCTGATTGGACCATGAGGGTGGCGACGGTGACGAGGTTGCGGAGCTCTAATAAATCGGTAGAGACTTTGAAGTTCCAATAAAATTCTTGAATCTCTGTTTCCAAATTTTTCAAACGGGTCGCAGCTCGTTGCAATCGTTTTGTGGTGCGAACGATTCCCATGTAATCCCACATGAGGCGTCGAATCTCATCCCAAATATGACTGATCACCACCAATTCATCAGGATCTTGAGCCTCTCCCGATTGCCATTCAGGAAGATTCAAAGAAATCGTTGCTAGGTCTTGCTCCTCGGCTACAGCTGCTGCAGCGCGATGCGCCATCACCAAGGCCTCGAGGAGAGAGTTGCTCGCGAGACGATTGGCTCCATGAAGCCCTGTGCAGGCTGTTTCGCCGATGGCATAGAGTCCCGGCAGTGAGGTTCTTCCGTGAAGATCGGTCTTCACCCCGCCACATTGGTAGTGCGCGGCCGGAACCACGGGAATCGGCTCGCGCGTGATATCAATTCCGTAACGCAAACAGGTTTCATTAATTTTTGGAAAACGCTCTCGAAGAAAGTCTGCTGGTTGATGGCTGATATCCAAGTAGACACAATCATCGCCTCGTTTTTTCATCTCTGCATCGATGGCACGTGCCACCACATCACGCGGCGCCAGCTCGAGCCGCGCATCGTAACGTTCCATAAAACGTTCTCGAGCGCCATTGAGTAAGATGGCACCTTCACCGCGGACTGCTTCCGAAATGAGAAATGATTTTGCTTGAGGATGAAAAAGGCACGTTGGATGAAATTGCATGAACTCCATGTTGGCCACAGTCGCCCCAGCGCGCCATGCCATCGCAATCCCATCTCCCGTTGCGATGTCAGGATTGGTCGTGTAGAGATAAACTTTTCCGCAGCCGCCCGTGGCCAAAACAATTATCTTGGCGCAGAGCGTCTCTACAAAATCTTTCTCCTCATCGAAGACATAGACTCCAACGCAGCGGGAATTCCTCATGATCAAATCAATCGCCATGTGATGCTCTAAGAGCGTGATATTGGGATGGCGCGCTACGGCAGCAAGCAACGTTTTTTCAACTTCAAATCCAGTCCTATCTTGTGCATGCAAAATCCGCCGCTTCGAATGTCCTCCCTCTTTTCCTAAATCGGGCTCGCAATGCCCCGCCTCATCTCGCCTTTCATCAAAGTGCATTCCCAAGTTCATCAGCTCTGCAATCCGCGCTGGGCCCTCTGCCACAACGGTCCTCACAGCTTGCTCGTTACAAAGACCATCCCCCGCAATCATCGTGTCACGCACATGGGCCTCGAGCGAATCTTCATCGCTCGTCACGCAGGCGATCCCCCCTTGTGCCCAAGCGGTATTGGAGTCGGCCTTTGATTTTTTAGTGACAATCGCAACAGAGCCTTGTTCCGCCGCCTTCAAAGCAAACGTTAATCCAGCGATGCCGCTGCCAATGATGATGTGGTCAAAGCGTTGCACGAAAAATTAATGAGGAATAGGTCCTTTATTTGTCTTGTCGTAAATAACGACCTTTGATTTCTCAACCATTTTGCGAAAGATGTCATTTTGCAGAGCGCTTTCAAAAATAACCTCCACAGGTCGATGGCATGCTTTTTCGAGCGCTTCACCAAGGCCTAAAAAACGCTCGTTGAGATTTTCATGATCGTCAAAAAATTTTACCAAACAATCGACATCGCTCGTTTCAGGCGAAAATTTTTCTTCATTGGTTGCAGAACCAATGATACTCATCCGCTCGACTCCATACTGCTGGCAGAGAGCGCGAATCTCAGGAAGATGTTGAGCGACTTCGAGGACGATCATAAAGCAGGTTTACAGGTCACAGGTTGCAGGTTACAGGAAAGAGAGACCAGCGGAAAAAGGAATCTCATTTCTCATGCAGAGCAATATTATCAATCAACCGCGTCTCTCCCAATTTTACCGCAACAAACAAGCGTGGCTTCGAGATCTCGGTAATTTCTAAAATTGGCTCGAGCGTCTCTTCGTTCATGATCTCAACATAATCAATGATGGCTCCAGGAATGCCTTCTAATCTCTTGCGCGCGACCATCAACAAATTCTCAACATTTTTTTCTCCTTCATGAAGAACTCGCTCTGCTGTCTGTTGAAGTGCAGCGTAAATTTTAGGCGCTGCATCGCGCTCTGTTTTCGAAAGCCGCGTATTGCGTGAACTCAGCGCCAAATGATCTTCCTCACGCACGGTGGGATATCCCATCACTTCGATAGGAAAATTCAAATCGCGCACAAAGCGCCTCACGATGGCGAGTTGTTGCCAATCTTTTTCGCCAAAGATCACGATGTCAGGCCTGATAATGTTAAAAATTTTTGTCAGCACCGTTGCAACTCCGGTGAAGTGCCCAGGGCGCGAGGCCCCGCAGAGAACTTGAGAAAGCTTCAGTTCTTCCACCTGCACCGAGGCATCAGCAGGATACATCTCCGCAACACTCGGATGAAAAATCAAATCGACCCCTGCTTGCTCACAAATCATTTTGTCAGCCTCAAAAGGCTGAGGATACATTTCCAAATCTTTGGCCAAATGAAACTGTTTCGGATTGAGAAAAATCGAAACAGCAACGGTTCCCTCTTCTCCTGCCACTTTACGAGCATGGCGAAAGAGCGCTGCGTGCCCTTCATGCAAAGCTCCCATCGTGGTGACAAGAACGAGCGGACGGGCCACTTGTCGGCATGTTTGCTGCATCAGAGCGGCTTGCTCAATAACGCGCATAAAAAATTAGCGCGAAGGAACTGGCGTCGCTGTTTTCTGTGGCGCTTCGACGGCCTTTGTCATCGGAGGAGGAGTCTTTAATAACTGCTTCTGAACAGCCGTCTCTCCACTAGAACGCTTCACGTACAAAATAGAAATCACCAGCGTCAGGAGGAAAAAGAGTCCGCCCAGCCACACGGTAAAACGACTCAGGACATTGGTGGTCTCAGCACCGAAGAGATTATCGGTCATACCGCCGCCAAAAGCAGCACCGAGCCCTTCGCTCTTGGGGCGCTGCATGAGCACGACCACAATCATCAACAAGCAAACAATAACAAGACAGGTTGTCAAAAACGGGAGAATAAACCACATAGAGAAGGAAGAGTAACGAGTAACGAGTAGCGAGTAAAGGGTAAAGAGGCATGAAAACTTAAGGTTGAAGTCTTTTCCAAGAATCCGTAAACTACGTGCGATTCCCCTTTTAAATTTTAACCTCAACCTTGACCTAACGTGGAAATTAAAGAAATACGGACGCTAATTGACCTCATGAAAAAGAACGGCCTCGCCGTCTTCAAAATGGAGGAAGGCGATTTTAAAATCACGCTCAAAACTCCAGAAGGAGCAACTGGCGGAACATCTACCACCTTTGTTCAAGGGCATCATAGCGCTCCCGCAGCCGCGATGACAGCTCCTGCTGCAGCCCCAACAACAGCTTCCGCTCCTGCAGCGGTGCAAGATTGGCAAGAGGTTCGCTCTCCAATGGTCGGAACTTTTTATTCTGCTTCCTCTCCTGAAACTCCTGCTTTTGTTCAAGTTGGCAGCACCATCACTGCTGACACCGTTGTCTGCATTATTGAAGCGATGAAAGTCATGAATGAAATTAAGGCTGAAATTTCAGGAACGATTGTTGAGATTGTTGCTGAAAATGGAAAGCCTGTTCAATTTGGAGATGTCCTTTTCAAGGTAAAATAAGGCTAAGGGCTGAGGGCTAAAGGAATTGTTGATTCGCTTATCCTTTTGGCCCTCAAAAATATTTTCCCCCAATAAGTTTTTCTTTTCTAAAAATATTCCATTGTCAAATTAGCTTCCAACCTTAAGACACCAACCTTTAGCCCTCCGTCTTCAGCCTTCAGCCTCTTCCCATGATTAAAAAGATCCTCATCGCTAACCGTGGCGAAATCGCCCTCCGCATTATCCGAGCCTGTAAAGAACTTGGCATTAGCACGGTCGCCGTCTATTCCGAACCTGATATTCATTCCCTTCATGTGCAATTCGCCGATGAAGCGATTTGCATTGGGCGTGCACCAAGCAGCGAAAGTTATTTAAAAATAGATCGGATCATTAGTGCTGCCGAAATTTCTGATGTCGACGCCATTCATCCTGGCTATGGTTTCCTGGCTGAAAACGCTCATTTTGCCGAGGTCTGCGCCTCTGCCAACATTAAATTCATTGGGCCCTCAGTCTCCGCCATTAAAATGATGGGAGACAAAAATAGCGCTCGCGATGCCGCTCGCAGAGCAGGCGTTCCTATTTCTCCAGGCAGCGATGGTATTGTAGAAAATGAAACCGAGGCCCTCAAGATCGCTCGCAAAATTGGATTTCCAGTCATGATCAAAGCGGTAGCTGGCGGCGGCGGCCGCGGCATGCGGATTGCGCGCAACGATGGAAGCCTTGTTCAAGGATATCATCAAGCCAAGACCGAGGCAGAGAAGGCTTTTGGCAATGGCGCCGTCTACATTGAAAAGTTCATCGAAAATCCGCGTCACATTGAATTCCAAATGTTCGGTGACCAACATGGTCGTGTCGTCCACTTGGGAGAGAGGGATTGTTCATTGCAGCGTCGCAATCAAAAAATTATTGAAGAATGTCCTTCTCCGATGATGACGCAAGATCTCCGAGAGAAGATGGGGGAAGCTTCCGTGCGCCTTTGTGAAATGGTCGGCTATGAAAATGCCGGCACGATTGAATACCTCGTCGATGAAAAAGGAAATTTTTATTTCATGGAGATGAACACACGGATTCAAGTGGAACATCCCGTAACCGAAGAAGTCTACGGCTGCGACCTCGTGAAACAGCAGATTCAAGTTGCTGCAGGAGAACACCTCTCTGACTATGTCGTGAATGCAAAACCTCGCCTTCATTCGATTGAATGTCGCATCAACGCCGAAGATCCTGAGCGCAACTTCCAGCCGTGCCCTGGCATGATAGAGGCCTACTACGCTCCAGGCGGTCGTGGCATCCGTATCGATTCGCATGCCTATGCTGGTTACCCGATTCCGCCGCACTACGATTCGATGATTGCTAAAATCATTGCGACAGCTTCGACTCGTCAAGCTGCTATCAATCGCATGAATCGCGCTCTTGGCGAATATCTCCTCGAAGGGATTAAAACAACCATCCCTCTTCAACGCAGTATCATGCGGGATGTCGAATTCCGCCGTGGCAATTATCACACCGGATTTTTGGAACGGTTCTTGGAACACGGCGTTCCTGAATTGAAGGATTAGCGATTATTTTCGCTCCCTCCAAAAATAGATAAGGCTGCAGTTGTGCTTCGATTGTTTGTCCTCCTTCTCATTGGGATAAGGACTTCTCTTGCAATGGATCCGTTTTTTGATCGCTTGAAAGAAGAGCGAGATCAAGAAGCACAAATTAAACATGCTGAAGAAAAGGGCCGGAGAATCACTGGAGCAGAAGATCCTTCGAGCTTGGTCCAACGAAATATTTCTAATCTTGTATTTCCTAAAGAAAAAACTTCTATTAAGGAAAACTTTACAGATCAAACCATGAATGTCTCTGCTTCTCACGAATCTGCAGTTCCTCTCATCACTCTTGAACAGTGCCAAAAGGCTGTTTCAGAACATCCGAACGCACGCAACCTGATCATTCAACGTGACCCCTCAGGAACCTCTTCCGCAGTGACCCCTGCAACATTTTATGATCATTTCGTCAGTGCTATTTCTGCAGGACTCATGAGCGGAGAAAAAAATTCCGATCAAGAGATTGCCCAAAAGTCTCGCCAAATGACCCGAGAGCTACTTGGACTGCTCCAACAACAATATGGAGAAAAAATTGCTGATGCTTCTTTTCCTTCAGCTCCACATCGCATTGCTATCGCTCATCCTTTGAGTAGTAAAAATCTTGATGCAATACTCACGACAACAGAAGTCTTAAAAAGTAAAGAAGACGACTTTGTTGCACTTGAGAGTGATCCTCAAATCCAAGCACTCACTCAGCAAGTTCAGGCGGCTGAAGCTAGGGTTAATGAAACGACAAAAGCGACTCACAAGAAACTTTCAGCGCTCGAGAAAAGAAACATATCTACAGTCCGTGGCAGTTCTGCGCTTCAATTAGCCGCCTTAGAAAAGGCTGAACATGCTGCTCACCAAGAATCAATCGCCGTTAAGGACCGTTTAGCAATTGCGCTGCGTACCACTTTTCAAAAAGACGAGGACCCAGATCTTTCTTCCGATGCATATCCTTCAGAAACAACCGGATTGTTGTCTCGCAACATCAACGGCAAGACCTATCAATCGATAAGCCAAAATCCCGAATAATACCGTTTCCATTAAATAGAATCTAAGATTGCCTTTCTTTCAACCAGCGGCTGCAAGCCTCGAATAATCTTTCCGAAAAAGAGCGCTGATGGCTTCCATCGAGCCATTCCATAGGGGTTCCATGCCAAAAAGGATGGTAAACAATAATCCCCTTTTTATTGAGGATAGCAGCTGTATAACTAAAATCGGAACGGCTCATCATTAAAAGATCAGCTGTTGCCATAGCGCGCAAGGTTTCAATCGGATCTCCATTGATGCATTTTTTTAAGTGAGGAAGCTGATCAAATTCTTTGATGTCATTAGCCTCAGGAGCGATCATGATGTCTTTCTTGATTCTTGTTGCCATTCCGTAATGACCTGGAGTCACTATGAAAGGCGCTGACGGAAGCTCGGTATAAAGCTCGCAAACAAAAGAAATACCGAGTCGTCGCAATGTTTTTATCATTTCTTGAAGAAGGATCATGTAGTAGGAATTGGGCAACGCCCGTTCCGCATCTGCAATAAAAAGATCTCCGCGCCTTACATGGATCGCAATTCTAAAAACTGGCGAGGGGGCGGCTTCAAAAGGAGAAACCGTTTTCAAATGACGCAGCATTTCTGGAAAATGATCAGCGGCAGGATGAGTGAAGACCATTTTAACCAAATGAAAGGCATCGCTATGTTGCGCTTCCTTTTTCAGATTATTAATAAAATCAAGATTAGCATTCATGAGATAATGAACGACGGCACTTTTGGGAACAACCCCATCTGAGGGAAGTGTGAAGAGGTTGTTGTACCGTTCCACGATCTTCGAATCTTGCTCATTTTTTTCCAGAGCCGAGAGGCCTTGATACCCCAGTTCAAAAAGGGGCGAGTGAAAATAACTAACTCCTAGATACCGCGAGAGAGCGTAAATAGTATAGATGCGATGCAGCTGCGCTCCTGCTCCATCCATAACCACATCATTAGCATAGGTAAGAGCTACGTTGGAGAGTCTCTCATATTTGGATTCCATACGAAATGAGAGATGCTATCAAAGATTCCCTTTCTCAACAAGAGAGCGCTCATTCCCGTTGTTCTCGCTACTCCTCCTCATCATTCATGTTTGAAAAATCTTTCTGCCTCATTTTTTGCTACTCGCTCTTTTTTTTGAATTCCTCTTCAGCCATGGAACGAGTTGGAAGATTTATTGCTCAAGAAATTCTTAAAAGAAGACCACCTGAAATGAGGGAGCAACAACCGAGCAGTACTGAGGTTGAAAATCCTTCCAGTCTCGTCCCCCGATCTTCTGATATTGCATCTTGTCGAGAAATAGATTTTAGTCAGGATGATCAACTCCCTACCAATATGAATATCACCACTTCCCCTTCTGTTCCTTCTATCACGCTAGAAGATTGTCGTGATGCTTTAAAAAAATATCCGAATGATTCTCGCTTGATTCTTCAACAAGACAAAGCCACGGGAAAATTTTCCATGGTTGGAGCTCCTAGTATGATCATCGATTTCGGCTCCCAAAAAGAAGCCGAAGAAAATCGAGCCGCGCTGCAAGCTGTAAAAAATTTGATCATAAAATGCGCCAAATCGTATGGAAAACCTTCCGTTAATTGTCATCCCGATCTGCTTTATCGTATTGATACAGGTGCCTCTTTAGATGCTGAAACATTGCGTTGTATTCTTTTTGCATCGACAGGAACCATTCATGGAAATGCACAAGGTGAAGATTATGAATACCAGGCCTCTCTTGCTGACCCAACCCGAAATGCCATTGAAGATTTGCCTGAAGGTTACATCCCGCCTCATGAACTCTCCAAAGCGATACAATCTGGATTAGCAAAAGCCTCAATAGCTGTCCAAGGAGTTCGAGATAAAATTTCTTCCATGCGCTTTCGAGCAGAAGATGAAAATGAACGTTACAAAGATTACGCGCTTCATCCTAACGAAAGTATTCCTTTGCTTGATCCGCGCACAAAAGAACCGACTCCTGGTATTAAGTCATCTCTCCAAAAATGATAGCGTCATTTTTTAATAAGCTTCAACAACTCCCGCGCTTTTGCGCACGGATCCTCTGCCTTCAAAAGATCGGAGACAACAACGACACGCTGAGCTCCTGCTGCTACGACTTGTGACACTGTTTTTCCGGTGATTCCCCCAATACAAAAAACAGGAAAAGGAACCATGGCTTGAGCCTTCTCAATATCAGCCAGTCCGATCGCCTTGTAATCAGGCTTCGTGGGCGTGGCAAAAAGCGGCCCGAAGCCGATGTAGTCAGGTTGTTGCAACACCGCCTGCTCCACTTGTTCCAGCGAGTGAGTCGAAAGTCCAATAATAGCGTTCTCTCCCGCCAACTGTCGTGCCTCTGCAACCGTCATGTCATCTTGACCAATATGAGCCCCATCGGCTCCAATGACCTGAACAAGATGAGGGTGATCATTGATCAAAAAAATTCCGCCAGCAGCTCGGACGTGAGGAAGAATTTGTCGCGCCATCGCACAGATCTCAGCTTGCGAAGATTTTTTTGCACGCAGTTGCAAAATGCGAATCCCTCCACGAAGCAGCTTCTGAGCCATGGCGCCGATGTCAGCAGGAGCAACATATCCCGTGTCGAGGATTCCGTAGAGTGGCGAAGAGGCAAGGAGAGGCTGAAGGCTGAAGGCTGAAGGCTGAAGGAAATTTTTCATGCCACTCGTGTTGCTTTTCATCACGGTCGTTTGCACTGGATTTTTATAAGACTTAGTGGAAGGCCAGGTAATTTAACCTTCGGCCCTCAGCCCTCAGCCTTTTTAGGCTCCAGAGCTACCAAATCTAACTCCTCGAGCAACGCTAAATCATCATTGGTTTCTGGATTGTCAGCCGTCAGGAGCTTGTCTCCATAAAAAATAGAATTCGCTCCTGCAAAAAAGCAGAGTGCTTGCCCCTCTCGAGTCAAATGAGTACGCCCCGCAGAAAGACGAACGCGTGCTTTTGGCAAGACGATCCGCGTTACTGCAATCAGCCGCACTAATTCAAAAATATCGACGGGCGTCTGATCTCCGAGAGGAGTTCCTGGCATCGCCATCAGACAATTAATGGGCACGCTATCAGGCTGTGGATCAAGATTGCAGAGCACTTCGAGCATCTTCAACCGATCGGTTTCGCTCTCTCCCATCCCAATGATGCCGCCACAACAGACCGACATGCCTGCGCGCTGCACAGCTCCAATCGTCTTCAACCGATCATCAAAAGTATGTGATGTAACAATTTTGGAATAATATTCGGGAGAAGTGTCGATGTTATGATTGTAAGCAGTCACACCAGCTTCCTTGAGTTGGCGCGCTTCTTCATCACCGAGCTGCCCCAATGTGACACAAACTTCCATGCCGAGCTTGCTCACTTCACGAATCGTTTTGAGCATCTCATTAAATTTGGCATCGCCTGTCTTGACTCCCTTCCAAGCCGCTCCCATGCAGAAACGCGTGCTTCCATTCTCCCGCGCCTGCTCCGCTAGAGGCAACACCTCCTCGCAAGTCATCAACTTCTCTGCCTTCAATCCCGTTTTGTAACGCGCGCTTTGAGAGCAATACCCACAATCCTCGCTGCATCCTCCTGTCTTCACGCTCAAGAGCGTGCAAAGTTGCACCGTACTGTCTTTCCAATGTTTCAGATGAACATGATGAGAACGATCGATGAGTTCAAACAAAGGTGTTTGATAGATGGCTTGGAGTTGGGATAAAGATGCAGACATATTAATTTATTTTGAATGGATTAAAAACCTTAAGTCCTGACCGACAAAAATCTTTTTCATTACCAGTAGCAATAATGAGATTATGTTTTCGTGCCGTTGCAGCAATTAAACTATCTTCGATAGGCATGGGATGACCTTCTTGCTCAAAAAGCCATTTTTGATCAGCCCATGTATGAGCAACGCTAACATTAAAACTGTAGATGCGTCCATCGAGAGCTGCCACAAGCCGCGATAACCATTTCTCTAAAACTTGACGAGAAGTACCTTTTTTAGTTCTTATCCAATAAGCGAGTTGCGCAATAACAACGGCACTCGTATAGCAACGCGATTGCTCTTGCTTCATCCATGCTATGACATTACGGTTTCCCGTTTTTTTAGCGGCCTGACTTAGTACATCCGTATCTAATAACCAATTCACAATTTTATTTTCTTGGGCATAGCACGACTACGAGCAGGAATATCATCCATAGAAACAGGACACTCTTTTAAGACCTGCAACCAATTTTCTTTTGAAGGAAGCCTGCGGAAAATAATAATCTGCTCCTCATCATTAAATGAGGCATCAAAATAATCACCTGCTTGAACAGCATTAAATTCTTTAGGCAAGGTCAGCCGCCGTTTAGCATCTAATGTTAAAACCATGGTGGGATCATCCCACTTAGTGAGTTTTTGTCAAGAGAAAGCCACTCTTTACTTCCTCTCCACCGCCTCCGCAAGCCAAGAAATATCAGCTGCCAGCTTGTCGATCCGCTCTTGCAACTCAGCGTCAGTAACGGCGGTCTCGTTCATTTGATCGCTCGTGGCGTAAACGAATTGAGGCAAGACGTAGCAATGAAAATCGATCATCAGACTTCCTGCAAAAGGAAGCAGCGCCATGTAACTTCCTTTTCCACCAGCGGCAGCGAGGAGCCCCACTGGCTTTCCCTGAAATGATTTACCAGAGTGCTCGATGAAGTTTTTGGTGACCGCATTGACAGCGTAGTTGTAAATGGGAACCGCAAGGAGAATGCCTTTCGCTTTTTTTACCCGTTCCTGTGCTTCGATCACAGAAGGATGTTCGTACGTCGAATGCCCATCGCAGAGCGGCAGATCAACTTCCCGAAGGTCAAAAAAGTCGACCTTTTCTCCTGCGGCCAGAAGCGCTTCTTTGGCTGCATGCGCGAGCACACGTGAACGACTATCGGGATGATGACTACAAGAGATGATGAGGATCATGGGGGAAGGTTACAGGTTGCAGGTTACAGGTTACAGGAAAAAATAGTATTGGTTTTTTAATTGGTTTATTTAGCATCATGCACATGAGCAAAGCAGAAATATTAGATCAGCTGCCAAAGTTAAATACTGACGAAAGATTTGAAATTTTCTCGTTTCTTTGGGAGCTAGAAGAAAAAGATTTTTTCTCTACTCAACAACCTTCAGAGGAAGAAAAATATCTCCTAGACCAAGCTGAGGCAGATTATCAAGCCAACCCTAACAGCGGCTCGTCTTGGGAGGATGTAAAAGCACGGATTCTCTCTCAATTATGAGAAAGAGAATCATCCTTCGACAACTGGCAGAACAAGATTTATTCGAAGCAAGTTCATGGTACAAAACAAAGGAACCAACACTTGGAGCCGACTTTTTAGCTACGTTTGAACGATTGTTAACTCGACTTGAAGACCACAGCAAAGTTTCTTCTCGATATTATAAAAATTTTAGGAGAGTGATGCTACCTCGATTTCCCTATAAAGTATTTTATCGATTAGAAGACCACGAAATTATCATTTTTAGAGTTCTTCATGCAAAGAGAGATCATCGTCGTTTCTTAACTTGAACTTGTTTTGCAAATCCGCGATAATTCTTCCCCTTTAACGATAAATCCTGAATGACGACTAAGATTCCTCCAATGCATGAGGGCGAGCAAGCCGCTCAAGCCCCGATCAACGCCGCTCTCACGCCCGAGCAGAAGATCGCTGCATTGCGTGAGATGCTCAGAATCCGTCGCTTTGAACAGCAGGCTCTCAATTTTTATAAACAAGATAAAATGGGGGGATTCCTTCACGTCTACATCGGCCAGGAATCGGTTGCCGTTGCGGCAGCATCCCTCATGAATGGCCAGGATGAAATGATCACGGCTTATCGTGATCATGGACATGCTCTCGCCGTCGGCATGGGCATGGAAGAATGCATGGCCGAACTTTTTGGGAAAGCCACTGGTTGCTCCAAGGGTAAAGGAGGCTCGATGCACTTCTTTGCTCCCGACAAACATTATTGGGGCGGCCACGGCATTGTAGGGGGACAAATTCCCCTCGGTCTTGGACTCGCTTTTGCTTTAAAATACAAAAATATTCCTGGCTGTGCTCTCGCTTTTTTAGGAGATGGTGCCGTCAATCAAGGCCCCGTCAGCGAATCACTCAACCTCGCCTCTCTCTTCAACCTTCCCCTCGTTATCATCATTGAAAACAATGGCTACTCGATGGGGACGAGCTTAGAACGTTCTTCTTCCATCAAAAATTATTTGGCCGAGCGCGCTGAGGGATACAACATGGCTTGGGACACGGCTAACGGAAGCAACTTTTACGAACTGCGCGCCAAACTCCATCACGTCATGGAACGAGCTCGCAAGGAATCCAAACCATGCATTTTGGAAGTCGCAACTTACCGCTACTACGGCCACTCCATTGCTGATGCTAATGCCAAAAAATATCGCACTGCCGAAGAAATCGAAGCTTACAAAGCCAATCACGATCCGATTACACTCTGGCAAGAACAACTTCTTCAAGAAAAAGTCGTCACCGAGGCCGTAATTACGGAGATTGATGATGCCGCCAAACAAGAAGCAGCAGCCTCCATCGCCTTTGCCGATGCGAGCCCTTGGCCCGATCCTGAAAGCATCTTTGAGGATGTCTATTCACAAATCGATCAAGGAACACATTTTTTTAGCGATCAGGCGTAACCTCCCATCTTCTATCTTTTTTAAAACAGTTTTTTTCCTGTAACCTGTAACCTGTAGCCCTTCTTTCTTTCATGCCTCTCATCACCTATCGAAAAGCCCTCAACGAAGCCTTTGCGGAAGAACTGACCCGCGATGAATCCGTTTTCCTCATGGGCGAAGAAGTTGCCGAGTACAACGGCGCCTACAAAGTGACCGAAGGACTTTGGGAACGCTTTGGATCTAAACGCGTCGTCGATACACCGATTAGCGAAGCAGCCTTCCTTGGACTTGGCGTTGGCGCGGCCATGATGGGGCTTCGGCCAGTGGTGGAGTTGATGTTTTGGAGTTTTGCTTACGTCGGCTTTGATCAAATCATCAACAATGCTGGCTGCGTCCGCTACATGTCGGGCGGACTCATCAATGTACCAATGGTCATCCGCGGCCCAGCTAATGGCGGAACCAATGTCGGCGCCACGCACTCGCACACGCCCGAAAATTTCTTGGCCAACACGCCTGGCCTCAAAGTTGTTGCCCCGGCGACTCCCTACGATGCCAAAGGCCTCATGATTTCCTCGATTCGCGACAACGATACCGTTTGTTTCATGGAGAACACGCTTCTTTATGGTGACATTGGAGAAGTTCCGGAAGGTTCCTACACGATTCCTCTTGGCGTCGCTGATATCAAGCGCGAGGGAACTGACATTTCATTCATCGCTCATGGTCGAGCAGTACTGACGGCACTCGCGGCGGCTGAAATTCTTGCAACCGAACATGGTATCTCTGCCGAAGTCGTCGACCTTCGCTCGATCCGCCCGCTGGACGAAGAAGCCATTTTAAACTCCGTTGCCAAAACACACCGCGCGCTCCTCGTTGACGAAAGCAAACCTTTCTGCGGCATCAGCTCTCAAATTGCAACCCTCATCGCGGAACAAGCCTTCGATGAACTCGACGCTCCTGTTGCGCGAGTCACGGCGCTCGATGCTCCCGCCATCTACAGCATGCCATTGGAAAAACTCCAATTGCCAACAGCAGAACGTGTCGTTGCTAAAGCACTAACCTTGTTCTGATTTTTTCTGTTTCCTGTAACCTGCAACCTGCAACCTGTTTTTATGCCCGAAATTACGATGCCCAAACTGAGCGACACCATGACCGAAGGAACCCTCCTTCGCTGGTGCAAACAAAAAGGAGACAAGATCGAAATTGGCGATCTCCTTGCTGAAGTCGAAACCGACAAGGCCACCATGGAAATGGAATCCTTCGAAGAGGGAATCCTCACCGAACTTTTTGTTCCTGCAGGCGCCAAGGTTGCCATTGGTGCGCCGATCGCTTTAATCCTTGGCAAAAATGAAACTGCCATCGCCCCTGGAACTCCTGCTCAAGGCCCTGCAAAGGCCACTGCTCCTGCTGCTGCAGCTCCCGCCACTTCACCTCTTTTCGCAGGACGCTCTCGTTCCGCTATTCCAGGCAGAACAGGAACTACTTCCTCTGAGCGCATCAAAGCCTCTCCGCTGGCTCGCAAGATTGCAGCTTCTCGCGGTCTCGCATTAGGAGGATTGACTGGAAAAGGAACTGGCCCTGGCGGCCGCATCATTGCTGCTGATGTGGTGAATGCACCTTTGACCGGCGCTGCACCAGCTGCTAGCGGGGCTCCTGGCATTCCTGCGATCATGCCAACCCCGATTACTGGAAATCCTGAGACCCAAATCCCTCTCTCCAACATGCGCCAAGTGATTGCGCAACGTTTACTCGCGAGCAAAACCCAAATTCCTCATTTTTATCTCTCGATTGAAATTGATGCAGCTCCGATGGTTGCCTTCCGCAAAGAATTCAACACCACCGGAACGAAAATTACTTTTAACGACATCGTCCTCCTCGCGACAGCACGCGCTGCGATGGAAAAACCGAAAGTCAACGCTGCGTTTGGCAACGGCGTTATTTTTCAATACGAAAGCGTCAACCTCGCTGTCGCTATTGCCGTGGAAGATGGCTTAGTGACACCGGTTATTCGCGATGCGCAAAAATTATCACTCGCCCAAGTGAGCGCTGCCGTCAAAGATTTGGCGACGCGCGCGCGCGACAAAAAATTAAAACCGGAAGAATATGCCGGCGGAACGATCACCGTCTCGAATCTTGGAGCTTTTGGCATCGATCAATTCTGTGCCATCATCAACCCTCCACAAGCCGCGATCCTGGCCGTCGGAGCGATTGTGAAAAAGCCCGTCGTCAACGAACATGATCAAATTGTCATCGGCCAACGCCTCAACTTAACATTGAGCGGCGACCATCGCGTCGTCGACGGAGCTGTCGCTGCGGAATATCTCGGTGTGCTACGGCAACTGCTGGAATGTCCGAGCAGATTGTTGCTGTAGGAAGGAAAAAGAAATAGCCACAAAAGAACACAAGGAGCACAAAAAAAGAGGAATGCAAAAATTGGAAGCTCTTTAATTTTTCTTTGTGTTCCTTGTGTTCTTTTGTGGCTATTCTCTTCTTTGCCTTCTGTTCTTTTGCGGTTAATTATTTAATTATGTCTTCGCTCCTCACCGCTTTTGGACTTGGGTTTCTCTACTTCATCAGCGCCATTCCAGCTGGAGTCGCCCTAGGAGCGCCGGTTTGGCCTGCTGCAGCGGCCGCTTGGCTCGGCTACTCAGCGGGAGGAGCTCTCATTCTTTTATTGGGCGTTCCTGCTCAAGAATGGTTGCGTCAAAAATGGAAATTTTCTTTCACGCCAGATCCTCAGAAATTATTTTGGCGGATCTTTGACCGCTACGGCGTCATCGGCCTCGGCCTCATCGCTCCGATCACCATCGGCCCGCAGCTCACAGCCTTGCTCCTCTTAACACTCGGCATCAAGCCGCAGAAAATTTTTCTCGCCATTGCTCTCGGTGTAATTCCATGGACAATTCTCTTCGTAGGAGCAATCCAGAGTGGCTTCCATTTTTTAAAATCACCATAGTGTCACCATAGGGGTCAGTCCTGCCTTTTGTAACATTTACAAAAATAAATTCCCAAATGTTACAAAAGGCAGGACTGACCCCTATGGTTAGCATGAAATTGACGGCCTAGGTGAAAAAACTCATCATCGAAAGCCATGGCTGATCATCTCCTTCATGCAACTCAACTAAAAACCCCACTCGGCATCATGCTCGCCATTGCGGATGAAGAGTCGCTCCTTTTTTTGGATTTTGTGAATCGTGAAATGATCACGCGCTTCAACCAAAAGTTCGCAGCGTGGGGACACAGCCTCGGCCCTTGGGAAATCGAAGAGGAACGCTGGGATCATGATTCTCCGGCAGCATTTTTCCAACACGAGCCATTTTCGTTTGCGAAATTCGAACGCAAAATTAAAAAAATTCTCCGCGAGCGTTCTTCGAAACTCCAGCCTGGAACTAGCGCACCTCTTCAATCAATCGAACGAGAGTTGGAAACTTATTTTTTAGGACGGTTGGATGTTAAACCCTTTGCAGAACTCGCTGCTGGCAATGCAGTGCCAGGAGCCTCCGGCGCGCAGCAGCGGAGTGTATATGTAAATACTCGAGCAGCGAGCACCGGAGCGACACCGCAAGGCACGTCAGCAGTAGAGTTATGCAAGGGGTTTATTTTCAAAACTCCTTATCGCATGCTTGGCTCTGACTTTCAACAAGCCACCTGGAAAACAATTTTGAAAATTCCTTACGGCACCACTCAGAGCTACAAAGAAGAAGCTGCCGCTCTTGGCAACCCAGCGGCTGTGCGAGCCGTCGCCAATGCCAACGGCGCCAACCTTCTTGCCATCGTCATCCCATGCCATCGCGTGATTGCAACCGGCGGCAAACTCGGCGGCTACGGAAGCGGCCTCCGCCGGAAAGAATGGCTCTTGCAGCATGAGCAAACTCATGTGCTATGTTCATCATTTTTAGTGAAGCCCTAACTTTTACCTGTAACCTGTAACCTGCAACCTGTAACCTTATAGCTTTCCAAAAAATTATTTTCCTGGAAAAGCTCTAACTATGAATATTCGCGTTTTACAATTTGACGACTGGGCTCGCTGGAAAGAACTCCGCAAAGAATCGATCTTGCTTTGCCCCGAAGCCTTCGCTTCTTCCTTTGAAGAGGAGTGCGGTTTATCCGATCGTCAGTTCCAAGATTGGATCACGAGAAATGTCATCTTCGGCGCTTTTATTGATGACCGGCTGATTGGGACGGCTGGTTTTTTCCAAATGGAATTGGCCAAGGAAAAACATCGCGGCGTCCTCTTCAGTGTTTATGTCACTCCCAATGAGCGCCAGCAAGGAACCGCATATCAGCTCGTAGAAGAGGTCATTAAAGAAGCCAAAAAACGGGTCATCCAACTGCACCTCAAGGTCGTCAGCTCCAATGCCTCCGCCGTGCACCTCTACCAACGTCACGGCTTTGAAGTCTATGGAACCGAACTCCGCTCGTTGAAATATGAAGGCCGTTTTTTTAATGAGTATCTGATGGTCTTGCGGTTTAATTGAGAGAGGGGGAAAATCGCCACAAAAGAACACAGAGAGCACAAAGAAAATAATATCTTTTTTGTGCTCTTTGTGTTCTTTTGTGGCTATTCTTTTTTAATTTTTTTTACCTTTGTTGTTAATTTTTTCGCTGTAACCTGCAACCCGTTTTCCTCATGGCGCCCCCTCTTTCCACTTCTCATGCGCGACCGAAAATCGGTCTCATCACCTGCATTTTCCTGACCGTCGCCATCACGATTGGCAATGGAATCTACACCAGCCTGGGCCTGCAACTCCTCACCATCTCGCATGGATTCACGATCTTGGCCTTGTGGGGACTCGGTGGCCTCTGCGCTCTCTGCGGCGCGCTCTCTTATGCTGAACTGGCGGCACGACTCCCTCATTCGGGCGGAGAATATTATTATCTTTCAAAAATTTATCATCCCGCTCTTGGCACTATGGCTGGCGTGATCACGCTCTTCGCCGGATTCGTCGCGCCAATCTCGCTGGCCTGCATGGCCTTTGGAAAATACCTCCACGCCTGCTTCCCAAGCTGCTCGCCGCTCGGCGCCTCCATCATGCTCATCACGCTCGTCACGATCGCTCACCTCTTTAATCTTTCGTTCAGTGCTGCTTTTCAAGACATCATCACTATTTTCAAGTTTGGATTAATCGCCCTCTTTCTCTATCTGGGATTTCGCTATGCCTCGATCTCTCCTCGCGTGCTGCTCCCTTCTTCTGCGACCTGGCATGAACTACTCCAACCCAACTCCGGCGTCGCGCTCCTTTTTTGCTTTTACGCTTACTCGGGATGGAACTCAACAGCCTACATTGCGGATGATGTGGCCACTTCTCAACGAACCGTCGGCTGGTCCCTCGTCATTGGAACACTCCTAGTCGCCTTAATTTATTTACTCTTGAATGTGGTCTTCCTGCTCTCCGCCCCAATAGGGGATCTTCGCGGCGTGATTGACGTTGGAACTGTTGTTGCAACAAATCTGGTCGGCACTGCTGGCGGAAAAATCATGGCCTTGCTCATCGCAGTAGGCCTCGTGGCTGGCGTGAGTGGCATGACGTGGATCGGACCTCGCATCACCCAAGTCATGGGACAAAATCTCCCTGCGCTTTTCTGGTTCAGTCATACTTCCTCCAATAACATTCCGTGGCGCGCGACACTCCTGCAATATGGATTCATCATCGTCGTCCTCTTGACCTCGTCTTTTAAAATGCTCCTCATCGCCACGCAGATTCCGATCCAGCTCTGCTTGCTGCTCGGCGTACTCGGCATCATCGTGCTCCGTCGAAGAGAGAAACGTAATGCTGTGGCACCAAAATTAACAAATCACGGAACTGACCCCTTGGCCTGCGCAGCAGGAAAATTTCCTTGCCCTTTTTATCCAGTCCCCTCACTTCTTTTTGCGACCATCAGCATCTCCGCCCTGATCTACACCATCACCACTAACTTTCAAGACGCCTTGTGGGGATTTTTCTTAATCGCCTTAGGCCTCGTGCTACATCCGGTTTTTAAAACAAAATTTCGTAGTTGAGAATTTCCATTGATTCACAATTGATTTAGGAATAAAGAAGAGGGGGTATATGGATCACCTAATTACTGGATTGAGTGCTTTAGGCGATTTTTTTTCTAGTACGATGCTAGGAGGATCTTCGGGTCCTTCTAAAAAACCGGTTGCTGCTAGCGCCGCTACTAGCAGGTCTGCCAGCCCCATAACCACTACAGACTCGACATCCGTAATCACTGACGATGGCCATTCGATCGCCTCAGTCGACCCTTCTGCAGGTCCCGAGGCCAAAATAACATTTGATATTAGAGCTCGTAGTGTTGCTGCAAAGGCTGCACATGAACAAGCTCAGGTAGAACAAAAAAATAGTTGTGGTGAATTAGCAAAGGCAGACAAAGCTTTTGAAGCAACCCCTGTCTACCGGTTCAATACACGAGCTACTCTCCATAAGGCATCTCTTAAAGCACAGATTAAATTTAATTTGTCTAAAGCTGATACTCATTTCGAACAGCTGCACGTTGATTATTTAGATGCTTTGAGCAAGAGTTCTCTTTCTCCGAAAGAACAGCATGAAAAATATAGTCTGTTTAAAAAAGCTTTAGACCATGCTCATCTGAAGTGTCTCGTTGCAGCAAGTGATGAAGAAGCTTCTGTAGGATGCTCGGCTTCAATAATAAAAGCTTTTGCTGCAAAAGATGCTGCGTCTAAAAGCGCTGCCACTGCTGCTGAACAAGAAGTCCAAAAGCTCCTCAACGACATTCAAAAACCTCATACAGAACTAAGAAGTAATATTGCTGCAAACTTACATTACCGACACGTGCAATTGAGTAATCCTGCAAAAACGGAAGATGAAAAAGCAAGGCTAAAATCCGATATGACCGCTATCAGGTCATTCCAAGCTACCGGAGGATTATCTTCGCTAAAAGCGGATGAGGCAGACAATCTCAATAATTTATTCAAGGCCGCATCCTCAAAACATGCTATATTAACCAAGCTTAACGAAACTCTTAAAGAGACACCCAGCACCCCTTCTTCTATCGCAAAAATTGAAGATGATATTGCAAAAGCCAAACTGGCATTTGAAGCGGCAGACAAGGTCGTGATGAAAGAGATCTTCCGTCTAAGAAACCGCCACGCATTGAAAAATAATTTAATTTCCAACATAGCTTATAGAGATCGCCAATTAAGTGCATTGCCAACGGGAGAAGATACTAGAGAGAAGCGTCTTGACCTCTTAATGCCGAAAAACCTTATTTTGGATTTTCTTGATTCTGACAAGCTAAGCTCCTTAACTCCAGAAGAGGTAAACCAACTCAATGATTTGTTTCAGATAGCACAAGAAAAGCAGGTTCTTTTGGAAAACTTACGTAGCCATGTTGACAACGCTCCTAAAGGCTATACATCAAAAATTACAGCAGATGACCTGACACAAGCCAACGCAGCCTTTCAAGAAGCAGATGATGCCATCATAGCTAAAATCAGCGAACTTCTTTTTTCTGCGCCACCTAACCCATCTGCACTGCAACCACCAATACCAGGAAAAGACAAATCTTTAACGTCACCTACAAGTGCCGCAGCAACTCCTCTTCCGGACGATGAAAGTGTCGACCTGCCTGCTCCCAAGGCTGCTCCAACCTCTTCTTCCGCAGTAAGTGCTGCTGGTGGTTTATCTGCACCACCCTCTAAGGCAGATATCGATGCATTGAAAGCTTTTGCAGGAAAGATGAAAGAAACAATAGAAGCGAAAAAAGAGAAGATAATAAGTGATAGCGGTGCAACTGGATATATAACTGATCTAAAGAACCAATTAGAAAGCCTCACAAAACTTCTAACCCTGCTTGATAAGCCTAATCCTCCAGCTGAAAAAATAAACCCTTTAGTTGCACGGGTGAAAGAGATTGAACGGACGAATAAAGAACGTCCCACCGTATCAGACGAGGACCGAGAAGATCTTAAAGCGGAAATAACCGCTCTTGAAAACCAATTCATGTCAGAACTTGAGAAAATTTCTTCCACCATTTAAGTCTTCCGCTTGGTCCGGATGTGCGCCACTCCGTTGAAATTGTAAAATGATACTAAAAATTTTTCTGTTGCATTTCTAAAATAATATTTTAACTTCGAGGAAGTTATATCAACTTCCTATGAAAACAAAAAACCATTTTGCTTGGAATATATTATTAATCAGTCTTGGATGTTTTCTGTTTACTATGCATTCTAGCAGCGGAATGTTTGGGGAAGAATTTGACCAAGCAAAAGCGGATGAAGCTGCCAGGCTGAAAGCGCAGCAGCAAGCTGAGCAACAACACAGACAAAGGGAGCTGACTTCTCCTGATAATCAAAGTAGCGATCTACAAGTCGATGGAGCGAGCATTGCTACTCGTGGAGATTTAAGTAACGACGGACCAAGCGAACAACCTTCTGAAGAAATGGCGGAGAATGAGTCTATTCGCATCATAATGCGACCTTATTTCCCGTTGCTCTCTCAAGAGGAGGAAAATTACCTTATTGGTAATATTAGTTATGAATTTTTTCGATCTAAGCTTGATTATGAAGAGGACAACCGCATTTTTACCCCAGATGCTAAAATTTTTTCTATAACTTCCAAACTTGCCAGAAAAGCAGGCCTTCCTCGACCAGCAACCGTTGCTGATGCTGTCGCTGCTTATAAAGCAAGAGTATCTTCACTAACTGAGGCTGAGCTGGCTGATTTTCCTTTATTGGCAACGCGTTTAAAATCAGGAGGTGAATTGATCCTTGTTAGAACTCAACAACCAGCAGCAACTCATCTCGTTGCCTCCCTCCCTCAAGAACAACCGCGCCAACCCCAACCATCCGTCAAAGCCGCTGCCGTCTTACTTCCAGCGCCCGTTAAAGCTACTCCCGTTCTTCCACAACAACCTCCACAAGAATCTGCCTTTGAAAGACAAAAAAAAGAAACCCTGCGTAACCTTCGCTGTCAAATAGATGCAGCACAACGTGAGCTTCCTACTCATGAAGCAACAATGAGTCGGCTTCAACCTTTACAGCAAGAACTGGAGCACCAGAAGCAAAACAGTCGTGCTGCACAGCAAAAGGTTGATGATTTTAAAGCCCGCTTTCCAGTCGCTTCTCGTATTCCAGGAACAGATGAATATTACCAACTTCAAGCCTTAAGAGCCAAGCGTGATGCTGCTGCTTCAGCAACAACTCAGTCCGTTAATGAAACATTTGTTGCTATAGTCGCTGGAGCAAAACCCATTGCGACTTTGTCCTCTCGCATCCAATCATTAGAGGCAGAACATACACGCGTTGCTGCCAGCGAGGATCCTATTATTGTTGAAAAACGACGGCAAGAAGCCGCAGCAGCTAGAGCCGCAGCTCTTGAACGACAACGACAACGAGAAATTACAGAACTCGCTCAACGAAAAGCAGCGGAAGCACAGCTCGCAGCAGAGAGAGCAAAGACCCTTGCTCTGCAACGCCAACAACAAGAAGAATCAGCAGCTAGAGCAAGGGTTCTTGCTCAGCAACAAACATCCGTTAAAGCCCCCGCCGTCTCACTTCCAGCGCCAGTTAAAGCTACTCCCGCTCTTCCACCACAACCTCCACAAGAATCTCCCTTCGAAAGACAAAAAAAAGAAACCCTTCGCAACCTTCGGGAGCAAATAGCTGCTGCACAACGGGAGCTTACTTCTCATCAAGCAACTCAAGATCGCCTTCAGAAAGAGAAGGAAGGACACGACGGTAGAGTAAGCGAAACGAAATCAGATCTTGAGGATTTTAATAACAGGAATCCTCTTTCTTCCATTGGCTTTAGCTTTGGATTTACAGAACATTCTAGAAATCTTCTCGCTCAAAAAGATCGTTTGGAAACAGCTCATAATAATGCCATCCGAGCTAAAAATCAATTTATTCGTCAGAACATGTCTACTTTGGAAGCTGCAAAAAACTCCATCGCCACGTTGACCACACGGATTCGTTCCTTAGAGCAAGATCACACACGCGTTGCTGCCAGCGAGGATCCTATTATTGTTGAGCAACGACGACAAGAAGAAGCAGCAGCTAGAGCGATACGTCTTGAACAACAACGACAACAACAAGCCGCAGAAGGTAAAATCGCAGGACTTGCTCAACGAAAAGCAATCGAAGCACAGCTCGCAGCAGAGAGAGCAAAGGCCCTGGCTCAGCAACGCCTGGGTGTGGGCAGCCGTGAAAGTTCGGCCTCCTCTTCTCTTCCATCCACCCAACCAGGAGGCAAAGGAGACTCTTCTCCGGAACAACTGCTAGCCAAGAGCCTTGGAAGCCATTCCGACGGCTCAACCAGCGGAGAGGAAAGCAACCACTCCACTCCAGAAAAAATAAAGACCCCTCTCATGACCGAGATCGAGCAGCTGGAAGAGCAGGTTAGCAAAATTCATGCAGCCGTGGTCAATGCTAGAGATGCTATTAAAATTATAAACAAGGAACTTTGGCAGCATTGGGATCGTTACTTCGAGCTAGCTGAAGAGCGGAGCGAGCTGAAACAACGTCTAGCAATTTTGAAAGGAAATACTCCTGAACCAGCTTTTAAAGCAAGCGACAAGAAACCTCTACTTACTCGGTATAGTGATGCTCTTTTTGAGAAAAATCGTTTTTTTGAAAATTTAAACCGGTTAGGTACTGACATTAAAAATCTTTATAAACGCCATAGTATCCACTCCATGGTTGACTATTATAGGAATACTGAAGTTCAAAAACTAGAACAACCATTGATTCAACGCGTTCAGAAAGATCGTCAATGGGCTGCTATGCAATTCTTGCAAGCTGAATTAGCATTACTTGCCGTTGAAGAACATCCTCCCATTCTTCAACAAATAGAAGAATGCGTCTGGCAAAACATGCCATTTTCAGAGAAAGATAGAGACGAAGCTGTACGCGCAGCATATGGCAGTCATCTCACTCACCTTACAGAATGTAGTATAGCTCTCGAATACTCTGGCGGTTACTCGGGTTCCTCTGCCGGCGGCTCTTCTAGCTCCTGGAATCCAGCTGCTAATGCTAATCAGATACTCAACTATCGAGGACAACAGCAAGCAGCTCAACAGCAGCAGGTGTTGAATCAACAGAATGCTAATTACATTTATAATTTGAATCGTCCTGCTTATTTTATGCCAAAGTAATTGTTGTTCACAACTGTTGCGCATAGTAAGGATCATAATCCAACGCCTTGGCTCTGTTTCTCTTTATTTCACGAGTAATGCTTGATGGCGAGCGAGCCAAAGCTGCCGCGATTTGCTGGATCGTTTTCCCTTTTTCTCGAAGAAGGGAAATTTTACACCGCTCCTCCAGCGAGAGCTGTTCATAGTTTGTTCCCATAGCAACACCGAGCATCGTTGGTATTGCACTCGTTTGTGAATTTAGAGCATGACGTCGGGGTGTAGCGATTGTTCACTCAAAAATGAACACACCTTTTTGACCAGTGAGCCGAACGCATACAAAAAATTTATTTCCACACGCTTCACTCTTTCCCCTTTAAAAGCGTTCTGCTGAACCGATACAAGACGACTCTTCTATCTCTCGTCTCCTATCTTCCTATCCGTTCATGTAAATGAATACCTACACCCTTGTAGAACTAACCATGGTCGACATGTCTTGAGCAACGGCAGCTAAATTTGAACGAATCTGTTGTGCTACTGACTCGGTATTGCTGATTCCTGATGACATTGATTGTACTGTCGAGCCTTCTACCTGAGCTGCAGCTGAATCTTTGGTTCCTTTAGCTTGGTAAAGTTCATTTTCCATGTTTCCAACCCCATTCATTGTTTGTGCTAGGGCCGTGCCAACACCTGCATAAATCTGTGACTGTTGAAGTTTATTTTGATAAGCTTGATGCCAAGCTGAGGAGTTTTTATTGGTTTTAAGATTGGCAACATTGGTTTTAAAAGTTGCAGCTGGTTTAGTTAGCATTTTTGCTTGTGTTGCTGTGTCGCCACTATCAACAGCTTTCTTATATTGTTCGTTTTGATCGTCACTCCAACTACTCTTAATAGCCTTTTCAGCATCTTCATCAGAAACCTTACTGCCAGGCTTGATTCCTAGTTTAGAAAGCTGAGCCATAGAGGTGCCACTAGCCTCCCGATCAGACTGGATGGTTTTTGCTTGAGCATTGTAGGCAGCAGCAGCTTCTTGAGGATTGGAAACATCTGTTCCGTCCGGATTTTTTAAGAAATTTCCAGCTTCATCTTTAGGTCGAGTCCATCCAGTAGGAACAGGATCCCCTGTTTTATACCCTGCCTCAGCACTTTTCAATGCTGCTGAATTAGCATCCATTTGTGCGGTAATGGAATCTCTTTGCTCTTCAGTAATATTCCCCTTTTCGCATTGCAGTTCAGCTGAAGTCCTCGTCTCAGAAATAGAGACTTTTGCTTTGGCTATAGTAGCTGGATCTTTTGTCGATAGAGCATCATCGGTAATCCTAGAACTCTGCTTCGCAGATGAGTTTAAGGCTGTCTCCTGCTCACTCATTGACGCAGTCTCTGCATCATCTCCCTCTGCAGAAGCTGCTCCAACGGCACTCGCTGAATAAGCTGCAGTCGCCATGCTTACAGAGAGACCAACAGTAGCCATGCTCATCATCATATAGGCTCCCTTGGTCATAGCGGCGGCTTGAGCCATGGTATCACTCGCCTGCAGGCTAATCGCATCAATCATCGAGGTTTGTTGCTGAGCCATGGTTAAACTCTCCTGATTAGTTAATTCCCCCATTTCAGCCATGATGGTTGATAAATTGCACCCATCATCAGGAGGTGGAGTGGTCTCTGTGCTACCAGTGCTACCAGTACTGCCGCCGCTACCACTACCATCCTTAGCAGGAGGGGCGTCGCCGCCTGACATTGTTGTCGATGTATTGGTTATGACAGCTCCACTAGAACTCACTGTCTCGGATGTCACTGTTGTGATGGTTTCCCCCGTTGGGCTTTCTGCCCTAGAGACACTGCTCCCGGCAGTAGGTTCAGAGCTCCCTGCGCCCCCTTTTCCTTTGCCTTCAGCTTTCCCTCCTTTTTTTGCTCCGTCAGCACCTCCGTCGCCTTTTATTTTTCCTTCTACAGAACCTGAACCTGCCAGCCCACTCACATCCGAAGCAAAAGTATTCGTTATGCTGCTAATATTGTCCAGATCATCAGCAACATTTCCTAGGGAGGCTACCATCGATTGAGGATCTATGCTCGCAGGAGCTGCCCCTAAAACACTTGCCGCATCCATTCCCATTTCAGAAAGACCGGATGTTGACATGGCTCCTTGCACTTGTGGATCAACAATGAGGGAATTAACTCCTACTGCATCCGATGCCCCCTTAGAGGCACTAACACCCGAGATTGATCCCATGGTCTTATCTGCTGCTGGTGTCGGCGTCCCAGTCGTTCCTGGTTGTGCCATGCTACCTCCTGTTTGATCAGGTGGTGGAAGAGTGGGAATGCCAGAAGTAAGATTAAAGTTGTCCATAACGGTAATAGTGTGCTGTTGTAGTTTTGTTAATGATTAAAATTAGGTTGGCAGTTGCGAAATTTACCAATTGCTCTGCTGCTGTTTTTTCTCTTCGTAGCAAAAAAAATCTGGTTTTTGAGCGCTTGAAGAATCTGCGGCGACGAGCTGCGCAAGAGGATCCTCTGTTTCAAGATGTTTTAATGCTTCTGCTATTTTATGAAGCGCAATATAGCAATCACGAGTATAAAAAATCGGCGGCCGATTTTCAGAATCTAAACGCACTGTGAGATGATGGCAAAGGATGGCTTCGTTGGAAAAGTGCAGTTGATCCAAGGAAGAAGCTAGACCTTTCCATGCACGCAAATCAAAGCAGTTGTAAAACGCAAAGGTCTCAAAAAAAATGACCGCGTCTTTGTATTTTTCGCGAGCAAAGCAATCATACGCCTTAGCATAAAGCGCCTCCATGTCTGGCTCTCCTAGTCCTTGCACTTCGTAAAACGGTTTTTTGTTTGTCTTCACAGCTTCACTAATAGCCCTGACTAGCGCCGGCTTTTCTCTCAGCATCTGCTGAAGAGCCATTGCAGCTCGTTGCAGCCTAGGATAGTTGCAAAAAGCACTCTCAGTATGTTCGGTTTTTTGAAGCATCATTAAGATGGTTGGCATCCACTCCCAATACGACTTCGACAAGAAGACTCTTATTGCGAAAAAAAATCAATAGAATTTTTTTAAATCACCTGTTGCACTTCGTTTGTGAATTTACTGCTAAAAAATGCTGTAGCCTTTTGAGAATCACAAAAAGAGCGCTCTCTACAGCCTGAAACCTGTTCCGATTGCCTCTGGCAACAGGAAAATTTGACCGATTTTTACAGAGAAAATTGCGAGGGACCTTACCTAGCAGACAAGACTATTTTGCAGACAACTCCTTGATTATCTGGATGATTCAATGGAAATTCGACGTAGCAACAACCTCATTCCATGCCATAGGAACATAGCACCCCTCTCCACAAACGAAGCTACAGGTCAAATGCGGAGGTTTTTTGTGAAAACGCCTCAAAATTTCAAGAGATTGTTTTGAGGGAAACTTAGTAACTTGTTTATAATTTGAGCGTTGCGTGATAATTTGAAAAAAGGGGTCGGAAAAGGGGCGCCGATTCAAAAAAAGGGGTCGGTTCCGTTATTTCGATAATTTGGTGCCATAGCATTAATTTAAAAATTATTTTTGATTTTGCTTTCGTCTTCGAGTTTTTGCTTCCATTCAATTTGACATCCGTTGACAGGATCTAGTAGATTGTTTGGTCCTATGAAGCCAAAGAAGCTGATTCAATTTGATTGGGCGATCAAGACGCTTTTGCGAAACAAGAGTCACTTTCCGATTCTAGAAGGCTTTCTATCGGAGCTGTTGCACACCGATGTGAAAATCGAGTCGCTCTTGGAAAGTGAGTCGAATAAAAAGCATGCCCAAGACAAATCGAATCGCGTTGATGTTTTAGCTCAGCTCAAGAGCGGAGAGAAAGTCATCATTGAAGTTCAATGCGCTCATCAATGGGATTTTTTCTCACGCATGTTGTATGGTGTTTCCAAAGTAGTTGCTGAGCACCTCAAGGAAGGAGAAGAATATGGCACTATGCCACGTGTGATCTCCGTCAACATCGTTTATTTCGACTTGGGTCACGGCGAAGATTACATCTATCATGGAACGACCGATTTTAAAGGCGTTCACAAAAAAGATATCTTGCAGCTGAGCCCCAAAGAAAAAGAACATTATCCTGCGCGCATCGATCACGTTTCTAAAGTATTTCCGGAATACTATGTTTTAAAAGTCAGTGAATTTGATTTGAAAATTAAAGACACGCTCGATGAGTGGATCTATGCACTGCAACAGTCCGAGGTCCGACCTGAATTTAAGGCCCAAGGAATTCAAAAGGCCGCTGAACAATTAAGTATTCTTCAACTTTCAGAATCCGATCGTATCGCATACGAGCGTTATGTTGGCGATAACAGAGATGCAAAAAGTGTTTGGCGTACTTATTACAGCGATGGTAAGCGAGAAGGAAAAGCTGAAATGATTCACAACCTATATCGCTTGGGATTGCCTCTGGAACAAATTGCCACAGCCGCTCAACTTTTGCCGGAGCAGATCGAGGAGATTTTGAAATCAGAAATATAAGTGAAATAGAGAGAGTGAAAAGGGGTCAAAAGGGGTCTAAAAAGGGGTCGGTTCCGTTATTTCGATAATTTGGTGCCATAGCATTAATTTAAAAATTATTTTTTGCTTTCGTTTTTACGTTTTCTCTCTCATTCAATTTGATTGGGCGATCAAGACGCTGTTGCGTCATAAAGCGAACTTTCCGATTTGAAAAAGGAACAAAGCGGTCTGGGCCAGCGCGATCAAGACTGGCAAAACAGCATGACACGTGCTTCATTAGTTGGAAGAATATGGATAAAATCATTTGCTTTGGAAAAAACTATCAAGATCACATGTTAGCCCGGATATTTCATACCCGTCTACTGCGACCTGCGGGAAGGCCGATGGATACTGCGTTAAACTTGAATTTGGACTTGGGCGGTATGTACTCATACAGCTCAGCGTCAAAATTCAAGTTGTGCCTTGTCCCATCAGCCTTCGCACAGCGTCTCGTCACGAAGTGTATGAAATATTCGGGCTCGAGCTCGGTGATGCACCAGTGACGAAGCCGGTGATCTTTTTAAAACCCCCAAGTGTTCTCACAAAATGTCCGCACTGGAGAGAAACGATACAGGTCAGTCTTCCCGATGAGGAAACACACTATGAATGCGAGTTGGTTCTGCAATTGAATAGAGGTGGCTACAAGATGACGCTGGAAGAAGCCGAGAGTGCGATTGGGGCTTATACCATTGGGTTGGACATGACATTAAGAGAAGTGCAGGGCCTTCTCAAAAAAAGGGGGCATCCATGGACCATCAGTAAAGTTTTCCCATCGGCCTGTATTATCGGCCCGTGGATTGAGGCTGCTGAGAGCGACTTTCTCGATACGCCATTTATGTTCAAATTAGATGGGATTGAAAAACAGCGGAGCTGTGGCAGAAAGATGTTGTTTCAGCCGAAAGAATTAATTGCTTATGCGAGTCAATTTTTTCCATTGTGCGAAGGCGATGTGATCTTCACAGGAACACCGGCAGGCGTTAGGCCTGTTCATAAAAATTCCGTTGGCGTTTTAGCGCTGAACTCAACAGAAAGCGACTATCACTTTATGGTTGAGTGGCTGTAAAAAACCAGCATACCCCTATTTTTCTTGATCACGGCGTCTTTCAAAATACACAAGATGCGCTAGGTAGGATTGCTCCTCCCAAGAGCGCGGTCTATTTTCATCTCGTATTTTAGCTTCTTCTCTGGAAATTTTTTCTTCACTCGTTGCGGCCTGCGGCTTGCTTAGAGTTTTTGGTTGGCTGGTTGGATCGACTGGCCAACTTTTGGTTCAATGGATTGCCGCTCAATGGATTGCCGCGTAAAACTAATTCTGTAGAACTACCTTCGCTTTCACGGCGAAGAGCGGCCCGCTTATCCTGAGGAGCTTCTTTTTTCTTTTCTTCACTTCCACCCCAGCGAAACATCGCTAACGGCGAAGCGCCATCCTCTTGAGGAGAATCATTGTTCACTGTTGTGGTGATAGCAAAAGTATTTCCACTTTCCTCATGAAGATGATGCTTTGCATCACGATTGATGACGACTTCTGGTCCTGTCAAATCATAAGACCCTGTTTCGGTGCTTGCTTCTGCTTCTGCTGGATTTTCAGGAGAGCCATGTTCGATCCAATTACAGTAGCGACGTTCTTGCATAATATTGTAGCCAATGAGCATCTGGTCTGCTGAAGCTCCATTGGCCACAAAATAGTAAAATTTGTTCCCCCATGATGATTCATTGCTGATGATTTGACACTCCATGTTCGAAGAGTAAAGTTCATGAGAATCCGAGCGTGAGGCTGCTGCCTTAAGAAAAGTCAGATATTGCCCAATGGTGACAGAAGGAGAAACGACGACGCGCACCCCTGTGTCAGCCTGAGAACGAGCAGTAGCAAATGATAAAAAGAGGAGCACGATGGAGAGGAACCAGTTCATGTTTTGTTAGGAAAAAATTCTGAAATAAAAGCCGTGCTGTCCAAAATAAAATTTGCTGTCACTACTCATATGCCATTTCTGAAAAAACAGGAATATCTTATTTCAATGTTGAGGGGGCTCTAGGGGGCAGTCCCATAGATCGTCACATTTGGTGCCAGTTCATTACATAAAAATTTATTTTTGTTTTTGATTTTATCTTCGCGTTTCCACTCTCATTCAATTTGACATCTCTTGACAGGATCCAGTAGATTGTTTGGTCCTATGAAGCCAAAGAAGCTGATTCAATTTGATTGGGCGATCAAGACGCTTTTGCGTCACAAGGCGAACTTCCCGATTTTAGAAGGCTTTCTATCGGAGCTGTTGCACACCGATGTGAAAATCGAGTCGCTCTTGGAAAGCGAGTCGAATAAAAACCATGCTAAAGATAAATCAAATCGTGTTGATGTTTTGGCTCAACTCAAGAGTGGTGAAAAAGTCATCATCGAAGTGCAGTGCGCTCACCAATGGGATTTTTTTTCGCGGATGTTGTATGGTGTTTCCAAAGTAGTTGCTGAGCACCTCAAGGAAGGAGAAGAATATGGCACTATGCCACGTGTGATCTCCGTCAACATCGTTTATTTCGACTTAGGCCATGGAGAAGATTACATCTATCATGGAACGACCGATTTTAAAGGCGTTCACAAGCAAGATATTTTGCAGCTGAGCCCCAAAGAAAAAGAACATTATCCTGCGCTCATTGATCATCTTTCTAAAGTATTTCCCGAATATTATGTTTTAAAAGTGAGTGAATTTGATTTGAAAATTAAAGACACACTTGATGAATGGATCTATGCGCTGCAACAGTCAGAGGTCCGCCCTGAATTTAAGGCCCAAGGAATTCAAAAGGCTGCTGAACAACTCACTGTTCTTCAGCTTTCAGACACCGAACGTACCGCATACGAGCATTATGTTGGCGATAACAGAGACTCGAAAAGCATTTGGCGCACTTACTACAGCGATGGGAAGAGAGAAGGAAAAGCTGAAGGAAAAGCTGAAATGATCATAAACTTTCATCGCTTAGGATTGCCTCTGGAACAAATTGCCACAGCCGCTCAACTTTCGCCGGAACAGATTGAGGAGATTTTAAAATCAGAAATATAAAAAGATCTTCGGGATTTCCGCATTCTGGCATCAAAAATTTTTCCTTAACTTTTTTGTTTTGCTTTCTCTTCTTTAAAGCTACTTTCCTTTCTATGTCTGCAGTACCTCCTTCTACGCGCAAGGTCGGCTTAATCACTTGCGTTTTCCTTGTATTAGCCATTGTTGTTGGTAATGGAATTTATACCAATCTTGGATTGCAGCTTCTTTCGGTTTCAAGCAACTTTACTATTTTAGCGCTCTGGCTGATCGGCGGCATCTGTGCTCTCTGCGGCGCGCTCTCGTATGCAGAGCTCTCCTCGCTCATGCCTCATTCCGGAGGAGAGTACTATTACCTTTCGCGCATTTATCATCCTGCTTTGGGAACCACAGGCGGAATCATGACGCAATATGGCGGCATGATCGCTCCAACGGCCTTGGCAAGTATGGCCTTTGCAAAATATGTCTCTGGAATTTTTCCTTCATGTCCTCCAACGCTCATTGCGATTGCTTTGGTAACTGTGATCACCGGAACTCACTTGATCAATTTGGGATTCAGCGCTGGATTTCAAGATACGATCACCGCGCTGAAATTCCTTCTCGTTGGCACCATTATTTTTCTCGGCTTTCGCTACGCGACGCAATCACCAACCATTTTTCTTCCGACCTCCTCCTCCCTCAAGGAGCTCTTTCTGCCAAGCTCCGGAGTGACGCTTCTTTTTTGCTACTACGCTTATGCCGGATGGAGTTCGGCAACCTACATCGCTGACGATGTCAGTTCTTCTCGCAAGACAGTTGGGCGTTCTCTCATCATCGGAACACTCTTGGCAACGTTGATCTATCTTTCGATGAATGCTGTTTTTTTAATGTCCGCACCCAGTGAAGAATTGCGCGGCGTGATTGATGTAGGACATGTGGTGGCAACTCATTTGCTAGGAGCCCATGGCGGCAATGTCATGGCAGTCTTGATTGCTCTTGGTCTCATGGCTGGCGTAAGCGGCATGATCTGGGTTGGCCCCCGCATCACGCAGATGATGGGAAAAGATTTGCCAGCGCTGACCTTCTTTGATCATGTCTCCTCGACTAATGTCCCAGTGCGCGCGATGCTCTTGCAATATGTTTTGGTGGTCCTCTTGCTCTTGACCTCTTCTTTTAAAATCGTCTTGGTGAGCTCGCAGTTCACGCTGATTTGTTGTCAGATCATGACGGTCTTTGGCGTTTCGGTACTTCGGAAAAAACAGGCCGCGGCTCCCGATGCATCACAAGAAATTTTCCGTTGTCCGCTTTATCCCTTGCCATCAATTATTTTTATTGGCGTCAGCCTGCTTGCACTCGGCTACACGATCAGCACCAACCCGCTTGAATCCGGCATTGGCATCGGTGTGATTCTTTTTGGACTGGCGTTGTATCCGCTTTTTCGGCGGGGGTAAGAAAAAAATTAATCGCAAAGAACGCAAAAAAAGAAGTGCAAAAAAGTTGGAAGATGAAACTTCGTTAGTTGATATTTTGTGCTCAACTCCATGAAGTTGGGGGAGCAAATTGCTGCCAAAATTTTTTTGCGCTCTTTGCGTTCTTTGCGGTTAATTGTTTTTTCTTGTGTTCTTTGCGGCTATTCTCTTCTTGTGAAATTTGTTTTTTTCTTCTACCTGCTCGTAGCCTCGCTTGCGGCGCAAGAGGTCCGGCGGGCCATCCCGGTGAAACCCATTTACGCTGGCTACAACGAAGATGCCTTGTTGTTAGCAGGAAAAGAATTGCCCGCAACTTCTTCACTGGCGTCGTTGCAGCTGAGCAGCAGCTATCAAGCGCATTGCTTGGCTTTGCAAAAAATGTGGACGGAATATGAGCAGCGCCATTTGCTTCCGATGCGCCAGTGGAGCGCGCAAGAGTTACCTCAACGGATACCGCTTCCCTCTACCGTCTGTTATCTTTTTGGCGGACCTGATATTTTGAATCCGTTGGCCCTTTTTCCTGATGCTGCCTCAACTTATTTGCTATGCGGAAAAGAGCCCATCGGTCTTCTCACACCTCCCGAGCAGCTCTCTCCCGAGCAACTACACCGTGGTTTCTTGACCATCCGCGAGGCGACACAGACAGCCTTGCAATTTGGCTATTTTATCACCAAAGAGATGCGCTCTCAAACAATAGACGGTCCGTTTCAAGGAGTCTTGCCCCTCTTGTTAACACTGCTCAGTTTAACAGGAAATCAGATCGTGAGCGTGGAACGACTCTCTCTCGGAGGTGCTCCTGGAGTGCGCATCCGCTTCATCGCTCCAAGCAGTGCTGAAAAAACGCTCTACTATGCTCAACAAGATTTATCGAATGGAAACGGGCGTTCCTTTTTGCGATGGCTTCAAAAATTTGCACCGGTTGTTTCCTATTTGAAAGCCGCCTCCTATTTGTTGCACGAGGAAGATTTTTCTCAGGCACGAAATTTTTTGCTGCAAAATTCTACCGCCATCTTGCAAGACGACTCGGGCATTCCTTTCCGGTATTTTGATAGCCTGGATTGGACGATCTATCTTTTTGGCGATTACAAAGGTCCCATCGAACTCTTTCGTCTGAAATATCAAGCCGATCTCGCAGCGGCCTATCAAACATCACTCCTCGCAGCTCCAATGAACTTCGGCACGGGATATCAATTTCAGCCTGGCCTTTCAGGTGGTGCCAACTTGCTCTTGGCCGTGAGAAAATATTTTACTCCACGCGCGTTACCGATAGACATCACGCCGGTGTCCAAGCACAAGCACAAGAATTAAAAGTATTCCATCATGGATCTCGTAGACTACACGATATTTTCCTGTGCGCACCCTCCATGCATTGATCCCATGCATTTTTTACAGTTAACAGAACGCGGCTCTGTTGCCAGTTGCTCAATAGCTTTTCCAATCTGCAACTGAACAGCTGGAGAAAGTTTGTGGAACTGTCGCCTTGCCTTTGGGGAAAACTCAATGCTATAGCTCATCCCAATGAATTTCTTCTTTGATCTTCTCCCATGGGATTGACTTTCCCCCCTCCTTGCGCACTGCATGAACTGCTGCTACATCTTCTTCCTCTTCCAAAAGCTCCAAAAGCCAGGAAGAAAGATCCTGCTTCTCTTGCAAAGGAAGTTTAAAGACAGCTTTTTCAATTTCTAGAACACTCATAACACTCACCTACTATGTTATTCGATTTATGTCAAGCCACTACGGTTGCTATTATCGCTTTCCTCCTCGGCACCATCATTGGCTCTTTCCTCAATGTCGTGATCGTGCGCTTGCCTCACGGAGGGAGCCTGCATGATCCGAAGCGCTCCTGTTGTCCAAAGTGTCACCGCTCCCTTGCTTGGTGGGAAAATATTCCTATCCTCAGCTGGTTGCTGCTACGCGGCCGCTGCGCTGGATGTTGTGAGCGCATTTCGATTCAATACCCGTTGGTGGAACTGAGCACGGGTCTGCTTTTTTGGCTCTGCTATCATTTTTTCCCATGTCCTATGGCAACAGCCTATACCGTACTGGTAAGCCTGCTGCTTGTGGCCACTGTGATTGATCTTCAACATTGGATCATTCCTAATGAAATCACCCTCGGAGGCATCGCAGCCGGAATCGCGGCTTCTGCAGTCGTTCCCGAGCTCATGGAGACAACCTCTCGAGAAAAAGCCGCTCTCATTTCGATGGCAACAGCGGCTGCTGGTTACGGATTGCTCTGGGGCATTTTGGAATTGGGAAAATTAATTTTTGGAAAAAAACGAACTCTCTTCGCTGAACCGCTCCCGCTGAGGCTGAGCTGCCCGGAGAAGCCAGTGCTTCATCTTGGCGAAGAAGAAATCGCATTGGAAGAATTGCTCCCTCGCCCCTCCGATCGGATTGTGGCTCATGCCAACTGGATCGAAGTGACAGGCCAACGTTTCACCAATCAGCATTTTTTCCTACAACATCAAGGCCTCCGCATTGATGAACATGCCTGGCCCTTTGAGCACATCATTCCTTTTCATGCCGAGATCACCGAAGTCACCTTGCCGCGAGAAGCGATGGGCTTTGGCGATGTGAAATTTCTTGGCTGCATCGGCGCCTTCCTGGGCTGGAAAGGAATGCTCTTCGCACTTTTTGGCGGCTCCATCTTAGGATCAGTCGTGGCGCTCTTTTTATTACTCGTGACTCGCGGCCGCGTCGGCAGAAGCATCCCTTTTGGACCTGCTCTGGCAGCTGCTGCCATATTGTGGCTCTTCCGCTCCGCCATAGGGGTCAGTCCTGCCTTTTGTAACATTTTTCTTATTTAAAAAATAATGATACATCAAATGTTACAAAAGGCAGGACTGACCCCCATGCTTGACTTCTGGGAAAAATTTTAGATCGTTGAGGCATGTCATCTCGCATTATCTCTTCGGATCATTTGCCCCCTGCTATGTTTCCTGGCAGCGCTTCTGTTGAAAATGAACATATTACTTCCACGCAAAAATCAGTCGCTTCGTTAAGAAGTTTTTTCGATCCTTCTTTATCAAAAGATCATGCGACACTTTTAGCTGCTGCGGAAAAAGCAAAAAGTCATTTTCAATCTCTTCCTGCAACTGAAAATAGATCATCTATTGTCACCGAAAAAATTATTCAAAAAGAAAGGACGGTTGCACAGAGCGCTGCGACTAGCGCCAGCGAGGCACAGACTCAAGCGATTCCCGTCATTAATGCTCTTCGTTATAACTGCAGCGATAAGGAACTATTATCAACGGTTGCCAAACTAGAATCTCGTTTACAACATGCCTCAGAACAAGCGACTCAAAATGCCTCGCATGCCACATCAGCCACGCAGAAACAAACGGTTCAAGTTGATGCAAAAAGTGCTGTTCTTCATGCAGCTGATGCTCGATTGACTCTTGCTCAGCTTCACCAATTAGAACCTCATCGTTCCGAAAAGTCTTCGAAGAAAGATGAAGCTAATCTAAAAAAAGCAGAGACCGATTATCAAAACGCCTCTCATGAATTAACATCGTTGCTCAAAACGACATCTCCCTTATTTGAAGTAGTCCATCATGATAAAATCAACGATCTTGCGTCAAACGAGGAAGTAGAAACAACGGATGTGGAAGTAAGCAGCAACAATGATTCTGTGCAGCGTGATTCTATCAGCATTGATGACAACAGCAGCGTTATTGAAGACGACGAACAGCCTGATTTTGGAAATGGAACTTGGAAAGAGGTGGATGACGACGAGGCAATGCGCCGTGCGAAAGTGGATAGCATGAATCGAGAAGATAGACGCATTAAATAAAATTAATGCTTAGGGGTCAGTCAGCCCTATTGGCACATTTGATCCCATAGCAAAAATTATATAAATGTGCCAATAGGGCTGACTGACCCCTAGGTTGAATTTGCTTTAGCCTGCAGCCCGTAAGGTGTATCGTGATAGCCCGTCTATGTCTGAATCCCCAAAGCCCAAGAAACTTTCGTTCCCTCAACTCTTGATTGCAGTCTGGAAGCCGTATCGGAGTCTCTCCGTTTTTCTCACACCTTACCGAGTGAGGCTTGTATTGGGGCTTCTGGCTGGCGTCGGTTATGCCGCTTCGAATGCTGCTGTTCCTCTCGTGATCAAAAAGGTGGGAGGTTCTGTTTTTAGTGGCGGATTTTCGCAGACGCAACTCTTGAGTGGAAATGTTCCAACAGGAGGACCAGACGTTAAAGATGTGCTCTGGATCTGTCTCTTGGTGCCAGTGATCATGCTCGTAAGAAGCATTCTTTCGTATATGAATACTTACTGCCTCACGTGGGTCAGTCTTAAAGTGCTCCGTGATATTCGACGTAAAGTTTTTGGGCATCTCATGGAGCAGTCACTCGATTTTTTTAATCGCTCTCAGTCGGGACGCCTTTTGTCGCGTGTCCTCAATGACACCCGCGTCGCTCAGGAATCACTCGTCGGCATTGTCGGCGATGTCATCAAAGAGCCACTAACGGTCATCGGAATGGTCTACGTCTTGATGCGTATCGATTGGAAATTTAGTTTCGTCACCCTCTTTCTTTTTCCCATCTGTCTCGTACCGCTGATTGTCTACGGTCGTAAGGTGCGCAAAGCTGGTAAAGCGGAAGAAAATGAAGCCGGCATCATGGCGGTCATTCTGCAGGAATCATTCGCTGGCATTCGCGTGATCAAATCATTTGCGCGCGAAAAATTCCAGCTTGATCTTTTCGACAAATCGAGTGAAATCCAGTTCAAATCGAGCCTCAGCGTTCAGAAGAGCTCAGCGATTGTGCAGCCGATGATCGAAACCGTCTCGGCCTTTGGCGTTTCGCTAGCACTTTTCTATGTTTACTTCGGTCATCTCGGATTAGGAAAATTCATGGCGCTCATGGCAGGAATGTTTTTGCTCTACGAGCCAGTGAAAAAAATCAGCCGCATTCATTTGATTCTCCAAAAATGCTTGAGTGCTTCAACCAGTATTTTTGAATTATTGGCCACTCATCCAACAATCGTTGATGCTCCTGAGGCACGCGTACTAGGTCGTTCTCAAGGAAGACTCGAACTGCAAGATGTTTCATTTCATTACGGCATCCAGGATGCAGCTGCTGCTCTTGAAAAAGTGAATCTTGTTATCGCACCTGGAACTAAAGTCGCCCTCGTCGGCGCCAGTGGTGCTGGCAAGAGTACGATCTTGTCTCTCTTCCTTCGTTTTTATGATCCTCAGGAAGGACGAGTACTCCTGGATGGGCACGACGTGCGCTACCTCCAATTGAACTCGCTACGCGATCAGATCGGAATTGTGACGCAGGAGAATTTTCTTTTTCACGATACAATCCGCGAAAACATTCGCTTTGGTCGTCTTGATGCCACACACGAAGAGATTGAAGAAGCCGCGAAGCAAGCCTTTGCTCACGAATTCATCCTCGCTCAGCCGCAGGGCTACGAAACGATGGTTGGCGATAAAGGTTGTCTCATTTCTGGCGGCCAGCAGCAACGCTTAGCGATTGCGCGCGCTTTGTTGAAAGGGGCTCCAATCTTGCTCCTCGATGAGGCAACGTCCGCCCTCGATTCTGAATCAGAACGGATGATTCAAGTTGCCCTCGAGCGCTTGGAAAAAGGACGCACCGTCATCGCCATCGCCCATCGTCTCTCTACGGTTTTAGCCAGTGACCTCATTGTGGTGATGGATCAAGGCCGCATCGTGGCTCAAGGCACACACCAAGAGCTGCTCCAGTCCTCGGAGATTTATAAAAATATTTACGAGCTGCAGTTCACGCATCATTAAAGCGGTTGTTCAGTTGAGTTGTAAAAAGTGAGTTTCCTCAACCTGCTTTTGTCGAAAGTTGAAAGGTTGAGCCGCTGCATCATTCTCGCAAATGTGAGAATAAAGCAGCTGTTGAGCGCCACGTCATTCCCGCGAAGGCGGGAATAGCGCGGCTGTTGAGAAGAAGCCATCCTATAATCGTTCAGGTATAGTGTATTAAATTGAGAAGGGCGCGTTAGAAACGCAGAAATTTTTTCTTAGGACAAGGCCGAAGATCGAGACGCTATTCTAAGTTATAGTCAAATTACTTAGAAATTACAGGGAAGAACGCAGGAATTTTTAGAAAAGGCCAGGCCGAAGACCGAGCGCTATCTAAACGATAACGTGACGGGATGAGAACGCAGTCTTTTCCTAAAAAGGACAAGTCAGTTGCTTGTAAGTTCTAAGTAATTTGACTATAACGTAAGATCTGCGAACACAGTCCTAAGGAAAAAGGGCAAGCTTATGGTGTGCCCTTATCGATTTAATACACTATACATCGGTACTGACAGAGTAGCGTAATTGTCATTTCCATTAAAAAAACAATCGTCATTCCAGCGGACGCTGGAACCCAGGAGGCCGTGGATCTTTATTTTGTTTTCGTAAAAGTGATATGCTGTCACAAAAGATTGTGAACACTTTTAAGAAAATAAAAGAAATCTTATTTTCATAAAAAATCAAACTTCAATCGAAAGTCGCCTGGGTCCTCGCGTCCGCGAGGATGACGTCTGGAGTGTAGCGATTATTACTTTTGAAAATCTGCCATTATATTTTTTAATGGAGACGCAAAAAACCGCGGAAACGTGATCAACACGAATTCCGCGGCTTTTATTTTAAGCTTTTTAAGCCTCGTTACTGCGCAGGCGTTGTCGGCTGCTGTACTTCCTGCCAGCCTGCAGGGGCGACTGGAGAGTCGAGCCAAATTTTTTCAGTAATATTGATTTGAGGTTTATCAGGGCCAAAGAATACAACGACTGTTGAATAAAATGGCATTACATTTCCATTGCGATAATGGTGCGCTGGATCTTGATCGTGAAGCCAAGGGAAATTCTCTGGCGTATTCTTAAAAGCGGCAAATGGGTAATCTGAATATTCTAGATAGTCTAGCGCACTCTCATTTCCTGTTGGTGTAATCACTTGATCTGGCTGTCGTTCATATTGATGAAAGGGTGATCCTGGTTTTTCAGCATAGAAAAACTGCTGCATGTTATAAGGATCCATCGGACTCTCAATGTTGTAAACATTAAGCGGAGACTTAGGATCACTTGAATCAGGATGAGCTGCAAGTTCACTTATAAGAATGTTCTTTGCATAATAAACATTCAGAGTCGTCGGATTTCCATTTTCATCACAATAAAAGCCATAAGGCGCATAGGGCTTGGAGGAATCATTCGGATCCACTCCATAAGGAAATGCATGATCGTAGGGAAGATTATCTGAATCTTTGGGAAGTTGGTTTAAATAATAATGTTTTATCTCCACATTAGAATCATACCATTTGCTATCCGCTGCAGTAGCTGCTGCAGCCTTGATATAAGCCGGTGGAGCAGGTGGGTTTTGGGTGGGGCTGTAATAAAACGTAGCCATAGTGGTTATATTTTTTAGAGGTTTTTTGTTCGCTCATTTTTTAATCAGGAACAAACTGTTTTTAAAGTTTTTATTTTTTTAAGCAATTAAATTTCTCGTTTAGAACCATAGGGGTCAGTTCCGTTATTTCGATCATTTGGCGCCATGTCATTTATGCTATAAACTCATGAAAATGCTGTTGCATCTTCATGAGTCCGTTATAATCAGTCTCCTTCTATTCTATGAAAATTCAACGTGCTCTTCTTTCTGTTTCCGATAAATCAGGCCTCCTCGATTTTGCAAGAGGTCTTGTTGTTCATGGTGTGGAATTGATTTCCACCGGTGGCACGGCTAAGGCTCTGCAAGCGGCTTCAATTCCTGTTACGGAAGTTTCTGACTTCACCGGTTTTCCCGAAATCATGGAGGGGCGCGTGAAAACGCTTCACCCCAAAGTCCACGGCAGCCTCCTTTATCGACGCGATCAAGAATCTCACGTGGCGCAAGCGGCCGAGCACGGCATCCTGCCTATCGATCTGGTCTGCGTGAATCTTTATCCCTTTGTCGAAACCGTTGCAAAAAAAGGAACGACGCTCGAGGAAGCGATTGAACAAATCGATATCGGTGGACCTTCGATGATTCGCAGTGCCGCAAAAAATCAACAGTTCGTCACTGTCGTCGTTGATCCTAATGATTACACTCGCATCTTGGAATCGATGACGGAGCATCAAGGCGCCACCACTCCTGAACTGCGAGCCCGCCTCGCCGTCAAAGCCTTTGCGATGACGGCCGCTTACGACCACGCGATCAGCTCCTACCTTGATGGAGAAGTTGTGACCGACACGGCCCTCTCACTCGAGTTTCCGCAGGCGAGCCGTCTGCGCTACGGTGAAAATCCGCATCAAGAGGCAGAACTCTACGGCAACTTTTTTGATTACTTTGAAAAACTTCACGGCAAGGATCTTTCTTTTAATAATATTCTCGATATCACCGCAGCAACTCGCTTGATTGCCGAGTTTGAACGCCCCACCATCGCCATCCTCAAGCACAATAATCCGTGCGGCGTTGGAAGTGACGAAGAGCTCTGCGCAGCCTGGGAAAAAGCTTTTGCAACTGATCGCTCTGCTCCTTTTGGTGGGATCATCATCGTCAATCGTCCGATCACGGAAGAACTCGCGCGTGACATTTCTGAAATTTTTAGCGAAGTCATCATTGCTCCGGAATTTCAACCAGAAGCACGCGCCTTATTACAAAAGAAAAAAAATCTTCGCTTGATGCGCCTGCTGCAAACGATTCCGCTCACGCCGCGTGACATTCGTTCCGTAGTGGGAGGCGTCCTCGTTCAAGATGCTGACATCGACAACGACGGCAAGATTGGCGTGATGGAACATAACGTTGTCACCAGCCGACCACCAACGCGCGAAGAATTGGAATCAATGGAATTTGGATGGAAGGTTGCCAAACATGTGAAGAGCAATGCCATTGTCTACGCAGGTCGCGATCGCACGTTGGGAATCGGTGCTGGCCAGATGTCACGCGTCGACGCCTCGCGCATCGCCGTCTGGAAAGCCGCGGAAGCGGGACTCTCTTTAAAAGGCAGCGTTGTCTGCAGCGATGCCTTTTTCCCTTTTGCTGATGGACTGATCGCAGCAGCCGACGCAGGAGCTACGGCGGCGATTCAGCCAGGAGGCTCCTTGCGAGACCCAGAAATCATCGCCGCCGCGGACCAGCGGAATATGGCGATGGTTTTTACTGGTCGTAGACATTTCAGACATTAGAACCACCATAGGGGCCATAGAGGTCAGTCCTGCCTTTTGTAACATTTGATCTGTAACTTTTATTTTAAATAAAAAAATGTTACAAAAGGCAGGACTGACCCCTATGCATTAGCAGTTGCGGAAACCTGATGAAGACTTTTTTTACTGAACGGATTAAGCGAGAGCTTGCGGAGCTGAAGGCGCAAGATTTGCAACGGCAGTTGAGATGTGTCGAAAAAATTTCTGGAACTCAGATTCAAATCGGAGGTCGCGAGTTACTCAATTTTTCTTCCAATGATTACTTGGGACTAGCCTCTCATCCAGCGTTGCAAGAGGCTGCAGCCAGAGCGGCACGTGACTTTGGATTTGGCGCCACGGCCTCGCGCTTGATTTGTGGTACAACTTCAGAACACATGCGGCTGGAGGAGGAACTTGCTGCTGCCAAGCAAACGGAGGCCGCGCTACTTTTTCCAACAGGCTACGCAGCCTCTTCGGGAACACTCTCCGTTTTGATGGAGCGCGGCGATGTGATTCTTCTCGATAAATTGGCGCATGCAAGTCTTGTTGATGGCACCCGTCAGAGCAAAGCGACGCTTCGTATTTTTCGTCATAACGATTTGAATCAACTCGAAGAACAATTGCAATGGGCTCGCAAAAAATTTCCACAAGGAACCATCCTGATTGTCACCGAGTCGATTTTTAGCATGGATGGCGATGCGGCTCCCTTGCGAGAAATCGTGACTCTCAAAGAACGTTATGGAGCTTTGCTTTTTTTAGATGAGGCTCATGCCATCGGTGTGCGTGGTGCTCCGATGAAACGGATGGGAGGTCTTGCAGGAGAACTGGGTCTCGCCGACAAAATTGATCTTCAAATTGGAACGCTGGGCAAAGCCGTCGGTGCCGCAGGCGGTTATCTTTGCGGATCGCGGCAAATCATCGACTTTCTTCTCCATCGTGCGCGAAGTTTTATGTTTTCTACAGCGCCACCAGCACCTGTTGCAGCAGCTGCACGCGCAGGCATTACCATCATCAACAGTGAGGAGGGAGAAAAACTAGCAGAACAACTTTGGAAGAATATTTCTTTTTTTCAAAATCTGTCTCACAACCAAATAACTTCTGCTTCAAGCGCCATTCTCCCTCTCATCGTCGGCCAGGAAAAAATGACTCTCTCCGCTGCTCAGCAACTCTGGGATCTTGGTTTTTATATTCCTGCAATTCGCTATCCCACTGTCCCACGTGATCGTGCACGCTTGAGAATCACCTTGAGTAGTGCTCATGAGCATCGTGTTATCGAGCAGCTAGCTGGATCAATCGAAAAACTTATTTTTTCTTAGGGGTTTTTTCTTTACTTTCTGCTTTCGTAATTTTTCTTTTGCTTCTTGATCAAGCAGCTCCTTTTCTATTTTTTGACGCTTTTCTTCTTGAGCTGCCCTCTCGTCAATCACTGCTTGCGCGATTTTTTGACGCTTTTCTTCTTCGGCCAATCGATCCTGATCCAAGGACATTGCTTTTTTCTGCTCACGCTCTTGTTCAAGCCTCTCTCGCCACTCAGCACCCCATTGTTGTGCAAGACGGAGCATTTCTTCCTTATCAGGAAAATGTTCCATGAACCACTTTGCTTTTTCCAATCGCTCTTTCTTAAGTTTTTCTTCAATTTCAGCCGACTTCTTCCAGAATTCGAAAATTCGAGGCTCGAACTTCCCAATTTCTTTAAAATAATCTATAGCGCGTTCATCACTTTCGCGATTCGGATCATGAATTTTTTTTTCAAAAAAACTTGTAACAAAGCGCCTAAAAACTGGTCCTTCAAGGATGAGAGGTATTTGGTCAAAATAGCCTAGCTCCCTACGCGGCCCTCTCTCTCTTGGAACTGCTTTTAGTGCAGCTTCTTCTTGTCTTCTCTTCACCACGAGCTCGTTATAGATTTGCTGCGCGACTTGACCGTTTTTCCAAGCATATTCTGTTGTGGGAACGTCGATAATACTTCGTCCTTGATCTGCAAAAAATTTTTTGGTCTCTTCTCCAGCCTGCACGGAAACTATTCTTTGATCCTGGAAAAATTGCCAGGTATCACTGCACCATTTATAAGGGCGACGATAGCATTGAGTGAGAACATCTCCTGTTTTCTCGATCATAGATGCTATATTATCAGCGAGACTTTTTACTTCTGGTTGTTGCTTTCCTTCTTTCTCTCTCGCTTCTTCTGGATGCAGCAAGTTCACACGCTCGGTACAAAACCGCTCCATCTCGGAGCGCTGTTGTTCTTTTGCACGTCGGATGCTTGCAACGCTCTCCTGTTGCTGCTCCCGCTTTTCACGCTCTGTTGTTTCACCTTCTGAAAAAAATAAGTCGCTAAATATTTTTTTCTTTTTTTCTAAAAGAAGCTCTCTCTTTGCTTGCTTGGCAATTTTTTTAAAGTCTGCCTTAGCCCATGGAGCAGACAAGGCTTCTTCGATGAGTGCATCTGCTATCGTTGGCGCTAGAGCCACCTGCTCTTCTTTTTGTTCCTCTGCTATGCGTTCGACTTCTGCTAGATGCCGCTCTGCTGCTGCATCTTGTTCTTCTGCTAAGGAAACCTGAGCAACATTCGGAATAAACTCCCGCGACACTTCATGAAGGAGATGCTTTGAAAAATCAGCTACAACGGCTTCTTTCAGCCGCTTCATCTTCTCCACCATTTTATGAAATCTGCTTTTCCAGAGCGTTTGTTTTTTCAACAATGCCTCACGGTTCCATGCTGCCAAATCTTCCTCCGATATTTGTGTTCCTTGATCTTTATAGGAAGTTTTATCTGAATCTGCCGCTGAAGATTTTGATATGGAATCTGCTTGCTGAGGCGCAACAAGACTTCCGCCTTGGCGCTCTTTTTCAAGTTCTCCTGCTTTGCTCTCACTGATCTCCCCTGCTGTTTGCGCGGCTTGTTCTTTTTGAACAGGAGTGGTGATTTTTTGAGGAAGAGCTATAGTTTCCTTTTGCTTGGGAGCGTTAGGCTTTTCAAATTTTATTCGGCGTACTGCTTCCTGGCATTTTTCTAATTGATCCGCAGCTTGATTCGCATGCAGCTGAGCCTTATTGAAAGCTGAAGTGTAATCAACTCCAAAGGTCAGCCCTTGTTGGACAGCTGATTGTTGCGCGAAATAATAATTTTGATAAGCGCTCTGTGCCGGAAAGATCAATGCTTGGTGTTCTTGAAAAGTCCTATGAACTTCTTCTTCTGCTGCCTCAACTGCTTGATGCAAATCTGCGTAGGAAGGATCGTTGCGACTCAAAGCTTCATGCGCTACAGCTTGAGCTTGCTGAAGACTTATTGCAGCATGTTGCCAATTATTAAAAGATGCGCCGAGCCGGTCTTGAAACTCAGAATGATTTTTAAATGCTATCTCCAGATTTACAGAAGCTTCCCATTGACGCTGAGAAAAATCAAAATGCTGACGTGCGTCAGAAACTTTCTTTCTGGCTTTTCTCAATTTATCTTCAGCTTGATGAAGGAGAGTGACCGAAGCACCCCCCTTTGGAGAAAAGGAAGGCGAGCGCTGCTTACTTTCTAGAGTTGTATAATCGCCAGTCATTTCACTGATGTCATCTGGCAGAGTGGTAATCCTAATCTCGCGTGGAAGCTGATGACTACCTGATCTCTCTTTAATCGCTGCAGCACTTTGACTTTGTTGTTCTGAGCCTGAAGAATAACTCTCTTTTTCATCAGTTGCTTGACGATTTCGTTCTTGCTGTTGCTGTTTTAGAGCAAGTTTTTTTTTCGCTTCTTCTGAATCTGCTTTCTCATGTTCTCCATACATCATTAACGGAGAAATGCGTTCTTCTTCTCCTTGAGGAGAACCTTGCTCTATCCAACGAAAATAATAATCCTGTTGCCCTTGACTCAGCTCCTGCATCGGCTGATCCTCCATTCCAGGAATAATCGTATAAGAATATCCCTCTGGCGTCTCAGTGCGAACAATGCCGCAAGCCTCTGGATCAGCTGCCATCTCATCACTATAAAGTTGAAGAGGGTCACGCGCAGCAACTGATTGTAGCATGGTATGGTAATCTCGCCTCCTAACAATGAGAGAAGAGGCTTCCTCTGAAGTAGCGAGAGAAGCTTGAGCAAAACAAGCCGCGAAGAAAATAAAGCGAGGTAAAAATTTGTTCATGGGAGAGGATCGAATTTTACAAACGAGTAATACCATCTTTTTTTACTAAAAAAGTTTGATAAAAACGGCAGGAATATGTGCGCCATGGTAGCTGCTCGGGAACACGTTGCAATACAAGAGGGAAAAAATGCTTTTTCCTGTAACCTGCAACCTACACCCTGTAATCTGACTTCATGTCCTCTCACGATACCATTGCTGCTATTGCTACCCCTCCTGGAGAAGGAGCTGTTGCGCTCGTAAGAATCTCTGGCCCAGAGGCGATCGCTATCGTAGCTCCTCTTTTTCAAGGACGCGTTCCGTGCTCCGCCATGAAGACGCGACATCTCTATCTTGGAAAAATCCTTGAGCAAGGCGAGGTGATTGATGAGGTATTGCTTGTGATTTTTCAAGCACCTCAAAGTTATACGGGAGAGGAAATGGTCGAAATCAGCTGTCACGGTGGATCATTGATTAGCGCCCGCCTTCTCCAAGCACTTCTCCATGCAGGAGCGCGAATGGCACGGCCAGGAGAGTTCACTCAACGGGCTTACCTTCATGGAAAAATGGACCTGACACAGGCCGAGGCAGTTATGGATTTGATTCAGGCTCAAACAGCGCGAGCACAACATGTCGCCACCGAGCAGCTGGCAGGACGCCTCGGCAAAGAAATTGCTCTGCTCAAAGCTGATTTGCTTGCCGCTGTCGCTCACCTCGAAGCCTTCATGGATTTTCCAGAAGAAGATATTGCTCCTGAGACAGGACGCGCGTTGCAAGAGCGTTTAGAACAAAGTCGGTATCAGCTGCTTCGCTTGTTGGCGACAGCTCCGGAAGGGCGCCTCGTTCGTGAAGGGCTGTCGCTCGCTTTGTGTGGAGCTCCCAATGCTGGCAAGTCGAGTTTGCTCAATGCCCTCTTAGGACGCGATCGCGCGATTGTCACTCCGATTGCTGGTACCACGCGCGATCTGCTCGAAGAGATGGCTTCGTTAGGGGGCTTTCCTTTTCGCCTCATCGATACCGCTGGTCTTCGAGAAACAGAGGAGCTCATTGAACAGGAAGGAATCGCACGCACTCATCAAGCGATGGCCGCAGCGGATTTGACACTTCACCTTGTTGATGCAACAGAGCTTCAAGAATCAATCATTCCTCTCCAACCTCGAGAACTTCTCGTGCTCAATAAAATCGATCTTCTCTCCGATGTCACAACCTTTCGCGAGGTTTATCCCGAAGCCGTTTTCCTTTCCTGCAAAACAGGAGAAGGTTTGGAAGAATTAAAAACAGCGATTATCACTCGCATCACAGGCAATCCCGCAGCGATGGCAGAACAAGCTTCCTCTGCCTTCGCCATTAATGCCCGCCATCAAGCCTGCCTCGAGCGAGCGTTGACTTCATTGAGTTTGGTCCTAGAACTTTTTGAGACTGAACAGCCACCAGAGCTTTTGGCTGTCGAACTCCATGCCGCTCTGCAAGCACTTGGCGACGTCGTGGGAGAAAGCAACACGGAAGACATCTTGGGAGAAATTTTTGGCAGCTTCTGTATCGGAAAATGAGGAGAAATTAATCGCAAAGAAAACACAAAGATGAAGAAGCATTTTTTGTTTTTTATTCTTTTTTGCGCTCTTTGCATTCTTTGCGGTTAATTTTTTTCTTCCTTTTATCTTTTGTGTTCTTTGTGGTTAATTGCTTTTTTTATGAATTTGTACAAAACAATTTGTCGTCCTCTTTTTTTCAAACTTGATGCTGAGCGAGCGCATGAAGTCGTGATGGAGAGTTTGAAAATAGCTTCTACTTTTCCCTGGTTGCTGCGGCCTCTTTCTGACTTGATCTGCGGTCGACGCCCTTCTGCACCGTGTCGTGTTGCAGGCATTGATTTTCCGCATCCTATTGGCCTCGCTGCCGGCATGGATAAAAATGGGGTCGCCCTTGCAGCGTGGGAGGCCTTAGGTTTTGGTTTCATTGAAGTAGGAACCATCACTGCCCACGCGCAACCTGGCAATCCCAAGCCACGGCTGTTTCGCTTTCCTGAACAAGAAGCGCTCATCAATCGTCTTGGTTTTAACAATGAAGGCGCGGCAGCTGTCGCTCGTCGTTTGACGTTACTGAAAGAAAAAGGATGTTGGCCACGCATTCCTGTTGGCATCAACATCGGCAAGTCACGGGTGACACCGGCTGCAGAAGCAGCTCAGGATTACCTCGCGAGTTACCGTCAGCTGCGTGAGCTTGGAGATTATTATGTGATCAATGTTAGTTCTCCCAACACTCCAGGGCTTCGGGATCTACAAGCGAAGGAAGCTCTCTCCACCATCGTCAAAACATTACGTGATGCAGAAATCACGCAACCTCTTTTTGTAAAAGTTGCCCCTGATCTTGCAGAAGAAGATCTGATCGCCATTGTGCAACTTGCTGAAGAAGAAAAATTGGCAGGCCTTATTGCCACCAACACAACACTCGACCATCAATCGATTCCTTCAGCGCTTGATCAAACCGGCGGCCTCAGTGGCGCCCCTCTCCGAGCTCGTTCTCTCCAAGCGCTCAAGGTTATCCGCACTCACACTCAACTTCCGATCATTGCTTCAGGAGGAATCACCGACGCAGCAACAGCTTCAGAGCGACTGTCTGCTGGCGCTTCGCTGCTGCAAGTTTACACTGCCTTTGTTTATCAAGGCCCGGCTATTCTTCGAAAGCTGCTTTCATAACGCTTACTTTTTGCGGCAATGCATTACTGCTTCGTAAGCGACGGGCAGCATGGAAACGAGGATGATCGCGATCACGACAGCCTCGAAATGCTGTTGGACCCAAGCAATCTGGCCAAAGAGAAGCCCTGCCGTCATCATGAGAAAAACCCAACAGAAACTTCCTAGCACGGTATAAATAACATAGGCACGTCGATTCATTTGCGCCATTCCAGCGACAAAGGGAACCATGGTTCTGAAAATAGGAAGGAAGCGTGCTAAGATGACTGCCTTAGCTCCATGCTTGTCAAAAAAGGAATGTGCTCGATTGAGGTAAGATTTTTTGAGAATGATCGCATTCTCTTTAAAAATGTGGCCGCCAATGCTGCTGCCCAAAGCGAAATTCACGATGTTTCCGACAATCGCTGCAACGCAGAGGAGCAGGAGCGACGTACTATAACTCAAACCTCCCCCAGGATGAGCGGCCGCAAAGGCTCCAATAGCAAAGAGGAGCGCATCGCCAGGAAGAAAAGGGGCAACGACTAACCCTGTTTCACAAAAAACAATAGCAAAGAGGATCGCATAGACCCAAATCCCGTAGAGGCTCACAATGTTAGCGAGGCTTTTGTCGAGATGGATAAAGTTTTCTTGGAACCAGTGTAAAAAAGTCATGAGGCAGGTTACAGGTTGCAGGTTACAGGTTACAGCAAAAACTTGTTCCCGCGAAGGCGGGAATCCAGATGAAGGTCAATTCAGATTTGAGGCGCAGCGTCAAAAAAATTCATTCGTCTCTTTCGTTGCTTCTGAAATTTTTACAAAGTTTGTCATTTCAACTCATCGCTTTCATTTCTTCCGCCTGCAACCTGCAACCTGTTACCTGAAGCCCTGCTGTAAAAATTCTTCCAGCCTCTCCATCGCGATCTTTAATTTGTCCATGCTCGTCGCATAGCTGCAGCGCACAAAGCCTTCGCCACTGGCTCCAAAAGCGCTACCCGGGACGACCGCCACTTTTTTCTCTTGGAGCAATTGCAGCGCAAATTCTTTGCTGCTCATTCCATACTTAGTGATGTTTGGAAAAATGTAGAAAGCGCCTTGCGGCATCAAACAGGGAAGCCCCATGTCGCGACATGCTGCCACGACAAAATTGCGGCGATGCTCATATTCATTGCGCATCTGATTCACGCTGAACTCACCTCGCTCTAAGGCCTCGACAGCGGCTTCTTGTCCCATGATGGGAGCACAAAGAATCGAGTATTGATGAATTTTCATCATCGCCTCAATGATATCAGCTGGCCCGCAAGCAAAACCGATCCGCCATCCCGTCATCGCGAAGGCCTTGGAAACGCCATGCAGCAAGATGGTCCGATCTTTCATGCCTGGCACTGCTGCAATCGAATGATGCGTTACGCCATCGTAAGTCAGCTCGCTATAGATTTCATCGGACAAAACGATGAGATTGTGCTTTTCGCAAAAACGGGCAAGCTCTTCCAATTTCTCTACAGTGATGGAAGCCCCCGTAGGATTGCTGGGAAAATTGATCATCAAGATTTTGCTTTTTGGTGTCACCGCTTTTTCCAGGTCAGCAATGTTGAGTGCAAAATTTTCTTCGAAGCGCGTGGCAACAGGCACGGGACGGCCTCCTGCAAGCGTGATGGTAGGTCCATATGAAACGTAACATGGCTCGTGATAGAGAACTTCATCTCCGGGGTTGATCAACGCGCGCAAGGCTAAATCAATGGCTTCCGAAACACCAACGCTCACCAAGATTTCATTTTTGGGATGGTAATCAACGTGCAGATGCTTCGCTAAATAAGTTGCAATCGCATGACGGAGGCGCAATGTTCCAAGATTAGCTGTGTAGGAAGTTTTCCCACGCTCCAGCGCATAGATCGCCGCTTCACGAATATGCCAAGGCGTCACAAAATCAGGCTCTCCAATGCCGAGAGAGATGACATCTTTCATTGTTTGAACGATATCAAAAAAATCACGAATGCCTGATTTAGGAATTTGTTGAACGGTTGCTGAAATACGGGAAGTCATAAAACAGGGGTTCAGGTTACAGGTTGCAGGTTACAGGAAAAATTAGTTCGCTCGTAAAAATAATTCTGTTCGTCTCTTTTGTTGCTTCTGAATTTTTTGCAAAGTTTGTCATTCAACTGATCACTTTCATTTCTTCTACCTGTCTCCTGTAACCTGCAACCTGTAACCTGTAACCTGTTCATGGTGCAACGGCAAGACGCTCACATTTTTCCTCCATGCCATGAAGCATCCCATTTTCTTTGTAGGTCTTGAGCCGAAACCGCGTCGTGCAGGATTGAACGCCTTCCATGGTGCTCAATTTATTGGTAATAAAATTGGCTACGTCACGCAACGATTGCCCGTGAACTATGACTAGGACATCGTATCCACCGCTCATCAAATAGACACTCTCCACTTGTTCAAAGCGAGCGATGCGCTGTGCCGTATGATCAAATCCCCCCTCGCGCTCCGGTGTCACTTTCACTTCAATCACAGCCGTGACCAAATCAGGATTCATTCGCTCTCGATCGATAACGGCATGATAGCCGAGGATCGTCCCATCGGATTCCCATTTCCGAATTTTAGCAACAACTTCCTTTTCTGAAATATTCAGCTGTTGTGCAAGTTCCGCAGGCGAGACTCGATCATCTTTCTGTAATAACTGAAGTAGAGCATCCATAGGAAAATAATCTAAAGAAACCTATTTTATCTCTAAAGCTTTTTTTGCGAGATCGATTTTTTCATCGTCTGGTATTTCTTTTTCTTTTGAGAAGCTGTTTTCACTCAAAGAAGCATCATAAAAATCTAAAAGAACCTTATCTTGTAATTTTTTAATAGTGATTCGATCCAAGGAAAGCTCTGTATAGGCTTGTTTTTGTGATTGTGGATCTTTACAAGCTCTCATCATGAACGCTTCGATCTCGGGATCATTAATAGCCAACTCGAATTCTTTTAGATCGTTATAGTACTTTTGGAGCATTTCTATAAAAGCCTGTTTTCCTAATTCAAACGATCCGTCTACATATAGATTAGAACCATTTTTAATGAGAGGGATATACTTTTCTGGAGCTACTTTTTGCCTCATATCGCTAAGAGAACATGTATATTTACAGTTGATTTCTTCTAGATAGAGCCGAAGGTGTTCTGCCGCCTTAAAAAGATACTCAATGGCCATTTTATAGTTATTACTCTGTACTGAATCTTGAGCAAAAGCATAATTATGTAAAAGATCTATCATTTCAGCGCTAACTTTATGAACACTACCTTCTAACCAGTATAAATCTTTTATTGCTGATTGGTCTGAATGAAATTTTTCATGATAAGTATCTAAATACTTCTTTAAAAACTCAACCTTTTCTCTACTGGCTGAATCACTGCTATTCTCTATGCTATTTTCTATTGATGACAGAAAATTGGAAACTTCACGGAGATTTTTTTCTTTCTTATGATCCTCTTTCAGTTGGGAAAAAGACTTTTTTAATGGGTCTAGCGCATCAGAAATCCTATGCACGTTGCGTGTCTGGCCATTAGCATATGGTTGATCCCAATAATTAGTAGATTGAAACTGATGTTGATGCCCGTTTTCTAAAAATTCTATGTATCGTTTGGTTTGCTCTAGAAGAATAAAAGCTGGACATTTAAGATCTTCTACATGAGAAGAAGAGGAGAATTGACGAATCTCTTTTATAAAATTAAGGAGCGAGTTTTTTTCTTCATTTAGTGTTTCTTTTATTTGCTTGATGTTCTCTTCTACCGGCTCCTTATACACTGAGGCGCTGTTCAATCTATGAAAATTTTCTGTTGCATTTAAAAAAGCTGGAAACATTTTATTGACCTTATCTTCTGCGCTTGCAAGCTTCTCTGTATAATCACAAATTAATTTTTCCTGATCAGACAATGGTAAATCAGGAAAATGATTTTTGATAAAATCTTCGTTCCACTTCATACTATCGCCCCTAAAACAAGAACTTGAACTTCTGTCTGTCTGATAGTTTGGTTGGGGTTTCAATTGTGATTCAAATATTCCTATCTGAGATTTAGAAGGAGGAACTTCCTGCTGCAATGAATGGTTTCCTTCTTCTTCCGCCGGAAGGAGGGCATCGTCTATGTATCCTCTTCTAGCTACCTCAGTTGTAACAGGCTTTTTTATGAACATCATTAAGGGACTCGATTCTCCCTCCTGTGAATCTTCTAAAGTAACTTTTGCTTCCAAAGGGGAACAAAGCGCAAAAGCTATTATGCAAACAAATAAGGAGGGATTTTCAAACACAGCAGGTTATCGTGTTCATTTCTTTTTACTTGTCAACATTTTTCTCTTTTAGAATACTTTTCAGTAAATTTAATGATACGGACAAACAATAGCCCCTCCATTCTTTCGCTTAATATCTTCATCTTTACAGGGCTCAGTCTTCTTTCTTTTTCCTTTTTCTTTTTTGTTGCAGGAAGTACTCATACCGCATTTCAATGGGAAACCATTTGGCACTATCGTCGTGTTTTTTGGCAAGGATGGGTAGAAACTATTTTAATCGCTACAGCGGCCCTTTTTTTCAGTATTTTGTTAGGAAGTCTTATCGTCATGGCTCGCCGGTCTGTCTTTTGGTGCCTTCGCATACTCTCGCTTACTTTTATTGAACTAATTCGCGGCACACCTCTTCTAACTCAAATCCTTTTCTTTTTTTACGTCATTGCTCATGGCATCGGTCTTGAAAATAGACTTATAGCCGGCATTGCCATTCTTTCTCTTTTTAGTAGTGCTTATCTTTCTGAAATCATCCGTGGCGGTATTGAAATGATTCCTCTAGCTCAATGGGAGTCAGCAAAAATCTTGGGTCTAACACGATTCCAAACTTATCGGTACGTAGTTTTACCTCAAGTATTGCGCCATTTATCACCTGCATTAACAGGTCAATTTGCTTCTCTTATCAAAGACTCTTCCCTTCTTTCAATTATTGGGATTAAAGAATTCACGATGGCTGCACAACAAGTCAATGCAACAACTTACTGTACTTTAGAAAGTTATTTTCCACTAGCTTGCGGTTACTTGTTACTCACATTACCTCTCTCAATAGGAAGTCGACGACTAGAAAAAAAATGGGCGCTATGAAAATTTCTGTCTCTCATCTCAAAAAAAGTTTTCTTGCTGATCATCGCCAAACCGAGCTTTTTAATGATCTCTCTTTTTCCGTCGAGTTTGCGCATGTGCTAGCTCTTATCGGTCGTAGCGGCAGTGGTAAAACAACGCTCTTGCGCCTCCTCGCGGGCCTAGAGTGTCCTGACGAGGGAGAGGTCATCATTGATGAAGAGCCACTTCAATTTCATTCAACAAAGTGGTTGCAGCATTATCAAAAAAAACTTGGCTTTGTTTTTCAGCAACAAAATCTTTTTCCCCATTACACGGCGCTGGAAAATGTCACACTCCCGTTGACGTTGGTGCATCATGAAAAACTTTCTACCGCACAAGAAAAAGCTGCTGCCATGATGGAGCGATTAAAAATTTTTCAGCATGCTGTAAAAAAACCACACCAGCTTTCTGGAGGGGAGGCGCAGCGTGTTGCCATTGCACGTGCTTTGGTAACAGAGCCTCGGTTTTTGCTCTTGGATGAACCAACGGCTTCGCTGGATGTTGAAATGAAAGTGGAAATTTTAGATCTCATTGCAGAACTAAAAATGATGGAGACGCCCATTTTGTTGGTAACTCATGAAATGGGCTTCGCCAAAAAGGCTGCTGACCAAATTCTTTTTTTGGAACAAGGCTCTATTCTAGAACAAGGCGAAGCCTCTTCTTTTTTCAATGACCCTCAACATCCCCGTGTCAAAAAATTTCTCTCTACCGTTTTTGCATATTAATTTGGCTTTATGAAAAACCATCACCCCTCAGCCTTCAGCCTTCAGCCTTTTTTCTTTGCGTTCTTTGTGTTCTTTTGTGGCTATTCTCTTCTTTCTTCCGTCGGTTGCCATCGCTCAGCACAAGAAAAGCCGCTGCGCGTCGGCATGGATTTGTCCTATCCTCCTTTTGAAATGATCAACGACCACGGAGAGCCTGATGGAATCAGCGTGGCCATCGCACGTGCTTTGAGTGAATACTTACATCGTCCCCTGCAAATCGAAAATATTCCTTTCGTTGGCCTTCTCCCTTCGCTGCAAACAGGCAAGATCGACCTCATTATTTCTTCCATGACCGATACTCCTGAGCGCCGCAAAAGCATTGCCTTTTCAGATCCTTATTTGACCATTGGTTTGGGCGCGCTCGTGCGACAAGATGCTGCAATCAACGACATCAACGATCTCAATCGGCCTGGCATAACCGTCGCTGTTCGTCAAGGAACCACAGGTCAACTTTGGGCTCAAAAAAATTTACCTCTCGCGACGCTCCTCGTCTTTGATCAAGAAGCGGCAGCTGTTTTAGAAGTCCTCCAAAAAAAGGTGGGTGCTTTTCTCTATGATGAAATGAGCGTTTGGAAGCATCATCACGAGCATCCTCTTGAAACGCGCGCTCTTCTCTCCTCCTTGCAACAGGAATCTTGGGCCATCGGCTTGCGTCTATCGGACGTTGAGCTGCGCGATCGAGTGAACCAATTTCTTAAAACTTTTCGTGAAGAAAAAGGATTCGAGCGGTTAGGGGATCGCTACCTCGAGGAACAAAAAAAAGGATTTGCTCAAGAAGGAGTGCCATTTGTTTTTTAGATATAAAAATAAATGACCTGGCGCCAAATTAGCGAAATAACGGAACCGACCTCTTTTCACAGATAGCAGTTGCCAGAACTAGGAAAAATCAGCTTTCTGAGGTGATATTAAATCTAATGGACTGGCACCAAATATAGTGATCTATGGGACTGATCACTTTTTAAAAAAGCTGTGCTATTTTTCTAACATCTTCTGCACTTCTTCGTGAGAAAGCTTAGCAGCTGTAGCAATCTGTTCTATAGAAATTCCAAGTTGGTGAAGACTGCAGACCATTTCAGCTCTTTCTTCAGCTCTGCCCTCAGCTTTTCCTTCTTTATACCTGCCGCTCAACAAAGTTCTTTCAGAACTCACAGCATCCCAGCTTTTGTCATAGGCAAGTAGTTCGGCCTCACTGTAGGAAGAGATTTCTAGGAGCGAGAGCGCTTCCTTGATCGAATCTACTTCTAAAAGACTCGGATCGACTATTACTGTTTTTTCGTTAATCTCTTTCAAAAAGCGAAGCCAAAGAACAGTACTTTTTTTTGCCGTGATGCTTGTTGGTTTGAAGTTTGGAAGCTCGATAAGCACTAATTGAATATCTTCTAAACTTTTACTTCCATCATTAGCATTCGTCATTCGGTAATGATGAAACCATTCCTGATCTTTAGAAAAAGTAGCATCAAGTAATGCTACTCCATAGACGGGACTGAGAAATTCATAATCATCCCCTTTTTTAAGTTGTCGAGCATATGTCGTTGCTGTGTTGAAAAGCATCCGCTTCATGAAATCACTCGTCCATTGCAGCTGCATTTCTACAATGAAGTAACGCCCATGATTGTCCAAGCACCGCACATCTACAATCGAGTTTTTAAAAGCGGGCAGATCCGGAACAGTTTCCGGTTGTAGATACGTCAAACTCTCAATAACACAATCATGCGGCAGAGGCAGAATGGCATTGAGAAAATCTTTGAGCAAATTGGGATGCTGACCAAAGATTTTTTTGAAAACCAAATCGCTTTTGGGGTCGAGGTAGCGAGGCATAATGGTACGTTGTTGATGAGGGGGGGGATTCTATTCTTTCTCATCAAAGTAGTACAACAATTTATCCGTTTTTTTATCTGACGTTAAAAAATAAAGTTAGTTTTGTCGGCGAGCGCATGTTGTCGATCGGAGATGGCCTGGTCCCAATGCCTATGGAATGGGCTTGTAGCGAAGATTACGATCTCGTTAGGCAAAGGAAAATTAATGCTATGGCACCAAAATTAACAAATTACGGAACCGACCCCTTTTGACCCCTTTTTCGACCCCTTTTCAGGTGTAAAAGTGCTTTGGGTCGGACTGCAACAATTGCAAAGTTTTATAGCAGGATTTAATGTTGCAAAAAAACTATTTAGGATAGCTTAAAAGATGTGTGTAATAATGAGCCGTTAAGGTGCGCCGCAGGCTTTTAAAAAACAACCTGTGACCAAGTCGTTACGCCATATTCCCCATTTCGATTCACATTTTTAGGTTGAAGATGGGGAATAGAGGTGTCTAATTTGCTTCTACTATATGCAAACTCAAGCCTGGATGACTATTACCAGAACATTTTTTTTGAAAATTAAAATATTTTAAGATATCACCAGTGTTTGTTGTTTGTTTGCCATCAATGGTAGTGGTAGTAGGCTGTGTGGTAGTCCAATAAATTTCTTTTGGCCAGTTCCCTCGCCAAAAATAAGCCACACCGCCGCCTCCGGCTTTGCAAGAGGTGATTTCATCAGGGTAAGGGATGGTAATATTTCCATCGCTATCATATTGGATCCCTATTTTTACTTCGACTCCGTTTTGAGTCACCATGCGCCAGTAATAGTTAAAGTTAGAGCTTGTTTGTGGATGCCCTTTGAGAAAAGAAACTACTTGATCAGCTGTATCAAAAGGGTGATCAGACCAGCCTTTTAGATCTTCCCAGGCAGTGTTCTCGCCGTACCACATATTGAAATTCGTGTTAGCCATATTATCGTTTTCAAAGTAGATGGACGAAGGAGGCTTTAGGTATGAGATGTTTCGAAGTGCAGCTGCAGCTTCTTCGTTTCCCGTCAACTTAGCGTTGAGATAATCACACATTTGCCCTATCGAGGGAGAGCGTCTCCATCTCTTAAAATCAGTGCGAATAGAGAGAGAATTAACGGTATCAATGATATCGTTCTCATGCCCAGGCTTCACACTGTATTTAAAATAATAGTCACTAAAATAGTCCTCATTTTTTATTTGTTCACGAAAAATACAATAATCGTCTTTTTTTGTATCTCTATATCCGGGAATTGTATTGTACCAACGATCATCAGAGGTTCTCATAAAAGAAGGTTCATACACCTCTGAATAAAGCCAACCAGAAGGCCACCAATTAGGAGGTCCCCATGAGCCGAGGCTATCCGTATTATTCCAGTATCTATTATAACAATTGGCGCAGTAGCTAGCGTATTCTGAGGCGGTCACCTCTTCTCCTGGCTTATAATCGAGGGCGCTCTCATTATAAATTGATTTCCAATGACGTGCTGATGGCCGTGTCTCTTGAGGTTCCTCGGCTAAAAGCCCTCCTATCATGAGGGCCATACAAATCAATAAGTAAAAATTCTTGTTCATCATAGCTAACTTAAAATAAAACAGTGCGTTGTCAAATAGAGCGTTCGATGAACCACCCTTACTCTCCTTTTCGCTTCTAAAACACTGTTGCTGACCCCATTTTTCAGAATTCTTTAATCTGTGGAACTCGGGCTAATGTAGCTCTCGAAAATGCTCCCCTTTCAGAAACTCTTTTGCTCTCTTTTTTTGGGCTGGCATGTTATTGCAGCACCCTCAAAGAATACGATACTTCGTTACTTAGAGCTTGAAGAATATAACATCTTCCTTAATAAGGTGGCAACAAGTGATGATCATTCTCGTTATGATGAAAAGATGAGCACAATGCCTGTCTCTCTGCTACGTATGGGAAGCCCTGGGACATACTCTTATCTCATTCTTCCTAATGCTTCAAGAGACCTCCTCTATGTTGGTCTTCGCTCAGTAGAGCTCTATTTAGATACAACATGGAATCTTCCAAAAAATATTTCGCTGGTATGTCCAGAGCAGAGCAATAACCCTTCTATCGCTGAAAATATAGACAAGGCATTAAAATCAAATAAACTGGCTCTATTTATTGACGATCGATCTCAATAATGGAGTGCTGAAACCACAGCAGATCCTCAAAATTCTTATGAGGCACTTGCAAAATTATTTTTTGGAGTAGTCTTCTTTTCTAATAGTACTAATGAAACAGGAAATTTCAAAGCTCCAGATCACATGAACTCTTCGAAGATCAATCCCAACAACCCCTTGTCTCTCGATTGTCTTAGCAGCTCTATTGGTAGTGACATGGATAATAAGCAGGTGGCTTATTTCGGCTCCCAAGAGCAAGCAGTAGAAGATTTAAAAAAGATCCAAGGTTGGTTGGGGCAACAGCCTGTAACTCTATATTTTCACCCAGCTAAAAATGCTCTGGTAAAAAGAGCTTGGTACCATTTCTTAGATCCTAGATTGTGGAGTCACTTTTATTCAAAAAACGAATACTTTTTGATTAATTCCATCGGAGCAAAAATTATCCCTTCTACACAAGAGGATACAGGTCCTTTTAAAGATAAGGAAGAGATGAAGCAGTTTCTTCAAAACGTTTTTCTTCCTTTAAAAAATTATCTTTCTCTTCCTTTAATTTGGAAGAGCTATGATTTACTCGAGGGTAACGTGCTAAACCAAAGTACAAATAAAGGAGAGGGACTTTTAAATTTTAGTCCACGCGATCCAATAAAATTGACTGAGTTTCTTAGGGAGTATTATAAGATAGAACTAGACGCAGAGACAATCGTTGGAACAGGTGGATGGGGAACTGTTTATAAAGCTGCCTCTGCAGAGCAAAAGTATGCGGTAAAAATAGCAAAACCTCAGTCCTCTACTCTAGAAAAAAGCTCTTCTATAGTAAAATGGCGTAGACTTCACGAGCTTGCAGCGAGTCGCCTCCATTTACGCAATTTAGTCGAAACAGATCTGATCATTCTTGGAATTGAATCAAAAAATGACATGAGGTATTGCGCCATAAAGCCTCATCAGATTAAAAAATTCGAACAAGGTCCCATTTGGAAGCGATTTCTTACAATAGATCCTTCTACTGAAATGAGCGTCATTGTACAGGTGATGAAAGAAGCTCCTGGGGAAAGTCTCCAAACGATTATGCATCGCGGTGATACTTTTACCCCTGGGACCTCAGCTTTTAATAGTTTTCTTAATGGCTCCTGTAGTTTTATTGAAGACGCCATGTATGCTAATTTTGTGCATTTAGATATTAAGCCTGAGAACGTTTATTTTGATCAAAATAAAGGTATTCTTACGTTGATTGACACCGGTTTTTCAGTAAGAGGAGCTAAGCGTTATCAGGATGAAAAAGAACGTGTTTTAAAAACAAAAACAAAAACAGATCAGCCATTAACAAACCCTCGTACTTTTCAATATCTTGCTGGAACTTACGGGCATAGGCCATCCAAACAACGGCAACACAAACCCTATGGAGCTGAAATGAATGGCGAAAGATTAATGCTATTCGCATTACGGCTTATCAGCAGAGAGGATTATAGCAAGCTACGAGGACTAGAAGATTCCCCTACAAAATCCTTTCTATCACACTACCTCGACCAGCTCGATTCAGAGAGCAAAACTGTTAAAGCTTTCAATGAACATCCTGAAATAAGAGAAGTCATCGATCTAACCCTTCAATTAGCTGAAATAGACTCCGGAGAAACAGAAAAAATGGAAACCCTTTTTACTAGATGGCAAAAGGTTTTTCATTCTTTCCAACAAAAGTATGGTTATGAAGAGCGCACCGATTTTTCTGCTATCCATATGAAAGAAAAAGAGTCGAATTTATAAATGTTTGACGCAATCTTAGAAAAGGTTACAACGCACGCCCCATGCTATACTGCGTTTTCTTTTTTCTTTCGATCTTCTGCTGCCTATTAGAAGAAGCATATAGTCAAATTACTTAGAAATTACAAGCAATTGACTTGTCCTTTTTAGGAAAATGCTGCGTTCTCATCCCGTCACGTTATCGTTTAGATAGCGCTCGGTCTTCGGCCTGGCCTTTTCTAAAAATTCCTACGTTCTTTCCTATAATTTCTAAGTAATTTGACTATAACGGCTGATTATTGAATAGAATCTCGTAACCACCACCGCCATAGCATGACCTTGTTAGTCACCATGTGTTTGAACTCTTGTTTTTAATTTTGACAGCATTCTTCTTTTTCTATAAATCTGCTTCCTATGAACTTAAAACTAACACCTCTCCTCTTGTCACTTTGTTTAGCAATCCTCCCTTCCACCTTGCGTGCAGATAACAAAACTGTCACCGAAGCAGATGCAGCGGCTCCAATTTCGATTAACAAGGGTGATACTCTTACTTTTTCGTTGAAGGGTTCATCATGGGTTCCCAAAATTTCATGGGGCATCTTCAGTGATTCGACAATCCCAAGCAATGATCCAAACGCAACACTCTTATCGTTCGATGCTGACGCCTCTTACACCAATGCTTCTCAGACACTAACCGTGGAGGTGTTTGATGCAAACAATAGCGGTCAGATTGTTCTTGATTTTTTACAAGTCGGAACTGATCCAGCTTTTCCATGCGTAAAAACGGTTTCTTTTATCGTTAATATTAAGTAGCCCATCATGCTCCGTCATTTCTCCATCTACAGGAATGACGCTAGAGAAGCTGCAACCTGTACTACGGCATTTTGTAATGCACACTAATCAGGCGGTAGCGCTGATCGCCTCTCTCCGCGGTGTAATAAAAAAGATCCAAGACGCAGAAGGACTGGGCCCATTCGTAGCCATTGATAGAAGTGATGATCCCGCCTGAATCGGTTTGAGCATTTGTCGTTTTGGACAATGGTGTCCCTGACCCATACTTGTTTTCAAACATCCGTCGGAAATTATCGAAAAATTCTTGGTATTTTTTGGCATCCCAATTGGCATTCCCGTATTGATATTCGATTTCCACTAGCTCTTCTTTGTGGAAGACAAAAATATTTTGTTTCAAGGCCGCCCCAATGACTCCACGAACGGTCACCACTTTTTTTTGTGTTGTTGGAATCGCCTCGGAACTAATCATCGTGAGTCCTCCAGCATGAATGAGTTCATCTAACCTCGCTTGATCGTCTCCCCAGGAGCATCCCAGAGGCACTTTGATCTGCTCCACCGCATACAAGGAGATCCACGGAGAAAAGAAAAATAATAAAAAAATGAGGATCTTCTTGTAACTGTCAACATGCAACTGCCAACGTGTCGCTGGCAATGTTGAAGCGTTGAAATGTTGAAATGTTGAAATGAGGCTCATTTTAAAATGCTGCCGTAAGTTATAGAACCAATACTATTTTTAACGTCACTTTTATAAAGATTTTCACTGAGACTTAAAAGCTTCCTCTCAACCCTTCAATGTTTCAACGCTTCAACACTGCCAATGTCATTTATTTCGAAGAAATGAAATGTTGTTGGCAGTTGCAGAATCACTCGTTCCTCAGTACTTTTTTCACCTTATGAAAAAAGTGCTTTAAAAGGTTAGCCTTCTTGAGAGCCTATAGGCCGCTCTGAAGAAGGTCGAACCTCTTTGCTATCTAACTTACTAAACGGATAACAAATCTTTACTCGTTCCTCTTTACTCAGTACTTTTTTCACCTTATGAAAAAAGTATTGACCACAGGTTTTGCCATGTTCGCTATGTTATTCGGTGCTGGCAATGTTGTTTTCCCATTAATTTTAGGACGTGATAGCGGGCACCAACTTTTCTTTGGTTTGTTTGGATTTTGTATCACAGCTGTCATCGTTCCTCTCCTCGGTCTTTTTGCCATCATGCTCAACCATGGTGATTACAAGTGCCTCTTGGCTCCTCTTGGAAAAATCCCAACTTTTCTCATCATCGCCACCTGCATGATCTTGCTAGGTCCTTTAGCTCTCACTCCACGCTGTGTCACCATTTCGTATGCTGCCGTTAAGTCATATCTTCCTGCTGTTCCAATTTGGGCTTTCAGCGGTGGATGCGCCCTTCTTATTTTTGTTTGCACGGTCAAAAATAGTCTCATCATCGACTTGCTTGGAAAATTTTTAGGCCCTTTAAAAATCACTCTTCTCTTTACCATCATCGCTAAAGGAATTTTTGCACCTGCAGCCATGATGCCTGTTACTCTCACCAAGATGGAAGGATTTCGCTTGGGTCTTTTTTCCGGCTATGGAACGTGTGACTTATTGGCGATTATTTTTCTTTCGAGCCTGATCTTGAGCCGCCTGAAACAAGGCCTCCATCCCGAACAGCAACAAGATGCACGCTCCATCATCAGGCTAGGCTTACAAGCAAGTCTGATCGGCGGAGTGCTTCTATCGCTGGTCTATGCGGGCTTTTGCGTCGCCTCGGGATTTCATGGAGCTCAACTTGCCTTCGTCGAGCGAGCCGATATTTTCAGCTCGTTAACAGTCTTAATCCTAGGAGAAGCAGGCGGTTGTTTAGCTAATGTTACTGTTGCTATTGCTTGTCTCACAACAGCGATCGCATTGACAGCAATGTTTGCGATGTATTTGCACAAAGATCTCTCTGCTGGCCGACTCAGCTACATTACTTCTTTAGTCATCACGGTCGTAATCACCGCAGCTATGGCCTCTCTCGGCTTTAGCGGCATTATGACATTTGTCGCTCCCATCGTTGAAGTCCTTTATCCGATCCTGATCGTTTACATCATTGGAAATCTGCTTTGGAAATGGTGGAAGTTCAAAACTCATCGTCCTGTTTCGTTGACGATCACTCCGGAGACGAGTGATTGGGAGAGCTAGGCGCGGAGCGCCTAGCCTGTAACGAGTGACGAGTAACGGGTAACGAGTGTTTTTAAGATCGATATTTCATTAGCTTTTCGAAAATTTTATTTTTAACAATTCTATTTTAGAATAAACATCTCTAGAAAAATGTTATCTCAGAAATCGTCACTCGTTACTCGTTACTCGTTACTCATTATTTTTTTCATCCCATGAAAAAAATAATGATCACAGGCTTTGCCATGTTTGCCATGTTATTTGGCGCTGGCAATGTCATTTTTCCTTTGATTCTAGGCCGTGACAGCGGGCATCAGCTTGTTTGGGGACTGCTCGGCTTTTGCCTCACTGCTGTCTTGGTTCCACTTCTTGGACTTGTTGCCGTGATGCTCCATCATGGCGATTACAAATACCTTTTGGCACCACTTGGAAAAATTCCAGCTTTCCTGTTGATCCTCCTCTGCATGGTGCTGATTGGGCCTTTTGGCCTCATTCCGCGCTGCGTCACGATTTCTTATGCCGTGAGCAAAATGTATGTTCCTTCGCTCTCTCTTTTTGGGTTTAGCCTCCTTTGCGCTGTGATCATGTTTTGTTGCACGATGAAAAATAGCTTCGTCATTGATCTCTTGGGGAAAATTTTAGGCCCTTTAAAAATCATACTTCTCTTCACGATTATGATTAAAGGCCTCTTTGCTCCTGCAGAATTCCTTCCGGTTTCTTTGACGCGCTTAGAAAGTTTTAACGAAGGATTTTTTTCAGGGTATGGAACGTGCGATTTGTTAGGAACCATTTTTCTTTCTAGCCTTATTTTAAGCGGTCTTAAAAAAGGATTACACCCCGAGCAGCAGGCTGACTCGCGGGCCATCATCAAACATGGGTTGCAAGCCAGTGCGATCGGCGGCGGGCTGCTCTCGCTGGTCTATGCTGGATTTTGTATTGTTGCTGCTTTTCATGGAGCAGCACTTGCTACCGTCGAGCGCGCTGATATTTTTAGCGCTCTTTCCATTTTAGTTCTTGGAAAAGAAGGCGGCTTTTTGGCCAACATCACCGTGGCGGTGGCCTGCCTCACGACCGCCATTGCCCTCACAGCGATGTTTGGAATGTATCTTCACAAAGATTTCCTCGGCGGCCGCCTCCCTTATTTACCCTCCTTGATCATCACCATTGCCATCACCACTGGAATGGCGACACTCGGCTTTGGTGGCATCATGAAAGCCCTCTCTCCTCTGATCTCCGTGATCTATCCTTTCTTGATCTTCTACATTCTTGTCAACATTGGCATCAAGTTGTGGAAAATAAAACGCCATCGCCCTGTCTCCTTGACCATGGTGCCCGAGAGCAGTGATTGGGAAGGCTGACCTACCAATATCATTTTATTTCGAAGAAATGAAATGCCGTTGGTAGTATAGTCAAATTACTTAGAAATTACAGGGAAGAACGCAGGAATTTTTAGAAAAGGCCAGGCCGAAGACCGAGCGC
>JAIEQF010000007.1 GCA_019747895.1 Chthoniobacterales bacterium
GTCACCTCTGAGATTACCAACATCATGTAGCCTTTCTATTTTTTACTCGCTGTTGCACTTCGCCGTTGAAAGGGCCACCCTCTCCATGATCCAATCACAGCATTCTCTCTGTAGAATTTGCCTTAACAGACCTACTCCGCGGCTTAAAAGTGGGATTAAAACGACTATTTCATGGTCAGCAACGCTGCTCCAAAAACACCAGCACTATCTCCCAATATTGGTTTTAGAAAAGGCGTCTTCAGTTCGTTGTTAAAAATGTAGGGAAGAATTTTTTGACGAGTCTCTTCTATATATAAAAGTTCAATATTATCTAAACCTCCTCCAATGACGATTGCATCAGGATCGAGAATGTTAATGGGCACAGCAATGGCCTCTGCGAATTTTTCCTGAAGTCGTTTGAGTGTTGCCTGCGCAGCACTTTCACCAGTAGTGGCACGATGGACAATTTCAGAGAGCGAAAGCAATTGCCCTGTTTGTTTTTGATAAAAATGTTCGAGTGCTGGTCCTGAAAAAACCTGTTCATTACATCCCTTCTTGCCGCAATAACAGGGCGCTTCTTCTCCACGCAAGGTATTATGACCCCACTCTCCAGCAATGCCATGTAGTCCTTCCAGTAACTGACCATTGACGACCACTCCACCACCAACACCTGTTCCAAGAATGAGGCCCATCACCACTTTTTTTCCACGGGCAACTCCTAATGTTGCTTCAGCTAAAGTAAAGCAGTTTGCGTCATTAGCTAATATCGCTTGAACATCTAATGTGGATGATAAATCCTCACGCAAAGCATGGTCGTTAAGGCACTGCGTATTGGAATTTTTTAATTTCCCTGTTGCTGGATCAGTCACTCCAGGTGTCCCAAATCCTATCACAGAAGGACGATGCAAACCGGATATCGTTTCTATTTCCTCAATGAGTTTTTTTATTTGAAGCAAAATATGATCATAACCCAGATCTTGCTCCGTCGGAATCCGTCGTCGATAAAGCGCAAGATCAAGACGAGTGGGATCAATGATAGCCGCCTCAATTTTAGTTCCTCCTAAATCGACACCCCACAAAAAATTATTTTCTGGGGAGTGTTGAAATAGAATCTGCGGTTTCATGGGGCTAGTCGATATCTTTCTTTTGACTCTCCGGAGGATTTTTAAGATCTCGGCGAGATTTGATCACCTCATCGACAAGGCCGTATTTGCAGGCTTCAGCGGCAGTCATGTAGTAATCACGATCGGAATCGCGCTCTATGTCCTTCACGCTTTTTCCAGTGTGATGTGCAATAATGCCATTAAGACGACGTTTCAATTTGTACATGAATTCCACGCTCCTCTCCACATCACTTGCTGTTCCTTGAGCACCACCAGAAACTTGGTGAATCATGATGTCAGAGTTAGGCAGCGCAAATCGTTTTCCTTTGGTGCCTGCGCAGAGGACCACTGCTCCAAAGCTCGCAGCCATCCCCATGCAATAGGTGGCCACATCGCACGTGATAAACTGCATCGTATCGTAAATCGCCAATCCTGCTGTCACCGAGCCGCCAGGAGAGTTGATGTAAATGTGGATATCTTTTTTCGGATCTTCCATCTGCAGGAAGAGCAACTGCGCAATGACCAAATTGGCCACTTGATCATCAATACCAGTTCCAATAAAAATAATCCGATCCTTGAGCAGCCTTGAATAAATATCGTAACTCCGCTCACCGCGGCCACTTTGTTCGATGACCATTGGAACAAGCATCGAGTTGTGAGGAGAAGAAGAAGAATTGTTAATATTCATCATTTTTATATTTTAAATTTCTAACCTTAGTGACGGCAATGAGGCCCATGAACATGACCGGAATGATCATCATGATGCTCTGCAGGAGAAGAAACAGGCAACTCTGTAATAGTTGCATGATCAACCAGCCATTGAAGTGTTTTGCTAAAAATCATCTCTTCTTGAATGCTACCCAGAGCATGATTCTTCTTCAACTCCTTGAGCAATTTTTCAACAGACATTTTATAGCGTTGCGAGAGCATCGTTATCTGTTGCTGAAGTTCTTCGGGAGTAATGACAATTTTTTCTTTTTCAGCAATGTCATTCAGGAGAAAATGTAATTTTACTTTTTCTTCTGCGCTCTGTTTTGCAGAGGTCATCAACTCCTCTTGATGAGACTTGATCATCTCTTCAGGAACGCCACGTTCTTGATTTTCATGAATGATATTTTTTAAAACGTTAGCTGTTTCTCGTTGTACCATCGCAGCAGGAGGTTCACACGGATTTTGCTGTAATAATTTTTCTACAACTGCAGCCTGTGTTTTTTGACGGAAATGATAGTCCATCGTTTGCTGCAAGTAGTCCCGAATCTCTTTCTTGAGAGCCTCTAGCGTTAAATCTGGTTTCAACTTGCTAGCAAAAGCATCGTCGAGCGGCAACAATTGACGCTCTTTGATCTCGTGAAGTTTGACCGCATAAGTCACCGTTGCTTCTCGAAGAACTTCTTCAGGACATGTTTTTGGAAAAGTGACTGTTACTTCCTTCGCCTCATCTGGTTTCAAGCCGAGCAAAGCTTCTGCAAATCCTGGAAGAGGAGATTTTTTTTCCATCCGAAACCAGGCATGCTGCCTTGATGCAAAGCTAGGTGACAAATCGGGATAACGTTCTTCCAAAGAAATTCCGTCTAAAGTTCCTGAATAATCCAGCACAGCAAAATCATCCATTTCTAATCCGCGACCTTCAACAGTCACAAAATCAGCTACATCTTCGCGCATCTTTGTTAAATGCCGCTCGACAGCAGCATCATCAGCCATCTGCTTTTCAACGGAAACTTCTAGTCCACGATAGTGAGCAAGTTCAATCTCGGGCTTTGTGATCAACGTCGCTGTGACATGAAGAGTGTGATCTTCTTCAAGTCGCACATCTTTGATCTGAGGATACTGTGCCAGCTCTATCTTTTTTTCTTGGATCGCCTCACGAACTGCAGTCCCCATCAGCTTTTCAGTCGCTTCTTGCTTAATCTCTTTGCCATATTTTTTTTCTACAGCAGAGCGAGGAGCTTTTCCTTTACGAAATCCAGGAATGCGAGCCAATCGACAATATTCTTCAGCAATGCGCTGGAATTCTTTCTCGAAACGCTCCGCAGGAAGCGTAACATGAAGATCGATCACACAATTTTCTTTTTGTTCAGTAGTAACGTGCATAATGAGCCCCATAGGAAATCATAATTTAATAAGAACAACAATCCAATTCATGAAAAAGTAACGGGTGGCGGGTAACGAGTAACGAGTATTTTCATATCACTTTAAATTAGCTTTTTGGAAATTCATACTTTGACAAATTTGGTCTTTATATACCTTTCACGAATGATTTTTAGGAATTTCTACTTGTTGCAACTCGCTCGCTCCCGCGAGGCTCGCCCCTTCGGGGCTGCCTTCGGCAGTCGATCCAGCGGCTGCCACGCCGCATGTATTCTTTTTTCTCTAGCTGCGTTGTCCTCGCTGACGTTATGTACGCATAGCGCTGCACTCGGTCGCCTTGCCAGAGAAAAAACCTCCAGCGCATAAATTTCCTAAAACTCATCCGCAAAAGGTATAGAAAATACATCTCAGAAAATGTTGCCTTAGAACTCGCCACCCGTTACTCGTTACCCGTTACACATCACTTCGTCCCATGTCTCCCATTCGCTTTTTCCTCTACGGTGTTCCGGCTATCTTGCTGTTGTTGTTGACTGTTTCTTTTTGGAGCACGAAGGACCTTGCTTCCAAGAAAAAAAATGAAATGTCCTTAGGGCTCAACGCAGAGCCTGCAACACTCAACCCACTGCAACAGCCAGACAACGCCTCTGCACAAGTCATGGCTCTCCTTTACAATGGACTGCTCAAACAAAATGAAAATTTAGAACTTGTTGGCGACCTCGCTCAAGAATGGTCGATCTCTGACATAAAAACGGAGCCGACTATCAAGTTCACGCTGCGAAAAAATGTTCGCTGGCATGATGGAACCCCTTTCACCTCACGAGATGTTCTTTTTACCTATCATGCCATCATGGATGAACGACTCGTCTCTCCTCTGCGCGGAGACTTCGAGAAGATTGTAACCATAAAAACTCCCGATCCATGGCATGTCATCGTTCGTTATCGCGTTCCTTTTTCACCAGCACTCCTGAGTTGGACAACTGCTATTCTTCCTGCTCATCTTCTGGAAGGAACTAACCCTATCAGCTGGGCAGGCTCTTTTAATCGCCATCCCATTGGCACGGGACCTTTTCGTTTTGAAAGTTGGAAAAGCAATGAATATGTCCGACTCCAACGTAACGAAGATTATTTTTTAGGAGCACCTTGGCTCGATTCGATGGTCTTTCATATTTTTCCAGATCCGCTCACCATGCGTCTTGCGTTTGAGACTAATCAAATTGATTTTTGGGATGCCCCTCCCTCTGCGATTAAGAACTTCAGCAATCGTCCTGACTATGAGCTCTTTGATTCTCCTAGCAATCTCTACAACTATGTTGGTTGGAATTTGCGACACAAAATGTTCTCAGATCGCTCTGTCCGCCAAGCCTTGGCTCAAGCGGTCAATATTCCTGAAATGATTCGTTACATTCTCTACGGGCATGGAGTTATTTCTACTGGCATCTACACTCCTCAGCTTTGGTTTTTCAATCCGAATGTTGTTCCTTTTTCTTACAATCCTGAAGAGGCAAAAAAACTTCTGGATGCAGCTGGCTGGAAAGTAGGACCAGACGGCATTCGGCAGCGTCATGGCAAGCGTTTTAGTTTTACGATTATCACCAATAATGGAAACGACGTTCGCAAAGACATCGCAACATTAGTTCAAGACGATCTCAAAAAAATTGGGATTGAAGTGAAGATTGAAATTTATGAATGGGCCGTCTTTTTGAAAAAAGTGAAAGCGGGTGATTTTGATGCGACCGCTTTAGGATGGGGATTGCCTAATAACTACGATCAATATCAGGTTTGGCACTCGAGCCAATGTCATCCTGATGAAATGAACTACGTTGGCTATCAAAATCCTCGCGCTGATGCACTACTACTCCAGCTAGAACAAGAATATGATCACACCAAAATCATTCAACTCGCTGGTGAATTGCAGCAAATTATCTATCGAGATCAGCCGTACCTCTTTCTCTTTGTGCCTCAATCAACTTCCGTGTTGAGACGAGGAAGTTATCGCATTTGCTATCCAACTCATCACGGCTTTGTCGACAGCCCTATCTACATGACCAAAGCAGGTTGGAGCTACAATCTCGAGTGGTTTTATCGAACGGAGTATCCGCCGATAGTCATTCAGAAGTCTGATCAAAAGTAAGTTTCTTAAAACTGCTTTATAGCTGTTGAGTGGTTGAGTCGCTGCTGAAGCAGCTGTTGAGCGCCGCTAGCGCGGCGGTTGAGAAAAAAACCATCCTTTGCAACTCGCTCGCTCGCGCGAGACTAGCCCCTTGCGGGCCGCCTTCGGCAGTTGATCCGGCGGCTGCCACGCCGCACGTATTAACCCCTCAACGTAACTATTCAGCCTTAGCCGAATAGTTACTTATAAACTCTTCTAAATTCTGAGAGGCTGTCGTAGAGATAGAAGAAGATGCTGTGCTGCTCATCACCAACATCATCAGGCCAAGGACTCCTACAGCAACAGGATTAGGAGGCGCTCCAACAGCAGTTGTGCTAGCGGTTACAATCGCCTCGGGATGACTCATGAAATATTTTCCAAGATGTTCTAAGGCTTCTGTTGATGTTTTTCCCAAAAGAGAGGCAAGTAGATCATCTGTAACAGCAGCAGTGGAGTTAAGAACATCTCCTTTTTGAGCGAGCTCTTTTTTTATCGCAGCTTGGCTCTCTTGTTGAAAATAAAGGGCCGCAGCATTGAGATAAGCTTGCGTTACTTCAGCGGTGGGATTTTTTGGTAGAGAAGGTAATGTGGTACTCATAATGGTATTTAGTTCTGAACTACAGGAGAAGGGCTGCTCTTTGCACATCGATAAGCTGCCGCACAAGCACCTCCAACAAGAATGGCAGCAGTAACTCCGGGATGAGCTGCTATGGTTGCAGCAACAACTGTTGTTGCCGTACTCAAACCATGAGCTGCTGTTGCAGCTATGGAGTGATGCAGCGCAGCTGTTGGAGCTGCCTGCGTTACTGTCCCCGCAGTTGCAGAAGTAGTGGCCGCCGCGGTGGCAGCAGTCGTTGTTGCAACTGCTGCAGTAGAAGCGGCGGTAGCAGCACCGGTTGTTGTAGTGCTGGCAGTAGTCAATCCTGCTACTGGAGCCAGGGCCTTAAAAGCAGAAAGCATAAGAGTCTGCAGCTCGTATCCAAGAGCAATAGCAACATCAGGATGTTCCACTAAGTAGACGCCTAAAGCAGCATCTCGAATGTTATGAAAAGCTTGTTGCATCACACCCGGATCAACCATATGTTGCCCTACTATGCCTCCAACAATCGTACTTAATAATAAAGCATGTTGAGCAGGAGGAATTGCTGTTAATGCGGCAGCAATCATGGCAGTACTAATATTATTGACTTCGTGTTCAAAGGAACTTGATGCCCTAGCTATTCTGGATGTTGCCACATAAAGACGATGAGCAATCGCTCCTGCAATAATAAAAGGAACAATGGCAGAGGCAGCGCTGGCAACCGTAACTTGTACTGAAGCAGAAGTAACAGCAGCTGTAGTTCCCATCATGGCAGAAGCAGCTACAAGATGACTTGTTGGAAGAGCCGCTGTTGCAAGACCTGCTGGAGCTGCGCTCCCCATCATAGGAAGAGTTGTTCCACCACTAGACAAGGAAGCGCTAATGGTTGTGAGAAGATTTGCCAAAGCAGCATTGGCAGCATGCGTAGGAACATGAGTAGCCAGCACAGCCATTCCTACTCCTGCTGTATCAAGGCCTGCAGCAGCAAACTGCTGTTGTAGTGATGTTCGATCTTCAGGAGAAAATCCCCCTATTACTTGCTGAACATACTGGTCAAAAGCCTCAGTCACCTTGGCAATATCTTCTTGAGAGGCTCCCTCGTCTTCGACGTCTTTCCAAGTTGCATCTATTTCACTCGCATTCTTCTCTGCTTCTTTAATAATTTGACAAATGGTGTGCGCATCCCAAGATTTTCCCGAAGCTTGTAAACTATCAAAAGCTTCATCAACGAGATTTTCTTGTTCTGGATACTTTGCTTTTAAAGCTTGTTTGAATGCTTCTTCGGTCTTGGCTTGATCTTCATCTGCACCAGACGAGCTCGCGACAATATGACCACCGGAGACAACAATGTTTTCGGCAGTAGGATTCTGTTTAATGAAATCTTCAAATTGCGTCAGTGATGGCGAAGAGGTTGAAGCAACAATGTCCATGGAGCGTATGTTATGGAAATCGCTTTATCTTACAATGCTTTTTTAGCATAGGGGTCGGTTCCGTTATTTCGCTATTTTTGGGTCAGACCATATAATATAGGAACTGGCACAAAAATATCGAAATAACGGAACCGACCCCTATGTCGTTCTCAATTCTTTTTTGGATTGGCGCAAAAATGAGATGCCTCAAATTTTCCTGTAACCTGTAACCTGCAACCTGTAACCTTTAACGATGCTCTCCTTCATTCTTCGCCGACTTGGACTCAGCATCATTCTGCTTTTTTTGATCAGCTTCATTTCGTTTTTCATCATCACACTGACTCCAGGAAGCCCTTATCCGTGGGGTGAGATGAATCCTAAGATCTCTCCAGAAGTGAAGGCGGCCTTCCGAAAAAAATTCCATCTCGACCTCCCTCTCTATCAGCAGTACGAGATGATGCTTCATGATCTTTTCACTGGAGAGTTACGCAGCATGAAAGATGATCTTCCGGTCATGAAGAAAATCACCGATCGTCTTCCGGCGACATTAGCCTTAAACATCATGGCGATTCTTTTTTCCCTTTCGTTTGGAACGCTGCTCGGCCTCTACGGAGCACTCTATCGTGGTAATTGGAAAGACATGTCGCTTTCCTTTCTCTCTTTTCTTTTTATTGCGTTGCCTGGATTTTGGATCTCCTATCTTCTGGTGCTCACTCTTGTAAAATATGTTGGCATCCCAATCTTAGGAACTCAAAGTTACGGGATTGAATTTCCTAATCATCTCACGCTTTGGCTAGACCGCCTCTGGCACCTGATGTTACCTGCGATTGTCCTCTCGCTTGCTGGCATCGCCACTCAGTCACGCTACTTGCGCTCTAGCATGATCGAAACGCTTCGAGAAAATTACATCCTAACCGCCCGCGCCAAAGGCCTCTCTCCTACCGTGGTTCTTTATCAGCACGCTCTGAGAAATTCTCTTCGCCCATTAATCACTGGCATCGGCATGCTCCTTCCCAGCCTCATCAGCGGCTCTGTGATCATTGAAACTATTTTTGCTTATCCCGGCATGGGACAACTCGGATACCAAGCAGTGCTCGAGCGGGATTATCCTATTTTGATCACGCTGAATATGATTGTTGCGACGATGGTGCTTTTAGGAAATCTCTTCTCCGATCTACTTTATGCACTGGTTGATCCGAGGGTGAGATTGGAGTGAGAATAGACTATAGGCTGTAGGTCAAGGCAGTGCCTTCATCAAAAAAAATCACTCGATAAGTTTAACTGATTTTTTAGTTTATGTTTTGATCTTAAAATCCTATAGCCTATAGCCTACAGTCTATAGCCTCTCCTCGATCGCTTCCATCCCTGTGAATTTCTTCTGTCAGTTTCTATGAACCTCGAATCCCCATCACAGCAACTTTGGAAACGCTTTTGTAAAAACAAAGTCGGTGTCTGGGCTCTCGTCATCATTATTTTTCTCACGCTAATTGCTGCTGCAACTCTTCTCCTGAGCTGGCTGGGCCTACCATGGCCAATGAATCCGAACACTACAGACCTGTCGCAGAAGTTACTTCCACCAAGTCAACTTCATTGGTTGGGCACCGATCATTTAGGACGGGATGTTTTTTCTCGGATGCTTCATGGCGCTCCCATCTCGCTAACCGTCGGCTTCACAACGGTCCTTGTTTCTCTCTCCATCGGAGTTGTGATCGGATCGATCGCCGGTTATTGCGGCGGAAAGGTCGACCAATGCTTGATGCGATTGGTGGATGCCTTCCTTTGCTTTCCTACTTTTTTTCTCATCTTAACAGCAGTAGCTCTCCTCGGCCCTAGTCTCATTAATATTGTTGTGGTAATTGGGCTCGTCAGCTGGACAGAAACGGCACGTTTGGTCCGTGGAGAGTTTTTAACATTGCGAGAAGCAGAGTATGTCCATGCAGCTACCATCCTCGGACAAGATTCTTTGAAAATTATCACCAGGCATATTCTTCCCAATGCAGCTGCGGTCATCCTCATCACTGCTGTTTTAGGGATTCCAGAGGCGATCTTAGCAGAAGCTGGCTTAAGCTTTCTTGGTTTTGGTGTTCAACCTCCACAAGCAACATGGGGAAATATTATCGCTGATGGAAAAACTTATCTGCTTGAAGCCTGGTGGCTGATTCTCTTTCCTGGTTTTGCCATCTTTATCACAGCACTCGCTTTCTATCTTGTTGGCGATTCGTTGCGGGAAGCAGGAGAAAAAAAATAAAAACTCTTTGATGATATGACCACAACGGAACCTCCCTTTTTAGAAATAAAAAACTTAAGTATTGGTTTCTCTGCAAACGAAAAAGTCATTCCTGCAGTGCGTAACGTTTCTTTGACCCTGAATAAAGGAGAAACACTAGCCATTGTCGGCGAAAGCGGTAGTGGCAAAAGCGCCACGGCTCTTGCAATCACGCGCCTCCTTGCTTCTCCACCTGCCGTTTATCAAGGAGGTCAGATTCTTTTTAATGGAGTTGATCTCTTAGCGCTTCCAGAAAAAGAGTTACGCGCCTATCGCGGAGGACGCATTGCGTATGTTTTCCAAGAGGCCTCTACTTCACTCAATCCGGTTTATACCATTCGAAGCCAGATGGCAGAAATGTTGAGACTCCACCGCCCCGAGGTTCATAACATCGACGCTGAAATCATTCGCTGGCTTGAAATGGTTGGCATCACGAATCCCAAAGAGCGCCTCAAAGCTTATCCTCACCAACTCAGTGGAGGAATGCAACAACGCGTCATGATCGCGATGGCTCTCTCGGCTCAACCAGACCTTCTTATTGCTGATGAGCCAACGACCGCTCTTGATGTCACAATTCAAGCCCAAATCTTAGCTCAACTTCGCAAACTTGAAAAAGAACTCGGGATGACGATGATTTTAATCACCCACAATCTAGCCATCATTCGCGGACTAGCTCACCAAGTAGCAGTGATGCACCATGGAAGCATCGTCGAATATGGGCCCACGGAAGAAGTGTTGCAACATCCTCAACATCCCTACACCAAAGCTCTGCTCGCCTGTATCCCTCGTTTGGATGAGCATCGGAGACGCTTATCAACCATTGAAAAAGAGCTCCAATGAAATTTATTCATAAACATCTCGTCGATGGCCAATCTTCAATACTAAAACAACAAGCTCCTGATCCTGAATCTTACAGATCAAGCGATAATCTCCAACTCGTTATCGCCATAACCCAGCAAGATTCCCAGACAGAGGCTTGCCAAAGCAACGTGGATTTTCACCCACTGCAAGTCGTGTGGTTAGGTAATGAGAAACTTGAAGCTCTACAGATCGACCAAGCTTGCGCAATTCCTTTTGAACAGCTTCTGAGAGGACAACATTCCACTTCACAAGCCACGCTCCCTTTTCCATTCCTCAAGTGACTTGCATTCTCCTGGATTAGCTAGCACTTCCATCGCGTCAGCAATGTCCACTGCATCCTCAATAGCCTCTTCAATAGCCTCACGGAGCAAAAATAATTCTTGCTCAGAAAGTTTTGGAATTTCATCAACCATTTCAAGAACGCTCATAAATTTACTTCGTTTGGGATATAACATGAATCATATCATGTGTTCAATTAAATGACCTCTCCCTTTCTCTCCATCATCATTCCTGCTCGTAACGAAGCAGACCGCTTGCCAAAAACCATCGGGCGACTTCAAGATTTTTTTCAGTATCATTCATGGACCTTAGAAATCATCCCCGTCATTCAAGGCAATGATGAAACGGGCACCCTCATTTGTGAATTAGCACAAAAGGATCCTCGCATTAAACCGATCATCGATCCTCAGGGCCGTGGCAAAGGACGTGCAGTTCGTTCCGGTGTCGAGCAGGCTCAAGGCGAAGTCATTCTTTTTATCGATGCTGATCTGAGCGTCCCTCCACATTGCCTTGCTCAATTGCTCGAGCAATTTCAAACCTCTTCTTCGAGCGACATTTTAATTGGAAGTCGTCAACACCCACAAAGCAACATCACTCACCCACAACCATGGTACCGTCGCCTTCTAGGACGAGCCTTCAATTTCTTCTTGCGCTCCATATGCCTTACAAAATTTCGCGACACTCAATGTGGTTGCAAATTTTTTCGTCACGATGTGGCCAAAATGCTCTTCTCTTACGCCATGGTCAATGGCTTTGCTTTTGATGTAGAAATTCTCTTGCTCGCAAAAAACTTAGGCTACCATGTCGAGGAAGCCCCCGTAGAATGGGCCGATGGAGGCCATTCTCGCCTTGGAATTTCCAGCGATGGAATGCAGGCATTAGAAGATGTTTGGAATCTTACCGAATATTCATAACTTCAGCTGCCGTCTTAAAATGCATTTTCGCAAAGGTTGGCAATAATCCTGAGCCATGTCCCTGAACTAAATCACGAGCAGTCTGTTTGACCTTGGATGAAACTCCTTTTGAAAGAACCACCCCGAGTTCCTTGCCGCGCTGTTCCAACCAGTCAATGAACCCTTCTCGAGCTAAAATAGAGGCTGCAGCAACAGCGTAGTCAGATTCTGCTTTGGTTCGTTGCTCGAGTTGAAGTTTTTTTCCTTTTTCTAACAGTGCCCGCTGCAAGACTCGCTCATTCGCAAATTTGTCTGAGAGAGCCCGCGGACAACCGGGAACTTTTTCGCAAAGATTTTCCAACACACGCGCGTGCCCCCAGGCAAGGAGCGTGTTGAGGTTTCCAATTTTTTGATAAAGCTCATTATATTTTGGAGGCGTGATAACAATGCGATCCCAAGGAGCTTGTGAAGCCCGAATGGCAGCAGCGAGTTCGCGGATTTTTTTATCGCTCCCAATGTTTTTGCTATCGCAAACACCAAGCTCTTGAAATTTCTTAGTCAACCTTTCATCAGTATAAACGCCTGCGATCACCAAAGGTCCAAAAAAATCTCCTTTACCGCTCTCATCGACTCCGAAGTGAGGTGCAAACTGCTCCGGCGTGTGAACCTCTTCATAACCTAGCAGTGCCTGACCAGTAATTTCTGGCTCTAAAATAAAAGTGATGAAGTCTTCAATACCGCGCCCCTGCAAGAGAATCTTGGGACCTTTCTCATAAACAGAAACATTCAACTTATCTTTTTTAGCAGCAAAGAGGGTGTAGGGTTTTGCCTCAAAAATAAATCCGCGCTCTTGCAAAATCGCACGAAGTTTTTTGGCTTGTTGGCCTGTGAGCAAAACTGTATGCGAATGCAACTTCATAGGAAAAAAGAATAGCCACAAAAGAACACAAAGAGCACAAAAAAAAGAATGCTCCTCAGAAGGTTTCCTTTGTGCTCTTTGTGTTCTTTTGTGGCTATTCTTTTTATCTTATATTTTTTTACGGCTATTATTTTATCATGCAACAAAAACTCCTCACCTGGTTCTGCCAACACGGCCGGCATGACTTGCCGTGGAGGCAATCTCCAACACCCTACGATGTTTTGGTTTCGGAGTTCATGTTGCAACAGACAACAGTCGCAACCATCGTCCCTCGTTTTCAAGATTGGATGAATCGTTTTCCAACTCTAGAAATCCTAGCAACAGCCTCTGAAGATGAGGTCCTGTCAGCATGGCAAGGCCTTGGCTACTACGCACGTGCACGCCGTCTTCATCAGGTGGCCCAAGCGATTGTTACTTTTCATCAAGGAAAAATTCCGCAAGATCTTTCAACGTTATTAAAACTTCCTGGAGTTGGCCCTTATACCGCATCAGCTCTCCGCGCCTTTGCTTTTAATCAACCGACAGCGGTCCTCGATACGAATATTGTGCGCGTTATTGCTCGACTGCACAACATCACAGAACCAACTGATTCCAAAAAAGGAAAAGAACAGATTGCATTAGCGGCTCAAGAAATGCTTCCTAAAAAAGAGGGCTATGCTTTTGCCTCCGCCTTGATGGACCTTGGCGCAATGATCTGCACGGCTGCCAACCCTCAGTGCAAGATCTGCCCTCTCTCCTCAAACTGCCTTGCCGAGCATCCGACGACACTTCCTAGAAAAAAACCAAAACCATCCATCACTCGCAAAAAAGAAGCTCGTCTTTTTTATCAGCACGATGATCGTATTTATTTGGAACAATCGTCAGGGCCTCATTGGAAGGGGCTCTGGATCTTGCCTCTCGCCGTCTCAATTCATTTGCACAAAAATTATTTAACTTCTATCACCTACCCCATCACGCGATATCGTATCACCATGAAGCTCTATCGCGAGACAGGTACTCCTCCTAAAAATTTACATCCTTTTTCAAAAAAAGAATTACAAACACTAGCTATCCCCTCACCTCATCGCAGGGCGATTGAAAAGTTAATCCTACTTAGTTGATTGGGACTTTTTCGGAGGTTTTGGTGGCTTCGGTAGTTTCGGCGGCGGAATTGGCAAGGCACTTTTTAAAGCACTCATTGCTTCTAAAGGAGTAACACTACTAGAACTTGAGCTACTACTTTGTGGCTGTGTAATTAGATTTCTCAAAATAGCAATCTGAGCATTGGCAGCTAAGTCAGCATCACCTGATAATACCGCTGCATGATAACCCCTAATTGATTTGCCAAAATTGTCCGACATACTTTGATCTAGAGGTGGAATTTCAATCCATCCTCCTTCACTAACTTTTAGCTGAAGTTTTCTTGGTTTACTTGGATTTAATCTCAAGTTTTCTTTAGCCATTTCTGTCATGACATAAAGGACAAAAGGTCCACACTGATTATTATCCATGACGTTGACTTTTTCCTTAGCACTACCCTGAGTAGTATAGGTCTGCATTTTACTGTTTGTATTATTGATGGAAACGCCAGGAAATTTTTCTCTCAAAACTCTGAAAGCAGTATCAGGAATCTTGTGCAGGGGGCGACCATTCTCATCGAATGCAACAGGGTCAAAATGAGTGATGGAAAATTGATTACTTGGTTTTTTGCTAATCAAAACTCCTGTAAAATGATTCTCATTGTGAATAGCTATCACTGCTTGTTGCTTTTCTGGATTACTAATAAAAGCATCCATAGCTTGACTCAGCATAGCTGGAACTGCAGCAACAGCTGGAACAACGTAATGAACATTAGCTGGCAATAGCATCTCTCCGAGATTACTCATGTCATCATCGCTGTAATATGCCTTCGGATCATTGATCCTTGCGAGCTTTGATGCCATCTCAGTTGGTACCATTTGTATTTGTTTTCCTTTTTTACCTGCTCCTTGCTTTTGTTTTGCTTTTGGAGCAGCAACATCAACAGCAGCTATGGCTAAAATAGCAGCAGTGCTTGCGCTGATTGCCTTAGCTTTTTTTGCTGCTGTTTTAACAGATCCAATCTCATTTTCTAGAAATTGGTTGAGTTGCTGTTCTGTAAAAAATTTCTTACGCCCCCGCAAATCAGTTATCAGATTTTTTACATCGCTCTCTTGCGATTCCAATGTTCTCGCATGACCTAAAACGATCAATGTTCGTTTGGCACGTGTGATGGCAACATTGAGACGCCGTTCATCATTAAGAAAGCCAATTTGATTTCGACTCTTAGAACCTGCTTTCTCCTTAGCACGAACACATGATACAAGAATGATGTCACGCTCTCCTCCTTGAAAACCATCAACAGTACTAACCGTTATATTTTCTTGTAAACCTCGCGTTTCACCTTGCTTTAACATTTTTTGAATCGCTTCAACCTGCGCACCATAAAAAGAAATCACACCAATACTGCTCGTTTTATCCTTTTCTCGAATTTTCCGAATAATTTGTAAGACATAGTCCGCTTCTTTCTCATTTTGTTTACTCATTGAATTGCCAGAGCTCGATTCTTTACCTGAGACAATATCGTAAAAAGCTTTTGCTTGAGTAACACCAGAATCAACATTGGGCACTATTGAAGAATGTGTTTGTAAGCGCCCATCGTAATACTGTCTGGATGGCCAATGACAGATTTCAGGATCCATACGATATTGTGTCTCTAACATCAATGCCGGCTGATTATTTTGCTCTAATCTGCCCATCATAGAGCGATCATAATTTTTTTCTTTTGCAAGTTGCGACATTGTTGTCGCAGGCAATTGCTTCGTATCGCCAGCTAATACAACCTTGATCGGATTATGTTGAAATGGAATCAATGTTTCAGCTTCAACGCTCTGCCCCGCTTCATCGACAACCAGAATATTAGGAAGGACTCCGCTAGGTAGTTCACGTATCGATCTTCGTCCAGTAACACTCAACGTTGCACAAACGACTTTTGACTGCGCGATGAGTTTTCTTTCAATGGTATCGCTGTCATCCTTAAAAACAGGAAGTCTCAGAGCACCATCTTTTACTTTTGTTAGCTTCACTCGTTGCTCTGTTACATGTTCTTTAAAGAGCGTCAATGCATTTTCTTGAGCAAAGTTAAATACCCCTACCTCTGCAGTAAGCCATTCTAGCTTCTTCCGCATATGCTCGAACAGACTTTTACGAGTAGAAGCACCTGTTGAAGAATAAAAATCAGCCTCGCATTCAAAGCGATATTTTTTCAGTTGGCTCTCAACAGCAATCATATCCTCTTTTGCTTTTTCCAATAAATCCAAAAGTCGATCCTTATGAAACTTAATGGATCGTGCACGTTGCTTTTGATTACTTGCTGCTTTTAAGTCTGTAGGATTTGAATCTGGTGGATTTAATTCTAAAAAAACAGCATCTAAATTTTTTAAAAATGTCTTCCGAAGATCCTTTTGCCAGGTGTGCAGAAAAATGGGTCTTAATTCATCAGATATCTTACTTTCAACTCCAGCCAGTATGATTGGGATGTCCGGATAATCTTTGAGGAAACGTTCTGCTACAACTTGCACCGCTTTGTTGGAAGGCGCGCAAACTAATGCTCGTTGATTTTGATCGCAGAGCACTCCAAGCAGCCCCACTACTGTTGTTGTTTTTCCAGTTCCTGGTGGCCCTTGAATGACACTAATACTATGATCTCGGGCTGCCACAACACTCTGAATAGCACGGCGCTGAGACTCATTTAAATCCTGAATACGCTCTTCAACACGTGGATCATGCGCTTCAATCGGAACATGAATTCGTGCTAACACAATTCTCTTGAGGCACTCAGGTTGCGTTTTCTTAAGACATGCTTCATAAGCACGTTCATGAGTGACCAGTGAAGTGACATAGGTTGCATTCCATTGTGATCCAGCATTAAAAATACTGCGCTTCGTAGCAACAGTCGCAGGAGATAATTCAAATTTTGCTTTCAGCTCATTCTCATCTCCCTTTTCATTAGCTAAGACTAAAAACTTCATTCCAGATTTATGCTCAAGCAACAAGACATTCATCACAGCTGCATGTTCTTGATCCGAAGGAATCGCTCCCTCCAAGTTCATGATCCATGGATTGCCTCTTGTCACGGGCTCTCTCACATCATTTTTTATTCTGACTGAAAATGATCGATTCCTTTCACTAAAACCTTTTTCAATAGCAGCCCGCGCTTCTTCTAAAATCAAAGGCAAAAACTGATTGTAATAGGTCGCACGAGAGTCATAGCTCAAACTCAATGGAGTTGCCGAAGAAGCGTCTTCTAATTGCTGGTGAATCGATCCCAAACGCCAATTTAAAACTCGTTGCGTGAAATCTTGTTCTGCTTCTCCTGCCATTGATGAAGATCTCTGCACTGAAGCAGAGCTGCTCATGTTTCTTCTAGGAGGATCATCATCATCGTCATCATAGCGCCCTCTTCCTGAGCCAGCATAAGAGCTCCCTAAGCGTCTAGTTTGTTCACCATAACCATCAAAACCCCATCCAAACATCATCAGTGGCGACGAACTCTTTTCTGTGTATTCTTCAGCTGCTTCAGATTCTCCTTGTCTATTTTTACTTTCGTTGTAGATCTCTTCGGAAGAATTGATAGAATCAGCTACAATTTCATCATTAGAAGATACTGCGGCCTGATCAATTTGAGCAACAAGCGATGCTGCTTTGCAAAAAAGAGAGAAAATTAATAGAGAGTTGGTTTTCATGTTGGTTTTTTATGGCATTCACTCTACTTCGTGAACTCGAGAAAAAAAGATTTTCCTTAATTTTTATATTTGATCGCCTTAATCCGAACATTTCACCATGATACGCCGCACTAAACAAAAAGAGGCTATTGTTTCCGTGTTGAAAAAGAAACATCAGCCCATGCCCATCGAAGAGATTCATCAGATGGCACTCAAGGCTGTTCCTTCTCTCGGCATTGCGACTGTTTATCGCACGCTCAAATCATTGCTAGAAGAAGGCTGCATCAAGATCGTAGAGCTCCCGGGAAAGCCTCTTCATTACGAAGAAGCCCACAAAGGACATCATCATCATTTTTGCTGCAATACTTGTCATGGAGTTTTTGAATTGGAAAAATGCCCTAGCGGCATTCACCAATTAGCCCCTAAAGGATTTCAGGTTACCGATCACGAAATCATTCTCTACGGCACCTGTGCTGATTGCACCACCTCATGAACTTCGAATTAACAACGGAAGAAAAAAATCGTTATTCCCGCCATCTACTTCTTCCCGAAGTCGGAATAGAAGGACAAAAAAAATTGAAAGAGGCTAAAGTTCTTTGCATTGGTGCGGGAGGCCTGACCTCACCAGCAGCTCTCTACCTTGCTGCGGCGGGGGTTGGTCATTTAGGATTAGTTGATGCTGATTGTATTGATGCTTCCAATTTACAACGCCAGATTCTTTACAACACTCCTGATGTTGGCAAAAAAAAAACGGCCGTTGCTTGCGAACGACTTTTGAAACTCAATCCTCAAATTCAGATTCAAGAACACGAAACTTTTCTCACTGCAGAAAATGGTAGAGATATTGCTTCTTCCTACGATCTCATTCTTGATGGCTCCGATAATTTTGCAACTCGCTATCTCACCAATGATCTTGCTTTCTTCCTCAAGAAGCCACTGATCTATGGATCTATTTTTCGCTTTGAAGGTCAATGCACTCTGTTTGAAGCTCACGAAGAAGGCCCTTGTTATCGCTGTCTTTTTCCAGAGGCACCTCCTGCCAACCTTATTCCAAGCTGCAGCGAAGCTGGTGTGCTAGGAATCGTTCCAGGAGTCATTGGCACATTGCAAGCAACAGAAGCCCTGAAATGGATTCTTGGTATTGGAATTTCGCTTCGCGGTCGCCTCTTGCAATGGAATGCGCTCACAATGAAATTCCGCGAATTTCAAATTCGAAAAAACCCTTACTGTCCTCTCTGCGGACCTCGCCCCTCCATCACTCAACTAAGAGATCAAAAAATTCACTGCACCTCTCCTACATCGATGAAACCTCATTCTCCTACCATTCCCACAATCACCGTTGAAGAACTTCAACAAAAATTACAACAGCAGCCTGCCATTAAACTCATTGATGTGCGCGAACCTTCCGAATATGAGATTGCTAAGATTGAAGAATCTCAACTTATTCCTCTCGGTGAATTGATGACACGCTTAGACGAACTTCCTCGCCATGATGAAATCGCGCTCCTCTGCCGTTCAGGAGGAAGGAGTGCTCAAGCTCTTTTATGGCTGCGCGAGGCTGGATTTTCTAAACTCTACAACGTCGAAGGCGGCATCTTAGCGTGGAAAGAGCGCATCGATCCTTCGCTCGCAGCACAGTAGAAAGAAACAAAAAATTCACCACAAAGAGCACAAATACCGCTTTGTGCTCTTTGTGGTGAATTCTCTTTTTCAATACCTAAACCATCCTGGCATCTGAAACGCATTTTCAATCAAGCGAATTTCAGGCGGTTTGCTCGCGATCACTTCAACGACATCAAACCGAAAAGTGAGATCGGGAAGACCTAAGAGCCTCAACCATGCGAGCGCTCCCCGTTGAATCAATTTTTGTTTTTTCCGATTTACGGCATCAAGAGGACGTGAATATTTTTCAGAGCTTCGTGTTTTTACTTCTACAAAAACCAGTGTCTCTCGATCACGACAGACGAGATCAATTTCTCCTCCGTGTGGACCACGATAATTGCGATAGAGAATTTTAAAACCGCGCCGCTTCAATTCCTTGGCTACCACTTGCTCTCCCCAAGCACCAAGCTCGATGTGCCTAGAATTTTTCCTGAAACGAAAAAGTGATTTGATCGACTGGTTTAAAACCGCGTCGATGATGTTGGCAAGGCCCATGCTCGCGGAGTATAGCTAAATGTGCGGCAGTAGCATAGCCCTTATGTTGCAAAAATCCATATTGGGGAAATTCGCAATGTAACTCTTCCATGATGCGATCACGACTGACCTTGGCCACTACACTTGCTGCTGCAATGCTCATTGATAAACCATCACCACCCACCAATGCCGTCTGAGGCACGGGCAAATCACGCACGGGCAATCCATCTACCAGCGCATGCTCCGCCGATGGCTTGAGCCCTAGCAAAGCACGCCTCATTGCAAGATGAGTTGCTCTTAAAATGTTCAAGTCGCCAATCTCTTGAACATTGCCTTCTCCCACAGCCCAAAAAATTTCAGGCTCTGTGGTTATCACTTCAAAAAGCTCCTCTCGCAGCCTGAGCGATAATTTTTTGGAATCATTGAGTCCCTCTAACTGCTGTAACAATTTTGGAGAAATTTTTCTTGGTAAAATGACCGCTGCAGCAATCACAGGTCCAGCCAAAGGGCCACGCCCAGCTTCATCCACGCCGGCAATTAATTGAACTCCTTTTGAAAACAAGAGCGATTCATGCTCTAGGGTTGGGCGCTGCTTAGCAGACGGCAACAGCTTCTTGCTCATTGATCAAAGTAGATAGAACAGAGTCTATTCAAAATTCGCTGAGCGTGATGAAGAGCAAGGCGCCTCGGAAAACAGGCGCTGAGCGTATAAATAATACGTGAAGCAAGAAGCAACGAAATAACGCCGCTCTTCGTGCGCTCAGTAGAATTTAGGACAGGCTCTGTTGCTGTTCTTTTACCGTCGTTGCGGATTTACCCTTCCGCTGACGAAGATAATTCAACTTCGCGCGACGGACAGCACCTTTTTTCTCAACTTCAATCTTAGCGATACGAGGAGAGTGAAGAGGAAAAACGCGCTCTACACCTTCTCCATAAGAAATACGGCGAACGGTAAAACTCTCATTGATACCAGTCCCTTTACGACCGATGACAATGCCAGCATAAATCTGAACACGCTCTTTTTCACCTTCGATAACGCGGGTGTGGACGCGAATGCTGTCGCCAACTCCAAAAGGAGTCAGGTCTGTTTTCATATGCTCTTGTTCGATAGTTTCAATAATAGTCATGGCCGGGAAAAATTGGTCCGAAGAAATTGGTCCGAAAGATTAAATGATGCCAGTAATGATAGCAAGATAAAAAAACGTAAGCGGCGTAGAATGTAAAAAAAATTTCAACCTTCGTCAGAGCCGCTAGGCGATTGGCGAAGGACAATACCAAATCGAAAGATTAGCCTGTGAACTGAAAGCTTACAAAAAAACGGCTGCCCTCCAAAAAAGAGAGCAGCCGTTCTCGTTTGGTTTTTTTTAATTTATTTTACAGTGCTATTAATCGTTCCTTTATTGGGAAGACCAATAAAGACATTATTGTAATAAGCTACAGGTCCTCGATTGGAAATTTGCAGCGTATTGCAAGTAAGAGGGTAACTTGCAGCAACCTCTTTTTCATAAGCAAGCATATCGACTTGGGCTTCTAAGACAGCAACAGAATTGCTGACATCAACATTATTCAAGAACTGATTAAGTTTATCTTGAAGTTGGTGAAAGGAATTGAGCGAGCTATCTCTATCGTACCGCTTGCTGAGAAGAACGTTCAGGAATTCATAGAGGCAGCCTTGTTCTAGCAATTTAAAGGCACCGATATTGGCATCGATGGCTTCTTCTTTCTCTAACTGAATCTGAAGCTGTGCAGCCGGATTTGTTGGATCAAGGTTTTCAAGATCGAGTTCGACCCATGGACATCTTGCAAATGTTGGTGCAGCCTTATAATTGCTGCAAGCAGCTTTGCATTTTTCAGTCAGCGTTGATTGAAATTGATTCCACAATTGTTGTTCGTCTGAAGTCAAAGCAGCAGCATTAACAGAATCTTGAAGTTCTGATTTCTTATAATCGTGAGCTTTTTTCTGAAGTTTTTCAACAGTTTGACAATAATCCCGCATCTCGCTCTTTACGAGACCCATTGCATTAGGATTTGAGGCATCGACGTTTAACAACTCACATTGTAATGCCATGAAATCGCTTGCGATATTCTGTATTAAAGACTCATTATCTTTATAAAAATTGTTTGTCTCAGAAAAAGCTTCTGGATCGGCTGAACCTGCTCTTGCATTCAAAAGCGTATTTTCGAAATCTCCAAAAATTACAGAACTCGATAATAAGCTGAGAGGATTAGAAGAATCCACATTGAGGAGTTCTATTCCTGCTGCACATGCCATTTCTGGTGCAAATGGATTCAATGCTACACTGCTCTGAAGCAAAACTGATAAAGCTGATTGATAAGCGACAATACTTGATTCAGCACCAATCACATCTTCTGGAGCGGAGATCGCACTGAGACTCGCCATGTTATTTTGAAGATTTTGCCAAGCTTGATCGGCTGAAACATCAGGGGAAATTGCAGCGGAACTACTCTGAGCAGCGTGCAGCGAAAGTATGGAAGCCACTAAGAGAGCGAGGGATTTTTGGAAGGTTTGTTTTATTAGTTTCATAGGGGTTTGTTTTATTAGTTTTATAGGGGTTTGTTTTATTAGTTTCATAGGGGTTTGTTTTATTTTTTTTACTTTGTCTCTCTTACTAAGAGAGAAGTAACGTTAGGTTTATTCTTTTTTTTTTGAAATGCAAATTTATTTTACCTTATTATCCATGTCCTGAATGACGTTGAAAAATATTTTTGCTGTAACCTGCAACCTGTAATCTGTAACCTTTGACCATGCATCTTGTCATTGCCGTCACCGGAGCGAGCGGAGCTCTCTATCTTCAACGTTTCCTTCATCATTTAGAGGGAAAAGGTCATGAGCTTCACCTCGTGATGAGCAGCTATGCCAAGCAGGTGATTCATCAAGAATTAGGAACGTTAGCCATTCCGCCAGAGGTTCAACTGTATCAAGAAAAATCGATGATGGCTCCTTTTGCCAGTGGCTCCGCGCTCTTCGATGCCATGGTCGTGATTCCTTGCTCCATGGGAACCGTAGGACGCATCGCCGCTGGAACCTCTGAAACACTCATCCTTAGGTCTGCCGATGTTTTTTTGAAAGAACGTCGCAAGCTGATTCTCGTTGTCCGTGAAACCCCTTGGAATCTGATTCAAGCTCGCAACATCGTCACCGTCATGGAAGCAGGAGCCTCCGTTTTACCTGCAATGCCCTCTTTTTATAGCAATCCAAAAACGTTAGAAGAAGTGGCTGACACTGTCGTCTTTCGTTTACTGGATCAGCTTGGCATTGAATCTCCAAACGCCTGTCGCTGGGGAGATGACAGGTTGCAGGAGGAAAAATCAGTCGTATGAAATTTTCTCGCGAACAATTTCTTGCTTGGTTAGCGGCGCTTTTGGCACGACTTCTTTTTCGCACGTTGCGGTTAGATATTATTGATCGGTCTGGCTTTCTCACACAGCCACCGAAGGACCCTGTCATCATGACCTTTTGGCACAATCGCATTCCTGCCATTGCTGTCGGATTTTTGAGACACTACCCTCACCGGTTACGCAAAGGAGTTGTTGTCCTCACCAGCCCCAGCAAAGATGGTGACATTCTTGCCGGCGTCATGGCTCATCTGGGAATGGGCTCGGTACGCGGCTCTAGTTCGCGTCGCGGATCAACAGCTATTCGAGAACTCACCGGGAAATTAGAAACAGACCACGACCTTGCGATCACACCCGATGGACCACGCGGCCCCAAATATTCATTGGGACCTGGTGTTGTTTTTTTAGCTCAAAAAACAGGCCTGCGCATCTTGCCCCTCCACGCTCGTTACCACCGTGCTTTTCATTTAAAAACATGGGACTCTTTTGCCATTCCTTGGCCCTTTTCAAAAATCACGGTTGTGATTGACGACTATATTACTATTGATCCATCTCTGACAGAGATAGAGCCTGAGCGACTCAAGCTGGAATATCTTTTAAAAACAAATGCTGAATCTGCCGATGAACATTCTTGATGGAAAAAAAGCTGCTGCTGCTATCGAGCAGACGCTCCTGGAGCGAATCACTTTATTAAAACAACGTGGCATCACTCCCGGCCTGGCTGTTGTTCTCGTCGGCGAAAATCCAGCATCGCAAGCCTACGTGCGCAACAAAGATCGGACCTGTGCACGCCTTGGTATGCATTCTAAAAAAATAGAATTGCCAAGCAGCACAACTCAAACAGAGCTTCTTCGCCTGGTTCAAGAACTCAATAACGACCCGCTTATCCATGGCATTCTCGTGCAGTCGCCTCCCCCGGCTCACATCAATGAACAAGCCATCACCGAGGCGATCGATCCACGCAAAGATGTCGACGGTTTTCATCCGATCAATGTGGCGAAGCTTGCAATGGAAGATCCTTCTGGGTTTGTCCCCTGCACTCCACTTGGGTGCCAACATCTCTTGATGAGTGCAGGCATTGAAACGCGTGGAGCGAATATTGTTGTCGTAGGCCGCAGCCTCATTGTCGGAAAACCGATGGCTCTTTTATTGATGAGCAAAGGAAAAGGAGGCGATGCCACAGTCACGATCGCTCATTCTCAAACAAAAAATCTAGCAGCCATCACACGCTCTGCTGATATTGTCATTGCGGCGCTCGGTCGTCCTCACACACTAGGTGCGGAACACATCCGAGAAGGAGCTGTCGTCATTGATGTTGGCATCAACCGCGTCACTGACACTTCTTCGAAAACCGGCTATCGCCTCGTTGGCGATGTCGACTTTGATGCCGTTGCTGATCGCTGTGCTGCTATCACGCCCGTCCCAGGCGGCGTCGGACCGATGACGATTGCAATGCTGATGCAAAATACGGTTACGGCTTGTGAAAGGTTGACAAATAAGCAGTGACTAACTTGAGATCTTCAGGATAAGTCACTTTGATATTAGGTTCGCGATTTTCGACGAGATAAGTTTTTATACCTCGCTGCAACAAAGCTGAGACCTCGTCGGTAGGACTTTGATTTTCTTGCAAAGCTGGAAGACCAATCAGATCAGCTTTACGAAAGACTTGTGGCGTTTGCATCGACCAAAGATCGGTGCGATCGACGGTTATGTCTGCTAAAAATTTTTTATCCACTCGATGTAATGTCTCTGTCACACGAGTTGCCAAAGCTGCTGCTCCATGCTCGTGCGCTTTTTGAAAAGTGAGTTCAATCATCGAGCCAGAAATCAAAGGACGCGCGCCGTCATGAATCGCAATCCATTCAACACCCTCTGAAAGGGCATGAAGACCGTGTTGCACCGATTCATGACGATCTTTTCCACCAGGAACGATTTTTATTTTTTCATTCCAGTCAGCAAGATTCATTTCCTTCACAAGCTGAGAAAAAGATTCTTCCCGGCCTGTGGCAACAACGAGAATAATTTCTTCCATCGAAGGAATCGCAGCAAATGTTCGGAGCGAATAGGTGATCAGCGGTCGGTCTTGAACCAACGCCATCAATTTATCTTCGCCAAAACGAAGACTCGATCCTGCTGCAACAATAATGGCAGCGTTATAAGAAAGACCACTAGAGCTCAACTTTTGTTGTTGCTGTCTCTTCTGAATTTCCATTTTGAGCAAGTTGATCACCAAGTTTCTTCAAATGTTCTTTTGCAGCTTGATAGTATTTATTGAAAGCTGCTTTTTGTGTTTTAGTAAAAAGAGCTTTCTGAGAATCAGGATCTTTAAATTTTAACGCCTTCTGAGCAAGAGCTTTTTCCTGGGAAAGACGATTTGTTAAAGAACTGTGATCCTCATTTAAGGTTTTGTATTTAGCAAGATCATCTGGTCCTGAATAATAACTCAAAGAAAGCTCTAATTGTTTGGCTTGTTGCTCTCTTTCCATTCTCAAGCTCAATAAATCGATAACTTGCTGTTGTTGCCCAAAAGTTTTTTTTGCAGATTGGAGTGCTGTAGAGGAACAACTCCAATGTTGGTAGCAGTCAGCAAAAACTCCTGGAAGTTCTTTTAAACGTTTTCCAACATGCTCTGTTCGTGGAAGTGTTCCTGGATATCGGTTGACCTCATCTGGTGTGGCACCCTGCCATTCGTGCAGTCGTTGAAGTAGAAAATCGAGATTTTTTTTCGGTTGTTGAACCATTTCTTGACAAACTGTTTTTGGGGTAGCAGTAAATTGAATCCAAGATGGAGTTTTTTGTTCAGAATTAGGAGCAAACATCCGCTCTAAATAGAGATCACAATATTCTTTGGATCCTTTTGCTATTTTTCGCATGGGGGAATATCCTGTTCGCATCACGGTTGACCAGTCTCGAGGGGAATAGGGATTAAAACCAAAGTAGTGAGTTCCTATATGGTAGGGACCATAGCCTAAGGCAGCAATCGTACTAAGAGCGAGAGCAGATTTCCATGGTGGCACAGAGCGCTCTCCATATCGCATCGCTGTATAAGCAGTCCACACTTTTTCAAAAAAAGACATTTGAGGAAGCATGGGATATTCCATCATTGTTCCCGAAGCACGTGTTATAGAATCATCCACAATAAAAAGGCCTTTTCTGACTTTGATTCCTAGGGGATGTTCTTTTTGGTAGCGTTTAGCAAGATCGATGATGGCTTGAGTGTGTGCTGGATTTTTTTTGTCAAATATTCCTGGAAAATCACAATATAAAAGAGCCTTTTCAGCTATTTCCCCATTTAAGAGAACTAATTTTTTAACGGAAAGATTATTTAAGGAAGGTGAGGCTTCTTGTGCTATTGGAACTGTTGTACTAGAAGATTGTTTTTCTGCTGCTTTTTTATCTTCTTCTATCATCCTTAAAGAAGCCAAGATAGCCCGCACATTCGTAGGATCATTATAGTTGAAATTTCCTTTCCCTGCTTCTTGTGCTACCTCCCTTAGATCATCAAGTGGTAAAAATTGTAATTGCCCACTTCTAGCTTCCGATGCATCCTTCACTATTTTCTCTCTCAATGTTGGGAGATCTTCCGCTATTTGATTTCTACGACCGAAATTCAATAAAGCTGTATGAATAAGGGCTAAATGAGTTTCATTATGCAGAAAATCTAACTCTTCTGAACTCGCACTAGGAAAAATCACGCCATTGTCATCTTGATAAAACTTTATATCCTTTAAGAGTTCTTGTCCTTTAGCACCCGCTTCGTGAACAAGCCTTTGTCTGGTGGTCTCTGCAAGCTGTTGTCGTCTCCATCCAGCTTCAAATTTTGCTGTCTGTACTGCGACTGCTCGCCTGTTTCTTAAGATATCAAGATCAAAAGAATTTCTCAAATCGAGATCGGTAGCATCGATAACAGAAGGCACTTGGCCTGTTCTTTCAAAAAATTTTTGTTCACATAAACTTCCGAATACGACGCGTTTGTTTGAGTCTTTCAAATCTTTTAACGATCTAATGCCAGCTTGAGCAAACATTGTCTTGAACGGTTCTGTATTTTTACTTGCTTGCCAAAGACTCTTCAAGCGCTCTGACGAATCGATCGTGGCATTTTGTGGGAGGTTAGGTAGTAATATATGAGTTAACAGTTCATTATCTATCCACTTATCAGCAGCTGTAGAAGAGTCTGCTGTTGCGGTCTTACTCTCTTCATCTTGATTTGAGTTTTCTTCATCATTACCAGGTGCTGTGGCGTCTCTCTGACGCTGATGCTGATTTGCTTCATTAAGACTTTTCTCTTTTTGATTTTTTTCTTCTGGCGTTGTACGTCCCAGCATCATTAAAGGAGACTTACTAAGCTCATCGCCATTGATACTGATGTAATAAATACCATCTTGGCTTTTTTCATCATCAATTAAATAAGCTCCAGGAGAAGTACCTATCACTTCATCTCCCTCTAACTCATAAGAACCATGTTCCGTATCTTGATTATCTCGCCAGTTGCAATAGCGCATGACATCGATACAAGCAAGATGCTGCATCGGTTGCTCACCTTGGCCTGGAACAGCAAGGTAATGAATACCATCTTCTTTTTCTACAGACTCAATCTGATCGCTCATGGCGCAATCATATTGATGATGAAGGTCCGAAAACCTTGCCGTCTTCTCGAGGCATTCTGCATATTCATCTACGAGTAAGACTTGTGATGAAGAACGATGAGGAAGCATCTGCGTAGGCAAGAGGCTTCCAGTTAACAACAAGAGTGAAGAAACAACAGGGAGGAACATCATAAACGGCTAATCAATTGGCTGAAGGCGTGAAAATACCAGCAGCCATAACACCTTGTCAAAAAAATTCCTGCCGTCTTTCCGTCTTTTTAAGCTAAGAGCGTCTGCACCATAGCGCTCAACTGCCGTCCATCGGCACGGCCAGCAGCCTTTGCCTGAGCAGCTTTCATGACAGCTCCCATCTGGGCTTTTGAAGTAGCACCAACTTCAGCAATGGCCTCCTTCACGAGCGCCTGAAGTTCTGTTTCCGAAAAACCTTGTGGCAGGTAGTGCTTGAGCAGCGCTATTTCTGCTTTCTCTTTTTCGGCTAGCTCAGGACGTCCCCCTTGTTCAAAACTGGTCACGGAATCCTCCCGTTGCTTGACCTGCTTGCGCAAGACAGCCATGGCATCAGTATCGGAAAGGACTGCTGCTGCACCCCCTTGTTCGATAGAACTATATTTCAAAGCGGCTTTAACCATGCGAAGCACTCCTAATTTAAAAGCATCGCGTGCTTTCATGGCTTCTTTAAGGTCGTGATCAATTTGTTCAGTGAGAGTCATAAAATAAAAATAAATTGTACAGACTACAGTCTGCAGAAAAAAACTTCTTCAAGAGTTGAAGCTTCTATTAACTTCTCACCCCAATTAGAAAGCGTTTTGTCATCAGCCTCAGCAATAAGATGAAGATGTTTTGTCGTCACTTCTTGAGGAAAACGACGCCTGATTTGTCTATCTAGTAAATTTCTCAACGCTTCTAAACGCCCCTTCTCGATTCCTTTCTCCATTCCTTTCTCCATTCCTTTCTCCATTCCCCTCATCATGCCGACCTGCTCAAAGGTGCTTACGTAGACGGGATCCCAATCCATCCACGATTCTCTTCCAGCAATATCGACAATTTCTTTTTCAAAAGTTTTCATATTTTCTGAAGTTAGTTTTATAAGCCAATCAATAAACTTATACAAGTTGGAAACATCCTCCTTGTTGTACCCGCTATTGAAAAGTTTTTTAGCTAGCGCTAGTTTATGCCTCCTTCTCAACTCTTGATTCTCTCCAGCTTCCATGATCGCCAATTGCGCTAAGATCACCAACGCAAAAATATTTTTTTCTTTTTTTAAAATTTCCTCTTTGCCTTTGTAGTCAGCAATCTTCAGCGCATTAAAAGAAAACTGATGATACGGCTTCCCTGTAAAGGGATCATCTTGTTGAAAAGAGTTTGGTCTCCAAGAAAGATCATCATCTAAAAAAACAGCTGTGCTAATTACAGGTTTCCGATGTTTTCTATAAATAGTCATATTGTAATCCAGCATTCGAAAAGAAAAATCCTTCTGCCTCTGTCCTTGAATTTCGAAATGAAGTTGAATAAGACGTTTCTCTCCATTTTTTATTTGGATTTCAAAAAGCATATCGCAAATTTGCTTTCCTCGATCTGAAGGAAATTCTCCCTTAAGAACTTTGTAAGGAATATTCCAATCGATCTGCTTGACCCACGTAGGAAAACAAAGTTCAACAAAGGGTTGGAAAAACCGCTCTAAAACCTCCTGCCACGGCCCATCTGTTTCATTGTGTTGTTTTTTTAAATTCATTTTTGTAAAATTTGCTGACGATAATCAAAAAATGATGTCATTGGAAAGTCAAAACGGCTTCAATGATTCTTTTATCACCCTATTGTTTCTATGTCTCACCAAGTCCGCACCCGCTTCGCACCATCACCTACCGGCCTCCTTCATGTTGGAGGGGCACGCACCGCTCTTTTTAATTGGATCTATGCTCGCAAGCATGCCGGCACTTTTGTGCTTCGCATTGAAGATACCGATCACAGTCGCAACACGAGAGAAGCCGAAGAAATTATTTTTAATGGACTTCGTTGGTTAGGGATCGACTGGGATGAAGGTCCTCAAAAAGGGGGCTCCTACGGTCCTTACTACCAAAGTGAGCGTAATGCTATTTATGAAGAATACTTAGCTCGTTTAGAAAAAGGAGGACATCTCTATGAAGACCATGGAGCGATCCGCTTTCGCTCTCCTCGCGAAAAAGTTATCGTAAATGATTTGATCTGCGGAACCATTGAATTTGATCTGACCAATCCGGCGACTCATCCTGACATGACCTTGCGTCGTCCTGACGGTTCGTGGATTTTTCATTTTGTGAATGTTGTCGATGACATCACGATGAACATTACGCACGTCATTCGCGGAGAAGATCATTTGTCGAACACTCCCAAACATCAAGAGCTCTACAAGGCCTTGGGAGCAACACCCCCTCATTTTGCTCACATGCCCCTTATCCTGAATCGTGATGGAACAAAAATGAGCAAGCGTGATGAAGGAGCTAGCGTCGGAACTTATCCCGAAGAGGGCTATGCCCCGGAAGCCCTTCGCAATTACCTTTGCTTGCTAGGATGGTCTCCCAAAGACAATCGTGAGATCATCGACATGGAAGAAATCATCCGACTTTTTGATCTTCCTCAAATCAACCGCCGCAGCGCCGCGTTCGACAAAGACAAATGTTTTTGGATGAATGGCCAGTATTTGCTGCACATGGACTTGGGTCGCTACGCCGAGCTTGCTGTTCCTGTTTTAGAAAAAGCAGGGATCGACTGCAAAGATTGGGACTACGTCGAAAAAGTTCTCACCATCGTGAAGCCCAAAGTCAAAATGCTCCATGATCTTCCTGAATGGGTGCGATGTTTTTTCACTGATGATTTTCCATTTGATGCAGCGGCTGTCGAAAAAAATTTATCAGGTGCTGCTGATCGCCTCACAGGCTTGGCCGAGGCTTTCACTCAACTCGAGCCATGGACAATAAGTGCGATCGAAGCTCGCCTCAAAGAAACAGCTGCTACACTCGGCGTGAAAACAGGCGAACTGATCCATCCTGCTCGCGTCGCCGTCAGCGGCCGTTCCGTTGGTGCTGGCCTTTACGAAATGTTTGAAATCTTGGGCCGTGATAAAACAGTGAAACGACTGCGTGATGCAGCTGAAAGAGCAGGCGGATAAAAAACAATTAACCGCAAAGAGCGCAAAAAATTAAACCGCTAAATGCGCGAACTAACACGAAAAAGAATTTTTGTTTTTAGCGCTTTTTAGCGTATTTCGCGGCTCATTATTCTTAATTTCTTTCTTTTTTCTTTGTGGCTCATTCTTCCACCCATTTTTCTTTCGCTGATCTTCTGGATCCAACATCACGGTTGCATCAACTCCAACCGGCTGCATGCCTCGCTCTCATAGGCACTCCAGTGGCTCATTCCAAGTCACCAGAAATTCATAACGAACGCATCAAAAAACTCCATCTTCCATGGCGCTATGTTGCCATTGATGTTCAGCCAGAAGATTTGTCGCGCGCATTTGAACTTCTTCAAAAAAATAATTTCATCGGCTTCAACATCACCATGCCTCACAAGCAGCAAGCGCTCGCACTAATGGATGAGCTCACGGATCACGCGCGTTTGCTCGGCGCGATTAATACTGTTGTGATTCGCGATGGTAAATTTTTTGGAAGCAATACTGATGGACCTGGTTTTGTTCAGGCACTCCAACAAAAATGGAATCTTTTTCTTCAAGGTCTCTCCGTCCTTATCCTCGGAGCCACTGGTGGAGCCGGTCGTGCGCTGGCGATGCAATCATCATTGGAAGGATGTCGCCAGCTTTTTTTAGCAAGCCGCACTCCTGGCGCCCTTCAAGAGCAAGTGAAGCACCTCTCACAAGTCAGACCAGATCTTGTTATCGAAGCCATTGGCCTCGATGAGCCTTCACTCGCACACGCGATGTCACAAATTGATCTTGTCGTCAACGCAACGCCCATTGGATTTTTGGGAAAAGATCTTCCTTCACTCATCCCTGCAAAACTTTTTCAACCGAGGCACTATGCCTACGACATTGTTTATTCCTCAAAACCAACACCCCTGATGCAGGCAGCAAACCAAGCTGGGGCTCGTTCAGCAGATGGGTCTTCAATGACACTCCTTCAAGGAGCATTAGCTTTTGAAGAATGGTTAGAAAAATTTAACAAAACTATCCTTTGATCTAAAACCGTTATTTTTTTGCTTTTACTGCCTTTGCCCTAGAGCATTTTAAATGAAGTTGTAGCCGATGCAGTGCCAGAAACGATAATACAGCCGGCCGGGCGGCCACTGGATGGACTGCTGTTAAGCAGCCCGCAAGGGCGAGCCTCGCGGGCGCGAGCGAGTTGCAGCAAGTCACAATAGTCCGATTATTTAATGGAAGTGGTATTACTGATTAGCACAGGGTTCAAGAGAAATTGAGGAGCTACCCCTTAAACATTTAAACTCTTAAACAGAGACTGATCTACAGAGCAAATAAAGGCTTCGTATTTCTGTTTCTGATTTCATTTTGGACAAGAGTGGTTTGTTGAGAAAACCCTTCTCCATATTGATGCGCTACTCTAGCCCAGATATTTCCGCAGACATTACGAATCTTTGGATCTCCTTTCTACTACACGTAAACCATGCCCTTTTGAAGTTTCTTGAATAGTGGCGCGAGGCGTATTTCCTTTTTTAACTTTTTCTCTCCAATGCTGCTCGTCTTGCACAGTCTCGTCTAATAGTTTCATCCAAGAAGATTGAAGAGCAGGAGAAACAGTAGGATGCTCACGAAGCATTTTTATACAGAGCTCCTTAAGTTCACTATAGGCTTCAACTGCTTCTTGAGCCCTTTTTAAAATTTGATGATGAGATCCAGCTTCCTCTATCGTTGGCAAGGTCGCCGCATAAATTGCAAGATCACCAGCTTCATCAGCCTTATAAGAACAAAGTTTGACCATCCAATCGCTTTTCTTTTCTTTTGCTTGCTCTAGGTTTTTTGTCACCATAATTCGCCGCGCTGTTTGTGGCGCCGTTTCGCTTCCTTTTTGTGCGGCCACATCGCGGTCGAAAAGTATTAGGGCTTGTTCATTTGCCTCAATCACTTGTTGGTAAGTGGTCATCAGATTGCTTGCCTGAGTAATGGTTTTGCGCCACTCAGGAAGAGCTTCTGCAGCTGATTTACGAACAGCTTGCTTTCTAGCATCTATAACCAAATTCTGTTGCTGCCTTACTCCCTCGGAGTTAGGAGTCAATGGCAATCCAATATCGCCCTCTTCGGAATGGTTTTCTGCAGGCATTTTTAAACCCAATCCCATTCCTACAGGATCTTCTACGCTCAATACCATTCGAAAAATACCACCTCCGGAACTGGATCTTTCCCCTTCCTCTTTCTCTTCGCTATCCACGGATCGATGGAGCCTCTGAAGATACTCAAAAGATTTTTTTGACAAACGACTGATACTTGGAAACTCAAATTCTGCACTTCCTTTGCCGGTTTCTGTGAGTGAGTTTTTTCGTCTCCTTAACATATCTTCTTTGAAAGGAGAAGGCGCACCATCACTATCTTCTTTCTCCTCGAATCCTAAACGCCATACCTGCTGACGCTCTTCTATGAGGTCAGTGCTTCTTTTTTCTTGCATGAATTTTTCATCATCGGCAGCAGAGCTCAAAAAGTCATCTGAGATAGAACGAGGCTTCTTTTGCTGAGGAGAGGGCAGTTCTTCTGAATCATCAAAACCACCTTCAACTCCAACAATCACCTCCCTGAAGGGCAGTTCCCCCCGAAGATTTAAAATAGATTGGCCTGCAAAACGGTTTGCCTCTAAGCGCGCGGTCGCTCTTTCTATACTCCGATCCAATCGTTCAGCATATTTTTGATATCTTTTTAAATTTGTATTAAAATCGATTTCTTTTTCAGCAGCAATCGTCTCCTGCTCTTGGCAATGAAGTTTGACTTTTTCTAACTCCTCTTCGGCTTCTTTGAGCTTTTCTTTGAGTGTTTTGACTTTGGTCCATTGTTGGCTTACAGCTCCTAAAGAAGCATCGATCGAAGCAATGCCCTTCGTAGAACCTTCCCCACTCAGTTCTCTTCCACTTACTATAGGAGCTTGCTCTAACACATCTAACGCTTGATTAGCATCAACAAGATTTTGGCGGGCAAGACTAGCCGCTTGAGTTAATGTTTCAATTTGTTGTTGATCATCTAAAACTATTTTTTTGACAGCAGCAGCAACATTTCTTTTTTTCAAAGCCTCTTTTGCTAGCTTCTCTTTTTCTTTTTGTTCCAAGGAGTCCTTTCTTTTAAGCTCGGCAACATATTGTTCTAAATGCTCAATCCTCTGTCCCCAAGCGCTTGTAATCTGCTTCAGAACCCAATCACGATCTTGTTGACTATGGCGAGCTAGGACCTCAGCCCAAAGCGGATTAAAATTTAATCCCTCCACAATGCCTGCAGCCCATTGATTCCATGCTTCGTCACCGTCACCAGCAAGAGGAGGAACTATTTTTTTTGCCAACTCCACAATCTCATTCTTTTCATGAATTCTAGCCTCTTGCTCTAGACGTTCGGTCTCTTGGTGAAATACAGGAGCTTCTGCCTGCATGTTTTCAAAATCATTCCTTGCTACCTCGGCTGCTTCAGCTGCTCTTTTTTCATTGGCCTCAGCTTGGCGCAGTGGATGGTCTATGATCTCTTTGCCAACTTCATCAGCAACACCTGCGGCACCGGTAAAAAGAGCACCAACATCAAAACAAGGAATGTCAATACATCCAAAAATATAGGAGCAAATGCGAGCGCAACGAGAAACCTTTGCTGCCAACATTTTGTCAGGATCAATTTTTTCATGGATGCTTTCTTGCACAGCTAATTCTTCCTGAGCCTTTTTATGTTCTTTAACAGCAGCCTCGTATTTTAATCTAGCATTCTCTCGATCAGTCCAATTTCTGAAGCTTTCACGAAAACGTTCATCAAGTGTTTCGTAAGCACTTAGTTTTTGCGAGCTATTCGCAGCGGCGTGAACAGCTGCGGTTAACTGCTCCACCTTTTCAGAAGACGAAAACAGAGAAGGCTTGCTGGTTGATCTGCTTTTACCTGTTGATGGATTTGTCGCTGCTGAAACATTAAAAGAAGTTTGAGCAAGCGCAAGCCCCTTGAGCTTTCCTTCACTTGGCACATTGTCGCAAAAGTCGATCACCTCTTGCGCTTGCTGCATGGCTTGACTAGAGGCTGCAGCCAATGTTTCAAACAGCTCTCCTCTTGTTAATTCAAAAGCATTTTCCGCAAGCAAAAAAGAAACCTTCTTATTTTGATGGGTCCAATATTCCAAATCAGCCGCTGCTTCCTCTCTGATTTTCACCCTCTCCTCCTCTTGGATAGAATCAACACCAGACCTCAACACCCATTGTTCCATTTTGGTTTTCCATTTTTGTTCTACGCCATGAGCTCCTTTAATTTTCTGACACACCAATTCTTCAGGAGAATCAATTGCTAAATCATCTTGCTGCTCTCTCAACGTCGGATCAATCGCTGTTGATGCAGCAGCAGAACGTCCTGGCATCTGTTGACCCTCTCCTTTTCTGCGATTGATCTCCGTTTGGTCCTCAATATTAACGGCAGAATACTTTGCCTTGCCTCCTTGCTCCTCAGCGCTCCCTCCTCTGAACATCGGAACTGCTACTAAAACTGCTCCTTTAATAAAAAAAGAGCAGAGCAAAAGAATGCTTCTGGTTTTCATGATTAGTAATGGTTTTGCTCAATCTGGAGCACTTAACCAGATCATGAAAAGCTTTTTTATACAAAACTGATGAAATAATTTATTTTTCTTTAGAATCCCTGTTCCCATTTGACGCATCTAAGGAACCAGGTTACAACGCTTGATAGGAACTTGAATGAACCTGACGATGATGAGTGATACCAGACTCAACCTCACCATCCTCGCTTGGGATTATTGCGTACGGAGAACGATCTCTGCCTCCCTGTAGAAAAGCCTCCCAACGAGTAGCAATACTCTCGAGAAAACTATTGAAAGCGGAACGTTGAGATTGAAGATCTGATACATTCTGCGCCGCACGACAAGCTGCAAACCGAAGATCTTTGTTAATTTTTTTGATCAACTCAGGAGTGAGCGGTTCTCCAAAAGCATTTTTCACACGAATGGAAAAGTAACTTTTAAAACGTACAGCATAATCAGCGCCACCTTCTAGAGCAACCTTCTCAATGGTATCTCGATTCTGCTTGCGTTCCTGCTGGCTTCTTCCTGCAGCATATCTGATGGCATCGAACATGTTATTTGGCTGAAAGCTATCACTCTTATATTTTCGAACAGCCACGTCGTACTTTATTTCAGCATTACCACACCAGGTCTCTAAAGCCTCTTTCAACGTATCTGCTATTAGAGGGTATTCCTTTGAAGGACTTTTGATAAGTTTTTGCCCATTATTCTCCAGCTGCCTTGGCTGTTGCGACCGAGAATCACTTGCCCAACTTGTAATCAAGGGATTTCCTATTTCCAAAGACGACTGAACAGGAGGAGGCTTTCTTTCTGATATAAATTGTCTTATCCTTCCGGCATCGCCTCCATACAAGGGGCTTGAGCTTCCAGAAAGCCGAAGATGTTGAGCGCTTGTTCTTGGATCAGCATCTGATAAGCTCCCGTAACATGCAGCAACATTGTAAGCCTGTTCGATAGCCATGGTAGCTGCTTTAGATAACTCCAAAAATAAGGTACCTTTTGCTAAGTCTGCTACTTTTGTTTCTTCCGAACCATCTTCACCGAACCATGAAGAAATTTTCTTTTTTTGATCATTCCAATATTCAAAATCAGCTGTTGCCTCCTGTAAGATCGTTGTCATCTCTTCTTCGTTAATAGAACTAGATTTCTGTTCCAATTGAGCGCTCCATTTTTGCGCCACATTCAGAGCCTCCTCCCTTTTTTGATTTATTAACTCTTCGGAAGAATCAATTGTTAAATCTTTTTGCTCTCTCATTGTTGAATCAACAGCGGTTGTCATTCCTGAAGAGCGTTGTTGTTGCTCTTTCTCTTCTTCATTTGCATCACTCTCCCTACGATTAATCCCCGTTTCTTGGTATGAGCCATACCCTCTGTTTCCATACTTCTCATCACAGTACGTTTTCCGCATCGGGGCTCCACCTGCCACATGAACAAAAAAAGAACACGTTAATAAAATGTTTCCAAATTTCATAATCAATCCGATGGCAGTGGTTAAATAAAAAAAGAAGATTCAACGCGACCTAACTCTCTAACGCAATGATGAAAAAGTTTTTTCTATAAAACGCTTTTCACGAAAGCTTCGTTTGAATACCCTCTCCCGATGATTGAACGTTACAGCTTACCCGAAATGCGCTCCCTCTGGTCAGAGCAGCGCAAATGCGAAATTTGGCTCGAGATCGAAACGCTCGCTTGCGAAGCGATGGCAGAGATCGGCATCATGCCCCAAGAAGATGCCAAAGCGATTCGCGAACGAGGAACTTTTTCTCTCAAAGCCGTCAAAGAAATTGAAAAACGAACCAATCACGACGTCATCGCTTTTTTAGAAGAAGTTGCCAACCATGTTGGTGAGCCTGCACGTTGGATTCATCGCGGGTTAACCTCTTCCGACTTGCTCGACACGACGCTGGCGGTCCAAATGACCGCTTCGATCGATCTTCTTCTCCAAGATTTAGCAGAACTTCAAAAAGCTATTGCGGCACAAGCCAAGGAATATCGCCTCACTCCGATGATAGGCCGCAGTCATGGCATCCATGCAGAACCTATTACGTTTGGTCTCAAGCTCGGCCTCATGTATGATGAATTTAGTCGTGCGATCGAACGCCTCCAACAAACACGACGTCGCGTTGCTGTTGGAAAATTGAGCGGCGCTGTCGGAACCAATGCCCACCTTGATCCGAAGGTTGAAGCTCATGTTTGCGAAAAACTAGGATTACAACCAGCGGTTCTGTCGACTCAAATTATCCAGCGCGACCGTCACGCTGAATTTGTCACCACGCTTGCCCTCGTCGGTTGCAGCATTGATCGCTGGGCAACGGAATTCCGTCATTTACAACGAACAGAAGTCCTCGAAGTGGAAGAACGTTTTCATGAAGGACAAAAAGGGAGCTCCGCCATGCCTCACAAACGAAACCCGATCACAGGCGAGCGCCTTTGCGGCCTTGCACGCATCTTGCGCGGCAACGCCCAAGCCGCCATGGAAAACGTAGCGCTCTGGCATGAACGCGACATCAGTCATAGTAGTGCGGAACGCATCATCCTTCCCGATTCTTGCACGTTGCTTGATTACATGCTCCATCTTCTCACCAAGCTCGTCGAAGGACTTCACGTCTATCCTGAAAACATGGCTCGCAACATGGAAATCACGCGTGGTCTTTATGGCAGCCAGGCTGTTTTACTCGAACTCACCGATCGTGGCCTCGCTCGCAAAACAGCCTACGAAGCGGTTCAACGAGCTGCCATGCACACGTGGAAAGAAGGAGTTTCTTTTGCAACTTCGCTGCGTGAAGAACCTGAAATCAGCGCTCATCTTTCACCCGAAGAGCTCGAAAAAATCTGCTCTCCAGAGCGGCATTTTAAACACGTGGAGACGAAGTTGAAAAACGTTGGGGTTTTGTAAAACGAAGAACGAATACTCTTTTTTGTGTTCTTTGTGTTCTTTTGTGGCTATTTCTTTTTTTGTCTTTTAATAACTTTTTCCAACGCGACAAGCGTCTTTGCAATTGCTTCCTGCGTCGTGCCGCGTCCAAGCGAAAAACGAACCGCAGTGTGAGCTTCCTCTTCGCTGACATGCATCGCTTGAAGCACGTGTGAGGCCTGAATGGAACCGACCATGCAAGCAGAGCCGCTCGAGAGGCAGATTCCTTCGAGATCGAGCGCCATCAGCAACGTCTCTCCATCACATCCTGGAAAACTGACATTGAGTGTATTAAAAAGCGTTGTCTCCGGAGAACCGTGCCGCTTGGCTCGAGGATACAAGGCCGTCACCCCCTTCCAGAGCTCTTCACGCAAAGCACGCTGATGCGGCGCTTCAACTCCCTCCGCAACTGCTCGCAACGCCACTTCTGCAGCAGCAGTCATCCCAACAATGGATGCCACATCTTCAGTGCCTGGACGCCGCTCTCCTTCTTGCGCTCCTCCATGCTGAATACTCCAAATCGAAGTGCCTGAGCGAAGCCAGAGCAGGCCAACGCCCTTCGGTCCATAAAATTTATGCGCGGCAATTGACCACGCATCGACACCAAGCTCCTGCGGCAAGGACGAGATTTTCCCAAAACTTTGAATCGCATCGGTGTGAAATAAAATATTTCGTTCATGACAAATTGCAGCAAGTTCTTTGATCGGCTGAATCGCCCCCGTCTCATTATTAGCCTGCATGATCGAAACTAAAATTGTCTCGGGACGCAATGCCTCGCGAAGGCTCTCTGAATGGACCACTCCGTCATGATCGACGGGCAAATAAGTCACTTCAAAACCGTCATACTCTTGTAAAAATTTCATCGCATGCAACACCGCATGATGTTCTGTGGCAGCCGTGATCAGGTGATGACCACGTTCACGATGTCGCCGCGCTAATCCGATAATCGCTAGATTATCACTCTCCGTTCCTCCACCCGTAAAAATCAATTCGTGTGATTTTACCTGCAACCAACTTGCCCATTTGTCTCGAGCATCATCAATGGCAGCACGAGCACGACGTCCCAGCACGTGAATGCTAGAAGGATTGCCATAACCTCCTTGACAGGGGTGCAACCAAGGAAGCATGGCATCCCAAGCTTCTTGGCATAAAGGTGTCGTAGCGTTGTAATCTAAATAAGTCATGGAAGGCTGAAGGCTGAAGGCTGAGGGCTGAAGGCTAAAGGACTTTTAATTCGTTTGCTATACCTTTCAGAAATGAATTTTACTTCTTAGAAAAAACAACCATCAATATCCATTTGCTGGTCTACAAGAAAATCTTTCATTCCTTTTTGTCATACGATATCAACATTACTCAACTCTTTTTACCTTCAGCCTTCAGCCTTTAGCCTTTCACCCATGCTCTCCTACTTTCAAATTCTGATCCTCGCCATCATCCAAGGAGCCTGCGAGCTTCTTCCTGTCTCTAGCTCAGCTCATGTCATCGTTGCTGAAAAACTGATGGGGCTCAATCCATCAGCCCCTGCGATGACTCTACTCCTCGTCATGCTGCACACAGGAACGATGTTTGCGGTGATCGTTTATTTTTGGAAATCGTGGAAGAGCGACTATTTTTCGTCTTGCGAAAAGACATGGTCTTTCACGAAACAAGTTCTCTTGGCCACGGCTTGTACTGGTGTCGTTGGCTTGGGACTAAAAATTCTCATCGAAAAAATCGTCTTGCGCGGAACACCTCATGCGGAAGTGGAATCTCTTTTTTCCAATCTCCCATTGATTGCGACAGCTTTGGCTGCAGTAGGATTTTTCATGATTGTTGCAGGGAGTCGCGAAGATCACGTGCCCACTCATTCCTCTCTCACTACAAAGCATTCTTTTTGGATCGGGTTAGTTCAAGGACTCTGCCTTCCCTTCCGCGGCTTCTCTCGCTCAGGCGCCACAATTTCGACAGGCCTGCTCTTTGGCCTTCCCAAAAAAAAGGTCGAGGAGTTTAGTTTTGCCCTGGCGGTAGTCCTCACTCCGGTTGTTCTTGCAAAAGAAACTCATCGATTACTTCATGCTCACATCTTGACCAACGATGGCCCCTTGCACCATCTCTTCTTCCAGGGCCTCGTCGGCATGGTGTTCAGCTTTTTTGCAGGACTCCTTGCATTACGCTGGCTCTCTCGCTGGTTAGAAGGAGGACGTTGGAAATTTTTTGGCATCTACTGCCTCGTTGCAGCTACTCTTATTTTTCTTCTCAACTATTTTTACCTGTAACCTGCAACCTGTAGCCTGTAGCCTTATCTCATGAGCACCGAAATTATTTTGCCAGACCTTCAAGCAGCCGTGCTCTGCGAGGATGTGCGCCCTGAAGCTAGCGGACAACAAACATTAATTGGTGTTCTCGGAGCCATCCCAACTTCTGTTGTCCCAATTGGTTTTTTGAAGCTCTGTTTTTGGACACGCTGGTGCGGTGGATTTGGCACTTTTTGCCAACGTACATCGATCATTGACCCTGACGAACAAGAGTCAATTGCAGAGACCTCCTTAAATTTTACCCTGAATCATATGCACGCTCATGCTACGAACGTTCATTTTTTTGGAAGGCTTCAATTCCAGCGTTTCGGCGTCTACCACATTGAAGTCCACCTCGACAAGCAACTGCGCTTGCGCATTCCATTTCCTGTGATCAAAGTTGATCCTGAAAACATGCTCATAAAAAATGAAAATTAGTTTTTTTCAGTATAACAATCTTATTTTGAGTGAAGGCGCTTGACATGATTTTGTTTTCGTCTACCTTATCTCCTCTTTCCCATAATTTTTTGAATGAAGACTTTCTCTGCAAAAGCTAACGAGGTGAAACGCCAATGGTGGGTCATCGATGCTAAAAATCAATACTTAGGCCATGTTGCTGTCAAAGCAGCAACTCTCCTTCGTGGTAAACACAAAGCTATTTTTACTTCCCACGTTGATACTGGTGACTTCGTCATCGTCATCAATGCAGCAGAAGTCCAAATCGGCGGCAAAAAAGAGACTCAAAAAACTTACATGAGTTTCTCAGGATTTGTTGGCGGCCATAAATCTGAAACATTTCGTCAGCGTCGCGAACGCCGTCCGGAGTTGCTTATTGAAAAAGCTGTTAAAGGAATGATCCCTCACAATCGTCTAGGAGCAACGATCTACAGAAAACTTCACGTTTACAGCGGTGCAGAGCATCCTCACGCTGTTCAAAAACCTCAAGCTGTTTAATCCCTTTTTCCATTTCCTGAATTTTTATGTCTGAAGATACAGTCACCTCTCCTAAAACTCGCAAAACCCTTCCTAAAGCAGGCAAGATCACTACTACAGGACGCCGTAAAACAGCAGTAGCTACGATTCGCTTGACGAATGGTTCTGGAAAAATTCAGGTCAATGGACGTGACTTTTCCGATTATTTCACCACCGTCTCCATGCAGAACAAAGTACTCAAGCCTTTTGAGACGGTCAATGCTATCAAGACTTACGATGTTGTCGTCAAGACACACGGTGGCGGCCTCAATGGCCAAGCAGGAGCTCTCAGCCTTGCTATTTCCCGTGCTCTCAATGAAATTGATGAAGAACATCGCCCTGCGCTAAAGCAGAATGGCCTCCTCACCCGCGACCCACGTCGTCGTGAGCGTAACAAGCCAGGTCGGGCAGGAGCGCGGAAACGCTTCCAGTTCTCCAAACGTTAGAAGCTTTATTGAAGCTCTACTGAATGCTGCGAAGGCCTGCGTCGCGCCGGTGCTCGCGCCCTCGAGTATGCTCGTATACACTCGGTTGCTGTGCGCCGTCGACTCCTTGGCCTTCATCAGCCTCAGCAAGCTTGAATACAGCTTCTCGATTCGCTAGGTTTACAACCATGCCATCTTATTGTTTTTCTAAATCAAATTTAATCTTGAGAAAAATCATTTTCTTTTTTTTATTAGCGCTCACAGCCTTTTCTTTCCTTCATGCCGAGACCATCGCTCCCACACAATTTAATGTTGGAGCTTTTTCTTTTACACGACCTGATACTTGGAAATGGGAAGTCCCTATATCGCCGATGCGCAAGGCTCAGCTGACGATTCCAGGCAAGAATGGCGCTACGGCCTTAGTAACTTTTTTTTATTTTGGCCCGGGCCAAGGTGGAACGGTTCAGGCCAATGTTGATCGTTGGGCGGCTCAATTCACGGCTATTGATGCAACGCCAATAAAAGCCACGACGACGACACAAAAAATTAACGCTACTACCGTCACCTTTGTCTCAGCTCGCGGAACTTTTTTGAGCGGTATGCCAGGAGGCCCAACTCAAGCCTGCGCTGACTACGCCCTCCGCGGCGCTATCCTCGAAAGCTCTCAAGGCGATGTCTATGTTAAGATGACAGGCCCAGAGGCCCTCGTGAAGCAGCTCTCGCCAATATTCGACAGCATGATCACAACCTGCCATTAATTTGAATTATGTTTTCCAATTGCCATTTGGGCAAAGAGCAAAAAAGAATCATTCGTTTAGCTTCCGTTGGAGGAATGCTAGAGTTTTATGATTTTACGATTTACGGATTGTTTGCTGTTTATTTTGCCGGACAATTTTTTCCAAGTAATAATAATTTCATAACAATCGTCTCCAGCTATGCGGTTTTTTTAATCGGATACATTGCACGTCCACTGGGTGGCATTATTTTTAGCCATATTGGTGATGAGATCGGCCGCAAGACCGTCATGATTGTTACGATGGTTCTCATGGGAGTTGCTTCCCTGGGATTAGGACTGCTCCCAACGTATGATTCTATCGGCCTCTGGGCCCCTGTGTGCATGTTGCTACTGCGTCTTCTTCAAGGTTTGGCCATCGGCGGAGAATTGCCAAGCATGATTGTCTATGTCGCAGAATCGATACCGGAGCAACGAGGAATTGCCATGGGGGGAGTTTTTGCTGGCACTGTCGGTGGATTAATTCCTGGAATGTTGATAAACCTTCTCATCACGCATTATTTAACATTCCAACAAATCCATGACTTCGGATGGCGCATCCCTTTTCTTTTAGGGAGCCTCTTATGCATCATTGGTTATCAAGTGAGAAGCCGACTTCATGAAACAGCTGCTTTTATTGGCTTGAAGGAACGAACCAAATTTCCATTGGGCGTTTTAATCACTCATCATTTTCCTAAAATTTTGATCGGCACTGGACTCATCTCGGCGGTGGCAACACCCATTCTCCTGGCGATTATTTTTATGCCGACTTACTTGACGAAGATCTTAAAATTCAACCCGGACGTGGTGAGCAGCAATATTTTGATCGCAACAATCTTGAGCATTCTTTCAACCTACATCATGGGGCTCTTGACGCAACGATGTTCGCCCTACACCCTCATGAAAACTGGGCTCCTCATGCTCATCGTCGCTGCTGCCATTTGTTATTCGATGCTGGCTCTTCAATGGAATTTATTGATCGCCTTATCTCTTTTTGCGATCTTTCAAGGAGCATTGGTTAGCTTGCCTCCAACACTTTTGAGTTATCTTTTCCCGGTGGAAATTCGCCTCTCAGGTGTGGCCTTGTCTTATAACATCGCGTTTGTCATTTTTGGCGGGCTCACTCCCATTGTTGTTACCACCATCATTGGATGCACCAAATTACTTTACTTCGCTCCTTTTGTTGGCCTCTTTGTCGTGGCTCTTGTGGCCTTGCTCTCCTTGTACTGCTATCGTCGCTTTATTCCTGATACTCCACTAACTGTTTTGGCGAAATAGTCATCAACGAAATCAGCGCCAGTACGGCAAAAAAACAAAGGTAAAGCGCAGGAACCCAGATGATGCCGGTAACCTGTACAAGCCATGTTAAGATCATTTGGGTGCATCCGGTGATAATCCCAATGCTGATATTCCAGACAACAGCGACTCCAGTGTAACGCACCGAGACTGGAAAAAACGAGCTCACCAAAACCGGGAAGCGCCCGCAAAGCACGCCAATAGCTAATAAGAGCAAGCTATGCCAGAAAAAAATTTGATTGATATTCAATCTTCCATAATTCCAAAAAAGGAGTAGCGACGCAGCACCAATCCCCATAAAAAGGAAAAAGAAAAACTTTTTTCCCAACCATTGATCAAAACTCCCTGCCAACAAAGACCCCACCATAAAAATTAAAAGACTATAGGAATTGAACTTCATCAATTGCTCCAACGGAAAATGATAAAAGGTAGAGAGGTAGTTCGGAATGTAGTAAGTAAAGACAGCAATGCTACTGGAAAAGAGAAATCCAATACCGATGAGTTGCAGTAGTGCCTTTTTATGGTGCTGGAAGAGCAATTTCACAGGAACGGTTTCTTGCTGAAGACGATTTTTGTATTCCAGAAACGTTGGCGTCTCAACGAGCGCTCGGCGCAACCCATAACTGACAAGCCCCAAAATTCCTCCTAAAGCAAAAGCCACACGCCAACTCTCTCCATTGTTCCAATGAAACTTTATGAGCATCATGCAAACGAGCGATGACACTAACAATCCAATATTCGTCCCCATGATCACAATGGAGGTATTGAAAGCCTTGCGTCTTGGACTTGATACTTCATAGCCAAAAATCACAGAACCCGGCAACTCTCCTCCCAAGGCAAGACTTTGAAGAATGCGAAGAGCGATTAACAAAATCGTTGCCCCTGCGCCAATCACGCTAGCACTAGGAATGCAGGCAATCAAAAAAGTTGGCAGCGCCATTAACAAAATGGTGTAAACAAAAGTGTACTTCCGCCCACGCGTGTCCCCAAGATGCGCAAAGATCACTCCACCTAAAGGTCGGAACAAAGCTCCTGCTGCAAAAATGGCATAACTCAAGAGTAAGTTGAGCCACGCATTGCTGGTAGGAATCAGGCTCTTTCCAATGAAGGGAGCCAGATAAATAAAAATTCCAAAATCGTAATACTCCAAGATCGAGCCAAGGCAGATGAGAAAGAGCAACTTTTTGCTGTCGAGTTTCATGGCGACAAGTTACAGCTTACAGGGTACAGGCTACAGAAAAAATTTCCAATTCGAACACAAAATGAAAATTTTTGAGACACGCAATGAAATGGTCAGAGAACTCATTCCACTAGGAAGTGTGATTTGTGAAATTGGCGTTTTTAAAGGAGACTTCGCGAGTAAGTTGTACCAACTTCATCCCAAGCATCTCTTCCTCTGCGATCCTTGGGACAACGGCCTGAGTTATAGCGGGGATCATGATGGCCAAAATGGAAATATCTATCATGCCTCTTCTCTCTACGAACACGTGCTTGCTCTCTTCGCTCAAGAATTCAACGTTTCTATCCATCGAGAAAAATCAGAAACTTTTATTCCGAAATTAGCCACTGCCTCGCTGGATGCAGCTTACGTTGATGGCGATCATTCTTATCAAGCCGTTAAAGCCGACCTTCATGCACTCTATCCTAAAATAAAAAAAGGCGGCTTTCTCATGGGACATGATTATGAATTCAATCCCAACAAGGCTCCACACGATTTAGAGCCGATGATCTTAGGCGTCGCCCAAGCTGTGAATGAATTTTGCCAGGAAAAAAACTTATCCATCTTCGCGAAAACGAACGATGGCTGCGCTAGCTTTGCAATTCGTTGCTAGAGCATCTCACTCCGGAAGTTCTTCCCAAAAAGTCTGTGCTGCCCGCTCCCAATTACGCTCGCTCACGCGTTGTCGGGCAGCAAGACCCCATGCTATTCGCAGGGGCTCATCATCAATCAGACGCTGCATCGCTTGTGTAAGCGCATCTAAATCGAGCGCCTTGGTAATTAAACCATCTTGCTCGTGCCCCACTAGATCTTTGGGTCCTCCAGCGTTGGAGACAACGGTGGGAAGACCGCTTGCTTGGGCCTCAATCACGACATTGCCAAAAGTATCGGTCGTACTTGGGAAAACAAAAAAATCGGCCGAGGCATAAGCCGTCGCGAGCTCTTCTCCTTGCAACGTTCCAACAAAAACTCCCTCCGGCAGCAACTCTTTCATCGTCGAAAGATAAGGACCATTCCCAACAAAAAGCGGTCGCACCTTCACCCCACGCGCCAGCAGTCGACGGAAAGCGGCTGCGAGCAGGTCGAGATTTTTTTCTCGAGAGATCCGTCCGACGTAAAGCGCACCTACTTCTCCAGTTTTCAATCCTCGTTTTTTCCAAAATTGAAGATCTCTTTTTTCTGGATGGAAGAAAACGGTATCGAGACCGCGAGGCAAGATCCGAATTTTTTCTTCGGCCACTCCTCGCTCCATCCAGCAACGACGGTAATGCTCCGAATTGACATAGATCAAATCCATCTGCGAATAAAACCAGTGCATGAAATTCCAAGTCAATGTCTCCATGAACCCATCTTCCGTGAGCATGCGAACATATTGAGGAAAATCGGTGTGATAAATTCCGATCGTCGGAAGCCCTAGGACTTTCGCCGCACAAAAGGCTGCAAGACCCACAGGGCCTGGCGTACTGATGATCACCTCACTAAATTTTTCTCGCTCAAGATAATCGATTATCGGCAGTATCGGGGGAAAACTGAGCCGCTGCAATTCGTACTCTGGCAATTCAAACGTGCCAACGGGCTCAAAATTTTTGAAGGGCATGCCGAGATTGACCAGCTGTTCTCGAGAAACCATGACCGTTAAGTCATAGCCGAGCGTCGTTGCTGCTGAGGCCATCTTTTGAATCGTGGTGGAGACGCCATTGATGTCATCGAGGGTATCCGTAAACCAAGCACGGCGACGATGCTGGAAACTCGGAGGCAAATGACCTCGCAAGGCTCTTGCTGCCTCGCGCAGGCGTTGCAAAGGAGCTCGATGAAAAGCATAAAAATAAGGACTCAGTATGGCCAGCAACGGAATGACGGGCCCCACTGTCTGGAGACTCTCCATGAATTTCCCTTCTTTTAACTGAGTGAGAAATTGCATGACGAAGCGGTAAGCCAAACGACTCGCCAAAAGATTAGCGATTCCAAAAGCACGACGGCTTGGATCCTCTACCCCTTCGATTTGTCGTGCCAACTCGGCTCTCATGGAGACAGTGGAAAGCGAGGCGGAAAGCTCTTTCCAGAGCGATCGATTACCAGAACGTGCCAGCTCAAAAATTTTTCCGCTCATCACTCCTTGCATGAGGAAGCTCCATTTTTCGCCTGCCGAAAAAACGGTTGGATCGCGTCCTTCCATAAAACGTTCAAAAGCTTTTTCAACGAGCTTGAGTCCTAAACTGTCACTCTTTCCGCGCAAGCGCTCCTGACCAAAAGAAAAGGCCACTTGATAGGTATCTAACGCCATTGCGAGAGGTGTTCCATCCTGTCCGTACGCCATTCCATGACCTTGTCGAAGCTGTTTAAAAAAATCGCTTTCTGTTTTTACTGATGGAACAATTGTATAAGCCTTCCCCACCATCCTCCCTCCGTGATCGTCAGAACCACCAAAGAAATATTTTTTCCACGGCTCAAGATGAGTGGGGACAATTCCTGTTTGAGCAGCAAACCGCTCGATATCTTCTTGGGTCAGGGTAAAGAAAAAGCGTGTTGCTTCGTTGAGCAAAGCTGAGCGACGTCCATTAATCCCTTCGATATGCTGGAAGAGAAGCGCTAACTTCATCAGATGATCAGGCTGTAATTGATCAATCAATCCAACGGCTGGCGCAGCCACTCCATGGGCGATCTCTTCTCCTGCTAAGTATTGCTGCAGCTCATAAATGTTTTCTTTAAGTTGCTGAATCATCCGATGCTGCTCCTCATTGATATTCCAAACGAGCAACGTCACGTGACATCCATCTTCGGGAAAAACAGCACTCACCTGCTCACTGAGGAAGACCCCACCTAGATCAGCAACCTCAAGGCATCCTTCGATCGAGTCGTAATCGGTAAAGGTAACAAAATCCATCCCTGCCTGGCGCAATTTTTTATACAACTCACGCGGCTCTGACATGCTCGCAGGAACGCCCAATCTCCTGAGCAGCCATTCTGAAGAGCGCTTGCTATAGCGTGAGTGAAGATGAAGATCGATTTTAGCCATGGAGACCAGAGTAAAGGGTGAAGAGTCAAGGGTGAAGAGTATTTTGACATAGCTAAACAATTCTTGAGAATTTATAATTTTCCTGACGCGTATGAATATCTCCTCTTCTACAAAACAAGAATCCGTTGCACCTGATTTTAATGCCTACAAAAAATTTGCAGCAACTTCCTACAATGAAAGTAAAATCGTTGCAGGCGTTAATGGGCATAAGATTCAAATTGCAACAAGAGGTTCTGACGAAAAATTCTCTTCTTATATTGCAAAGAATGGCTTGGAGTTTGAACTCTCAAACGAAGAAAGAATCGCTGTTGTCGATCATTTTAAACAAGCGCTACAGCTGAAATATGGAGAGGCAGCCGAGAGTCTATTCTCCATCACTCAAGAAGCAGAAGCCCTCGATCGTGGGCTCAGTCATCACATTGTTAAAGATGTCACTGAAAAGGCGAGACAGCATGACTTACCAAATCATGCTGTCGCTTTAATCCCAAAAATGCGGCAAGAACAGCAAAAGCTAAATGATTTAGATGAAACCGATCCCCTTTTTCAAAAAACCATGGCCCTCGAGGATGCTGGGCAGCATGCTCAAGAAGCAAAAGAAGTTTTAACGGAGCTTAGTCAGGACAGCACTCAACAAAACCCTCAATTAATTGCTCGACTAAACCATGAGATCAAAGAACTCGAGACCGCTATTATGCAAGCAGAGCCTCGCCTTTTTCGCTCAAAAGCTAAGAGATTCGAACAACCCTCATCAAAGCTGCGCGCTGTTTCAAGCCCTATTTCTTCTTCCAGTGCTACAACTGACAACAGCTTGTCGAGCAATATTGACCAGCTTCAAGCGCCTCAATTTGAAAAAGATTTCAAAAAAGCTCACGATGCTGCCTTACTGAAGATTGATGCCTTAAAAAAACAAACAAAAACAGCATCACAGCAAGCTGGTGTTGCACCACGTGCTCAAGGACGCATCGCGAGATTCTAAGCACCTTCTTGCATCCATTGAAAATAAGTCATCACGGAACGCTTCATCACAGCTCGACTCACAGCAGCCAAGGCGTGCTTTCTAATTTGACAAAATTTCCAATCCGGAGGATGCAATCCTAGACGAAGCAAGGGCCATTCTCGTTGTTCAGCACATCGAAATAAAAACTCATTCCAAATGAGACTCACCTGCCGACGCCACCCAGAGCTAACGCTATAGACCATACTTTGAGAGCGATAAAAACCAGGCGGTTTTTTCCGCAGATCAATCACTCCATGCAACCGCGTCGTATAGAAAAAATTTTCATCAACAACGGCTCGTTCGGCTTCTTTACTGAGCAACCAGGCAGGGGCGATGAAACCAGAAATTTTTTGCACATCAAATCCTGCCGTTTCTAACTCCGCCTTTCCCAATTTTAATTTAGCCCGAGCTTCATCGTAACGCAGATCATAAAACTCCCCCTCGCCACGTGTGTAATGCTGGGTCATCCAGCGCGTCCAAAGTCTCTCGTGCAACGCAGCAGGCCTCAAATGAGACCATCCATGAAGAACAATTTCATGACCTTCCTTCTGTTTTTCTTGAAGCCACGTCACAAAAGCAGGAGCCGTTGTTAGTAATTCCTTTTCGTGATAGTGAGGAATGACCAATAGAGAACAACAAGAGACACCAGATTTTTTTAAATCATCGATCATCTCCTGTACGGTTGCTTGCGTACTAGGAGCAACATCGTGAATGGAAACTACGAGAGAGGGCGACTGTATTTGCATTTCGATGGAATCTCCTGTAAAATAAAGAACCTAATTTAAACTAATGTCCGATCAAAATCCATCTCTCAATAGCAATCTGCCGCCTCCACCAAAGCCATCCAGGGAAAACAAAGATCCTGATGACTCGATGAACTGGCGTGGGCTTATCTTTATCGTGATTGCACTTGCTCTGATTGCTGGCGCTTTCTTCTTCCGCGGAAACAATTTCATTCCTGCTGAAGAAATTCCTCTTCCCAAGTTTGAGTCTCTCCTCAAAGACGGGAAAATTATTTCCACCACGGACAAGCCTCTAGAACTTTTAGTGGAAGAAGGAAAAAACACACAGTCCCTCAGCGGTTTTTACCGAAAAAAAGCAGCCACGGGCACGGAAGAGATTGCGACACCTTTTAAAACAACCGTCTACATGCCATTCAATGGCACCATGCTTGAAAAAGAGCTCTTAGCAGCTGGCATCACGCCAACTCCCCGCGCTGAGTCAAACGTCCTCCTTTCAACGGTGATGAGCTTTCTTCCGATTGTTCTCTTCCTCTTGGTACTCTATTTCTTTTTCCGCTCTCAAATCAAAATGGCTGGCAAGAGCGCTATGGGCTTTGGAAAAAGCAAAGCGAAGATGTTAGCTCGTGAAAAAAATAAAATCACCTTCAAGGATGTCGCTGGCGTGGAAGAAGCGAAGGATGAAGTTCAAGAGCTGGTCGAGTTTTTAAAAGATCCGAAGCGTTTTCAAAAATTAGGCGGCCGCATTCCTAAAGGTGTCCTCATGATTGGCGCTCCAGGTACTGGAAAAACCTTACTGGCCCGTGCTATTGCAGGAGAAGCCGATGTTCCTTTCTTCAACATCAGCGGTTCTGACTTTGTAGAAATGTTTGTGGGTGTCGGAGCTTCTCGTGTGCGCGATATGTTTGAACAGGGACGCAAATCAGCTCCCTGCCTTATTTTTATTGATGAAATCGATGCCGTTGGTCGTCATCGCGGTCATGGAATGGGAGGCGGTCATGATGAACGCGAACAAACGCTCAACCAACTCTTAGTAGAGATGGATGGTTTTGATGCGCAAGAAGGAGTGATCATCATTGCTGCCACTAATCGCCCCGACGTCCTGGACCCTGCGCTCCTGCGACCAGGCCGTTTTGATCGCCAAGTCACGATCAATCTTCCTGACGTGAAAGGCCGCGAAGAAATTTTGAAAGTCCATGCAAAAAAAGTAAAGCTAGCTGATAGCGTTGATCTTTCTCGCATTGCTCGCGGCACCCCTGGCTACTCAGGAGCAGAATTGGCTAACGTGCTCAATGAGGCTGCCCTCATGGCCGCACGCAAAGCACTCAAAGCGATCACTCAATTTGAATTGGAAGAAGCCCGTGACAAAGTTCGCTGGGGCAAGGAACGCCGCAGTATGGCAATGACAGAAAAAGAAAAAACTTCTACAGCCTGGCACGAAGCGGGACATGCGTTGTTGAATGTTGTTCTCGAACACACGCATCCTCTGCATAAAGTCACGATTATTCCTCGCGGTCAATATTTGGGAGCCACGATGTACCTTCCAGAAAACGACCAATACTCGACCCAACGCAAAGAGGCTCTGGATGGGCTTGTCATGACGATGGGTGGCCGTATTGCTGAAGAGATGTTCACCGATGATGTTTCCAATGGCGCCGCTGGTGACATTGCGCAAGCAACGAAGATGGCTCGCAAGATGGTTTGTGAATGGGGAATGAGCAGCCTCGGCATGATTCGTTTCACTGAAGAGAGCGACTATCACTTCCTAGGACGCGAAGTCTCTAGCAAACGCGAGTACAGTGAATCAACGGCGCAAACAATCGATTCCGAAGTGAAACGGATTATCGATGAAGCTTATGCACGTGCTCAACAAATCCTCGATGAAAAGCGGGACAAAGTTGCTCTCATCGCTCAAGCCTTGTTGGAATTTGAAACCTTGGAGGGAGCTCAAGTCGAAGACCTCATTAACCTCGGCCACATGAAAAATCCTCCGATTATCGAGCAGAAGCCACCTCCACTTCCGCCAGCACCGACAGTTGTTACTGCGGAAGTAACAAAGCCAACGCTTCCTGAGTTTCCCACTGGCGGCCTTACAGCGCCAGTGCCGGCGTAGGTGGAAACCTAGGCGATCATCCACTCGAACGACACCACCATGATTCCTGCGGACCCAGGAATCCAGGTGAAGGCCAATTCTCATTTGAGTCATAGCGTTAAAAAACCCTGAATTTTATTGAAAAGTATTTTTCAGATAACAAAAGTGCTTTTACGAAATCCAGAATCAAGATCAGCAGTCGCTCGATTCCAGCGTCCGCTGGAATGACGATTGAGGCTATCTCTTCACTCAATGACATCAGTGAGTTAGCAAATTTTTTTGTGCAATTGAGCCTTTCAAACGATTGTCATGATTTTCACTACCATTTCCTTTTTATTTTTTCTTCTGGTTGTTCTAGGTGTTTACTGGAGCCTCCCTTCTGATCGTTGGCGTCATCCTTTTTTATTCGCAGCCAATTTCTTTTTTTATGGATGGTGGAATTGGAAATTTACCTCGCTTCTTTTTTTCGTAATTTTAATTTCTTATGTTGCCGGACAATGGGTGCAACAAGCAGAGAAAAACTTAGCGTTAAAAAAAGCCGTCATGATGATGGCTTGCGTCTTACTGATTGGCATTCTTGGCTATTTTAAGTATGCCAACTTTTTTTTAGGATCCTTGCATGCTGCTTTTCAGCAAATGGGAGGCCATTTAGGGTGGAGCACGCTCAATATTATTCTACCTGCAGGAATCAGCTTTTATATTTTCCAAGCTATCAGCTATGTCGTGACGGTCTATCGAGGAAAGCTGGCCGCAGAAACTTCTTTTATTAAACTAGGCGTCTATCTTGGTTTTTTTCCCCACCTTGTGGCAGGACCTATTATTCATGCGCCGACTTTTTTGCCACAGCTTGCAGAGAAGCGTTTTTTCAATGCTCCATTTTTTGTCGAAGGTTGTCGAAAATTCGCCTTAGGCTTTCTCTACAAAGCTGTCTTTGCTGACAACATAGCAGTCATCGTAAACAATATTTTTTCTACGCTTCATGAACAAAAGGTGCTTTCCATTTTTGGGGGATGCTTAGGGTTTTATGGTCAAATCTATTTTGATTTTGCAGGGTATTCCTTAATGGCTATCGGAGTCGCTAATTTACTCGGTTATACGCTCCCTGATAATTTTAATTTTCCTTATCGCGCCACTTCGCTCGTTGATTTTTGGCATCGCTGGCACATTTCCCTTTCAACATGGCTTCGCGACTATCTCTATATTCCACTAGGAGGCAATAGATGTTCTTTACCTCGAAATTATGTTAACATCATCGTGACGATGTTGCTGGGTGGCCTCTGGCATGGTGCAAGTTGGAACTATCTTCTTTGGGGAGGCATTCATGGAACAGCACTCTGCCTGAATCATTTCTGGCGTCGTCTTACTGCTGAAAAAATAATTCTTCCAACAGCAGTCTTCTGGATATTAACGCAAGCAGTTGTTTTTTTCTGCTGGATTCCATTTCGAGCCACGACATGGAGTGACACACTTTTTATTTTTCACCAATTCAGCATCGGAATCATTCAATTCATCAGCACGATCGCAAAATTACATTTCCCCGTCATAACAACTGCCCTTGCTTGGCCTCTCCTTCTTTTACCACTCTTTTTTGACATGGCATTTAATGGAAGTCTTGTTTTAAGAAAGCGCTGGGAATGGGACTCTCCAACTGCCTTCTGTGCTGCGATTGTCCTAGCCCTCCTCTGCGGAGTACTTTTCATGCATTGCGGGACAACAAAATTTATTTATTTTCAATTTTAAATAGATCTTGTCCGAAAAAATGATTTTTCCAGAAAGCTCTAAGGTTAACAGGGGACAGGTTACAGAGCGCAGGCAAACAAATTTTTCCTGTGACCTGCAACCTGTAACCTGTAACTTTTTCTCTTAGCAAGTTTAGTCATCAAACAAGAATTCAAAAATATTTTCAGAAACTGTGTTCATGCTGACACTCTCTAGTTATGCTCGTCCTCATTCCCATCATCGCAATGCTTTCGTTGGAATTTATTGTTTCCGGCAAAAGAAAACCATCAGCCAAAACATTACTTAGCATGATGGGATGTGGAATCCTTTTTTTAATAGCTTTAAGGTTGGTTTTGCCAACAGCGTGGATTTATCCCGAAGGAGAGGCTACTATGCGAGTGCGCGCGCAAGTGACTCATCTCTTAAGCGTAAAAGATTGGCAAAAAAAACCAGTTCTCATAGTAGAAGGAAGTAGTACTACGTCCTATGGAATTAACGGCAGAGCGCTTGAACAAATACTAAACGACCATGGGGTACCAGTCACTGTTCTTCAGTTTTCCATGCTGGGCGCAAGTCATTTTGAGCGCCTCTTCATGTTGCAGCTTTTTTTTCAAGAATTAGGAAAACAACATCAACAGGAACTACGCCAAGCACCAACTATTTTGTTAAGTGAAGTTTTAGAGAGCTACGATCAAGAGCCTCTCTTTACCTTCCGACATCGCGGTTACACTAATCGCAGCATCGAATTTCTTTCTCCCTGGAATGCCTACCTCACTTGGAAAACTTCTTGCAAAAAAAACACCGACGATGCTTTTCTTAGAAAAATAGTTAAAGCTTCATACCTCAATGTATTTTTGGGCGGCATTTTTTCTTCTTTTCAACCACTCAATTATAGAAAACAAGCTGAGTCTTTTTGCCCAAAATCAGAGGTCAGCAAAACTTTTAATTACACAAAAAAAGCTACTGACTTGAAGAATTTTTTAAGACATCCTCCAGCAACGAGCGCTGTCGAAATCCCCTCGGAAGGATGGTCTCTCTACTACCAAGAACTCTATCAGGAGTACAGCGACACGATCCATTCACTTGTTTTTTTCCCAATACCAACGCTGCAGCCATCCGAGATCATTTATCAAACAGCCTTTTCACAACACCTCCCTCCTTCTACCATGATGCTTGGCCCTCTGTTTCGTGATCGTATGACTGATCAATTACTCCAAGAAAAAAATTGGAGTGATGAACTCCATCTTCACAAAACAGGAACCTCCGTCTTCACACAATGGTTGGCTGACCAAATCATAGAACATTGGTCACAGATTTTGGCAACACCATGGAAAAAAAATACCACTCGCTAATTTAAGAATGATAATCTCTTGTTTTATATTTCTCAGCTTAGCGCTGTCATGCATAGCAAACGCTGAACCCTCTGCGGAAGACCTCCTCCGCGAGGCACGGCTTCGTCCGACCACTCATCCCATCACGCTTGCTGCAGAAATTCGTGGAGCAGAAGAACCTCTTCCTTTGATTTTTAAAATTGGAAAAGGCCAGATTGAATATCAACTCCACGATCCCGAAGAGACGATCCTTTTAAAATTGGGAGCAACCAACTCCTCTCTCAGCGAAACAAAAAAAGGAAACTCCACCCTTGTCACCTCAGAAAAACGTTACCAAGAAATTCGTAACACTGGAGTGACCTACGATGATCTCTCGCTCGGTTTTCTTTACTGGCCTCATCCTCGCTTAACTGGCAGCCAACAACTCCGTGGCACGAAGGCTTCCATCATCGAGTTAATTCCACCTAGTGACGATCAAGGCCCCTACGGCTCTGCACGTACTTGGATTGATCAAAACAGCGGAGCTCCACTCCGCATGGAAGGTTTTGATAAAAAGGGAAATCTTTTAAAACGCTTCGAAGTCATCTCCGCTCAAAAAATCGATGACCTCTGGACCCTCAAAGAAATGCGCATCGAAACCTTTGATCCGACGACTCACACTGTCACGCAGCGCCGCTACCTCACGATTCATCGGGACAATAAAAATTCACGCTCTACTCACACCTCAACGCCTTCACCGGATCCATCCGTGACGCCAACCATGCTGGGATCAAAGCTGCCACAGAGCAGATGACAAAAGCACTGATACAGATCAACGCAACATCGCTCGAAACCACCTCGGCTGGGATTTGAGAAAATTGATAGACGGAGCGTGGAAAAATTTCGATTCCCAAAATCGAAGAGAGAGCATTACTCACTTCATTGCGCCACCGAATCAGCGTCATCCCAAGCGCCAGTCCCGTGACGACACCAATGAAACCGACGACCATGCCTTGGACTAGAAAGATACCAATAATTTGAGAAGTGCGAGCGCCAAGCGCCTTGAGAATACCGATCTCACGCGTCTTCTGTACAGTCACCGTGATGAGCGTGTTCATAATTCCAAAAGCCGCGACTAAAATAATAAACATCAGCAAAAAAAACATCACGTGGCGCTCCATGGCGATCGCATCAAAAAGCTGCTTGTTGGCATCCATCCATGTTGACACCGAAAAATCTTCGGGCAGCTTCTGGCGAAGTGCCTGCTGCACGAGACCCGCACGATCAGCATCGTCCGTCCAGACAGCCATCCCATGAATGCTGTCACCTAGGCCGTAGAGCTCTTGCCCGATGTGCAAAGGAACGAGGACATATTCACTATCGTATTGATAACGTCCTGTTTCAAAAATACCAGCCACCGTCAACTCTGTTGGCAAAACTAATTGTCGCAGCAGGTCGACGTTCGCTTTTTCTTTTCCATTTTTCACGCGATCGAGCTCTTCGAGAATTTGATTCACATTGCGCGAAGAATAAATCGTAATTCGATCGCCGACTTGCAACCCCAGCAGAGAAGCCATTTCAGAACCAACGAGAGCCGTATCTCCGCTCAAATCAAACGTTCCTTCCTTGATAAATTTTTTGAGGTTGGATTCTTTTTCTGAATCAATCCCACGCATGATCGGAGTGATCCGCCGATGTTGAAATTCGAGAATGACGGGCCCTTGAACAAAAGGAGCAACCTTCTTAACTTCTGGAGTCGCTTCAATTGACTTGCTCAGTTTTTGCCAATGATCGAGAACTCCATCTTTGGAAATCGTAAGATGCGCATCGAAGCCAATGACCTTGCGCTGCAGTTCACGCTGAAATCCTGTCATCACCGAAATCACCAAAATTAAAACCGTAATTCCTAACGTCACTCCCAACACCGAAACAAGCGTGATGACCGAAAGAAAAGCTCTCTTCGGTTTGAGATAACGAGCGGCAAGAAAAAGGGAAGCGTGCATAGCAGGTAAACAGGTTACAGGTTACAGGTTACAGGGAAGGAGCAAATTCGCTAGAAAACTTTTCTCTGTTTTATGTCTTTTATAAATTTAAAAACTCTAAAAATTTTATCTGGTGTTAGCTTGAGCCTCTTACCTGTTCGCTGTAACCTGCAACCTGAATCCCTGCTCCCTATCTCCTCTCATTCTTCCACCTGTTCCCTGTTCACCTGCAACCTGTAACCTGTTAGATGCCCTCTCCCAATCAATCCATTTTTGCTGACCCTCGCGGTCGGCGGCGGCGCTGGTTACAGGCCTTGCTCTTGTTGACAGTTATCACACTCTTAGGTGCCTCTATTTATTTTATTTCGAGCTTACTGATCGCCCCCAAGCTTTATCTCCCTCCCAACGTGCGCGACTATCGAGCGCAACTTAAGTCTGCTTCCTTCACTCCTTCGCCTCTTCTCGAGATGAAAGATGACTGGCATCATTTTCTTCCAACAAAACCAGCGCCTCCTTTCTCTCCCAATTTAACTTTTATTAATCTACCAATCGGCCCGCTCAAGACACCTGGAGTTTCGGCCAGCTTGTCGACCTCGCTCTTTCCGATTCGCCTCGGCTATGCCTCTTCGTTTGATAATCCCAGCGACCTCTCTCTCAAGCATCATGGCGATCTCCTAACTCATGTGGCAATTGATTGGTTTAATTTAGTTGGAGTTGAACAAAAATTACTTGAAGAACCTAACGATCCTCTCGTTTCTTTTTGCACCCACAAGGGACTCGCTCTCTTACCTATCTTACGAAATCTTGACAGTAATCAGTGGCAATCCGAAGCGGTTGAAGGACTCCTCAAAGCTTCTCCTCAGGAGCAGACGGCTTTTTTTAATCATCTCTTGCAACGCCTGCCGCCAAGCGCCATTGGGATTCTCCTGGAGTGGAGTGAAATTGATGTCACTTATCGCCCCGATCTCACTCGCTTTTTAACAGCGTTTGCGACTTACTTTCACGACCACCATCGAGAACTTTGGATCACGATTCCAACGGGAAAAGATCAAGCTCTTTATGACATCGATGCCCTCAGTAATGTTGCCGATCATCTTGTCGCCACGCTTTACGATCAAAATTCTGATCCAGATGACGCGGGTCCGCTCGCCACGATGGAATGGTTTCAAGAATCGCTCCAGCCTTTACTCGCACAAGGCAAAGCAGATAAATGGGTAATTACGCTCGGCGCGTATGGTTATGATTGGAACAACACGAAGGAGACATTAGAGCCGCTCAGTTTTATCGATGTAATGGCACGTGGTAATTTAGCGGAGGTCGGCTCAGTAACCGTAGACCCCCCCTCTTTTTCCCCTCATTTTAATTACATCTCTCAGGAAGAAAAACCACTGCCTTTAAAATGCGCTGATGCTGATGCAGGGCAAGGAGCCTCTGCCGCACAGCTCCGCAGTGTACATGAGGAAGCGAGCACCAAAGCGACACAACCATGCGCAGCAGCAGTAGCATTAGAAAAGCAGTGGCATGAAGTCTATTTCCTCGATGCCACCACGTTTTACAACCAGCTTCATGTTTTAAAACCATACCGCGTTGGAGGAATTGGAATCTATCGTCTAGGGCAAGAAGATCCTGATCTTTGGAAAGGACTTCAATTGACGCTTAAGATGGAGGCTGAACAACGAGAAGAACCAAATCCTGACGAACTTCATGATTTAGAAACCCTCGATTTTAAACATGAAATAGCCTCGATCGGTTCCGGTGACTTCCTCTCTGCTGGAGAAGCCTCCAGCAATGGTTCCAGAACGGTCACTCTCGGTGAAGAGAATCTGCTCGTCGAAAATTACAACCAATTTCCTCGTCCCGCATGTGTCTATCGCCAAGGAGCACCAGCGCCTCATCAAGTCGCCATTACCTTTGATGATGGCCCTGACCCAACATGGACGCCCAAACTTTTAAAAATCCTCAAAGAAAAACAAGTTCCTGCTGCGTTCTTTATTCTGGGCTGCCAAGCACAACAGTTTCCTGATTTAGTGCAACGGATTCAAAAAGAAGGTCACGAGTTTGGAAATCATACCTACACTCACGAAAATTTAGGTGAGATTAGCGATGAAAAAATTTGCTTAGAACTCAATGCAACCACTCGTCTTTTAGAAAGCATCACGGGACATTCAACGTCGCTCTTTCGTCCTCCTTACAATGGCGACGGTAATCCTTCGACTCCCGGAGAATTACGCGCCTTGCAAGTTGCTTCGGAACTCGGTTACCTCACCGTTGGAGAATCGATTGATCCCAACGATTGGGAGCAACCTGGTGTTGAAGCCATCATTCAGCGCGTTAAGAATCAACGTGCTCAAGGTGGGAGCATCCTTCTTCTGCACGATGCGGGCGGCAATCGCTCTCAGACAGTAGCTGCACTCCCTCAGATCATCGACTACTTGCGGGTGAGAGGAGATGAAATCGTTCCTCTCTCCGCCATGATTGGGCTTCCCGATGACATTCTCATGCCTCCTTTGCGCCAAGCCGATGTGACGATGGCAACGCGATATGTTTATGGCAGCTTTGCAACCTTTCGATTCTTAGAAATGGTGGCATGGTCACTCCTCGTCATTGCAACGCTTATTTCTCTACTCGGCATTCTCTTCTATGTCAATTGTGCCATCCGCCATCGCAAGATAGAAAAAGAAAATTCCCTCAACCTCGAGCCTCCAACCTCCAGCCTGCCTCCAGCAAGCATTATCATCGCTGCCTACAACGAAGAGAGAGTAATCATCTCGACGTTAGAACACCTCATTGCCAGCGATTATGAAGCTCCTCTCGAATTAATTGTCGTTGACGATGGATCACAAGATGAGACGGCAACCATCATCGAAGCCTTCATTGAAAAAAATAAATTTAAAATTAATCGCTCTCTTATTTTAATTCGCCAACCGAACTCAGGCAAAGCAACTGCCTTGAACAGAGCTATTGAAGGGGCTCATCATGAATTGATCATCACGCTCGATGCAGACACCATGGTCACTCCAAAAGCCCTACAAGAACTGATCCTTCCATTCTTAGATCCTAAGGTGGGAGGTGTCTCAGGACACATTCGCGTTGGCAATCCTCAACAATGGCTTGGGCGTTTCCAGCAAATTGAATATGAATTCGCTTTTGAAGTGAATCGTCGCGCTCAAGATCTTTTGGGATGCATCACCGTTCTCCCTGGTGCCTTGAGCGCCATCCGCGCGACAGCACTTCGTGAAGCAGGCCCGCTCCCCATGGAAACATTAGCAGAAGATACAGACCTCACATTGCACCTTCATCGCTTGGGCTGGAAAATAACTTATGCACCGATGGCCTTGGCAGACACCGAAGCCCCCAACAGCATCAAGGCACTTCTCTCGCAACGCTTCCGCTGGGCCTTTGGAATTTTACAATGCCTTTGGAAACATCGCGCACTCCTGCTGAGTCCAGGATCCAGCTGGCTCGGTTGGTTTGCCCTCCCTTCAATTTGGGTTTTTCAAATTGGACTCATTGCACTCACGCCACTGCTTGATTTCATGGTGATCTGTTCTCTTTTTTGGGGAAGAGGAAGCGCTATATGGCCTTATTTTTGTATTTCGCTAGCGCTCGATATGAGCCTCGCTGCCGTTGCAGCACACTTTGCTGGACGCAGCGCCTGGTCTGCTTGGAGAGCCCTTCCGATGCGCTTTCTTTATCGACCTCTCCTCGGCTACATCACGTGGAAATCCCTCATTAAAGCAGCCGCAGGAAGTTGGGTTCGCTGGAGCAAGCTAGAACGGACTGCCGCGGCGATTAAGGAAAAAATGCAAGCCCAATAACTTTTCCTTCTTATCATTCTAAAAATGACTGCAAAAAATTTTAAAATTCTCTAATTCAAGAAGCGGCTCTTCAACCATTGCACTGTATAGAGAGGCGCCGCTAGAAATGCAGCCATCACTTCTCTGAGTTGGCCATAGCGATTTTGATTTTTACTTCCAGCGCGCTGCAAATGATGTCCTGCCTCAAGACGCTGCTGGTCGTCAGTAATTTTTTTAGATGCTGAAGGAAAAGAAGGTTGAAGATTTTTGTAGAGCCGTAAAAAAGCAGCTTGTTGCTTTACCTCCGCTCCTTCTCGAAAATCCTGAAGCAACGAGCGCTCCTCAGGCTGAAGCTCTCTCCCAAATGAATTTTGTTCTTCTCGTTGAGCAATTTGATGTGCTTCTTGAAAGGCTTTATTTTTTCCTACTTTAGAAAGTGATGATTCTAAATGACGATAACTAATCAGACGCTCAGGAAGATTGGCAACGCGATACTGCCGTATCATGCGTGTCCAGAGATCATAATCTTGAGCAATCTTATAATGTTCATCATAACCTCCAAGCGATCTCACCACTTCTGTTCGAAACATGACGGAAGTATGAAGAAAAGGATTTTTGATAGCCAGACTCCACGTGATCAGTTCCTGCGTCAGTGGGACATCAAGAAGACCAATGACCTTGCCACGATGATCAATCAGCACACCACTTGTTCCTAAAAGCGCTAATCCTGGCTCTTGCTGGATCCACTGCCACTGCTTTTCGAAGCGTTCTCGATGAGAAAGATCATCAGCATCTTGTCTTGCAATCCACGCCCCGCGAGCCAGAGCAAGGCCCTGATTCAAGCAGCGCGTTTGACCTTTGTTAACAGAGTTACGAATGATTTTAATCCGAGAATCTTTCTCTGCATAAGACTCAGCAATGACCAACGAAGAATCCGTGGAAGCATCATCCACAATAATAAATTCCCAATCTTTAAAAGTCTGCCGTTGAATGCTCTCAATAGAAGGAGCGAGGTATGCCTCCGCATTGAAAACGGTCATGAGTACGGAAATAGCAGGTAGTGAACAGGTCATGATTTTTACCTCAATAGATTCTGAAAAATCTCTCGATGACGAGCGATCCAACGCTCTTCATCAAATAAAAGTTCTGCTCGAACACGCGCAGCAGCAGCAGCGGCTTCCCGACGAGAAAAGAGGTTCATCACTCCTTCAGCAAGCTGAGCCCCTGTTGGCGTAATCATTCGATCCCAGCAAAGTGGTGCAGGAATGAGGAAGCCACACTCTTCCGAAATCAGCTCTGGAAGGCCTCCTGAAGCTGATCCGACAACAGGAATTCCAGAGGCTAGCGCCTCAATGACGACCGTAGGACAAGGATCCAGATATTTAGAATGGAGCAAAATATGATGTGATTGATAAAGCCGAATCGCTTCCTCTTGATGAAAGGGTGGCAACAAGGTCACAACATCAGCGAGCCCCAGCTCTTTGATTTTTTGATGCACCGTGGCTTCACCTTGAGGCCACAAGTATTTTCCAGCAATGGTCAAGGTCGTTTCAATTCCTTCCTCTCGCAATTTTTTCAAACATTCTAGCGTTGAAAAAACTCGCTCGGCATAGCTGTGCGTTCCAAGTGTTAAGAGCCGGAGAGGCTTCAACGGCGGCCGTTCCGAAAGAGGAAAAAATTTTTTAAGATTCACCGGATTAAAAAGGATTTCGCTTCGCGTTTCACAAGGTCCTAAAAATTTCTCTGCAGCCTCTCGACAAAACTGACTTTGATAAATGATGTAGTCAGCTCGCTCGCGCAACCATCGCATTGGTCCATTCTGTCGTTCACTTTGCCACCCAGCCCATGCGGGATATCCCACACCATTTTGATTCCAAACAAATGGAATGCCTCGTGCTCTTGTTTGCCTGACTAAATCAATTGCAAAGTGAGGCTGCGCACTGCTGACCAAGTAGAGCATGTTAAAATTTTTTTCATCATTGCTCATTCCATCACGCAGCGAAAGGAGCTTAACAGCACCTCCGTGAATCAGTCCTCGCTGATCTAACAGCTCACCAAAGGACACCACAGGTTCTTTACAATTTGATTGATGAATCGAATTTCGTCTCAAAAAAAAACGGAAACGCTTAGGAAAATCGAAACATCCTCTGACAAAGTTAGCGATCATTACTAACAAAAACATTGTCATCTCATTACCTCTCTAATTTTTTGAGCAATATTAGTCTGAGGATTCCATCCTGTAGCCTCGGAGAATGCAACAGAAGAGATATTGGAGCAAGTCACATCCCAAGGGTAGCGAGGATGATATTTGATAGAGAGTGGTTGTTGTATGACTTCTTCAGCAATTTGAATAAATTCGAGAAGTGAAAAATTTTTTCCTGATCCGATATTAAAAATTCCTTGAATAGATGTCTCAACTGCAGCTTTCAATGCCTCAAGAAAATCATCAATCCAAAGATAATCCTTACTGCACTTTCCATCTCCCCAAAGCTCTAAACTTTGTTGCTTTTTTGCTGCTGCCACAATTTTTGGTAAAATCCCTTGATGAATATTTTCATTAGAGGGAATGCCAATCAGATTGGTAACTCTAAGGATTGCTGGTTTTAAACGAGGGTCATGGACGGCTGCTTGTAAAATCAATCTCTCAGCAACAAGCTTTGCTCGTGCATAACCGCTCAATGGCTTACAAAGAGCCAACTCGGTCGCTGGTTCTCTTTTTTGATTTCCATAAACTGATGCAGATGAAATAAAAATTAATTTGGGAATCGATGCTCTTTGCTCTATATGATGCAAGTTTTCTAAAATATTTTTTAGCAATGGAAGATCTTCCCGGTCTTCCCTGCCTGGATCAACCTCACTAGTAAATGGGACCGTGCTCCACGCAGCATGAATCAACGCCGTAAAAGAACTCATGATTTTAGAATCAAAAAGGTCTGAGAGCGGCTTCATTCCAACTCCTTCTGTTCTAGAAAAAAGAGTCACCTCATATCCTTGCTGACGAAAGTAAGTAGCAGCAACTCCAGCTAACCGTCCGCGACCACCGGTGACAGCAATTTTTTTTTCCATAATTTTATTTTCCACAATTCAAAATAGAAAGGAGTTGTTTAAATCGCTCTCGAGCTTCTTGAACTGTTAAGATCTTTGCTAGAGCACGAAACTCTAACGCCTTTTCTCGAGCGTTTTGAATCATCAGTGGCAGCTCTTCTTCGGATTGAAAAGAAAGCCCTGCATGAAATACTTGTTCATAGTAAGCTGAATTACTGGAATAGACAATGGGACGTCCCGCACTCATGGCTTTCCAAATATCAAGTGAAGCAAAATGATCGTCTTGGGCCACTACCAATGGTTCTTCAGAACCTGTCTTAAAAGTCGCTGAGGTTGATGAAGAACAAGGAGTCGACGACGCACAGCGGCTGAGTGTATAGTCAATACTCGATGACGCGAGCACCGGCGCGACACAGTTATTCGCAGCATCAGTAGACTTTGAGGACAGGTTCTCAGAAAGAGATTTCGCAGAAGCAATAGGCCAAGGCAAGACCACGGCTGACTGAAAACATCCCGCTGCGCGCAGATTCAAAACATCTTGCACAGAAGGTGCTACGAGCAAAGCCTCGGGAAGAAAATGCTCTTTTCCCATTTGAGGAAGGATCCATTGCAAACGCTGCACTCCTTTTTTTACAGGAGGTAATTTTTCGGAAGGCCAACCGATGATTTCCAAACCACTTCCCTTTGCAGGATGTTGCTTCACACCCCAATCGCGTAATGCACTACTGACGTTTAAAAGAATATTATCAAGATCACTATCTTTTCCAATTTCATGATTCCATCCGATGGACCGAACAGGAGACTTCGCTCCACCTCTTCGAAACCAACGCCACAAAACATGGAGTGCTTGATGCCGATAGCTAATCATAGTGCTTGCTCTCTTTCGACGCTGAGGCAATCTCTCGGGAAGCCTTTTGTAGAGCCCCTGCAAGCCTTCTTGTAATGTTGCTGTGGTATGAGAGCAATGCCATTTTTCCCATTGCGGTTGCACGGTCGATTGCAAAAAATCACTCTCTTGATCTTTCACGATTCGATCCACTGCCTCCTCTACCGACCGATAAAGCGAAGCAGGTTCCAAAATATCTTTCGCCACTCCAAGCGGTGTGCTCAATATTTTACAACGACAAGCTGCTGCCTCCATAACGGATTGAGGCCCACCTTCCCAACGCGAAGGAATCAAATAGAGATCTGCAGCGTTAATCAGTTCGTTGAGCGTAGCGCGCTTCAAAATATTGATTCCAAAATCATCCCCCGAAATGTCCTGCTTGCCAACAAAAGTAAAAGAGATTCCTTCTTGCACAAGAGCTGCTCGAAGCCAATGCCGGCGCGGCCCAGCAAGCAAAACATGAAACGAATAACCACGCTGTCGCAATTCTTTTAAAATGGCCAAGAAGAGCTCGGGAGCCTTTTGAACTTTTGGTGTGTTGAGATTACCCCCTTCGGAATCACGATGAAAATTAGCGATGACGTAAGCACTTTCAGGAATACCAAATCGTTTTCGTAATGTTTTTTTGTCACTGATGGGAAAAAATAATTCCGAATCAATGGTATAGGGAATGTACTCCACTGGAAGTTTCAAGGCGCGAAACTGTTCTAAAGCTTCTTGAGAGCGAGCAATCCAAAGGTTAACGACTTGTTGTCCCCATGAAAAATCAGGCTGCTTCAGATAGAAAAAAGGAGGGTTGTCTGCATTTGCAATCACAAAACACTGCTTCAAAATCTCGGGAGCAACTCCGCTCAAACCTTGCCAAAAAGGAGTATGAATGATCTCTGCTTGCGCTAAAGAACTTTCTCTCACAACTCCTCGCAATGCCAGACGCATCTGCCTCTGATCTTCGTCCAAAGCCCATCCCTTGCCATCTCCTGGCATAAAGTGAACATTAAGTTTTTGAGACACCATATTAAAAACAGATTGTTTTTATTTTAACGGTTCAATCTTAGACGGAAGCTGTGATTGCTCTGCTTTTTGAAAAGCTAGTAATAACTCTTGTTGATGAAGAGAAGCCCATTCAACCACAAGGCCCAGTGCACGCGCTGGAAGATTACCCTTAATCAATGAAAGTGTTTCAATATTAATAATTGCATCGTGTCCGGAATAGGATGCATGAAAATGCGGTGGAGCATGATCTTTATAAAAAATTTGGATTACAATCCCGTAAAATCTAGAAACTTCAGGCATACGCTAAATCTTTTGTTAATGATGGAAATAGTTCCTCGGGATCTTTACTGGTCAACCTCAAGTAGAGACTATCCGGGCAAAGATCAAGATCACCTGGCCATTCCAGTGAACCAAATTTAGCAACTGTCATTTGCTCAAAAACGCCAGGCTCTAGCCAAGCTTTAAAAACACCTTCTCCTGCAATATCTGCAAGATCAACAACTCCAGAAACTCCATTTTCAAACAAAAGGTGCACCTTAAATTTTTTTAAAATTTTGGCAGCAACTATTTTCATAATGGTCATTCTAAGCTCAAAATATACTCATCGCTATCCTAAAAGCATTCTTTGCAACAACTGCAAATATTCCAACGCCATTTTACTTCCTGAAGGAGGATCAGCAAGCAGCTTCGCGCGAAGTTGAGGAAGTTGTTGTGAAAAATATCGTAACGTTTCACCAAGATCATCTCCAATCTGCATACCATAGCGAAGTCCCTGCTCCACCGTGCCACCAGTATCGCGATGATAAAGCAGCGGCAAACCGCACTGCAAGCCCTCTGCAACATGCATGGCTCCTGGCTCATATCGAGAGGCACTCACATAGCCGTGGCATTGACGAAGCAATGCTCCAAGTTTTGCTCCAGTTGTTGAAGGAAAAGTCCGAGCGGCTTTCCATTTGAGTTCTTGAGGCCAACGCCCAATGACCCAGAGTTCAAGGTCTTTTATTTTTTCAGCAGCGATGAGTTCATCAATCTGCTGATAGACATCAAATCCTTTATTCCAATTGTCTGACCAGTGATGCGTTACCAACCGCAAAGGCTCTCCTGGTGCTGGAAGAGCAGTCCCAATAGGATTAAAAAACCGTGGATCAGCACCAGGCGTGATAACGGAATGAGGCCTAGAAAGATCAAACCATCTTGCTGCATGATGATCTCGAAGCCACTTAGAAACAAAAACAGTGTGATCAGCAACACGATTACTTTCAGCCAAGAAGTCATCCATGCCAGAAGAATTTTTCCGAATATCATTGTCATTGATGCGATGCAGGCATTGAACATGAGGATATTTCTTTTTCAACGTAGCAACTTCTTTTGCTTCAAAACTATTTTCTGTTGAAAATCCTGTATGCGTTACGACAACGACATCTGGAATTACTGACAAATCATAGTAGACCATCCATCCATGATAACTAAGCCAGCGACTGAGTTGCGTTGTCCATTGATTAGCACCACCCCATGAACCTTCACGGGGAAGAAGATTAATAGCTACAGTAGGAGCCTTGGTGAAATCTTGTGAAAAAAGTTTTATCATTTTAAAAAAAAGCTGCTGCATCGATAGCATGATGTTCTCCTCGTTGGTAATGTTGTTGTTTCCAGGAAGCGGGCTCTGGCAAATGAAAGAGGGCTCTCGCTATTCTTTTAAAAAAACCCATTCCCCGACGAGCACTAATTTCCATAATATTTTGACGTTGCTCTGAAAGCTCCACGCTACTTCGTTGCAGAAAGCAGAGGTGCAGGCATCGCAATGGAGATTGTTCCCAAGAATATTCGTGGTGGAGCAATCGCTTTTTTTGTTCATGAAAACCAGGTCGAAACTCCGGCTGACCGCCATGTAAGCGTTCTACCGTGTTTCCCTTCCATGCGTCAATCGCTGCAAAATTATAAAGCTTCGTAATGCTTCGGCTTGGAGGCGCCAAATAGCCAGCAGCGCGATGCGCCTGTTCGTCCAGCTTGTCTACATGCAAGACATTTCCAAGAACCATCCACTCCTGATCAAACTCCCCTGCTAAAATTCTTTTGCGAAAGCTTGCGAGCCGCTCAGGATCATAGAGCTCATCTCCATCGACTCCAAAAACCCAAGTGTCGCTTCCCACGAAAGGCTGAAGCAACTCGTGAGACTGAGCTGGGTGTTGAATTTGATGAAGAAAAACTTTTTCAGGATACACCTCTCGAAGACGCTGCAAAATAGAGACCGTCTGATCTGATGATTGATGATCGACTAATAATAGATAATCACAAAAGTCGATGACATTATGGACCGCTTGTTCCACAAAGCGCTCTTCATTTCGAACGAGGAGAATGCCGATGATCTTTTTCAAAATTTAAGAAATTTAACCGCAAAGAACGCAAAGAGCGCAAAAAAAGAAATATAATCTTCTCGGTTTTGCTTTCTTTAGCGACTATTTACTTTTTCCCCTGCAGCAGAACCCAGAGCCATGCTCCACCAAAAGCATCATCGCGTTCAGCCCGAATCAATTTTTGAAATTGCTCCAACAAACGAATCACAAGATTTTCGGTGCGATCCCAAGACACAGCTTCAAAAGGACCTCCACTTCCTTCTTCCATGTTGGTTCCCATGTCGTAGAGCAAGAATCCATCAGGCTTCAATACCCGAGCATGCTCTTTCATCATTTCTTCGAGATCAAAAGAATGATCGACACAATTTGTATAGAGCAAATCAATGGAATCAGTTGCTTCTTGAAGCTTCATGAAATCTCCCACACGAACCACCCGATTATCTGGGCCAGGATTTAAATCGATGCCATACGCATTCTTAAAACCAAGATCATGCAACACTTCAACCTCCGTCCCTTGGCGAGCACCGCAACAGAGAATCACGGCTTCGTTACTCAAGAGAGGAACAAGATGCTTAAAGCGCTGATAAAATTTTAACCGAAATTCACAAATATCCCAGTTGCTAAATCCACCCTTCATCTTCAGCATCTCTTCGAGCTTTTGCTTTTGATGAGTTAGATACTCTTCATAATTTGCGTAGTCACGTTTGAGCACATCGCCATCTTTTTCCACTTTCCATCCACCTTCGCCATGATGCTTAAGACGCACTTCATGCTTGTCGCGCTCGTGTTGATAGGCTGCATCTTGTTGGCGGCGAAGTTTACGGATATATCCATAACCTCCAGGGGTCAGGAGATGGAGCGCTGTTTTTAACCAGAAACCTGGATAAAAAGAAGGAAGAAGAGATTGTCTGAGATAGGCCATGAGATTAGGCTGTAGGCTATAGGCTATGGGCTGTGGGAAAAAGCAAAAAAAACTTCCAAAACAACGTTGTCACTCCCTCGATATAGAGCAGGTCATGCTTAAAAGCACCAACGTAATGACGACAGATGCTGTGAGGCTTCCGAAAAAGACCCCAGCTAATTTCGTACGTAGCGGGAAGAGAGCCCCCTTGATTCCAGCCTGAAGCCATCAAGGCATAAAGCGTCTGCTCAAAAAACTGAGGATGATGAGCTGTGGTCTTAAAGGTAATGAGCAGTTGTTCTGCTAATGGAAGAGAAATCGCAGCGAGTGGCATCAGCACTAACCCACTGTTAAACCGTGGCCAAAGTTTCATTCCAAGCGCGGGTTCAATTTCATAGCGAGGAATGCAATATTTTTCTGTGGTGTCTTCGTTGTACCAACACTCCTGACTCTTGGAATCAACCCATGCTAAAATTTCTTTGGGCTGCTTAAAAAAGATCACGTCTGAATCGAGCAAGATCATTCTCTCCCCAGGAGCAAAGGCAGGCAGATCAAAGAATTTTAAAAAGAGATTATGTTCTTGTCGCAATAATTGGCAGTTAGGATAAGACTGCAGCCGTTTTTTCATGACCTCTTCCGAGAGCACTCGAGGAATAAAATGAACTCCAGGCAAAACTTGCTCTATTTTTTTACGTGCACTCTCATCAACAGATCCATCTTCATGAATGAAAAGATTCCAACGACGTTGTGTAAAAAATTCAAAGCTAATCGCAGCCAACACTCCAGCATGCCATGTTTTGTAAGAAACTAATAAGTGCACAGAGACCGAAGGATCGGCCTCGCAGGCAGGACGCTGCCAAAAATACATCAGGCAAGTTCCAAGCACATAACCACATCGAGCTAAAAAGCATCGTAAAAAAGCGCGAAGGGATTTAAACATGAAAAAAGGAAGAAGAATTCACAGCGATGGAAGCGATAAAAGGGATAAAACAGACGTGCGGCGTGGCAGCCGCAGGGTCAACTTCCGAAGACAGCCCCACACGGGCAAGCCTCACGGGAGCGAGCGAGTTGCAATTTTTAATAAATTTAAAATTCCTTTTCAAAAAGTGTTACTGAAATTTATTGGAATCTAACTTCAAAAACTAAAACTATAAATAATAATTTTCTACATCCCTTCCATCGCTTCCATCCCTGTGAATTTTCCATCAAACCATTCAACATTTTTCCAAGCGCCAAGATTATTTTTCTTAGCAATCAGACGATCTTGAGCTGCTCCCACATGAATCTCCAATTTGTGCTCATCAGGATCGAGAAAATAAAAAGATTCTCCCGGCGAGCTGTTTTCTTGAAAAGAAATGACTCCAGCATCAATGAGCTTTTTTTTCATGGCAGCAAAATCTTTTTCAGCAACTGTAAAAGCATAATGTGTATAACAATTGTTTGACTGACGTCGTTCATCAACATTAAGACAAAACCATAAGTTAGATTGACCAATCAGAAAATAGGCTCCACGAGACCATTTTACCAGGGGTTTGAAGCCAAGAAGATCTCGATAAAAAGAAAACGATCTCTCAATCTCGGTTACCGCAAGCGTGATGTGGTTAAGTCCTTGAATCATGGGAAAAATTGACAATAAAAACAGTATTGGTTTTATATAGTCAAATTACTTAGAACTTACAAGCAATTGACTTGTCCTTTTTAGGAAAAGACTGCGTTCTCATCCCGTCACGTTATCGTTTAGATAGCGCTGGGTCTTCGGCCTGGCCTTTTCTAAAAATTCCTGCGTTCTTCCCTGTAATTTCTAAGTAATTTGACTATAACTCACAGCAACATTTTAAAATGAGCCTCGTTTCAACCCTTCAACTTTTTAACACTGCCAATGGAACGTTGGCAGTTACAGCTCCCATCGAGTTTCAATCAAGTCGCTCCATTTTTCAAAAATCTCCTGGGCAAGCCAGCGAGTCACTAAGACTGCTCCCTGACCTTGTGGATGAACTCCATCAAACCAGTTTTTTTCGTCAAGCAATGAGTTCATAACCTCTCTCGAAGCTGGCCCAAGCATTGTTGTATGCGCAGGCAACGAAGCAGCAAAAGCATCTTGATAAGCTCGCCGCTGTGGCTCCAAGGTCGGAAGGGCATAAAAACCGAGCGAGGTAACGACCCCGCCCATTTCTTGAAAAAGTGCTTGATAGTAACTTTTCCATCCTGGATAGAGTTGTTGGAAAAGAGGAGAAGGCCCTGCTTCTCGAAATTCTTTTTCTACTTCGTTATAATGAAATGTTTTTTTTGTCCCAGTAAGCGGAAAGAAAGGTTCTATTTGTTTGTTATACTTAGGAAGCTCAAGAGATGAAAAGCTTCCAACAGCAAAACGATTCAAAAGAACGTGCTCCCAAAGCGTCCAATACGAAATCTCTTTGTCTCTTCCACTAGCCCGCCAAGCTTGATAAGAAGCCCATGCCTGGGTTGGCTCAAACCAAGTGATGGCTCGTCGTGTGTAAGCTTCTTTTTTAAAAAGGTAGAGAGGCGATTCGTCGTAAGCATCAAAAACTTCACTCAATAGTAGTGTCGGAGCCTTTTTGAGTTCCTCTCGATGTTCTGCTCCTATTTCTTCTAAAAAAAGTCGCAGCATAAAAAGTCTTTCGAAGTGATTGGCGCCAGAGAGCGAAAACTGCAAGACCGTTACAGGCAGGCCTTCCTGAATAAGGAGTTGCTCGAGAGCTCGTCCATTCACTCCATATTGAGTAGCACTACTTCCTACTAAAATAATCACCGGATGCTCTTGCCACCCTTTATGCTTCAACAGATACTGGACCTGCGACTGCACCCGCAGCACAGCTTCCCCTTCAGGATCGACTAACGAGGCTGGCAAAAAAGAACGTAGGAGTAAAAAAACAAAAATCACTCCTCCTAACACCAGAAGAAAAAACCGCGCGCAGACTTTCTTTTTTCCAGGCACCACAAACTCCAATGCCAACATCGCAATAATGGGAATGAGGATGAGCATATGCTAGAATTGGAAATAAATAAAGTTAACCGTCCCACTCGGCATGAAGAGAAGGCCAACAAGAAGTGCAACAGCAATGATTCCGTAGAGCATCATCGTCGAATGAAAACGCCAATGCTCTCGAAGTCGCTGACTTCCATTAAAAGCCATATCAAAAAAGAGTGGTAGTACCACAAGCAGCCATGGAAAGGCCATTTTAGATGGTGAGAGGGGCATGTGGTTTACGAGAAGATCACCCAGCTTCAAAAAGCCCTTCCCAAATTGCTGAAAAATCAAAAGCGTATCTTGCAAGGTTGCAGCTCGAAAAGGAATCCAGCAGCAAAAGACAACCGCTTGTGTTAAGAGCCAAGCAACACTTTTTGGAAGAATGGGGCGCGATTGAGAAATTTTTTTCCAAGCATGATTGCAGCAAAGCGCCACACCATGAATCCCTCCCCAAAGAAGATAATTCCAACTTGCACCATGCCAGAGACCGCCCAGCAACATCGTTACAATGATGTTAACATAATTTCGCGGCAACGAGCATCTATTGCCTCCTAGCGGAATGTAGAGATAATCGCGAAGCCATGTTGAAAGCGAAATGTGCCAGCGATGCCAAAAATCAACGAGCGAAGTGGCACGATAAGGAAAATTAAAATTATCAGGCAGCGTATAACCCAGTAAATTAGCCACTCCAATGGCCATGAGCGAGTAACCCGCAAAATCAAAATAGATCTGTCCATAAAATCCCAAACAGCCTCCGAACAAAGTTAACGGGGTCTGTGTTGAAGGAGTTGAAAAAATCGGGTTAACGACAGCCGCAAGATGATCAGCAAAAACAGCCTTGTAAAGAAATCCGAGAGCAAACTTGCGAGCCCCTTCCACAAAAAAAGCGGCATCAAAGAATCGCTTCTGAGCCAATTGAGGCAGGAACGTTGGAGCATGAATAATCGGGCCAGCAACTAAATGTGGAAAAAAAGACAGGTAGACTCCTAACTTAACAATTGATCGTTCCGCTACTAGTTTTCCACGATAAACAGTAACAATATAACTGATAGCTTGGAAAATATAGAAGCTGATACCAGCGGGAAGAATGATCTTAAGCGTAGTCCAAGCAACACGTCCTCCAGTTTCTTCTATGAGACCTCGCAACGATCCTAAAAAAAAGTTGGTGTACTTAAAATAGCCGAGCACTCCGAGAAGAAGTGTACATGCGACCATCATAAAATATTTTCGGCACGATGATCCCGGCTCTGCCTTTTCGATCCACTTGCCTGCAAGGTAAGAAATCAAAATGATAGCCGCCAAGAGAGCAGTGAATCTCCAATCCCACCAACCATAAAAAAAGAAGTTAGCGAAGAGCAAAAAAGGATGACGCCAACGATCAGAAGGCAACATCCAATAACTTGCAAGAACGATGACTAAAAAGAAAAAAAAGGGAATCGTTGTGAAGATCATTCGAAGCAGGTTGCAGGTTACAGGTTACAGGTTGCAGGTAAAAACACTTGTTGCTTCACCTCACTCCATGATGATTTCAGCTCTAAGTCATTCGAACGTTGTAACCATCGCTCCCAATCTTGATTGGGCTTCCCTTGCTGCATCACACCGCTCCAAAAAAGAGGATACGGCCCAAGATAGTGGCCATAATGCGAGAATAGCTTTTTTTCAGCTGCGTTGCGAGCTAAAGAGCCACCAGTAATCTTAGCTTTAAAAAGCATGACATCCGCAACAAATCGTTCTGTTATTTCGCAGAATATCTCTGCTTTCATCTGACATTTCTTTTTTAAAAAACGAGCGCCACAGATACGATAAGAACTTTGCATTAAAGAAAATATTTCTGGATCACTCGGCTCATCCCGATATTGCTCGAAATTCCAAGCTGTACGCAATTCTTCCTGATATGTTTTCATGCGCTGAAGAAGAATCGTATGCAGTGCCTTCAGATTCCAAAGTCCAGGATGCAATGAAAATTTCCAGCGATAGTGGATCGAGCTCTGCTCTAACAGCGAATATTTGCGCCCTAAAATTTTTCCCTCCACTGAACGATGCTGCCCATATCCCAAAAGCCCAATATAAGCAGCATGGAGCTTAAGAGCTAATAAAGGGAGCAATTCGTTTAAAGCTTCTTCATGACAGGGGCCAACGGGAGGATGATCATCTAAAATAAGATAAGCATGAGTAAATCCTCGCTGCTGCAATTGTTCAACAGCATGAAGCGTGACACTCATCCAATCTTTTGAATCTCCTGAATAACCGAGATATTGCTCGTTGTTTCCCGTTAGGCCTGAATAAAAAATGGGGGGATGTCGAGGCCACTGACGCTCTACCTGAGCAGCTGTCCAACGTGCTAACGTTTCATAGCGATCAAAAGTACTGATTAAAATGGCAAGCATGGAAACAGGTTAAAGGTTGCAGATTAGATGTTACAGGCTACAGGGAGTTTTTACAAAGTTGCCTAATCAATCCCCATGAAGATTTTTTTAAGGCCTGTCGCGGCCCTTGTTGCCAGGCTTTTTTGAAATACTTCCAAGCACCGGATCGATTTGTTCCGACCATGGCATAAGCTTGAAGCAAATAATGCTGAGCTAATGTTGTTGATCGCTCGCGCTCTAAATCAGATTTTTTTTCTTTTAGCAAATCATAGTAAGGAGAAAAAATTTTCTCGCGTTCTTCCAACACACGATCCCATGCCTTCATCGTCTTAGAATCGAGCTGACGATGCTGAATGGCCAATGCTTCAGGAACGTAGTGAAAATGATAGCGCTCTGACATTCGCCACCAATACTCATAATCCATCGCGTAGTGTAATTTTTCATCGAGCAATCCGATCGATTGCATCACCGAACGTCGAAAAAAAATCGCAGGCTGATGCAGCCTCACACGGGAACTCCACCAACGAATGAAATCATATCGATTTGAAAAATCTGCCACAGCTTGCTGCGAACTATTTTTTCCGTCATCAAAAATTTGTAAAGCGTCTCCAAAAACAACATCAACGGTAGAATCTTCAAAAATCTTTCTTAATTTTTGAAATGTTTCCGGAGGATAAGCGTCATCGCTATTCAGCCAGCAAATCACCTCTCCCTGAGCCAGACGCAACCCTTTATTCACGGCTTCTGATTGTCCGTGATCTGGCTCTACGATGAGCCTGAGATGTCGATCTTGGGACCAAGCAGCTAAGACATCTCTCGTTTCATCTGTTGAACAATTATCAATAACAATATGTTCATAGTCATCACCACCTTGTTGTTTCACTGATTCTAAACAAGTAGCAAGATAGCGGCCCTGATTAAATGAGGGAGTGATGATGCTGAAATACGGCATGCGCCGAAGGTTACAGGTTACAGGTTACAGGTTACAGAAAAAAAATCGCAGAAACTCAGCGAACGAATCGAAAAATAAAGAGGTTAATTTTTCCTGTAACCTGCAACCTGTGTCCTGCAACCTGTGTCCTGCAAACCTGTAGTTACTCCTCTCCAACAAGCCATTCACGTTTTACCTCAACAAGCTTGCCTCCCTGAATCAATCGATCAACAACATCTGCTGGAAGTTTTTTTGCCTTGATCCTTTCTTCCACATTGAAGGCATCGATCACAAATGGTTTTCCTGCACGATAAGTAATGTAAGATTCACAAAAGACATCAACCGGAGAAGCCCTCACTTCCTCAATCAGCTGATTCATTAGCTGTACTTCTTCGCGCATTTCAGCACGACCTGAGGAAGAAAAAATTTGAGTAAAGGAACAGAGATTCGGTGAAACAAGAAATGGAGCGACAAGAAAAAGAACCCATAAAAACTGCTGCCATTCTTTTTTTGCACTGGCAAGAAATTGAAATCCCACTCCCATAGCAATGGAGATGGTCATCACTAAATCAAATTGAGCATTCACAAAGACCCCGCTTCCAAGGCGCTGCACAAGTCCGACAAGAAGAGCCAGGGTCATCATGATCGTGATGAGCTGCATCGACTTTTGTTGCCGCTCTCTCGAAACAATGAGCAACCAAAGAAAAATCCCAATCACCAAGCTGTGCAGATCCCCAAGAGCATCCATTGTTTTTTCTGGCATCCATGAACGTGGCGTTAAAAAATTATGAAAAAAATCAGCGCCATAACAGCCATAACAACAAGCCAGGCCAATCGCAACGAGCACTCCAGAAAAAAGAAGACTAAATCTTAGCGCTCTCCAACGCTGCCACAATACCAGTCCTAACATCGCAGAAAGCGGCAACGTAATAATGTTATGCTTAAAAAAGCCAGCTATCACCATGATCAACAAGGGCAGCCAGTAGTCGGCATTTTTTCCGATCGCTTGCAGAAAAAGAAAAAATCCAATGATCATGATCGCTTGAGCCAAGAGCTGAGGATCATTAACCCCAACATACCAGCGAAAAGAGAGGCACATCGTACCGATAAAATAAGCACTTCCAACAACCGCCGCCTGCAAGGAACCACCAAACTGCCGTACAATTTTTCCAATGCAAAAAGCAATGATGATGATGGCAAGCAAAGAAAGAATTCTTCCTGCAAGAATTGGATCCCCACATAATTTCCCAAAACTTCCCACGGCATAAAAAGAAAGTGGCGGATAGTTGTTCGTTATGAGCCTTTCTAAACTAGGATAGAGCGGCATCTTGCCCATCGCCGCATCAGCAAAGAAAGCATTCCATCCTTCATTCGTGTTGACCATGATCGGCAGGAAAGCACGATAGCAAGGCCACATAAATGAAAGAAAGGCAATACAACTTAAGAAGAATACAGCCCCACCGATTAGTTTTTTTGAAAGTGATTTCATAACAAGCATTGGACTTAATGCGTCCAATAATAAACACGATATCCATCACTTTGAAATATGGCACTGTTTTTAAAAGAATCAGGCCAAGCGACCTTGCTTTCAGGCCTTAGTAAATACCAAGAAATCAGATGAGTTTGAATAAATGTTTTTAACTCACCCTCTGTTGTCATCTGCTTAAATCTCTGTAACCCTTCGAATCGCTCTGCTACTATAGGATCCATTTTTGCTACCTCCATATTCGCATTATTAGTCACGAGATAACCTTGTCGTTCTGCTAAGCCAGTAATAACAGAGAGAGGATCATTTTCAGAATCTTGAACAAGATCGTGAGCAGAGCTTTTGTTCCTGATAAAATCAATTGCTTCGACCATCGGAGCAGGAACAGCATTGGACTTTAATGTCATGTTCCACATCGGCATGGTTTGCAATCCATGTGCAAAAAAGAGTGGCGCAGCAAGACTTCCTAATAACATCACCGCGCCAAGAACCCGCTTTAAAAAAGTTTTAGGCAGTTGATTGCCGCACAACAAAAAATAGAGACCACCAGCCGTCCACGCCGCTATCGCAAAATAAGCCCACATGAGCGGTCGATTCACGAGCTCTTCAGGATCTAGGAGATGTCTTGAATCCATAGGAAGCCCCATCGACATAACCAGATAATTTATAATAATCCAAAGCGGAAAAAACCAAACAGCGGCATCAACTTTTCGCCGCAAGAAAAAAAGAGCAACGATGACGCCCAGCCCCCAAATTCCCAACGTGCAAAAATAGAGCGTTGTCCCAGCAAGCAGATGATACCAGGGAAAAGAAAGTGGATGCAGCCAGAGATTTTCTAATAAAAAAGAATGCAAGAACCCACTGTTTGTCCATTGAGAGAGGATTTTAAAATATTTATGCATCCCTCCTCCATTAAGAGCAATCACAGGAACAGAAGGATAACGCTGTGAAAGATGAACAACGAAAGCAAAAAAAAGCGTCACGCAACATGCCACTAAAAATTGCAACTCTCTCACGCCCGCAAGGCTCACCCTTGCAGGCTGCCTGACAGCAGTCGACCCAGCCGCTGCCACGCGGCATGTATGTTTTCTTTTCCCACACTGGAGAAAAAAGAAACAGGGAAACAGCAGAAGAATAAAAGCATTCGCAACGAAAAATTGTGCTTTATAAAACAACATCACTCCTAAAAATAGATAACTTAATAAAATTAAAATTATTTTTTTAAATAGACTTCTTTCAAAACTCGCTGCTGGCGATGAAGTGCCAGGAGCCTCCGGCGCACAGCGGCTGAGTGTATATCTAATACTCGATGACGCGAGCACCGGAGCGACGACACAATTCGCGCCAGCAGTAGAGTTTTCAAGGAAGTCTCGACATCCTTGAATCATGAAGAACCAGGCAAGCGCCGCACACCCTATCCCATAGAAGCTTGCCGGACCAACGTGCAAATGAAATTGATAACTGAGAAATTTATTTTGAAAACCTTGGTAGTAGGCATCTGGTAAAAAAATCACAGCGACTATCGCTGCCACTGCTGGCCAACCCTTCCAAAAAGCAGACGTCAGCGTGAACGCAGCTAAGCCCAAAAGAAAAACTCCGACAGGCATTAAAAAACAAGAAAAAATCGCATAAGCATTAACTTGCGTGAATGAAACAACTGCTGCTGGCATCAAGTAAGCAGCGTAATGATAGAAGGGAAGTGGCACTCCGCTTAGCTGCACATTAGAAACTTTCTGAAACGCATCAGCTTGAGCAAAAAGGCTAATCAGACGTGCATGGAAAAAGCTATCTCCCCACATAGGAAAATAGATCATTCCGTTCTCATGGATTGGAACACTTAAAGGATCACAGCATAGTAAAGTTGCTCCTATTCCAGAAAGCAAAAGGCAAGCCATCCCTGGAAGTTGCTCCGAGAAGCGTAGCGTTGGCGCTGTCGACTTTTTATAAAAAGAAACGAGCGGTGCTGCTAAAAAAATAATTCCTGTAAACAGAAAAAAACCATTTTTTACGCTCAAAAGATGTGCACCCACAACGATAAAAAGCAGGGTGTTAAAAATAAAAAAACCTAACAGTAATTGTATAGGCCGCTGTTCGGAAATCTCTCTGGGAAGCCGCAATAAAGAGAGAACAAGCACTCCATAAAGAAGTGACACGACACTAATGAGCATCATGCTCCCAACGGAAGCAACAGAACAAACATGCGCGCGTTCCCACAACCAATACTGCAGAAAGCCAGCAAAGCAAAGTGATGCAAATACAAAGGTCTTATTGATCATGAAATTTTTTCTAACTTTTTAAATTCGGCGAGTGCTATGCCGACAACTTGGTCCATATTATAGTAGCGATAAGTGGCCAAGCGACCAATAAAGGAAACATTTTTTTCACCATCAGCAAGTGTTTTATATCGCTGGTAGAGTGCTGCGGCATCAGGCGCTGGTATTGGATAGTAGGCCTCTTTGCCCGGCTCATAGTCGTCAGGATATTCTCGAACGATCGTGGTATTGTCACCTTGCTGTCCTGTCGCGTGCTTCATTTCAACAATACGCGTGAAGGCTTCTTCATTTGGATAGTTTACTTGCATGGCTGGCTGCCAAAATCCTTTTTTGCCGCTGATTTTTTCACGAGCGCCCAATTGCTCTTTAGTGAATGATTCTGGCTCAAAGCGGAGTGATCGATACGGCAGTGGCCCATAAAAACAATCAAAATAGTCATCGATGGCTCCAGTATAGATCATGTGATCAAAAGTGATGGATGAAAGCACATCGCGATAATCAGTCTGCAACATCAGCGTGAGTTTATCGCCACAAGCTGCAACCATCTGTTCAAACATCCGCGTGTAGCCTTCTTTTGGTAACGCTTGAAATTCTTCTCGCAAATATCGATTATCGCGATTCGTTCGAATGGAAATCCGTCCGCAAACCGAGGCATCAAGCTCCTTGGGTTCTCGCTTCCATTGTTTCAGCGTATAACCTTTAAAAAATTTCTCGTATAACTCCCACCCAACTTGGGAAACGATCACCTCTTCAGAATTTTTCGGGGACTCGATTGGCACACGATGCTCTGCTAACCATTTCTCCATTTCTTCGCTCGTAGAAGGACGACCAAGAAATTGTTCAAACGTATTGAGATTGATCGGAAAATTCCAGTAACGACCATCGGAATAAGATAAAATCTCGTAGTTCACCTGATGCCACTCGGTAAATTGAGAGAGGTAATCACAAATGAGTGTCGAGTTCGTGCGAAAATAATGCGGCCCGTAACGATGAATTAAAACACCTGCAGCATCATGATAGTCATAAGCATTACCTCCAAGGTGATCGCGCCGGTCAACGATAAGACTTGTCTTTCCAACTTGCGTCGCCGCTCGCTCCGCGAACGTCAAACCTGAAAAGCCACTTCCAACGATGAGATAATTGTAATGCCTCATTTCTTTATCCAGCTTGGCAACGGCTTTGAAAAAAACATTGCGAGCAGCATTGCTCTCCAATGAAAAACTCCAACCATCTTCGCTTCTTTTAACAATGGTTTTAAAATATCAGTGCAACGGCGCCAGACTGCTTCATCAAGAGCTGACTTGACGATTTCCTTGTCACCAGGAATCCAATCCGTTACCACACCACGTTTCGAAGCCCATTTTTTCAAAGCTCGCTGCGCTAGCTGTCCTCGATAGATCCGCTTGCTGTGCTGCGAGCCATGCGAGGAAGGCCTCCAGATTTTGTCGAGCACGACGGTATCACAAAAAGCAATCTTCTCGAGCAGTCCGCATTTGATCCAATAGTCGCGATCTTCCATCGGTTCATATCCCGTAACAAAACCGCCCATTTTTTCATGAAGGCTTTTTTTCACTAAAGCCGATCCTGGCGTGGTGATGGCACAGCGCCAAAAATTTCGCTCCGCTCCGTGCGGAGGAAGACCAGCAGCAAAATCAAATCCATTCAGCCGTGCCAGTTGTGGGGGTTCGCGACGTTCGATCACCATCCCATAAACAACATTTGCTTGTTGAACTTCCGCGGCAGTCAGCAATGTTTCTAACGCACAAGGCAACAATTGATCATCGGCATCCAGAAAAAGAAGCCACTCACCCGTGGCTTGCTCAGCCCCAATATTTCTAGCTCGCGAGACTCCTTCATTTTTTGTAAAAAAATACTGAATCTTAGAGCCAAACGACCCTGCTGTTTTTGCCGTCGCATCATGACTTCCGTTATCAACAACAATGATCTCTCGAGGCTGGAGGGACTGATGCAGACAAGATTGCAGCGTTGCAGCTAATGTCTCTTCCGCATTGTATGCAGGAATGATGATACTGATGGAAGAGAGGCTGGAAACTGGAGACTGGAGACTGAAGGAATCTTTTTTCATTTTCTGCTTAGCTAGATTAGGACATGCCATCAATTAAAGACCATGATAAAACAGAGAAGTGCTTAATTGATGATACGCTCTATCTTCTCTCACTTTTGTTTTTCAGAAAGTCATTTGTTAATTCTTTAGCCCTCGTAAAAGCAAGAGCACGATCATTCAGCTTCTGCTGCATATCAGCACTTTCTTTTTTTAGAAACGCATTCATTAATTGTTCAGCCCTCTTAAAAGCGAGCGTGCAATCATTCATCTCTTGTAACACATCACTAAAATGTGGTTTTTGCCAGGCAAGAAAGGCAGAAGTTGTCCAAGTTTTTACCTGACTCAATTGAATGAAAATATCGATTGCAGGTTTTTTATCAAGTGGCATTGCAAAATGATGCCACGCCAATAATCGATCGTAAGAGGATTGATGATAAATCATGAAGTGCGTTGCTAGCGGGAGAAGCCCTTCGATAATGGTCAGTTCGGGTGCAAGAGCAGCAATTTTTTTTATCGGGTGCATGAAAATCAATCCCCCAAAAAAAACATCCCACTCTCCTTGTTGCTGCTGAAGAAATGAAGCCACTAAAGGCCATTGCTTCATGGCTTCACGCGCGACACAATCATCTTCTAAAACCATCACCCATGGCCAACCCTCTTCCTTAGCGCGAGCAATAAGAGCAAGATGACTGAGCGTGCATCCGAGAGCACCTCGTTCATGGCGTATCGCGGAAAAACGTTCGCACTCGATTCTAAAAGGCAAAAATTCTCGCTGAACCTCCTTAAACTGTTTTTTCCGAGAATCGAGATTGATGACAAAGGCGTTATTCATTATTTTTTTTCTATGCAATTGCGAAATATTATTCCTCTTAGCTTAAGACGACTCTTAGGTAATTACTGCCATCTGTTTGTGGCAGCGAGAAAAAAGAAAAATCTTTTAAAAAAACTTCAGGGTTCAGCAGTAGAGTGCAACATCTGTCACTGGCAAGGTGCACACTTTATTGATGACCCCTGGCACCCTCGCACCGTCTGTCCGAACTGTGGTAGTCAGGTAAGACATCGAATGCTTGTTGCACTCTTGGACGGACAATCTTCCATGACTGAACTTTCAGAGAAAAAAATCTTCCAAGGAAAATCAATTCTCCATTTTGCTCCCGAGCGACAACTGCGCCACCGCATTCAAAGAGCCTCCGCGCACTACGTCTCTACAGATTATGATCGTGGCGATGTCGATTTAAAACTCAACATGAGCGCGATGCCTTCGGTTTTTGATGCGAGCTTTGATGTCGTCATTGCATGCGATGTCCTGGAGCATGTTCCCGATGATCGTGCCGCCATCAAAGAACTACATCGTATTTTAAAACCGAATGGCATCGCCATCATCACAGCGCCTCAAAAAGATGCTCCTTCAATGACTGACGAAGATCCTACTGTAACGACTCCAGAAGGCCGCCTACAGCACTTCGGACAAAAAGATCATTTAAGAATTTACGGTGATGACTTAAAAGAACGATTTGATTCAGCTGGATTTTCGACCACGGTGCTTGATACCTCTATTTTTCCGTCGAACATTATTCACCGTCTCGTTCTCGCTCCACCGATTCTCTCGTCCCATCCTCTAGCGACCAATCAGCGCCGATTTTATTTTGCAAAGAAATCTTGAGCTAAATGATCGTGCTTGCAAAAGGACCATCCCAAGGAAGGTTGTTTTTAAATCGATCAAAAATAGACATGACTCGCCTTCTAGATTCTTGGCTTGTTCGCATCCAAAAGCTCGAATCATCAATGCGATGCAGGTACCTAGCTTGTTGCATCACTGTTAAAGACCCACCTTGAGAAAGCCACCGATAATTAGCCAACATCACATCAGCAACATCATGTTGAATCTGCTTAAGAGGTAAAAGTTGAGCCAAGTAAGTTGCTTTATGGAAAAAGTAATTACCATCATTGAGAAGAGAAATTTTTTGCAGCGTTCCTTGCTGAATCAAGTAACAAGCCTTTTGAAAATCAATTTTTTGTCCTGCTACTTGACGAAACCAAAAATAAGGAAAAGCCCAATCGGGACAATAAAGACTCTTTTCGTCCAAATGTTGCAATGCGACAACAGCGTCAAGATAACTTGGAAACAAGGTGTTATCAGAATCGAGCAAGATCATCCATGCTCCACATATTTTTTCTACGCACTCCACTTTAGTAAACTGAACCCCTTTATTTTCTTCTCGTCGATGAATTGTAACAACCTTACGTCGATCATATCGAGCCACATTCTTTACTAAGAGAGAAAACTCTTCCTCTGAAGAACCATCATCGACAATCACAATTTCTTCAATGCGCTCATCGTTCACAATATTCCACAGCGGCCGATGAATGAGCGCTCCTCGATTCCAATGTGGGATGGCTACTGAAACTTTCCTGCTGCCTTCAGGACACCGCTTAATGGATTGATGCATTAACCTCTCAGGTGTGCAAATCAATGTATCATAACCTTGTTGGATCGATTGCTGGATTTTTTTTTTAACTTCACGATGGAAAAACATAGTCGTTATTTTTACTGAATCGCCTTCAACCAGCGGCTAAAAAGACGGTACTTCAAACAGCTTCTCAAGGATTGAGTGAAATATTGAAGTCTATCTTCAGCTTCTTGAAGAGGCTCTGTTAGATCATTACCAGGACGTGGCTTTTGCCATGCAAGAAATGGTGAAGTTACCCAAGTTTTTAATTGAAACTTATCATAAAGATTATCAATGTTTGGTCGCTTTTCAAGAGGCCCTGGAAGATCATACCATTGCAGCAGTCGATCATATGAGGTCTGATTATAAATAATAAAATGTGCTGCTACTGCATGCAGGCATTCAATGATTTCTACTTCTATTGATTGCTGTGACTTAAAATTAAGCCGCAGTGTTTTAGGATGAACGTACATAGCGCCTCCAAGAAAAATATCCCATCGGTTTTTTTCTTTTAGTAAGTATTCAAAAACAGCGGGCCATGTCTGCATAGCCTCTCGAACGTCACAATCATCTTCTAATACGATCAAATAAGGCCAAGCCTTCTCTTTGGCCTGAGTAATGAGATCAAGATGACTCATCGTACATCCTATTTGTTTATGCTCATCTGGTGTTACAACAAAACGCTCACACTCCAGCCCATAAGGAAGCATCGCTTGTTGCACAGCAGTGAACAATTTTTCCTGAGACTCAAGATTAATAACAAAGGCTTTATTCATTATTTTGTTAATATATTTAGAGCGAATTTTGAGTAATTTTCTCGAAATTGCTCTCGCGTGTGATGCTTTCGTGCATGTGCATAGGAAGTTTCTGCACGCTGTTGAACCTCTTGATCAGAAAGAGCAGCAAATAATCTGGCTGTTTCCATGACCGCTTCAACAGTTCCATTTTTTATTAGCATTCCAAAATCCCCAAGATCAACGGAAGTTTCACGCGTACAAATCGGAACCATACCAGCATGCATACAATGAATGACGCTTCCTGCGCCACCCTCAGCAGCTCCCGGATAAATAATGGCAGCATGAGCCTGTGCGATTGCTTGAAACTCAGGAGAAGCCATATCAATCCAACCATGCAAATGAATATTGGGAGTATGCAATAATTCCTTTTGATAACATTGATAAAAATCAGATTCTTTTTCAGGACGTCCACAAACTGTTAGCGAAAGCTCGGGCAACTTAGAAAAGGCTTCTAGGACAAGGTCCAATCCTTTTTGCACCATTCCAAAACTTCCTACCCAAAGAAATTTTTTCTTTGCTTTTGAAAAATTGCGTTCTTCGGGCCAGGAAAATTCATAAGCCGAAGAGATTGGAATGCGCGTTATCGGTTTTTTTGCAAAAGAAAAACTCTCCATCGTATATTCATTTCCAAGAACAGTCACATGATCAGCAAACTCGACACTTCGCGTCGGCTCTACTTGTCGACGCGGCATCAATGAAATCTGTCGTCGCTCCAGAAGTGAGGCCAAACGATCGGTTTCACTGCGATTATAGGTCAACCAGTGAGGGCCTGTAGCATGAAGAATCCTCAAACATTCTTTTGGTAAATGAGCATCCCATCGCTCTAGCTGCCCATGAATGTCAATGACAACACAACAATCTCTTGGTGGAACATAAGTCTGATTATTATAATCTACCACTTCAACAGTAAAACCGAGTTCTTGATAAATTTGAGCCATAACAACAACCTCAAAAGCATTAGTATGACCACGGGCTTTTGGCGAGTGATGGCCTTCTCTAAAAGGCCACGCAATGTAGCTTAATACAACTGTTCCTTTTGAAGGAGAGGTTGGCAAAAGGCGCACTGAAGCCTGGCGTTGTTTTTGAAAGATAAAATTTTTCAGACGCTGGAACATATTTAATATGGAAGTAATTTTTTGATTTTAAGTAGCCAAGAAGGATCAAGACTAACTTCTTTTAATTTTTTTTCATTTTCTAAAAAACTTCTTGCTCTTCTCTTAGGAGTTGTGAGCTTAAAAAGTCGCCTCCAGAAAAAATCAGGCATCCAACTCATATTACAACTTAAAAGCCGCACCATCTCTTGATCGAGAGCTGTACGAATATAAAGTTGACCTGTTGCAGAAACCCAAAGACGCTTCACCTCCGTTCTATTAAGAATTTTTTGAGGAGCAGGTTCATATTCATAAACCATCGCCAAAGCATCATCAAAAGCTTCTCCTGCAATAATCTCAGAAGCACGACATGTCTTTACATTTTCCCGCCGACAAAATTCTTCAAAAGCATCCATCTCATTAAAAGAAAGTGTAACCTCGTGAAGAAGTCGTTCTTTCTGCGCTTGAAGATAGGCAGAATCATTAAAAATCTCATTGATACAGTTCACATAACGTTCCACAAGTGATCGTGATCCAATCCATCCGTTGAGGCACTTCCCACGACATTGCGTTGTTCCTTCAACATGAGCAAAACGCGATTGAATTTTATCAAGCGACTCCAAAAGAAGAGTATCACTATCAAATGTCCAAAAAGCATCGATGTTTTGATTCTTGAGAAATTCATGGATTAAAAACCATCGCCGAAAAACAAACTTGAGCCATTTTTCCACACCACCTTCTTTGGTGTAACGATGCCGCTCTCCTTGAATAACTTGAAAGACGCGTTCAAATTCCTGAACGGCTTCTCCTTTTGCATAATCTTCAAAGAAAAAAAACTCTGCAACTCCGCGAGCGAAACGACGATTACTTGCATCTCCTAACAAGATGATACGCTTTTTTGGATTCGTGCGGCGAGCCGCTTGCAATACCGATCGCAAGTAGCTTGCAGGACCATAATGAATAAAAATGAGTGGCGCCGAAGAGAGCATAACGTCAAGCTAATCGATTTATTTAGTTTAATAACCGTTGCTTTATTTTTTTTATAGCATCACGTACCCCCCAAACATGTCCAATCCAAGGAATCACTGGCGGCCCTGGAATGACCGCCAATCCTTGACGACGTGCCCATCGATTATAGGCGTTAAAATTAGATTGATAGTACCGATTAGAATCTTTCCCAGAGGCAGCTGATGTTGGGTGAGAAACGTGATCTATATAGCCAGTGAGATTTTCATACCGACCCAAACTCTCCATTAAACTTGGAATCCATCGATCAACATAGGAGGCTCCTATAAAAAGTTTTGGGATATCTTTGGAAATAACTTGGTCCCATTCTTTCAAAGGAAAATAATACATATCCATTCCCGGACAGATCTCTCCAGAAGGAATCTCGCGTCGATAAAAACCATAAACCTGATCTGGATTAGGAACATCAAAAGGATCTCTTGTTAAAACAACATCTGTATTACACCAGACCATGGCTTTCCCTGTAGCCATTTTCCTCGCTTTAAGTAGAAGATGTCCGATCGGGACCAAATTGGCTCCAGCAATCCATGGTAAAGGATCGAGATTGAAATGAGCGATGCTCTTTTCAAGTTCTTTCTGAGCATGCACCAGTCGTGCGTTCGGGGCTTCAATTTTTAAATAAACAATCGGGAATTTCATAAAAAAATTTACCAATAACAACCATTCTCAATTTTTTCCCATCCTACAGGCCGTTCGTTTTCGAGCGGCCGAGACCAAGCTTCTGTCATGATGGATTGATATTTTAAAAAGGCAGGATGCTCTGCCCAACGCCATCCTGAAATTCCAAAAAGAAGTTGTGTTGCTCCTCCAAGATGAAGGGAAATCTTTCCCATTTTTTTGATCGCAGCTGCCAGGGGAAATCCATAGGCACCACATCCTACAATGGCTACGTCAAAACTTTCTTTTTTCACCTGCTCTTCCAAATTTTTCAGTGTTGCTGACCAAGAGACAAACTCGGTTGCATTGCCTGTAATGGTTTGAGGTGCTTTGATCATTTTTAATTCAAATTCAGGAAGCATCTTGGAATTTGTAAAAATTTTTTCCCGTACTGTGGAGTACTGCTTGTTAATCGACTCCACAAAAGGATGGATAACGAGAACCTTTAATCCTTGCAATTTTGACGACCAAGGATCCTCAGAAAAATAAGGTTCTAGAGAACCAAGTGCTGCCGACTCTGCTTTCTTAGCATATCTCTTAATAAGCCACCCATGATAAGGTGCTTCGATCAGACCTAAAATATCAACATAAGAGAGAGCTTCCAAATAAATATCAGTAAAAAGTTTTACTTCTTCAACTGTTGGTGGAAAAACACCAGCATGCTGCATTAACTTTTCTCGTAATGCTAATGTCACTTCTCCTTCTGATAATAACTTACCAATGGTATATCCCTCCATCCATCCAAGACGTGCGACAAGATAAGGGTTTTTTTCTTGCAGCGCTTGAGCAATCTTAGCACCGCACTCTGGTTGCTCCAATGATGGCGCTATGGGAATACCCGCTCGGTAATTGCTCAACATTTCCCTGAATTTTCCTATGATGATTTTGGTTAGCATTAGAAAAACTTAAAACTTCGAAAGAAAAACTTTGTACAGATGCATTAAAAAACCCGTGAGACTAACTAACGAAAACTTTTTTTCAAAAGAATTACACATTGTTAATCCAAGCACCTTTCTTCTCAATGAAAGAGGAATAGGAAGCTTCTCTTTTCTAATAAACCATTCGAATGCTACAAAGTAACTTATACAATAGTTGGCTTGAAGATTCGTTAATGACCCTTCGTGACTTTGAAAACAAAACAAAGGCTTTTCAAGATAAGCAACCTTACTATTTTCCAAAAGCGACCCTGCAATCATTAAGGCATCAGTCCCCATAGCCCATTTGATAGGATCATAGATACGAAAGGCTGGAATTTCTGTATAAAAATGTTTTTTAACAGCATCAAGAGGCAAGATGCAAGCTGCAGGAGAAATAGGAAGAGTCTGTTCAATTAATAATTTTTTTAATGCTTTTTCTGAAGAATCTCTCCTATCAAATCCTTGTGAATATAAAGTTGGGGCAAAGCCATCTTCAAAAATAATTTTCACTGCTGAAATAATGACATTCACTTGTTCTTTTTTCATGAGAGCTACCGCCTGCTCATAAAAAGGACCACAAAGATAGTCATCACTCCAGTGCCAATGAACATGGGTTCCCGAAGCCTGAGAGAGTGCATGCTGCCAATTAAAAATAGGACCACAAGAACTTGGCGGCTGAGTCAGCTTTAGTTTTTTAAAATTTTTATATTTACTGGCCAGTTCTTGCAGCGTGTTATCAGAACTGTGATTATCAGAAACAATCACTTCAAAAACTTCTTCGCAATCGTATTTCATAATACGATCTAACGCCTCACAAACCATGGCTACTCTGTTAAAAGTAGGAATGAGAATCGATATTTTAATCATACGAGGTTTTTCTGAATCCAATCACACATTTGTTCTATTCCTGTTCTAGAATCTATTTGAGGAACCCAACCAAATAACCTCTTAACTTTACTACAATCTGCAATAAAAACTTTTTGGTCACTTGCTCGAGGAGTGAGTTTTTCATAGGCAAGTTTTTTTCCTGTTATGGATTCTAAGAGAGCAAAGAGCTCTAACAAAGAAAGACTAGCATCGTGGCCTCCTCCAATATTGAAGGCCTCTCCAGCAGTCAGTTCATTTTTATCAATAATAGCGTAATAGAGACGTACAATATCATCACCATGCAAAAGATCGCGCACTTGCTTCCCATTTCCTGCAATCGTAAAAGGTGTTACTAAACTTTGTTTCTTCTGCTCTAAAGCTTGATAGCAAAACCAACTGACCCAGCCCTGATCAAAAGAAGGAAATTGTCTGCCACCATACATTGAAGAATGTCGAAGCACCACAGTAGGCAACTCAAAAATACGTGCGTAATCAAGCATGTACTGATCTGCTGCCCCCTTGGAACACCCATATGGAGAGCAAAACTCTAACGGGATTTTTTCGTCAAATCCTTTTGGGAAATCAAGACACTCATAACGCGTTGCTGTCTCGCGATAGTGATACTCTTCCAAATCTCCATAAACTTTATTGGTGGAAGAATAGATAATCTGTGCTTGAGGAGAATGGAATCGTGCGGCCTCTAAAAGATTAATGGTTCCCATGGCATTCACTTCAAAATCGTAACGTGGGTTAGCAATGGAGGTCGTCATCGCGACTTGTCCCACCAAATGAAAAATGGCATCTGGTTGTGTGTTGCTCACTACCCGCATTACATCATGAGCATTTCGAATATCCCCATGAATAAAGCTGAACGTTCCTTGATCACGAAGCCATTGAAGATTGTTGATAGCTCCCCGACTCGATAAATTATCAAAGAGAACAAGATCCTCTCCACGCCGCAGTGCCTCAGCAGCAAGGTTGCTACCTAAAAATCCACATCCACCAGTGATGAGTAGTTTCATATTAATTGATAATGTTTTTCCAATCCTTGTCGAAGAGGTAATTTTAGTTGAAATCCGGGAGGTAACTTCTGTGCTGCCTCCTGCAAAGTAACATCAGCTTGATCGAGCAAGGCATCAAAAACAATATTACCTCCTCCTCTGCCAGAGATCTGTTGCAACTCTTCTACAAGCTCACGAACGGTTGTTAATGTTCCCGAACCAATATCCCAATGGGAAACAAGACCAGCTGGAGAAGCTGTTATCGCTCCCAAAATGCCAGCAACAGCATCTGTGATATAGAGCCAATCTCCCAACGCCGTACCGTTACTAAAGATCGCTGGTTTGTTGTCTTTCAATTGCTTCGCTGCATAACTTAAGACACTCAGAAAATGATCATCAGGTCCGAAAGTATGATAGATTGTTCCAAAGATCGTAGCTCCTTTAAAATCTTCACTCCACATTTCTGCTAATCGGGAAGAGGCTTCTTTCGTTGCAACATAAGGATTATTTTTGAAGGAAGGAATCGCATGAATCGCTTTTTCGTAAAATGTTTTTGCCAGAAATACTTTTGGATTTTTAACGGCACGTTTTTTGATCAAGCTTAATAAACGTTCTGTTCCAACAATGTTAACTTGGATGCATTCAGCCCACTCTCTCTTGGCCGATTTGACACCAGCCGCAGCTAGATGAATGACACACTCGAGCGTTTCCCATGGAATATTTTCCAATCCCTCGCCCGTGACAAGATTACCTTGGATCCATTGAAAATTTTTTTTGTTTTTAAAAGAGCTAATGTTACTTCTACCAAAAACAATCACATCATGGTCTTCTTCTAAAAGAACCTTGATCACATTTCGTCCAATAAATCCAGACCCGCCAGTGACTAGTGTTTTCATAGTTTCATCTAAATCTTCTCCCCAACACCAAGCTCCATCTTTCCTCTTCCACTTTCTGTGCGACGATCAAGTCCTCCATCAGGCATTACAATCCAGGCCTCTCTCGCCCCTGACTTAAGTAAAAAATGATTGTCAATTTCAGCTTCTTGCACAGATCGTTTTCGAGAAACAATGCTCACCGAAATATCAGGAGCCGCACTCCATGTTGGTTCTGTCCGTATTGTCTTCATGCGACTTTTGGAAATCCAACCAACATCAATCGTTCGGATTCCATCAGGCGTTTCAATCGCAGCATTAAAAACCAAATGCCCATCAGGAAGCTGCTGAGCGAGCAGCTGTGCTATTTTTCCAGCCTGCAGTCCCACATGACTCTCTGCAGCACCAGAAAGCGCATCCTCAGCATGCGAAAGATGAAGTGACTCCAAATATTTTCCTGTCACTTCACGCGCGGTCCCATGCTCAACAAGTCGGCCTTCTTGCAAAAGGACACCATGCGTGCAAAGCTCCAGCACACTTTGTGCGGAGTGACTCACAAAAAGAACAGTTGTCCCTGAGTCACGAATTTCACTAATACGATTGAGGCATTTTTCTTGGAACTTAGCGTCGCCCACTGCCAAGACTTCATCGAGAATCAAGATCTCAGGCTCTAAGTGCGCTGCCACAGCAAAAGCAAGTCGCACACGCATCCCACTAGAATAGCGCTTCACCGGCGTCTCCATAAAGTCAGGGATTTCAGCAAACTCTACAATACGATCGTAGCGATCATTGATCTCTTTTTGTTTTAAACCAAGAATGCTTCCATTCAGATAGACATTCTCTTTTCCCGTGAGATCGTAATTAAAACCTGTGCCAACTTCTAGCAAACTTGCAATACGTCCTCGAATCGAGATTCTACCTTCTGTTGGGGCTGTGATGCGTGAAAGAAGTTTGAGCAGCGTTGACTTTCCAGAACCATTGCGTCCCATGATTCCAACAACATCACCTTTTTTAATTTCTAAATTAATATCTTGAAGCGCCCAAAAATCATAAGGCGTCGGCATGCGATCAGTCTGATGATCAAAAACTGAGGCGTGCGGATCGGGCCGTCCCAATTTGCGAGCCACCCAGCTCTCAATCTGATCAACAAGCATCTGCCGGCTGATAACGCCGAGCCGATATTTTTTTGACAGCTTTTCTATTTTTATTACAACGTCAGACATGAGAAGGCAGTAAAGGGTAAAGAGTTCTGCTCACAAAATATCGACGCAATGTCGTTCGGTTTTATTAAACAAAAGCACTCCCATAAAAATCGTAATGATACTCACAATAAAACTGATTGAAACTTCGAAGAGCGTTACCGTTCCCTGCCCCATGAAGGCATAACGAAAAGCCTCGATGACCGAAACCATCGGATTGAGCAGATAAAGTGTGTGAATCGGACCAGGCGGCACAAGACTCAAGGGATAAACAACACAACTCCCATACATCCAAAGTTGAATAAAAAAAGTGAGCAAAATTTGAAGATCGCGAAACCGCGTTGTGATTGCTGAAACAAAACAACCGACACCAAGACCGAGCGCGCCCATTTGAATCAGCAGCACTGGCAGCACGATGATACGCCACCCCATGCTGATCGGCGCTCCATGCCACGCATACCATCCGTAAAAACCAAGAAATAAAGCCATCTGCATGACAAAGCCAACAAGATTGACAATGAGCTGAGAAATTGGAACAACCATTCGCGGAAAATAAACTTTATCAAAAAGGGTAGCATTCGAAATAAAAGTTGTCGCTGTTCCCGTCACACATGCCGAGAAGTAGCCCCAACAAACAGTTCCTGCCATAAAAAAGAGCATTGGAGGAATACCACCTGTAGAAATTTTAGCAATGTTGGAAAAAACTAACGTAAACATCAAACTCGTAAAGAGGGGCTGAAGGAGATACCAAAGAGAGCCAAAGAAAGTCTGTTTGTAACGCGAGACATAGTCGCGATGCACCATACGCATGATGAGTTCGCGATATTCCCAAATTTCTTTCCATGGAACATGAAAGAGACTAACACGAGGCTCAATAACGGTTGTCCACGCATCGCTGCGCGATGCAATTGGCAGTTCGCAGTTCGTAGTTCGTAGTTTGTATTTATTGTTTCGTTGCCTCATCAGAAAAAGTAGCATTATTTCACAAAGCTGGCTTTAATACTAAATTATTTTAGCAACTTACCACCAGCCTTTAATCTTCTACTGAAAATAATATTCTTTAATGAATCAACGATTTGAACAATCGCATCTTGATCCTGCACAGCAAGATCATAACTGCCAACTGCATCGCAGAGCGATGCTAGCTTTCTGCATAAGAAAATTTTTAACAAAAGTCCTGACACCCTTGACTGGCTTTATACAGCGGCAGAAATTATCAGAAAACACTCAGCTTCCTTCGATATGGAGCAAAATAAAATACGATATCGTATACTGGATTAGCTCGCGGTGCCGTGGCGTAATTACATTTGCTTATCCTGAGATACCTTACAACCCAATCCTGGCCCGCCGCCAAGAAAACCAGCGGGAATGGACCTCGGCACTCCTTGGCATCTCCACCGCTCAACTAAAAAAAATCGCAACAGAATTTTTAATTAAGGAACAACGCTCTACTCCTCTGGTAATTAGCAAAAAGAGAGTTCCTCTATCTTTCACCATCCTCGTTTGCTTTCATCATCATCTTGATTATTTCAAAGCTTGCTTGCACTCCATTCAAGAAGCGATGCGTCACTCTCCATCAACAGAGATTGAAGTCCTCATCATCAATGACGACCCCTCGATTGACTTATCAACCCTTCTTGCTGATTGTGATTTTTCGTTGCGCCAAAAAATAGTCCTTCGCTCTCATGTCGAAAACCTCGGCATCTGTTGCAGCCTCAATGACGCTATCACTCACGCTCAAGGAGAATGGCTGGTCTATCTTGATTGCGACGACCTTCTTGAGCCAAGTACATTTTCAGTTTTAGAAAGAACCATTGCTGAGCATCCTGCCGCCCGCTTCATTAGCTCCCGTGCGATTGATATCGATGCTGATAGTGATATCTTATTTTGGCGATTGCGGTCTGAACATCCTTATGAGCTGATCAAAAATAATTTTGCCGGTCATCTTAAAGTCATTAAAAAAGAACTTCATCAAGATCTTGGATTGTTCAAAAAAACATTTGAAGGATGTCAGGACTACGAATTTGCTTTGCGAACCGCAATCAATGAACCGCTGCTCTTTATTCCTCATTATCTCTATCGTTATCGATGGCACCATGACACTCAAACAGTGAGTCAGAATCAACGTCAAAATCTGATTGCGATGCGCGTTCGTCAGTCTTACATGCTCGCCATTTACTGGCTCACCCATGGAACTGAAATGATAGAGTGGGACGTCACAGGACCTTGTGCTGACGAGTGGAAGGAGCATCTTGCTTCCATCTCAAATAAGAATTCCAAAAATCAAATTCGTTATCATGTCACGCTGGAAGCAAACACGGCTTACGATGCACGACGCTTGAAACTGCTTCTAGTCGAAATCGCAACTCTCATCATTGATCGCTATCGAGAGAATGATACGAACAGAAAAATCGTCATTACAATTTAGTAATTGTTCAGACAATGACCAAAAGCAAGCTTTGTAAAACTGCTTTTGTGGAAGTTGAAAAGTTGAGCCGCTGCTGAAACAGCTGTTGAGCGCCGCCAGCGCGACTGTTGAGAAGAAACCATTCTTTCAACCCCTCAATTTCTCAACTCCTCAACAAAACCTTCCCTATGAGATTTTCTTTTGTGCAAATCCAGCTTGCTGAGATGGATGAAATACAAGGAACCTCGGAGCGCAGGAGCTGAGCGTATATGCAATACGTGAAGCGACGAGCACCGGAGTGACGCCGTAGTTCGCCACCTCAGTAGAGTTTAGGATATGCTCTATCGTCCGACACTAACATAGGTAAACCCAGCCTCCCGAACAACGTCAGGGTGCAACAGATTTCGTCCATCAAAAAGCAATGGCGTGTGCATCGTCTTCTTGAGCGCAGCTAGATCGACATTAGCAAACTCTTCCCACTCGGTTGCAATGATGAGAGCTTCTGCATCTTGAGCTGCCTCCAGAGGAGAAGCCGCAAAAGTCGCCTTTTTAAGTGTTCCTAATTCTTTAGCTTTTTCCATTCCTTTAGGATCATAGACGCTCACATGCGCTCCTTCTTTGAGGAGCTGCATCACTAAGTCCATGGCTACAGAACAGCGGATATCGTCGGTGTCAGGCTTGAAAGCAAGTCCCCAAACTGCAATTTTTTTATCACGCAAAACCCAAAGCGCCTCTCTTACTTTTGCGAGAAAATGCTCGAGCGCCGAAGCGTTGATCCGTTCCACTTCTTCCAAGAGCGTAAAAGGAACTCCTAACTGACGGCTAATGGAAATAAAAGCAGCGATGTCTTTTGGAAAACAGGAGCCACCGTAACCGAGTCCTGCATTCAGGAAGTTTCTTCCGATGCGTTTGTCCATACCGATTCCGTCTGCTACCTTTTCTACATCAGCTCCACTGGCTTCGCAGATTGCGGCCACAGCATTGATGTAAGAAATCTTGAGGGCCAAGAAAGAATTCGCTGCATGCTTGATCAATTCAGCACTGTTGATATCAGTGACCAAAATCGGCGCCATGAAAGGCTCATAAACTTTTTTCATGAGTGAAACAGCACGATCATTGTTGCTTCCAATCACAATCCTATCTGGCTTCATCAAATCCGGAACAGCACATCCTTCGCGCAAAAACTCAGGATTACTAACGACGTCAAACTCACATCCCGCCTTGTTGTAGCGACGAATAGTCTCGGCAACTTTCTCTCCGGTTTTGACCGGAACAGTGCTCTTGTCAACAATGACGCGGTATTCTTTTAAGACGCCTGCAATTTCACGAGCGACCGCCTCAATGTAAGAAAGATCGACACTTCCATCTGCTTGTGGAGGCGTTGGCACCGCAATAAAAACAACCTCGCCATGGGCAACCCCCTCTTCAATACTCGTTGTAAACATCAAGCGCTTAGCAGCAACATTGCGTGTGACTAGTTCTTCAAGTCCTGGTTCATAAATCGGAATTTGACCAGCTAAAAGCATGTCGACCTTTTTTTGGTTGTTATCAACACAAATAACATGATGTCCCACTTCGGCAAAGCAAGCTCCTGTGACTAGGCCGACATATCCAGATCCAATAATACAAAGTTTCATAAAAAGAAAGTTTAGATCCCCGACTCCGCAGGGACAAGGGTTTTAGATCCCCTCCTTTGCGGAGACAAGGTTTAAGAGTTGAAGAGCTTAAGAGCTTAAGAGTTTAGGTGGAAGAAAAAAATTAAAATAAGTACTTTTCTTGATAGTGTATTAAATTGAGAAGGGCGCGTTAGAAGCGCAGAAATTTTTTCTTAGGACAAGGCCGAAGACCGAGCGCTATCCAAATGATAACGTGACGGGATGAGAACGCAGTCTTTTCCTAAAAAGAACAAGTCAATTACTTGTAAGTTCTAAGTAATTTGAATATACATTACAGAGAAAACGATTTAGAAAAGGGTTGCGCGTCCAAAAAACGCTTTTACTTGACCTCCAATAGGCCTCTGTTAGGTGTGGTGCTATGGTCATAGCAGGCCGTTGAGAAGCCACTATTTTCAGCAAAACATCAATAAAATCAGCATATTACTAATAATGTTTTAGCTCTGTTATACAAGCCTCACGGCAATTTTCTCTGTAGGAATTGTCAAACTTTATCCCCTTCGTGCAACTATCACCGCATCGGTGTCACACCGGGCTTCACTGGTTCGGCATCAGACCCGGCATAAGCGGATTAGCAGCATTGGCTGTATTTCTACCTGCTGGCGTTGGCGGCGTAAAACTAAGCGGCAAGGTTATCTGAGGAGCATCTTTCAGCGCCATCGTAAAGACAGCCCCTGTTTGCAATAAGCCTGACTGAGTACTCGTTCCTTGATTGTTTCTCACTTCCGCGCCAAAGGAAACAAGCCAGCTAGAAAGTTCGCGAGTAATAACGTAACGCTGATAGAGAGGACTATTGCCAGGCGTTGCTGTTGTCGTGCTTGGAGAAGCCCCCACGGTAGAATCATTCATGTTATAAATTTGCGTGGCGCTAAAAGACCAATGATCATTCAACTTCCAATTCATGGAAACGGAAGGTTGATTGCCACTCATGCCATTATAATTATTAATGTAGGCACTCCCCACCCCGAATTGGAGCCATCGCGTTGGCATGAAATCAAACTGTGTATTGACCTCAGAATATCCGAGCGTCGTCATGGGAACTTGAGAATCGATATGGAGTGCAAACCAACTAACAGGAAGGAAAGTAAAACGATTATTTAAATTAGAAACAGGCCCATTGAAATAAGGATTAATAGCATTGAGATCCGTGAAGGTATCTAAATAAAACCAGTCGTACGTATCTCCATCGCGCCGTGTTTGAAGCTTATTTCTCACTCCGACGCGCATGATGGCCCAAGTATCAATGGTATCAATCGCATTGAATTGAGGAAAATTCAATGGCTGCAATTGAGTGGAACTAGTTTGATAACCTGAAATTGTTGTGTTGTTAGGATTGTTAGGCATGTACCGATCAAATTGCATCACCTGATTCACATTGGGACCCCCCGCGTAGACACCAGAAAGATTGGCATAAGGTTGAAAAACATGTCGCACGCCATCCACGCCGAGAAGTTTTGACTGCAATTCTTCAAAGCTGCGAGCTATTTTAAAAGATGTTTCTACACCGGCATTCACAATCGGCCGAATCGTCGTTCCTGTCCAATTGAATTGATTGCCCTGAGACCCACCATTGGTGCTGGTGGCGTAACTCGGGAAGGGAGTAATTGTTCCATTAGTGTCCGTATAATCTCCTCCGTGATTGTAAGCTGTGACTCGCACACCAACTTTAGGGACGACCGAGAGCCAGCCAAAAAGTGTTTGCGGCAAACTGAGCTGGTGAAAGGTATCAAAACGCGTCGCGTTGTACCCTGAAGGAGCAAAGTAATTAGGATTATTCGTGGAGTTAGCGCAAAAATTTCTCTGCAATTGCCCCAAGGCTGTAGTGCCATCATAAAAAACGGGAAGTCCAAAAAGTGGCTCTTGTTTAAAATCAAAAGCTAACTCTGGCAAACGCTCTGTTGTTTCTTGAAAAGAATTCATCTGCCAACGAGTCACGAGCGAGAGGGTATAATCTTCATCCATCTTGGTGAGAGCGATATTATTGTCTGGTTGAGGATTGACACTATTTTCAGCTGGATAATAAGTCTGCATGAAGTTGAAATCACTTAACTTCGTTATATCAGCGGTCGCATAAACATCATCATTGAGATAAAACTTTTGGTTAAAGCCAATGCGATAACGACCGACATAATCTCCACTTGTTGGAGTGGCTATTGTTTGCTGACCTGGAGGATTGTTGGCATTAGGACTATGATCCCAAGCATAGTACAAAATGAACTCTCCATTATTCCGATCATTTTTCCCAAAGTGATCCATGAGATCTATTCCAGTCGCAAAGCCACGCAGCGAGCGATAGTCAGCATGAACACGAGCAATTAAACTGTCGTCACCGAGGAGAGGGTAGCTGTAAGAGCTTAAAAGAAATCCACCCCAGGTAGAATCGTATCCTGGCATGATTTGAAGACCAGTCTCCTTCAAACTTGCATAAAGGTAAGGGAGCCACAAAATAGGCATCTTCCCTGCATAAAGCGTGCTATTGAGAAAAATAACGCGATCCTTGTCGTAAATACGAATCCCACGAGCATGCATACTCCAACTAGGCATCGAGGAGTCAGAGGTTGTCATGACTCCATCTCTCACACTAAATTCTTTAGTCGTAACCGAATTCATACTGAGCGCATGAAATTTCATAGGCAGAGCTTCTCCTTGAAATTCCAACGCCCTTATATGTTTTGTCTCTAAATTGTAAAGAGCTCGTTGCCCATTGAAGACCCCTTTGTCTTGATAAATACGAACATTACCCAAAAGAAGCACATCGCGAGTATCAGGATTATATTCTGCCTTATCACAATAGATACTCACCCCATTATAATGGATCTGCACATTATCTTCCGCGAGGGCAATTCCATTTTCAAACTGCGTATTTCCATCAGCTGTAATTTCAACAGGCTTGCTACTAACGGTTGCAACCTGCGAAGCCTGCTCTACCTGCGCTCTTGAGATAGAGGGAAGTGCCAGCAAGATAACAAAAAAATAAAATAGAAAGTATAACCTTGCTAACACAGGATTAGTTCGTAGTTCGTGGTTCGTAGAAAGTTTAAATCGGTCATCGATATTGTAATTCTCCAGCTTATATAGCTTGCAGGTTACAGACTACAAAAAACTGTCTCAGAAATTCGCTGCTGTGAATGAAGAGCAAGGAGCGGCGGCGCACAGCGACTGAGTGTATCATTAATACCCGATGACGCGAGCACCGATGCGACACAACTCCTCGCCGCAGCAGTAGAATTTATGAGGCAGTTTTTCCCAAATGCCTGATGTCCTCCGCGCTAACCGCAAACACCACATCCTCTGCAATATTAGCGGAATGATCTCCAATACGTTCCAAGCAGCGACTAATCAAAATAAGATTAAGGTAAGTGGGAATCTGCTCTGAATCATCCTGCATGCGAAGAATGAGATGTTTATTAAAATTTTTATTTAAGAGGTCCAACTCTTTATCTTGTATCTTCACTTCAAGCGCCGCTTTTTCATCATGATTGAGATAAGCTTGAATGGCATCATCAAACATTTTTATTGCTAGAGCGATGATCTTATCGAGTTCGTGGAGCTCTTTCACTTCAGGATGTGCGTTCATCTTGCGAGCGCGACGCGCAATACTAACGGTTTGATCGGCAATACGCTCAATATTAGCTCCAATTTTCATCGAAGAAATCACATCACGCAAATCAGAAGCTACCGGTTGGAAACGACTCATAATGTGGAGCCCTTCACGATCAATTTGCATTTCTAAAAGATCAATCTCTTCATCATCAGCGATGGCATTATTGCAGTAATCATCATCATGCTCATAAAGACCGCGGATCGAATTTTTCAAGTTCCGCTTCGTCAATTCTGCCATCTCCAAAACAGTTTGGCGAAGGTGATCAAGCCTATCTGTAAAAGGAGTTAAAATATGGGAACGAGGAGTCATAAGAAAAAGTAACGAGTGGCGAGTAGGGGGTAACGAGTAAATTTAAGATCAGTATAAAATCAGATCTCGGTTAACGATATCATATTGTTAGAAGTTAGAAAAAATAAAGTTTAGAACATTGCGTTTCATTATTGCGCCAGCTACTCGCCACCCGCTACTCGGTTGATTTGGCCTCAGCCAAATCTTCCAGTAATATAATCTTCAGTTTGTTTTTGGATAGGTGCTGTGAAAATTTTATTGGTCTGATCAAACTCAATGAGTTTTCCCAAATAGAAAAAAGCCGTCAGATCAGAAATGCGACTTGCCTGGTGCATGCTGTGCGTAACAATAACAATCGTAAAATCTTTTTTTAATTCCACGATCAACTCTTCAATCTTTGCTGTGGCAATTGGATCCAGCGCAGAACACGGTTCGTCCATGAGTAAAATTTCTGGTTGGCTCGCAATAGCACGTGCAATACAGAGCCGCTGCAGCTGCCCTCCAGAAAGCCCTAAGGCACTTTCATGAAGTCTGTCTTTCACTTCATCCCAAAGAACCACTGCTTTGAGCGAACGTTCTACCGTTTCATCTAAAACAGCCCGCTGACGCTGACCAGTAATGCGCAAAGGGTAGACAACATTTTCATAAAGTGACATCGGAAAAGGATTCGATTTTTGAAACACCATCCCAATGCGCCGTCGAAGAGCAATGATTTCTACACTGGGATCAAAAATACTAGTCCCATGAATCGTAATGTCTCCCGCATGACTGACATTCGGAATGAGTTCATTCATTCGGTTAAAGTTTCTGAGTAACGTTGATTTACCGCAGCCTGAAGGCCCAATGAACGCGGTCACTTGACGATCGGGAATTTCAAGATTGATGTCAAAAAGAGCCTGTTTCTTTCCATAAAAAAAATCAAACTCTTTGACTTCAATAAAACTAGGCTCAAGAGGGACCAATGTCGCTGAAGAAGATGTTGCCTGATGAGGATCGGAAGGAGAAAACGAATTCGGCATGATTAGTGCGTGTTACGACGAAAGATGGATTGAGCTAAGATATTAATTCCAGTCACAATAAATACCAGAATAAGCGACGCTGTCCAAGCCATCTGAACTTGATAAGAATAAGGCAAAGAAGAAAAATTATAAATAAAAACAGAAAGTGATGCTGTTGGAGCCATCAAAGAGTGAGCCCAATTTTGATTAAAAAGAGCCGTAAAGAGCACAGGAGCTGTTTCTCCAGCAGCTCGGGCAATTGCAATCATCACTCCCATCATGATCGCAGGGAGTGCCTCTGGAAGTACAATATGCCAGATCGTTTGAAATGCGGTAGCTCCCAATCCATACGAAGCATCTCGGTAAGAGGATGAAACTCCCCTCAAAGCCTGCTCGGAGGCTATTAAAATCGTGGGAAGCATCAGCACTGCTAATGCTACTCCGCCGGCTAGCGCCGAGAAATTACCTGTCGTCAATACGACAAAAGCAAAAGCAAAGGCTCCACAAATGATGGAAGGAATCCCTGTTAACAATTTTGCTACAAATCGGACAACGGCAGAAAATCGAGCATACGGAGCATATTCATGAATGAAAATAGCACCCAAAATTCCCAAAGGCGCTGCAAGAATCAAGCCGATCCCAACCATCATAGCTGTTCCAAGAATCGCATTCCCAAAACCTCCCTCTTCTAGACCAGGCGCTGGCGGCAGCCCCGTCAAGACGTTAAAATTCAAAAGTGGCAATCCTTTTTTCAAGAGCAAAAAGAGGAGCGAAAAAAGTGGAACCAATGTCAATGCCGAAAGTAAAAAACAGAGCAGCGTTAATGCCTGATTGCGAACAAGACGAACCCAAGAGGTTCTTCCTGCTTGCTGATGAAAAAAATGGGTGCCTGTTAATGACATAGTTTTTAAAGTGTATCACTCTTGTCCAAAATAAAACCAATCAACAGAAGAAAAGCAGCCACTAGCCACATTCTAGCGACACCGCCGTCATTCCAGCGGACACTGGAATCCAGCGACCGCCGATCTTTATTTTTGTTTTCGTAAAAGTATTGTTTGCCTCTCATCTATCCCTTTCATTTTTTTGACGCTACTACTCAAATGTGAATTGACCTTCCAGCATCCGCTGGAATAACGGAAATGTTAATGAGTAGTAATCATTTTCTAAAGAAAGAACCTTTGTTCATTGAAAAATTGTAAAGTGGCAATTGATGACATGTTTTAAACAGCATCACTACGTATTGCTCCATAACTATGGCCTGCTCCTTGCGCTGCGCCCAAGAGTGATGGTCTACCTTCACTATAAGCAGGTCGAGAGAAAGCATGAGTTTGAAACATTTTAATTAAAGCATCAAGACCCCTCTCTTGAGCAACTTGAATTTCTTCTGGAGAATTTTCTCCAGAATTAATGTGAACTCCGAGATGGCCCAAGAGAGTTTTGTAAGCCGCGATCTGTTCTTCAGCAACAGAATCACTATCCAAAGAAGCCACCACCTTGTTCAGGAGATCAGCAGTGTCAATCGCACGAAAAGCTTCGATGGCATTTCTTGAATCAGGGTCTTGTCTGTATTGATAGGTAAGCTCTATAAAACTACGATAAAATGGATCCTTAAAGAGGTTCACCAAAGGAGACTTTAAAACCTCAAAGGTCTTTGAAAGAGCCTGTGCCTTAGCGCGCGCGAGGGCAAGAGGCACTGCTGTTGAACTTTTAACAAGCGGTATTTTATCTTCCTGTGATACGAGATCATGTTCTTGAAGCGTACTACTAGAACTAGGATCAAAAGTCGTGAGATCTGCTTTTAATTGCTGCGCCTTCTCTTGATCGATATCAGCTGGCTTTTGATACATCCCAGTCGATCGGCCTCCTACTTGTTCTAGTGCACGGTAGCATGCATAATAAAGAAAAGTTGCTGCAATATAAATGGCCCCACTAAACAATGTCTGATTGATAACATCTTTAGCGGAAATTTTTCCTTTTTCATGGGCTCCATATAAATTATTGATCCCACTGCGACTCAAAGAGGCGACCAAATCAGGCGTAAATTCCCTCATCACCCTAAGAAGAGCCATCAGCGAGGGTTGCAGGACTTGGTCAGTCGAAGCTAATGCTTGCGCCTGTTGTTCGATCGATCCCTTACAAGCGTCACTCTGCATCAATAAAGTGGCTCCTTTTCTCATCAGAGCACTCGCTAATATAAAACAAGCTGCCTCAGGAATCGTAGCAACTCCTAGCACAGGCCAAGCAACCGTGTAATAAGCAACATACCCGGGATCAATGCATTTCCTGACTAAGGCATCAAAATTTCTTGCCGCACTACGACTGGCATCATTAGGAAGAAGTGCCATCATCTTACTGGAAACGTAAGGCGACGTTGCTAAAGCACATGCAACATTAGCTACAATTCCAGCAGCAATACAGTTTTCCATTGGAAGCTGAAACGCATCTTGAACCAGCGTGGCATAGATCAGCGTCTCTGAGACAACTGTATTCGCTAACACTACGGGATGGAGAGGATCATAATGGCTAGGAACGGAGCAAGAAGATCCCAAAATAGAACGTGCTCCATCAGCGGTTCCTGAGTCAACAAGATCAACACGATGCTCGTCTACGGAACCTGTCGACAAAGCAGAAGAGCGCGTTGTCTCTCCTGAAGTAAAGTTAGGATCAAGCGAGCCTCCAATCTTAGCTTGGTTAAGAGGAGACATTTCCATATCAATTTCTTAAAAACGGAAAAGTAATCTGCGAGTTAATGACTCCCAAAACTTTTTTGAGTCTTCTTTAAAACCAACTCGCCCACCAGATTGATCACCAGCGTCATGACGATCAAGAGCAATGCGGCATACATGAGGGCATTGATTTGAAGGCCGTCAGCCTCGGCAAATTGATTAGCTAACAAAGCCGACAATGTATTGGAAGGGGAAAAAAGAGAAAGTGTCCACCGTTGACTATTGCCGATGAGCATCGCAACAGCCATCGTTTCTCCCATCGCGCGACCAAAACCCAAAATGGCAGCCGCAACAATTCCCTGAGCAGCACAGGGCAAAAGAACATGAAAAATCGTTTCCCAACGGGTTGCACCAAGCGCATACGACCCTTCACGCAGGACCATTGGAACGGCTACCAAAGCAGCACGCGAGATAGACGTGATCGTTGGAAGGACCATGAGTGTCAGGACAAGACTCGCAGCTAACAAAGAATTTCCATAGGCAGGTCCTTTGAAAATAGGAATTGAACCCCAATGGTGGCTGATCATATCTCCATATTTTTGAATCAAAGGAACAATTACAAAGATCCCCCAAAGACCATACACAACGCTAGGAATGGCGGCCAAGAGATCGATAATAAATCGCATCGCATTCCGCACGGAACTAGGCAGAAAATTTTCACTCAAAAAAATTGCAATCGCCAAACCAAGCGGCAGCGCCAGGAGGAGCGCTATCAAACTACTTGTCAACGTTCCAATCACCATCGGAAACACACCATACAGATCACGATTGGGTTGCCATTCGGAACGGATGATAAACCGCCATCCAAAAGTGTTGATCGCTGGCCAGGCCTTGCTGAGGATTTCATAAAGCATGAGCCCCAACGTCGCCACGATCATGACTGCTGCTAGAAAGCAGGCAATTCGGAGCAAGTCGATACGAGGAAAGCAGCCTGCGACATCGCTACGCGATGTCGGTTCGCAGTTCGCAGTTCGCAGTTCGCAGTTATATTCAGCTCGTTGTTCCATCAGAAAAAGTAATGTTATTTTACAATGAAGGAGCAAAGAAGATTTTTTCTTTTTATAAGACGTGCCATTTTAAATTTTCTGCCAACTACGAACTGCCAACTATGAACTGGCCTAGCGAAGCAAGGCCAACGCCTCCATTGATTTCTGAACGATGTTAGCTGGCAAAGGAAGATAGCCCAACTGAGGAGCGATCAACTGCCCAGTCGTGAGGGCATAAGTCATAAAATCTTGGAGCGCGGCTTTCTTGTCAGCAGGATATTCCTTTTTCAAAATGATCCAGGTAAAGCCAGTGATCGGATAATTGTCGCGTCCAACTGGGTCATAAGCAAAATCGCGAAGGTTGCTGGGCAATTGAATCGTTGCCAAGGCTGCTGCACCTGAGGCCAATGAAGGAGCGACAAACTCTCCGGCCTTGTTTTCCAAGAGCACCATCGGCAATTGATTGTTTTTAGCAAAACCAAATTCCATATATCCAAAACTTCCTCTCGTCTGTTTAATGAGCGAGGTCACACCATCGTTTCCTTTACCAGAGAGGCCTACAGGCCACTTCACCGATCGGCCAATGCCAACTTTCTGCGCAAATTCAGGACTAATAGCTGTCAGATGCCCCGTTAAAAGAGCTGTTGTCCCACTCCCATCGGATCGAGTCACTACCGTGATTGGCGGCAGATCTTTCATGGCAGCTATCGCAGGATTATTTTTTATAATCGCAGGATCATTCCAGGTCGTAATTTTCCCTAACAAAATGCCGACGTAGGCCTCTCGACTTAACGTGAGAGAAGGAAGCTCTGGAAGATTATAAGAAAAAACAATTGTCCCCGCCGTTGCAGGAATCATGATGACTCCCTCTTTCACCTTTGCCATTTCCTGATCAGTCATCGCCACATCACTAGCGCAAAAATCAGTCAGCCCTTTGATAAAATTATTCACCCCTGCCCCACTTCCGATTCCTTGATAATTGACCGCAATGGCTGGATGCTCTTTTTGAAATTGGGCAGCCCAACGTTGATAGAGAGGAGCTGGAAAGGTCGCTCCAGAACCATTGAGAAAAGTCGTTCCACCAAACAGTGAAAAGACTCCAGCTGTCATCATCGCTGCTGCAAAAAATAATGTTTTTTTCATAAAAAAATGAGGTGCTTTTATTTTAATAGAGAGAAAGATTTCTGCCAAGCTTTACCGCTTTTCCAACCATTCTCTTGAACGGTAGCGCTCCAGCGCTAACTCGTTAGCTTCAGCTAACCATACTGACTTTTCCTCCATCAAAGCTACTTCAGGAGCAAGTTGTTTTACCAATGAAAGAAAAAACTTTTTTTCACCTTCCTTCTCCCCTCGTTGGCCTGCAACCTGTAACCTGGAACCTGTAAAGCTGCAACAAAGGCTCCCTTGATGAAGCAGCCTGCCTGCTGAACGACGCTGGGCTCCTCCCACAATCTTTCTTCCCTCCAACATCACATCGCACGGACACGGCGCCACAAAACAACTCGCTCCGACAACTTGATCTTCTGCGGTTGCCAGGCGGGCCTCAATCTGATGCTCTCGAAGAGCCATGACAATTGCTTCATGAAGCGCTCGATAAAAAAGAGAAGGCGTCTGCTTGGCGATAGGCTCCGTTTCGGGAATCATGAGTGAAAAGGTAAAATCCTCTGCATGCTCGACACAGCCTCCCCCACTCCAACGGCGGACCAGATCTTGATTTGGATAAAGTGATTTTACCAACTCCTGCTTTTGAAAATAACCAAACGTCACGCAGGGAGATTTCCAACGATAGACTCTTAAGAGCGGTCGAGAGACAGCTCCAAGCAACACTTCGTCGAGGGCCATTTGTTCTGGTCCTTCGAGAGGCATGCTGGAAAAAAGAAGATCGAGCGTTAGAAAAAACATTTCTGAAAAATAGCCACAAAAGAACACAAAGAGCACAAAAAAAATTTAAACTGTTTTCTTTTCTTTGTGCTCTTTGTGTTCTTTTATGGCTATTCCTTTTTTTTATTTTTTCTTTGTGTCCTTTGTGGCTATAGTTTCCTTTTATGGCAAAATCTCCACTTGGCAAAGGTCTCGGCTCTCTGATTGGCTCAGGAAGGACCGCCGCGATCGCTTCTCCCACTCCCATTGAAGAACAAGGAGAACGGATACAGCAAGTACGCCTCGACCTCATTATTCCTAGCCCTCTTCAACCTCGAACAGAATTTCGTGAAGATCATCTCAAGGAACTGATCGATTCGATTCGCGAGCGCGGCGTTATTCAGCCACTTATTGTTCGCAAAGTTCAAGGTCGCTATGAACTGATCGCTGGAGAACGCCGTTGGCGCGCGTCGCGCGAGGTGGGACTCGCTGAGGCTCCCGTCATCGTTCGGAATGCCTCCGATCAGGAAGTCATTGAGTTGGCCTTGATTGAAAATCTCCAACGAGAAGGCCTCAATCCGATTGAAGAAGCAATGGCTTATCAGCGCCTCGCTGGGGAATTTCGTTTAACCCAAGAAGCGATCGCCCAGCGCGTCGGAAAAAGCCGTGCCGTCGTTGCCAATGCGATCCGCCTCCTCGATCTCGATGAGGAAGTCAAAAGTTTTCTTGTGCAGGGCCGCCTCAGCGTCGGACATGCCAAAGTTCTTTTGGGCATCAAAAATCCAGAAGAGCAACGCCTCCTCGCCCATCAGATCCTCCGCCGGAATGCTTCTGTCCGTGTTGCTGAAGAAATGGTCGAAGCTCAACTCCGCGCGAAGCAAGGTTCCTCCTCACTGCGTCGTGGCAAGAAAAAATCACAGCCCTCGCTCTCACCTGCCTTGCTCCATTTACAAAATAAATTGCAGCATCGCTTTTCCACTCGCGTCCTTATTGAAGATGGAGAAAAAAAAGGCCACATCCTCATTGAGTACTATGGCTCGGATGATTTAGGACGGCTGATGAAAGAGTTGGGAATTGCTTTGGATTAAAGAATCTTTAGATTTTTGACATGCCTATTATTGGAACAAGTACCAACGTTACATCACTAGATCAGCTGGAGTCCCTTGCTGATTCACGTCTTAGTATTCAAAAAAACGAAAAAGGTGAAGACACCATCGTCGCTACGAAAGGAACATTAGCAGATGGACTTTATAGTATTTGGGCTAAATGCTGCCCTCAACAGGCTCGTGATCACAACGTGAGTCTCATGAATGCCATGAAAAAGACCATCCTCACTAGCTATTCAGAAACAGAGAAATCTATTTTTGAGAATCACCTACTTGGTTATGATCCCTCAAAAAACTCAACGTGCTTAATGGGAGGCAAGATAACAGTTGCTCAGGTATTAGAAGCTAAAAATTTAAAGAGGCTATTGCCTGGCACGCGATTCGATAGCGATGTTAGTTCACAAATATCCTTCAATCAAGATGCAATACAAAATCAGACCGATACAACCAACGCTCGTTCCACTCAACAAGTAGATCCATCAGTTAAAGAGCTTTCTTTAAAGAAAGCAACAGCTCAAGAAGGAGCAAAAATTTTCGAAGAAAATTTATCGAAATTACCATCAGAAAAACAATTTTTCTTCCGCCCAATTCTCCAAGCTTTTGCAAAAGATATTTTTCAACTAGCACAGAAAAATGAAAAAATAGATTACTTTGCCACTCTAAAAGAATTCAATGAGAAACAACTTGGCAATCTTTCTGAAATGTCATTTACAGAACTTACTAAAAAGTGCCAAGAGTTTAAAGCTACTCTTCAACCCCCTAAGGAAAACGAGAAAAAAGAACTGGTCGCTAATCAGACGACGCAGGTTGAAGAAAAACAAACGGTATCATCATCTCTTTCTACGGAAGCAAACTTGCCCACCAATGCTCCAACACAAACATTAGATATGTCTGAAGGCGCCATTAGAGGAAGGCTAAAGTTAAACGAAAATCCACCTTCTGTCCGCATTAACATTTCAAATCCAACACCAGAGCAGCTTCAATACATTAAAGAGAAAGGAGAGAAAGTTGGTCATGGCTTAAAAAAACTTGATACCCGCCTTTCATGGCGATGAGTTAAAAGACGACTTAAAAAGTGCCCTTAAAAAACCAATAGGGGTCGGTCCCATAGATTGTTATATTTGGGGACAGTTCGTTATATTGCCTAAAACAGAAGCAGAAGGTCATTTCACTTTTTCGAAATCAACGTGCAAGCTCCATAGCCGCTGGGTTCCAGCGCACGCTGCTTGTTAGTTTACTGGGTCCTCTCCTTCGCGAGGAGTCGCTACACCCTTATGATCTCAAAAAATAAAACCTCGCTTCTTTTTCTTTAAGAAAAAGGAAGTTCTCTAGCTCAACCTTCCACAACAGCTCTTAAACTTCTTCCCACTCCCACAAGGGCACAGATCATTGCGGCCAATCTTGGGAGTTTCGCGTTGAAAACTTTTTTCGAAGATCGATTCTTCTTCGCGAGATTCTTTGCTTTCTTTTCCAACAGACGCAGAAGTGCTGACGGAAGCGGGAGCTAAGGGATCCGATTGCTGCAGGAATTGATAAGGCATGCTTGCGAGGACTGCCTCAAAGGCTTTGAGGTTGCTCGTGCTGCGGAAAAGGTTGTGAAGCACTTCGGCTTTGATGTTGTGCATTAATTCCACAAACATCGCATACCCTTCCGTTTTGTATTCGGTGAGCGGATCTTTTTGACCATAGGCACGCAAGTTAACTGCTTCGCGCAAACCATCCATTGCGTAGAGATGTTCCTGCCAGAGGCGATCTATCGCATTGAGCATGACATAACGCTCCAGCCCATTCCGTGCAGTTGGATCTTCGGCGCTTGATTTTTTATCATAGGCCTCTTTAAGAAGCTTGATCAAAAATTCGCTATTCTCTTCCACCGTGCGACTGGAAAAATCCGCCTTCTCGCGTGATAATCCCAATGGAAAAGTAGCATGGACCCATTGAAGCAATCCCTCTTCATCAGGCACCTCTCCGGGTTGCTCTTCTAAAAACGCCGCTACTTTTTTAGGCACCACTTCTTCAATGACCTCATCGACCATGGCTCGTGGATTTTCTCCATCCATCACTTCATTGCGATAACCATAGATCACGTTTCGCTGTTGGTTCATCACATCATCAAACTCCAGCGTCCGTCGGCGAACGAGGTAGTTGCGCTGCTCCACCCGCTTCTGAGCCGTTTCCACGCTCTTGTTGAGCCACGGATGTTCCAACTCTTCTCCCTCTTTGATGCCAAAACGCTCCATGATTTTGGTCATCCGATCACTCGCGCCAAAATTCCGCATCAAGTCATCTTCAAAGCTGACATAAAAACGAGAAAGCCCAGGGTCTCCTTGACGCGCACAACGTCCTCGCAGCTGACGATCGATGCGACGCGATTCGTGCCGCTCGGTACCCATGACAAAAAGGCCCTGCACCTCAGAAACTCCTTCTCCCAATTTAATATCGGTACCACGACCGGCCATATTGGTAGAAATGGTCACCGCCCCGCGCAACCCAGCACGCGTAATAATCTCAGCCTCCTGCATGTGAAACTTCGCATTGAGCACCGTGTGCGGAATTTTTTCACGCTTCAACATACGGCTCACAAGCTCCGAAGCCTCAACACTAGCTGTTCCGACAAGCACCGGTTGCCCACGACCATGAGAGGCTTTGATCTCTTCAATCACCGCCGCATATTTTTCGCGCCGTGTTTTATAAATGCGATCGTTTTGATCCAGACGACGCACCGGCCTGTTCGTCGGAATCACCACGACATTCAAATTGTAGATGTCATGAAATTCATTCGCCTCGGTCTCGGCCGTTCCGGTCATGCCAGCCAGTTTTTCGTAAAGACGGAAGTAATTTTGAATCGTTATCGTCGCTAAGGTCTGCGTCTCACGATCAATCTGAACTCCTTCCTTGGCCTCTACAGCCTGATGCAACCCATCGCTCCAGCGACGGCCTGGCATCTTGCGTCCCGTGAAAGTATCGACGATGATCACCTTATTTTCTTCAACGACATATTCGACATCTTTTTCATAAAGACAATATGCTTTGAGAAGTTGAGCAATATTGTGAATCCGTTCGCCCTGACGATCGCAATGCTCCTGCGCCACTTGCTTCTTGTTGTTTTTTTCAACATCGCTGAGCGACGCGTCGTTTTCAATATCAGCAAACTCGGTCAACAGATCAGGAAGAACGAAGGCATTGGGATCATCAGGATTGAGGAAGTTGCGTCCCATCTCAGTCAAGTCAGCATCGTGCTGACGTTCTTCAATCGAAAAATAAAGTTCCTCCTTGAGCGCCACCAGAGCGTCTTTGGAGCTCTCTTGATAAAACGAAAGCTCGGCTTTATCCATGAGCTTACGCATTTCTGGATCTTCCATCATCCGCATCAATCCTTTGTTGCGCGGCTGTCCTAGCTTTACTTTGAAGAGGAGCAGGCCCACTTTTTCTTTGTCTGCTTTTTCTTCTTTTTCGTAGAGCTCCTTAGCCTCATTGATGAGACGCGTGCAAAGCATTGATTGATTGCGCACCAATTGTGCAACCAATGGCTTCAAATGATCATACTGATGTGTCGAGATCGTAGCAGGACCGCTGATGATCAAAGGAGTTCGTGCCTCATCAATCAAGATAGAGTCAACTTCATCCACAATAGCGTAGTAATGCCCACGTTGAACTTGCTGTTCGCGACTGGTGGCCATTCCATTATCGCGCAAATAATCAAAACCAAATTCACTATTGGTACCGTAAGTGATATCGCACTCGTATTGCGCACGTCGCTCTTCCGGAGACTGATCGTGTTGAATAATACCGACGGTCAATCCTAAAAAACTGTAGAGTTGTCCCATGCACTCAGCATCACGTCGCGCTAGATAATCATTGACCGTCACTAGATGCACACCACGCCCGGTTAATGCGTTGAGATAAACAGCGAGCGTTGCGACCAACGTTTTTCCTTCACCTGTGGCCATTTCGGCAATCCGTCCGCGATGCAACACAATACCACCCACTAGCTGCACATCAAAATGAACCATGTTCCAAGTCATCTCTTGATCACAAACCAAAAAGACCCGACCACAAAGACGCCTTGCTGCATTTTTGACCACTGCAAAAGCCTCTGGCAATATTTCTTCCAGACGCTCCGCTAATTTTCCTGAATCAGTGATTGTTGAAAGCTCTGCTTTCCATGCTGCTGTCTTTTCCCGGAGAGCCTCCTCGGGCAATGATTGCAATTGCTGCTCGAGCTCATTGATCTGATGAACCAGCGGCATCATACGACGAATCTCGCGTTGGTTCTTAGAACCAATGATTTTTTTTAAAATGAAATTTAGCATAAAAAATTTTAATTAACCGCAAAGAACGCAAAGAGCGCAAAAAAAGAATATTAGAAGGGTTTTATCGATTTGTAAAAAGCCCCCTTAATTCGTCATGAATGTTCTAACATGCAATCTAATTAAAAACCCTCTTAATTCTTTGTGCTCTTTGCGTTCTTTGCGGTTAATTTTCTTGTACTCTTTACTCTTCGCTCAGCTCTTCCTGTTGGCTCACCACAGGCGCGATCGCTTGAAGTTTTTCTTTGCCGGGAAGGTTGATTAATTTTACACCCATTGTGTTCCGTCCCGCTGGGCGGATTTCTGCAACGCGTGTTCGAACCATTTGCCCACCAGAGGTGATCAACATGATTTCATCACGCTCCGTCACTGCTAACGCTCCAACGACAGAACCAGTTTTATCACCGGTCTTCATCGTGATGATGCCTTTGCCACCGCGAGTCTGTATCCGATAATCATCAAAGGTTGTCCGCTTGCCGATTCCATTTTCACCGGCTACGAGTAACGTAGCATCTGCAGAAACAACTGCCACTGCCACAACGGCATCTCCTTTATTTAGACGAATACCCCAGACGCCAATAGTCTTGCGACCTTGATCACGGAGCTCTTCTTCGTTGAAACGCAGGCTCATTCCTTCTTTGGTGACTAAAACCACTTCGTTATGACCATTGGTCTGGACCGCATCGATGAGGACATCTCCCTCTTCAATGTGAATGGCGATGAGGCCTCCTTTACGAATATTTGCAAAGTCAGCTAAGTTTGACTTCTTCACGATGCCGCTCTGGGTAGCAAATAGAATGTGAAGGTTTTCATCCCACGTGTTATCGACACCGCCCACTCCTCCCGTGTGCTTTGATTGGATGCGAAGCGTTGCTGCAAGCTGCTCTCCAGGCTGCAGATTTAAAATATTCGCAATCGAACGTCCTTTTGCCGTACGGCTCATTTCAGGAATTTCATAGACGCGCTCGACATAACAACGCCCACTCTTCGTAAAGAACATCAGATAATCATGAGCGCTAGCCGTAAAGAGATGCTCCACAAAATCCCCTTCTTCCTCTTCATTCATGGCCTCACGAGTCGTCATCCCAACAACACCTTTGCCGCCACGTTTCTGAGCCCTGTACGAGCTGACAGCGGTCCGTTTGATGAAACCTTTGTGAGTGACCGTGATGATACAGCCTTCATTGGCAATGAGGTCTTCAATTAACATCTCTCCCTCTGCGGGAATAATTTCTGTTAACCGAGGACGCCCATGTTTTTCTTGAATCGCGCGAAGTTCTGATTTAATCAGGCCCAAGACACGTTCTTCTCGAGCTAAAATATCTTCGAGATCAGCAATAATTTTGAGGAGTTCTTGATACTCAGCAATGACTTTGTCGCGCTCGAGTCCTGTCAATTGATAGAGGCGGAGTTCTAAGATGGCATCGACTTGCGCTTCGCTCATCAAATACTTCCCATCAGTCAAGCGAACTTCACTTCGTATCAAAACACCAAATTTTTCAACTTGTTTTTTGCTAAATTCAAAAGCTAACAACTTCACCTTGGCCTCATCGCGATTGGAAGAGTCACGAATGATTTTGATAAACTCATCCAAGTTCGCCAGCGCAATGAGATAACCCTCTAACTTTTCGGCACGCGCTTCAGCCTGGCGCAAGAGGAAACGTGTGCGTCGCAAAATGACTTCGCGTCGATGTTCAATAAAACAAGCAATCGCCTCTTTAAGAGAAAGCAATTTTGGACGGCCTCGATCAATGGCCAGCATGATCACTGAGAAAGATGATTCCAGCGCCGTGTGCTTGTAGAGATTGTTGATAACGACCTTGGGAATTCCATCTCGTTTGAGTTCAATGACAACACGCGTATTTTCATCAGACTCGTCGCGAACTGCGCTAATCTCAGGAATAATTTTTTCATTAACAAGAGCTGCAATTTTTTCTACGAGTGTGGCGCGATTGACGTTGTAAGGAATTTCGGTAATGACAATCTGCTCGCGGCCGCCTTTGACTTCTTCAAGGCCAGCACGGCCTCGCACCTTCACAGAACCACGTCCTGTCTCAAAGTATTGACGAATGCCACCAACTCCACAGAGCTGACATCCTGTTGGAAAGTCAGGACCCTTGACATGCGTCATCAATTCATCGAGCGTGATCTCGGGCGCATCGACCTGTGCACAAATCGCATCAATCATCTCACTGAGATTGTGCGGCGGAATGTTGGTCGCCATACCGACAGCAATTCCAGTTCCACCATTGACTAAAAGATTAGGGAAAGAAGCAGGAAAAACAGTTGGCTCCTCACGCGTGTCATCGTAGTTGGGAACAAAGTCAACAGTATCATTTTCCATGTCCTCCATGAGCGAGGCTCCTAGCGGCCTGAGACGGGCCTCGGTGTAACGCATCGATGCCGGAGGATCGCCTTCCACCGAACCAAAATTTCCTTGTCCTTCGATTAACATCTCGCGCATCGCCCAATGTTGTGCCATGTGGACAAGTGTTGGATAAATGGCTTGGTCACCATGAGGGTGATAGTTACCCATCGTCTCACCGACAATCTTCGCACACTTCAGATGCTTTCGCGTCGGCATCACCCCCAATTCATGCATTGCATAGAGAATGCGTCGCTGCGACGGCTTCAATCCATCTCGCGCATCAGGCAAGGCACGCGAAATAATAACCGACATCGAATAATCGAGGAAGGACCGAGACATCTCTTCTGAGACGTCGATGTTTTCTACTTTTTCGTTTTGGTGATACAAGGGAAGTGACTGTTGAAATGTTGAAGCGTTGAAGCGTTGAAATGTGGAGGTTTAGTTTTTACAACTTTCACATTTCGATAAGGCACTCAACACTACCAACCTCTTTTTATTTCAGCAAAATAAAACGGCATTGGTAGCCGCTCATTATCATAGAACCTCTCCTCTATGATCAATCATAAAGTTACTTTATTTGGTTTCCTACTTCTTGTGTTTCATTGACAAGCCCACTGACATCAAAGATAATCCGCGACTTATGGCACGCTACCTCGATCCTAAGAATGATTTTATTTTCAAAAGAATTTTTGGACAACATCCTGAGTTACTCAAGAGCTTTCTCAATGCCATCTTGCCGTTGCCGGATGATTGCGTCATTGAAAGCTTGACTTACCTTCCGACCGAACATATTCCCGAACTCCTTGCTCTAAAATATTCGATTGTCGATGTTCGTTGTTGCGACAATCGTGGACGGCACTTTATTGTTGAGATGCAGGTGCAATGGACGAGCGATTTCATCAAGCGAATGCTCTTTAACACAGCAGCAACTTATGTGCGCCAACTTGAGAAAAAGGAACAATATCGAGATCTGAGCCCTGTCTATGGATTAGCTTTACTCGATACTAAGTTTGATCAGAGTGAAGAATGGTTTCATCATTATCAGATGACGCACGCTGTTGATAAAAATAAAACCTTAGATGATGTTCAGCTTGTCTTGATCGAACTTCCTAAACTCAAACCGACAACAATAACTCAAAAAAAATTGGCGATTTTGTGGCTCCGTTTTTTAAAAGAAATTGACGAGAAAACTCGAGAAGTCGATCCTAGCTTGCTGAACGCAGAGCCAATCAAAGAAGCTCTCCATCTGCTTGAAGTTGCTTCTTATGATGAAGCTGAATTAATGGCTTATGATCAACGTTGGGATGCTGTTCGCTCAGAGAAGACTTTATTGAGCGGGAGATTTGCTGAAGGTAAAGCTGAAGGTAAAGCTGAAGGCAAAACTGAAGGTAAAGCTGAAAGTGAAGCAAATATTGTTAGAAACATGCATCGCTCCGGTTTCCCTATCGAGCAAATTTGTAAAATCGTCCTCTTGTCACAGGAGGAAGTAAAAAAGATTATTTACACCTCATAGCTATTCAGAAGGCGCTATGAACCATTCCTTACCTCACCATCAAAGCCGTCTCAGTCTTTACGACCCCGCTCATGAGCATGATGCCTGCGGAGTCGGCATGGTGGCGCAAATTGACGGAACTCGTTCGAATCGTATTTTAAAAGTTGGTCTTCACTCGCTCTGTGGCCTCATGCATCGTGGCGCTCTTGATGCTGACTCCTGCACCGGTGATGGCGCTGGAATCACCACTCAAATTCCATACCAACTTTTTAGAAAAGTTATTGCAGCCTTGGGACATCAACTCTACAACGACACGGATCTTGGCGTTGGAATGATGTTTTTGCCTCATCAAAATCTCTATGCACAAGCTCGCGCTAAGGCTATTACCGAGGAAGTGGTCGCCAAACGCGGACTCTTTCTTTTTGGATGGCGCCCCGTGCCGACGTTACCCCACGTCTTAGGAAACAAGGCCTTCTCGACAATGCCGACCATTCAGCAAGTCTTGATGGGCCGCCCCGAAGGAATGAGTGACGATGACTTTGAGCGCCGCCTTTTCTTAGCTCGCAACGAAATCGAAGACCGCGCAGCGCAAGATAAGATTGAAGATTTTTACATCCTCTCTTTTTCTCATCGCATGCTTGTCTACAAAGGACTTTTGGTAGCAGCTTCCTTGGAAAAATTTTATCCCGATCTTGCTAATCCTGATTACGAAACCGCGCTCTGCGTCTATCATCAGCGCTATAGCACCAATACGTTTCCGACTTGGCCATTAGCTCATCCCTTTCGGATGCTCTCCCACAATGGAGAAATCAACACGGTCCGCGGCAATCGCCAGTGGACTAAGGCTCGCGAAGCGGAAATCAAAGCTGACTTTTGGGGAGCCGATGTTGACCTTCTCAAGCCCATTATTCAATCAGGAGGCTCTGACTCCTCCAGCCTCGATAATGTTTTAGAAATCCTCACCATGTCAGGCCGCTCCCTCCTGCATGCGATGACAATGCTGGTTCCTCCATCGTGGCGCACTGATAAAAATATCTCCCCGGAGCTCGCTGCTTTTTTTCAATATCATACTTGCCTCTGCGAGCCTTGGGATGGTCCTGCAGCGCTCGTCTTCACAGATGGAACAACCGTCGCTGCGTGCCTCGATCGCAACGGCCTTCGTCCTGCTCGTTATGAAATTAGCGAGGATGGTATTTTTTCGATCGGCTCTGAAATGGGCACGAGCGGCCTCGACCAAGTCGCGATTATTGAAAAAGGACGCCTCGCTCCCGGCGAAATGATCGCGGTCGACACCGCTCAAGGAAAACTCTTGCGCGATGCCGAAATCAAACGTCACCTCTCGACAGAACGCGACTATACCAAGATAGTCGCTGAGAACCTCATTAAGATACCTTCGATTGAGGCTCATGAGATTAAGGAACCGAGAGAAGAGAGTACTCTTCCTTTGCTCACGCGACAACAGATAACCTTTGGTTACAGCAGTGAAGAATTAGACATGGTCTTCAAGCCAATGATTTATGATGGAGCTGAGGCGGTTGGCTCCATGGGAAGTGATACACCTCTAGCTGTCCTCTCAATTCGGCCACGTCTCCTCTTCACTTATTTCCAACAACTCTTCGCTCAAGTCACAAACCCTCCGATCGATCCGATTCGCGAACGTTCCGTGATGTCCCTCTTCACGGCAATGGGATGGAAGCGCAACCTGCTCGCAGCGACTCCTGAACATGCTCAGCAAATCACGATTGATTCTCCCATCTTGCTGACGGAAGAATTAGAACGATTGAAAAATATTGGAGGCGTTCACAAAATACTCACCGTTTCCACCCTCTGGAAAAAAAGCGAGGAAACATCAAGCCTCGCTCCTCCAATTCAAGAACTCTGCAAGCAAGCAGAAGCAGCGATTGACCAAGGAGCTCGGATGGTTATTCTAAGCGACATCGGCGTTGATACTGATCACGTCCCGATCCCATCGCTCTTGGCTGTTGGCGCCGTACACCATCATCTGACTCGTGTTGGAAAACGGATGAAAGCCAGTTTGATTTGCCAAACAGGCGAAGCTCGTGATGTCCATCAGATGGCCTGTCTGATTGGCTATGGAGCTAGCGCGATTCATCCCTATCTGGCGATAGAAACGATACGTTCCATTTTATCAAAAGAAAAAGAACCGATCGCTTGGAGTCTTGCACTTTTGAATTATAAAAAAGCTCTCTGCAATGGTCTTTTGAAAATCATGTCAAAGATGGGCATCTCGGTCGTTGGAAGTTACCGCGGCGCGCAGACGTTTGAAGCGATCGGCCTCTCTTCGGAGTTGATTGAGAGTTGCTTCGAGGGGACTTCTTCCAAACTCGAAGGAATCGGCTTTGAAGAAATCGCTGAAGAAAGCCTCTCTCGCCATCAATTGGCTTTTGCGCCAACAACGGAAGAAGAGGCTGCTAGATTTCAAAAAACGGAATTTGTCTTCAAGCTCGCTGAGGGCAATGAGAGGCAAGGAGTCGACGGCGCACAGCGACTGAGTGTACAAAAGGCACTCGATGGCGCGAGCACCGGCGCGACGCAACCTATCGCGGCCTCAGTAGAGTTTCAAGCCAAATTACCCGATGCCGGCTTTTACCGCTTCCGACGGACCGGAGAGATGCATGTCGTCACGCCGCCGGTCATCAAAAATTTTCACACGTTCATTCGCACAGGAAAAGCTGAAGACTACCAAGCTTACGTTAGTGCCGTCTTAACCAATAGACCACATTCACTGCGCAACTTGCTCACTTTCGTTCCAAAAGAACCTGTTCCTCTTGAAGAAGTCGAACCGATTGAAGAGATTCGTCGCCGTTTCACCACAGCAGGCATGTCCCTGGGAGCACTCAGCCCTGAGGCTCATGAAACCTTAGCCATCGCAATGAATCGTATTGGCGGCAAATCCAACTCTGGCGAGGGCGGCGAAGATCCCGAGCGTTACAAACGTCGTGAGAATGGCGACTGGGCTAACAGCGCCATCAAGCAAATTGCTTCGGGCCGCTTTGGTGTCAGTGCTGCTTATTTGGCCAGCGCCAAAGAAATTGAAATCAAGATGGCTCAGGGAGCTAAGCCTGGAGAGGGAGGACAGCTTCCTGGGATCAAGGTTAATCACTACATCGCAACGCTGCGTCATGCAGTACCAGGCGTGACTTTGATTTCTCCACCACCGCATCACGACATCTACTCGATCGAAGACTTAGCTCAACTCATTTACGATTTAAAGCAGGTCAATCCTCGTGCCCGCATCTGCGTCAAACTGGTAGCCGAGGCTGGCGTCGGAACAATCGCTGCTGGCGTTGCCAAGGCTCATGCCGATATTATTTTGATCAGCGGCCACGAAGGAGGAACAGGAGCCGCACCTCTCAGTTCGATCAAGCACGCCGGAGGACCATGGGAACTTGGCTTGGCAGAGGCTCATCAAGTTTTATTGCTCAATCAACTTCGCAATCGAGTGACCCTACGAACCGATGGGGGCATGCGCACCGGAGAAGATATTGTCTACGCCACACTCCTCGGCGCTGAAGAATATAACTTCGGCACTGCCGCCCTGATTGCGATGGGATGTGTTTATGTGCGCCAATGTCATTTGAACAACTGCCCTGTTGGTGTCGCAACACTCGACGAACGACTTCGTGGAAAATTCAAAGGAAAGCCCGAAAATGTCGTCAACTATTTCAATGCTGTCGCCGAAGAAGTTCGCCAGATCATGGCCCGACTTGGATTCCGCACCATCGATGAAATGGTAGGACGCACGGAATATTTGCATCAACAAAAAGTAGAAGGCCATCCTAAGGCTAACAAACTAAAACTTGATCGCATACTCCACGATGTCGTTGCTCATGATCCCACGGCAATTCGGCACGCCACGCGCGACCGCAACGATTCCGAACACGACCAGCCACTCGACGATATTATTTTACAAGATGCCGAAGAAACAATCCGCGATGGAAGGCCGATTGCATTGTCTTATAAAGTCAACAACACCAATCGCTCAGTCGGCACGAAAGTTTCAGGCGCCATTGCTTTTCACTACGGCGCAGAAGGCATGCCAGAGGGAACGTTAGAGATCCAACTCAAAGGAACCGCCGGCCAAAGTCTCGGAGCTTTCTTGTCGCCTGGTGTTACTCTTTCTCTCGTTGGAGAAGCGAATGATTACGTTGGCAAATCGATGAGCGGCGGCCGCATTGTGATCCGTCCTCGTAAAAAACGTCGCTTCGTCGCCGAAGAAAATGTGATCGCCGGCAACACCGTCATGTATGGCGCAATTGGAGGAACGCTCTTCCTCAATGGACGAGCAGGCGAACGTTTCTGTGTGCGCAACTCGGGCGCTACTGCCGTCGTCGAAGGCATTGGCGATCATGGTTGCGAGTACATGACAGGAGGAACCGTTGTGATTTTAGGACCTACTGGAAAAAATTTCGCAGCAGGAATGACAGGCGGTATCGCTTATGTTTTTGATCCTTCGGAAAAATTTCTCTCGCGCTACAATTCGCAACTCGTCACCGCAGAAAGATTGACAGAGGAGCATCACTTGATGGCACTCCACTCTTTGATTGAACAACATCAATCATTGACCGGAAGTGAAGTGGCTCAAAAAATCTTATCCGACTGGCCTCAATTACAAACTCATTTTTGGAGAGTCTCACCTCACCTGCCTGTTGCAAAGCCAGTCGTACTCGAAGAAAAAAAAGAGGATGAGCAAACCTCAACGATCATCACTGAGGCAATTACGGTTTCGCCGGGGGCGTAGGCGTAGAGCAAAGAAATTCACAGAATAGGGCTGGCTGGGGGGGCCGCCACGCCGCATCTATGTTTTATAGTCAAATTACTTAGAAATTACAGGGAAGAACGCAGGAATTTTTAGAAAAGGCCAGGCCGAAGACCCAGCGCTATCTAGAGCCTGTCCCAAAGCCCTCAGTTTTTTTAGCGTTTTCAAAAGCGGGTCAAAACGGCCCAATTTCG
>JAIEQF010000013.1 GCA_019747895.1 Chthoniobacterales bacterium
GGGTGGAGCAGCCCGGTAGCTCGTCAGGCTCATAACCTGAAGGTCGTAGGTTCAAATCCTACCCCCGCAACCAAGATACTCTTCAAATTCTACTGCTATAGCGAAGAGCATCGTCGCGTTGGTGCTCGATCCTCGAGTATTAGGTATACACTGCGGGTCTGCGCGCCGCCGCTCCTTGCTCTTCATCAACAGCAGCGAATTTTAAGAGCATCTTTTTCCGGGAGTTCAAATTCTACTGATCTAGAGCAGGACTACGTCGCTTTTCCCTCCGTGATGTACTGAGACTCACGAAGCTGCCAAGTAAAGACTCCTTCCTCTTGATGCTTAATCAATTTTTTGAAGAGATCAGGGTTCTCTCGTTTTTGTAGCGTCCGTTCGTGGAGGCCGGAGGCACCGCAACAAAAAAGTTTTCCGTAGCCTTTGTAACTTCTGGCATGGCCAATCAATCGTTCAGTATCTGCTGGCCATGATGGCGAATGATAGCGTGAAAATGCAAGGTAGCTGTAGGGCAGGCTTCGCAAGTCGATTCCAAGCTGATGAGAAGCCTCGTTCCAGAAAGCGGATTGGAAAATTTCTGTTGGAGGAGTTGCAAAAAAGTGACACCAATGCCGCTCCTGTCGAGCTTGCAACATCGGGCAGGGAAGAGCGTGAGTGCAAGGGGCGATGAGGTGGTGACCTGCTTCGAGAAAGATGGATCTTACCTGACTCAGTTTTCTGCTGATATCGTGCGATCCAGGTTCGACCCAAATAATTTCATCAACCAAACTTGCTTGATGCGCTAATGCTTCTGCTTCTGCGTCGGATAGTTCGCCTAAGACATGGCTCAGGAGAAGTAAACTTTTTGGCACGAAAGAGGATCCAGGAGATTGCACCTGAGTGACGATACTGCTCTTGCTCAATTGTTGTTGAGCAAAATCAAGGGCTAATGGAGATTGATCCACAAGTGTGACTTGCTGGATGCCGCTCCATTCCGTAACTTGGCGCGATGCCACTCCCGTTCCGCAACCCCAATCAATAATTTTATCAGATTGTGGTTTCCATCCAGTACGAGTTAAACTGTCAAGTACCGCGTTCCATTTCCAACCAATGCGTGCCGCAAACACGAGATCATAAAGTTCTAAATCTCGTTGAGTGGACCAATAATTTTCTGAAGCATCATGAAGAAATCGATCTCGTAATGTTTTCAACCTATCCCAATCAGTCTTTGTTAATTTCATTGAATTTTTTTTATGAGCGAGCAAACCCCTTTTTTATTACAAGATACTGATTTAAGTTCTCTTTTTCGTCCAGCGTGGACAAAGGCAGGAGAGCAGCAACATTCTTTTCGATCGACTCCAGAGAGAGAAGAAAAAAAAGAAAGACGTAGTGGTGGTGCAAACGGATACGAGAGAAGGCATCCTTCTGGAAAAATGAAATCGCGAAAGCCTTTTTCTCAAGAGCCTGCTTTTTCGAAGCCGAGAGAACTTCCTCCTGTTCTCTCTGGATGGAAAATTCAACTGATTCCAGAAGCTCGAGGTATCGATGAAATGGCGAAACAGATTCGCAAGGAGATGAAGGCTTATTCTCTATTTCAATTGGCGCGACTGCTTTTGGAGAAGCCACAACGTTATCATGTAAAATTAAATCAACGATCTGATGAAAAGGTAACGACATTGTTTCAATGCGTGCTCGATGAAACATTGTGGCTCAGTGAAAAAGAAGCGCTAGCACATGCTTTTACTCATTACCGTGATCGCTATTATCGTTCAGAAAAAATAACAACTGAGGCTCCAAAGGGCTCCTACAGCTCTATCGGCGTGTGTGGCATGAGTCAAACTTTACTAGGGCCGCCCAATCACCATGAGTATCAAAATAAAATTCGACAACTTCATGCAGAGCGTTTTTCTCACGTTCCTTTTGAGGTTTTTAAAAGTCGGATTCAGATGAGTCGTGATGAGGCATTGCTCGAACGTTGGAAGGAGGAGCAGAGTTCTCAGGAAGTCTTCTATCTATTAGACTTCTTTCGAAACTCTACTGCTGACGCGAATTGCGTCGTTGCTCCGGTGCTCGCGCCATCGAGTATTGACGATACACTCAGTCGCTCTGCGCCGGAGGCTCCTGGCACTGCATCGCCAGCAGCGAGTTTGGAAAGAAGTCTGCTCGCTCCTGCCGAAGAAGAAATAGGATCTCTCACCGAAACAGAAGAACATTTCAAAAAAAATCACGGGGCTTCCGTAATAAAAAAAGTAGAGGGAGAAACAATTCTTTCCAATCCTATCGCATCGCAACAATCTTCTCCTGTAGTGCGACGTATGGTTGAAGACGAAGTGGAATCTTTAAAACGTTTTCCACTCCCTTTCTCACAAGAAGTAGGACAGGCATTGGCAGCACGAGGGCTTCAGCTTTTCAAGGCACACGAGAATATTGTTTATGCTTCTATAGCTCGTCCACGCCCTTTTTATCAGCAAGAGAGAGCGGTTTCAGATTCTGTGAAGAATTTATTGGAGACATTAAAAGTACATGCTGCTGCTCCTCGAGCCGAGCAATGGAAAGCTCTGTTAGCATCACGCTCTCCCGAGCAGGAAGCAGCAGAGCACGAAGCCACGCTGATGAAGGATCTCTCGTGGCTCTTGCACGAAGGTTATGTCGTGAATTATGCCACAAGGGGATTTCAAACTACCTAGCTTTGTCAAAAAAATTATTTTTCGGATGAGCTTTACAGCGCTGGCCCTATAGCAACTGGACGATGGTAGTCGTGCGATTGAAGTTTGTATCTATCTGTAGAGATGAAATTTTTTGGATTAATCGGGGTGTGAACATCTATTGAAACCGGAACGCCTCGTTCATTATAAAGCAGATAGTTGGCACCTGCTGGATAAAGGGCCAAGTTTTTAGCTTTTGGCAACGTTGTAGAGCTTGGGTAGAGCTGCAAGATGTTGCTTGGAGCATACGTTGTGTGATTTCTGCTAATTTTGCTTCCTATGGATTTTGGGTCAGTGTGATAAACATCGACCATGTAGTCGAGAAGCTCTTGAGAATAAGGATTGTTTCGCCAATTGTTAAAGAGCTGTTGAACTTCTAGGGAAGGAACCGTAGTTATTATTTCACTGCTTCGATTTAAGTCCCAATAAAAAGCATACTTGTTCGCCAATCCATCACAAGCTAGGGGACCATCAGTAGTAATTCCAAACTTTTCTTTTAGCGAATCCAGGGAGAGTTCGTTCTGAGGTGCAAGTGTGTCAGTCAAAAAAGTGCAATATTCTCCTGCTACAACAGGCTGACTGATTGTTCCTATTGGATAACTAATAACTGGAGCTGGTGGGTTGTCGATATTTGGAGGAGTTAAGATCGGAGGGTTGTCGGGAGTTCCTGTTGTTTGAGCTGAGAGCGAGCTGATGGCTGTGATGAGAACAACAAGGGAGGAGAGGAAGTTTTTCATAAATTTGTAAAAAAATCTTTATAAAGCGAAGCCTAGAGAACTCAAGCTCAAACTTCAAGAACTCAAACTTTCTTCATGCCCGCGGATGTGCCGTCTGATAAGCAGCCTTCAGGCGCTCCGTTGTCACATGAGTGTAAATTTGAGTAGTGGTTAAGCTGGCATGACCCAAGAGTGATTGAACGCTGCGAAGATCGGCTCCGCGATCCAGGAGGTGTGTTGCAAAAGAATGGCGGAGAGCGTGAGGACTTAATGTTGTTGGAAGACCAGCTTCGCGAAGATATTTTTTGAGCATCTGCCAAACAGCTGTTGCACTGAGGCGCTTGCGGCTTTTGTTAATAAACAGAGCTCCTGCTTCTACCTTCGCTAGATGGCGATAGTGGGAAATGGCCTCGAGTGCTATGTTTCCAACAGGAACGATGCGCTCTTTAGAACCTTTTCCCATCACACGGACTGTTTCTCCAAGAACATCCAGATCGTTAATATTCAAACCTACTAATTCCGAGAGCCGCAATCCTGAAGAATAAAAGAGTTCTAGAATCGCGATGTCGCGTGCGCTCATCCACGAGGGAGCTTGTTGTGTTTTTTCTTTTTGAGTTGGCGTTTCTAAAAGTGTCGTAATTTGAGGAATCGTGAGAAAATGAGGTAGCGATTTTTCGAGTTTGGGGAGAGAGATCTGTTTGAGGAGATTGCTAGGAAGGTAGGAACGTTCTGTGAGGTAATTAAAAAAGCTGCGAAGCGCCGCGAAACGCAGACGGATGGTAGCTCGCGAAGCATTTACTTTCATTAACTCCAAAAGATAAGAACGAAAATCGTCAGTGGTTTTTTCTTTCCAGGATGATGTTGGTTGAAAAGCTCGAAAATGCTCGAGTGACTGGCGATAGGCACGTAAAGTTTGAGGCGAGTAGAGACGTCCTATTTCTAAATAATCCAAGAATTCTTGCGTCAGGGGATCCTCTTTAGCTTGGTGGATGAGATTTGACAATGGAAGTTTTTGGTTGAGCCGCCGCTCACGCGGCTGTTGAGAAGTTGAGGGGTTGAGGAAACAATGGTATTAGTTTATGAAATCAAAACAAATTTTTGTAATCTAAATTTAATAAAATTTTCTTTATTGTTTTAAACCTTTCAACAGTCGCGTTAGCGACGCTCAACAGCTGCGAATTCCCGCCTTCGCGGGAATGACGTAGCGCTCAACTTTTCAACTCATGATGACCATTGGATTTTTAAGGCGGGGATATTCTTCTGCGGGAGGAGCTGAGGCTTATTTAAAGCGCCTCGCGGAGGGATTGCGTCGAGAAGGTTATCGTGTGATTTTGTTAGGAACAGGTGAATGGCCACGTGAAGAATGGCCAGGAGGAGAAACGATTGTCTTGCCGCAAAAAAATTTACGTGATCTTGGAGTTGCCGCTCTTCGCGTGAAAAAAGAACAGCAGCTCGATCTTCTTTTTTCCTTCGAACGTGTTCCGGGGTGTGATATTTTTCGTGCCGGTGATGGGGTCCATGCGGCCTGGCTCGATCGACAGGCGCTGGTGCAACCGTGGTGGCAGCGGCTGATGAGCAAGATGAACCGAAAGCATCGTGAGGTTCTGCGACTCGAACGGGAACTTTTTTCTCCCGAGAGTAAAACTAAAATTATTGCGAACTCTCACATGGTGGCGCAAGAAATCAGGAATTGCTTTTCGGTCTCGCCTTCTCGTATCACTGTGATTCCAAATGGAGTTCCTACACCAGCTTCCATAGCACCTGAACAACGCGCTGCTTTTCGAAAAGAATTTGGTATGGGAGAGAAGGAATGTACGGTGCTTTTTGTAGGATCAGGTTGGAAGAGGAAGGGGTTGGAAACGGCTTTGATGGCTGTTGAGAAGGTCAACCAATGTCATCCTGATGTCAGAATGAGACTTTGGGTTGCTGGAAAAGGAAAGAGTCATCACTATCAATCTCCGGCTGTCAAATTTATAGGGCCTGTTAAAGAACTCTCTCGACTCTACGCGGCAGCAGACATTTTTATTTTACCAACGCTTTACGATCCTTTCTCCAATGCCTCGCTCGAGGCTCTGGCTGCAGGTTTGCCCGTCATTACCTCTGCGGCTAATGGTTGTTCCGAAATTTTGGACTCGTCCATTCATGGGAGCATCGTTGCTGATCCACGCGATGTGGAAGCTTTTGCAGCTGCCCTGCATCAATGGCAGGGATGGTTACAAGATCCGGGCGATGTGGAAAAAATTCGTCACACTTGTGCTGTACGAGGTGCTGAATTTAGTATTGAAAAAAATGTTGAAGCGACAATCTGTGTTATTGAACAGGCGCTACATTCACTGTCGTAAAAACAGGACAATGGTCGCTGGCCTCATTCCAAAAGGCAGGACGTTCGATCGCTGAGTGATCTGTATCAATTCTTTTTTTGAGAGCATCATTTACCATGATGTAATCGATGCGAGAATATTCATCCGCTTCTTTCCAATATTCGGTCCAACGTTCTCCCTGGGCATCATGAAGCTCTAACGCACTGAGAATCGCAGGAGTACCAGGATTGCCCAAAAGCGTTTTAATGGAGAGGGAGTTTTTTGTGTCATTAAAATCTCCCATCACAAGCAGAGGTGTTGTTGGATCATTTGTTAAGATCGTTTCAATTTTTGATTTCAATGCTGCTGCTTCTGCAGCTCGAAAAGTAAACTGAGAATATTCCGGAACAGGAATCTTCGATTTGAGATGCACGCAAAGCACCCGAAGTTTTAAATTAGAAGGAAGCGCTATCGTGACATCAAGAAAACCGCGAGAGCTATAAAAAGTTTTTCCTTGAAGTTGAATGGGAATGAATCCTTCAGAGTGACGTTCCACAATAGGAAAGCGACTTAACAGGGCGACATGACGCTGCTTGTCGGGGCCTTGAAGATATTCGCTGTCACTGAAGGTCATGCCAGCTTCTTGGAGACGTCGCTCTAAATCATTAAATTGACGCTGATCGCCGATTTCCATCAAGCCAACGATGTCAGGATGAATGAGGGTCAACATTTTGGTGACCGCTTCTTTTTCTGCGACTGGCTTTCCTGCATTGCTTCGATAATGTCCGTCGACCCAGCGCGGCATCATGAGATAGTTTTCAACGTTGTAAGAAGCTACTACAACCCCATTGGATGAGGAGGGGAGAGGTTGAGGAACTTGAGCAACGGACGGGGAGAAGACGAGACAGAAAGCGGTCCAACAGCCTAAACACCAATGGAAGCACTGTTGCCAGAGCGTGACCATGTTCACGCTCAACTTAACTTTGCTGTGAAGCTTTTGGCTCTTCTGAAGCAGCTGATGCTACCGTTGGAGTAGCTACTGGAGCGCCTGTTGGTGGGATTGCTGAAGTGGGCTTAGCATTGGCTGCCTCTTCGAACTCTTGCTTTGCTTTTTTAAATTCATGAACGCTCTGTCCTAAGCTGCGAGCAATTTCAGGAAGGCGTTTCGCACCAAAAAGCACGAGAACAATGATGAGCAGAACGATGAGATCAGGACCACTGGGAATACCAAAGGCCAAAAAAAGAGGAGAAGAAGCGATGAAGGATGAAATCATTTGGTGATAGATAACAGTTGTTGGTCGAAGATGCAAGATTCCTTAAAAAATTTTGCCAAATGCTATTAAGAAATTGACTTCCCTGGCACCAGATGTTAGAAGCGCACGATGACGACTTTATTAAACGAAAAGACAAAACCGCTTTCCAAGAAAGAAAACAAAAAGGAAACCGTGAACCAGCGTTCTTATCAAGAAGTCTTAGAAAAATTAGAAGCGGAGGCCTCTCTTGTGGGAGAAGAGCCGCCGACCTGGCATGAGTCTGTTTTGAAGGAACGGGAGGGAGAGTTGAGAAATTGTAAAGTATTAGGACAAAATTTAGAGGAAGCCATTAAAGAACTCAAAGCTGAGCTGGATATTTAAAGATGAATGGCTCAGAAGTTGAAATATTACCATCAGCCAAAAAGGATTTGCTTCGTGGTTTCGATTTTTATGAACGGCAGGAGTCAGGAATTGGTGCCTATTTTGTTAACAAGCTTTCTGCAGAAGCTCAGGCGTTACAATTTACTGCAGGCATTCATTCAAAGCGAGGAAGTCTCTTTCGCGTAAAGTCTAGGAAATTTCCCTATTGGATTTATTACGCAATTGTAGATTCAGTAGTCTATGTGAGTGCCGTCTTAGATGCACGTCGTTCGCCAGTGATCATTCGTAAGCGTGAAAAGAAGGAGCAAGAGTTTTTTTATGGTACGGATGACCTTGATGCTTAGTTTGTGTAGTTTGTTTGTTTTAATTCTTCACGCCGCTTCTTCAGAACAAGTCGAAGTGCCTTCCTCTCCTGAGAGCCTGCGATTGAGGGCGATTCAAGGACAAAAGAGAAGTTTGTATCAAGATCAAAGCTACCCATCTCAAAAAATGGTTGTGGTCAAAAATCCATCGAGACGACCTTTTTCTTCATCGGCTGTTTCTTTCGCTTCGTATCCGACGCGCTCTTTTTTAGGGATGAAGAATGCTTGGATTGGAAAAAAAATCGCACTTGATGAAGTGAAGCCTGCTTGGTCAGGATCGCAAAGACAATTGGAGAAAAAAGTTTTTCCGACTCGATCTTGTTCGATGGCTTCTGACTTTCAAATGGATAGAGCAATAACGCTAGCAACCTCTTCCTATCCGACTAAACGATTTTGTCCCGATGCAAAGGCACAAGGCGGTCTCGATCACGATGTTCAACAAGCGTTGCAACAAAAAAAATCTCCCGCAGAAGTTCGAGAGATGTTAGAAAAAAGTTTTGAGTGATTTTCTTTGTGTTCTTTGTGCTCTTTGTGGTTAATTTCTTCTTTCTATGACCTCTCCCATTGATCCCTTACAACAACTCATCACCGGATGTGTGAATGTCCACAGTAAAGCCGAACTTCAAGCCAAGTTGAAGCTCGGACGGCCGCTGCGCGTCAAGCTCGGCGTTGATCCGACTTCTTCCGACATTCATCTTGGACACACGGTTGTATTCCAAAAGCTGCGCCAATTTCAAGAACTCGGGCATCAAGCGGTTCTCATCATCGGCGATTACACGACGATGATTGGCGATCCGAGCGGGCGTTCGACGACGCGGCCACATCTTTCTTTGGAACAGATTTTAGAAAATGCGAAGACTTATCAATCGCAAGCGTTCAAAGTTTTGGATCCTGAAAAAACAGAACTTCGTTTCAATAGCGAGTGGCTCGCGCCCATGAAATTTGCTGATGTGATCAAGCTCAATAGTCGCGTCACCTTGCAGCAGATGTTGCAGCGAGAAGATTTTCGGAATCGTGTTGATCAAGGACATGCGATTCATTTGCACGAGCTGCAATATCCGGTGATGCAAGGGTGGGACTCGGTCATGGTGCAAGCCGATGTGGAGCTCGGTGGAACGGACCAGCTTTTTAATTTGCTCGTGGGGCGCGATCTTCAGCGCGAAGAAAAACAGGAGCAGCAGATTGTGATGACCATGCCGCTCTTGGTGGGACTCGATGGCGTTCAAAAAATGAGCAAGAGCCTTGGAAATTTTGTGGGCGTTGACGAAGCGCCGACAGGGATGTTTGGAAAATTGATGAGCATCTCTGATGAGCTGATGGAGACTTATTACAACTTGTTGCTCGGCGAGCAACTGGATGCCTCGCTTCATCCCATGGAAGCAAAGAAATCATTGGCAGAACGGATCGTCGCTCGCTATCACAGCGCTGCAGCCGCGAAAGAGGCACGTGCTGATTTTGAACTTCGTTTTTCAAAACGCGATCTCGAGTCCGCGGAGTTGCCTGATTACGCTCCTGCTGCTGATGTGCCACGCGATATGATTTCGCTCGTTGTCGATGCGTTTCAACAATGTTTTAAAATTACAAAATCACGTGGCGATGCGCGACGCCTGATCGAAGGTGGAAGTGTGATGTGGCGTGGGGAAAAAATCAGTGATGTCAAAGCTATGATCGAAGTCGATGTAGAAGGAGTGCTCAAACTCGATCGGAAAAATGCGGTGAGGATTAAAAAATAAGAGATAAAATTAAGTCTCTAAGCAGTATTTCTACAGAGAAAATCACTGAATATTGTCACATGAAAAATTATCAAATTCATGATAACATGTTGATTATTTTGATGATTTGATGAATTTCAAAAATTACAAACTCCGGCATAGATCATAGCACCCTTACCCAAAAAGAGCGCTACAGGTCAAATAAACGCGTTTTTTAAGAAACGGTGCACGAATCGCTAGATGGTCTGCGCGGTGGATAGTCATATCTCGTTCCGTGCATATCTGTAATAGTAGATGTTCCATCATCATGATACTCTACGTTGCCAATATCGTATTTGTTTCGATCAATGGCACCTCCGTCAGGAAGGTAAACAGTGTCTTCATGAGTCTGATGCGCATAGCTAGCATATGTTCTTTGAAGAGGCTCGGATTCCTGTCTTTTAGAGCTTCTGTCAATATTCGTTGCAGTTCTTTCAGGCTGTTTTTGTTCGGCCTGTTGAGGTAATTGATTTTTGCTCGATGGTTTCTTGCTGATGGCAGCAGCAATTGTTTTTTGAAGATCAAATAGAGCATCGTGAGTGGCCCATGGCTCCTCCTGTACGTTCCTCCAATCTTCCTGAAGTTGTTGTGGATTCCAATCAGAACCGATGCTATAGCCTGTCTCTTCTAATTTCTTTGCTAACTCTTTGTTTCCCTGAAGTAGAGAATGTCTCGCCGTTGTCCAGGTGCTATATTTTTTAGCCTTGGTTGCGTGGTCTTGAATTATCGAGAGCTTTTCTTTTATTTGAGTAACACTTTCCTTATCAAGATTGGGGTTTTCGTTGAAGAACTTGTTGCACATTTTTGTTGCTGTTTCCAAGTCTTGTGTTCGAGCTGTGAAAACAGCTTTAGCCCCATCTTTAATTTGCTCCGATGTTCGAAGTGTAAATTGATCTGCTTTCGGAGCTGTTTTTATTATTGTGGGTAAATCTGAAGTCTCTCCGTAATCGGTGACATCACGGAACGACAAGGGAGCATCGCGATGAAATGAAACACTTTTTTTTATAAGATTAATTTCTGATGCGGCAGTGGTAACAGTATGACCTGAAGAGCTGCTTTTTAAAATAGAGCGAGGAGATTGTTGGGCAGAGCTAGAAGCTTGTGAGATAGGTCTGCCAGCAAGAGGTGCATTTCGAGAGCTCGAGTCTCTTGAAGTAACCGGGATCTCATCGAGATTTGATGACAGTTGGTCAAAAGCAGGTGAAGGGAGAGGGTCTGTTCTTGGAATATAAGAGGACATAAAAAAGAGAATAAAGATTTGCTAACTTATTTCGAGTTTGGCTTCGCATTCAAAACCCTAAACCAATTTCCAAAATTTTTCCTCATGGATTGCGAAAAAGACAAATAATTTTCTGTCAACGTTCCTCCCTGAGAGATTGCTGATAGGAGATCAGTTTGTGACAATGTTGGCAATTCGTAACTGGTCGAGCTAACGCCGACGGCAGCAGCATGATGGGCGTCACTTGCAGCGGTGCTAGCTAAGCCACGACGTTGAGCATAGTTTGAGGCGTGAGTATTAAAACGCTTCATGGAAACTGCTGCGTTGAAAATTTCAATCGCAGCAAGATCAAGGTCATTCAAAATTTCTTCACGAATTCCCGCGCGAAAACGATCGTAGGCATGAGGTGCTACCGCGATGCCGCCACGTTCTTGGATGGCCGCAACAACTTCCAATGCTGGTTTTCGTTTCATGTAAGGCAGGGTCGTTCCGAGGCAGAGAAGATGGCCATCTTTTGTCGAGACTTCTACGCCAGGGATGATCAAAAAGCCATCGACGGCCTCTCCATTATCACGAATGAGCCCTTTGCGGCGCAAATAGTCAACGCCTTCACAGGTGTCATGATCGGTGATCGCAATCCCGCTCAGACCTTTTTTCTTAGCAGCTGCAATCATGGCCTCCGGAGAGTCCGTGGCATCATGTGAAAAAAAAGTATGGAGGTGAAGATCGAAGGAGTGGAGCATGAGAGGGTAATCATTCTGCTATGCAGAATAAGTTCGCGGTTGGTAGTTGGCAGTTCGCAGTTGTTTTAGATGGGTGATCAGTATTTTATTGGTGAAGTCAAAATTGTCTCGTAAAATCTTTGCATCATCAAAAAGCAAAATTCTATTTTTCAATGAATCAACAAGTCGTCAACTGTGAACTGCTGCTGCAACCTTATCCCCGCAAAGGCGGGGATGCGAACTACCAACCGCCGTTGTGGAACAACGGCATCGCCTTCAAAGAATGGGCGCTTGTGTGCGAGGCGTTAGGATCTGGCAATCAAAGCCTGCTCTTGCGTAAAGGCGGAATAGCGGAAGGGAAAAAAGGATTTGGATTTGAGCATGAGGATTTTTTTCTTTTTCCAACTTGGTTTCATGGTCAGTTAGAAAAAATGCGGCCGTCCTATACACCTGCTGTCATTGTAGAAAATCCAGAGACAGTAACTTTGGAATATGTTGTCCATGTTGATTGGAGTGGTTTCGTGAGTGATCGCAAAAAAATAGCGCGATTGGAAAAACTCCATGTGTTGCATGATTCCGTGATTGATGAACGGTTTTCTTACAATGCAGTAAAAGCAAGTGAGGGATTGCATGTTGCTTTTGTGCGGGTCTATCGTATGAGCCCCAGCATTCAGCTCCCCATGGAAAAACGCTTTGGCGGCTGTCGCTCTTGGGTGCAGCTTCCAGTATTGACATCACCAGGAGCATTGATCTCTATTGTCAGCGATGAAGAGCATGCAGAGCGAGAAAAGTTTTTAGAAGACTCTCTCAACACCTAAGCTAAGGATAATATATGAATCTCGGAGGAGAACTGCCGCCAGTAAATATCGAGGGTCTTCGAAACCTTCGAAGGCAAGCGCAACAAGGGGATGCTATAACTCAAGAGCCGATAGGAAGAGATCAGCAAGGACATGAAATAGAGATTGCCCCTAGCAATCCTCGCCCTGCAACCAATGCTAGTACTGCTGCCATGCATATTGAAGCTAGCGAGGTGAGCCAAGTTTCAATGACACCCGAGCAAGCTATTCAAGATTTGGCGCTGAGTGTTGGAGAAGCTGATGAGCTAGCAAGAGTGTTAGGAAATCTCTTTAAGTCAGCTCCAACGATGACTTGTCTGCGGATTCTTGACTTCGCAGATTTGCATGATGAGACTACAAAGCTTTTTGAAGCAAATCAAGGTGCTGAAGTCGCTAATAAGAAACTGATTCTTAATAATGGCCAGCCTCCAGTTCGTCTTGCAGTTCTTCTCCCTGGAAAAACCGATGAATGGACTTCGGTCGTACCATCTTTCATTCCTGCAGGAATAAAAACGCGCTTTCCTGATGACCGTGGAATCTGGATTGAGATGGAGGCGCCGGATAGGGAACCAACTTCAGAAGAGAGTCAGGAAGTGAAAAGCCTTATTAAAAAAGCCTTGAGAAGTCATTATGGTTCTTCTGAAGCAGAAAGAATGCTTTCTGCCTGTCAAGGAGAGATGACTGTTCAGAATGTCGGTGATATGATGGCGACAAAACCAGAAACCAATACGAATACTTTAGTGAATTTTGTAACGATGCAGGGAGATCAAGACTCGTTACAACAAGCACGTCAAGAATTGAGCTCTCCCTACGTTCCACTTCTCGAAGGGTTGAGCGCTGTAGCTGAGTTTGTAGTTCGAGGTGCTGGTGCTGTTGCAGGTACTGCTGGACTGTCGTTAGCAGGATTTGTTGATGGAGCTATGGAAGGAGGTCAAGCTGTGGAAAAAGCTCTTGATAAAGCGCCGCTAATAATCAGTACGGGACCAATTGCTGCAGTGCCAGTTTTAGCAGGAATTTTTTTAGGCGGTGTTACTGGCCCGATACGAGCACTGCCTCAAGCTGCAAGGACCTCTTTTGGCTATTTTTCACTGCAACAGGCTTGGAAAAAAAGCACATCAGCATTGTCTCGCTGGGGTGATAGTGGTCACGCTGTCGGCTTGCTTCAAAGAGCAAATGAGGCTGATGAAAAAATAAAAACTGATATCAAGGACTTCCTTCAACCTTTTATCCGGGATGAAAAATATCAAAAGATCCAAGGGATTTTAATTAATCAAATCGATCAAAAAATTGCAGAGCGGACAACCGTGATGCAGCAGCTGAATAGAAAAATAAAAGAACAAAACAAAAATGCTATTCCAACGAGTGGGCCTGCGAATCGTACGAGAGTAAGGTTGTAGTTTTTATTTCTTCCAATAGCTGTAAATGCTTTTGAGTCATGATCCCAAAAGTACTGTAAAAAAAATCCATTTTTTATTTTTTTCAATAGCAGGCTGGATTGTCTTCGTATATCGTTTGTACTTTGACAAACGATGAAATATATTTTTGTAACAGGTGGAGTTGTTAGTTCTCTTGGAAAAGGCCTTGCTTCGGCCTCCTTAGGCACGCTCTTAGAGCGCCGCGGGCAACGAGTCGCATTACAAAAATTTGATCCCTATCTCAACGTTGATCCAGGGACGATGAATCCTCTGCAACACGGAGAAGTTTATGTGTTGGCTGATGGAGCAGAGACTGATCTGGATTTGGGACATTATGAACGGTTCACGAATTCGTTGCTCACGCGTGCCAACAACATAACGAGCGGCCAGGTCTACGAGACGGTTCTTTCCAAAGAGCGTCGCGGCGATTATTTAGGAAAAACAGTTCAAGTGATTCCTCATATCACCGACGAGATCAAAAAACGCATTCGTTCTTTTGAAGAGACCAACAACGCCGATATTTTAATCACAGAAATTGGAGGAACGACGGGAGACATTGAAGGGTTGCCCTTTTTAGAAGCCATTCGTCAGTTCATGTTACAAGTGGGTTCTGAGAATGCGATCTTGATGCATGTGACCTTGCTTCCCTTTATCAAAGCTGCTGGTGAGCTGAAGACCAAGCCGACACAACAAAGTGTTGCGAAGTTGCGTGAAATTGGATTGCAGCCGCAAGTGCTGCTCTGCCGCACCGAGCAGCCGCTCAACGAGGAAGTGCGCGAAAAATTATCGCTTTATTGTAACGTTCCTGTGGATGGAGTGATTGAAGCGCGCGACGTGGAGCATTCGATTTACGAATATCCTCTCATGTTACAGCACGAAGGGCTGGATGAAAAAATTTGTCGCCTGTTTGGGATTCAGGCTCCGCCAGCAGAAATGTCGGAGTGGAAAAAATTAGTCGATACGATTGTTACTCCATCACACTATGTTACGATTGCCATTATTAGCAAATATGAACTCCAAGATGCTTACAAAAGCATTTATGAATCCCTTACTCATGCTGGTGCTGCGAATGATTGCGGAGTGGAATTAGTGATTGTCGATGCAGAGGAGATCGAGCAAGAGGGAGCCGAAAAATATCTTGCTGGAGTCGCTGGAATCTTGGTTCCAGGAGGGTTTGGAGACCGTGGTACCGAAGGAAAAATCGCCGCAACACGGTATGCACGAGAGCATGGCATTCCGTTCTTAGGTCTTTGTCTTGGAATGCAGATTGCAACCATTGAGTTTGCTCGTAATGTCTGTGGACTCCAAAGAAGTAATAGCACTGAGTTTGATCCGACAACGCCAGAGCCAGTGATCTGTTTGCTCGAGGAACAAAAAGAGGTTGCTGCCAAAGGTGGCTCGATGAGGTTGGGAACATGGCCAGCGCTCCTCAAAAAAAATTCGCTGGCTCATCAAGTGTATGGTCGCACTGAAATCGCAGAGCGGCATCGACATCGCTGGGAGTTCAACAACGCTTATCGTGAACGGATGGAAGCAGCAGGGTTCAATGTTTCAGGAACATCGCTGGATGGAACATTGGTGGAGATTGTAGAACTGCCGAATCATCCTTGGTTTTTAGCTGTTCAATTTCATCCTGAGTTTCAAAGTAAGCCCAATGCACCGCATCCCCTTTTTAAAGGCTTCATTGCAGCTTGCATGAAATATTCAAATTAAATGATAACGATGAACACAGACCTTTCTCTGAGCACTTACTTTACCCTGGTTCAAGAATTCTTAGTAGCTGTTGGTTCTTCGATAACAAAAGAAGATTTTAATAAACAAGAAGGAGTGGTTGAGATGTCAACGGATAATCTTGTTTTGAGAATTATTCCACATGCTTTTGCAGAAAATGTAACCGAGCCAGATGCGGCTATTATTGAAGTCGATCTCATGTTGCTGGATCTGGATAATTGTGAAGTCAATCACGATCGCTTTTTGATCCTCCATCAACTCAATGCCGTAAGTCGACTTACAACGGGAATCATTGCTTTTATTACGCAAGAAGGAATGCTTTCCATTAGCAAGATTGCTCCTCTTGCTGCATCAAATGGGAAAAGTTTTTCCGAAGAGGTCGCTCAAGTGATGCACGCAGCAGAATCTCTTTATGATGGCTGGAATCATCTTGCTGATCTTGCAGAAGAAAATCGTATGGATGACGAAGAAAGCGACTACCAAGGTAGGAACCTTGGTAGTGTTGAAGCGTTGAAAGGTTAAAGCGTTGAAAGGCATTTTTGAGCTTCATGAAGACTTCTGGAAAAATTGACGATAAAAACAATACTGGTTCTGTAACTCACGGTAACATTTTAAAATGAGCTTCGTTTCAACCCCTCAACATTTCAACGCTTCAACCTCGCCTAGTGAGCATACTGAGGCTCCTAGCGACGCAGCTGCCTCTTACTACATTAATGAATGGTCCGAAGGGTATGCCACTATTAATGAAAAAGGAAATGTAGCGATCCTTCCTACGCGAGAAAAAGAGAAAGCCATCGATTTGATGGACGTCGTGCAAGAGGGGAAAAAACGTGGATTTCGAGCGCCTCTACTGATTCGTTTTCAAGATCTCCTTCGTGATCGCGTGCGGCGACTCAATGAATCGTTTGCGACTTCTATTGAAGAAGCTGGTTATAAAAATTGTTATCGAGGTGTTTTTCCAATCAAGGTTAATCAACTTCATGAGGTGGTAGAAGAAATTGTTGATGCTGGCAAAAAATATCATTTTGGATTAGAAGCAGGCAGCAAGCCAGAGATGATTGCGGCGCTCTCCGTTCACGAGGATCCTGAAAGTTTACTGGTCGGTAATGGTTATAAAGATCCAGAATTAATTCAGGCTGCTCTTATGGGAGTGAAGCTGGGAAAAAAAGTCATCCTTGTTGTCGAAAAATTGGAAGAACTTTATCAAATTTTAGCTGTTGGCAAACGCATGGGAGTGGTTCCCATGATTGGAGCTCGTGTTCGTCTCCTTTCCAAAGGGGCAGGAAAATGGGCGACGAGCGGTGGTGAAAATGCAAAATTCGGACTCGATACAGCAGAGCTGGTGACGATGAGTGATGTGCTCCACGAAGCGGGCATTCCTCAAGCCTTGAAAATGTTGCACTATCATGTCGGCTCGCAAGTTCCTGACATTAGTACGATCACTCGAGCTACGAGTGAGGCGACTCGTTTTTATGCTAAGCTCTATCAAATGGGGCATTCTCTAGAATACCTCGATGTGGGAGGTGGTCTTGCCGTCGATTATGATGGCTCTCGCACTTCATTTGATAGTTCGATGAATTATTCGGTGCATGAATATACACGAACGTTGGTGTACAACATCATGGAAATTTGCGATGCCGAACGCGTACCACACCCGATCATTGTCAGCGAAAGCGGGCGTTATATTGCAGCGCCTCATTCCGTCTTGATTGTGGAGGCTTTTGGAGTGATTGAAAAAGAGCATGCTCCTCGCGAAATTGTTTCCGCGCCCAGCGACCACAAACTTGTGAATGACATGTTTGAGATTCGTTCTTCGTTGACCAAAAAACGGCGCCAAGAAAACCTTCACGATGCGCAACAAATTCGCGATCAAGCGCAATCGATGTTTGAATTGGGCATCCTTGATTTGCGTTCTAAGGCTAAGATTGATGCGCTCTACTGGCAGATTGCAGCAGGGGTTGTTCAACTCTATAAGGGCGTAAAGTATGTTCCTGAAGAGGTAAAGGAATTAGAAGTCTCTCTTGCGGATCAACTCATTTGCAATTTTTCTGTGTTTCAATCGATCATCGATCACTGGGCTTTAGGGCAGTTGTTTCCTATTATGCCGATTCATCGACATCACGAAAAAATAGAGCGTCAAGGAATGTTGGTTGATATTACCTGTGATTCTGATGGAAAGATTGCAAAGTTTATTGATTTTCAAGATGTGCGACCAACATTGCCGCTGCATCGGTTGATTCCTAACGAGCCTTACTACCTCGGGTTTTTCTTAACGGGCGCCTATCAAGACATCATGGGGGATTTGCATAATCTTTTTGGACGCGTCAATGAAATGCATGTTTTCCTCGATGAAGATGAGGAGGAAGGATATTACATTGAAGAAGAAATTCCGGGAACAACTGTCGGAAGTGTTTTGACCCACACGCAATGGGATCCCAAGGAGATGTCTCGTCGTATCAAGGCTCAGCTCGATGCTGCCATCAAAAGCGATCGTTTGAAACCGAATGAGGGAATGAGGCTTTTGAGCGAGTATGAGCGGACCCTTAACTCATATACATATCTCAACTTTTCCTAGTACATTGTAAATTCTACTGATGCGGCGAAGAGCTGCGTCGCGTCGGTGCTCGCGTCATCGAGTATTAACTATACACTCAGCCGCTGTGCGCCGTCGCTCCTTGCTCTTCATCCGTATCAGCAAATTTTCAACGCACTAGGGAAGTTCATTTGAAACGAGCTTAAAAATCACATCAAATTAAGATTAAAAAAATGCAATCCTCAATCGAAAACGTTCTTCACTCTCCCCTCGAACCCGCTCACCTTGAAGCTGGAGCGCGCATGGTCGACTTTGCTGGCTGGTACATGCCGGTTCAATACGGCGGGATCAAAGAAGAACATGAGGCAGTCAGAAAAGCCGTTGGTATTTTTGATGTCTCGCACATGGGAGAAGTTTTTGTTTCAGGCGAAGGAGCTGCAGCCTGGCTTGAAACGATGTTTACGAATCGTGTCGGCAAACTTGCTATTGGGCGTGGTCAATACACGTTGATGCTCAATGAAGCGGGGGGAGTAATTGATGATCTTATTCTTTATCGTACCGGAGAAGCTGATTTTTTCTTTGTCGTCAATGCGAGCCGACGAGAAGAAGATGTGGCGTGGTTAACGAACTATTTGCCTGCCGATCGAAGCGTGACGCTCCTTGATCATAGCGATCAATATGCTGCCTTTGCGCTTCAGGGGCCGCAAGCGGAGGTATTGCTAAAAAAACTGCTCCCTGAAATAGAAGCGCCTAAACGCAACGGAATGGCTTCGATGCCCTGTTATCAAGCTGGGCTGATCGCACGGACCGGCTATACCGGAGAAGATGGATTTGAAATTTTCTTGAGTCATCATGATGGATTGGAACTCTGGCGCAAACTCGTTGCTGAGGGAGCGAAGCCATGTGGGCTGGGTGCGCGTGACACGTTGCGTTTAGAAATGGGATATCCACTCAATGGTTCTGATCTTGCGATGGATCGGACGCCGCTCGAAGCAGGTCTTGAAAAATTTGTTTCCCTCGATGACCCGCTCAAAGGAGATTTTATAGGACGTGCCGCGTTGGAAAAACAGCGAGCTGTTGGATTAAAATCTCGTCTCACGCCGCTGAAACTTTGTGCTGGAGGCCCGCCGCTCCGTTCTCATTATTCCATCTACGATGGCGAAACCTTATTGGGAGAAACAACAAGCGGTGCCTTTTCTCCAAGTCTTGGAGAGGGAATTGCCATGGCCTACTTGCCGATAGAATGGAGCGAGCTCGGGAAAATTGTGGAGATCGAAGTGCGAGGCAAGCATTACAAGGCTGAGGTGACAACGTTGCCTTTTTATAAAAAAGAAAAAAATTAACAGCATGTAGTCGACTGGGGGGGCAGATATAATATCGAAGGCAGCTTCATAGGCGCGAGCGCCTCGCTTTCCGAGTGAGGCCAGATCAGCTTCGGTCAACTTGAGGTCGAGTTATATAGTCAAATTACTTAGAGCTTACAAGCAATTGACTTGTCCTTTTTAGGAAAAGACTGCGTTCTCATCCCGTCACGTTATCGTTTAGATAGCGCTCGGTCTTCGGCCTGGCCTTTTCTAAAAATTCCTGCGTTCTTCCCTGTAATTTCTAAGTAAGTTAACTATCGTCAAATTACTCAGTGCTTTTCGCTGATAGCAAATCATATTAATGGAGTAGAAGATTTTTGGAATCAAGCAAAGCGTCATACGCGTAAATTTAATGGTATCCCACGACAACATTTTAATCTCTTTGTAAAAGAATCTGAGTGGCGTTTTAACAATCCTTTTCCTCAACTCTAATTACGTCAACTTAGGCAATGGGCTGGGAAGAATTTAACCTAGTTATCTGGCATAGCCTCTATTTTTTTTACTCATCATTCTTCCCATTATCGGCACTGAACGGTTACTCAAGCCTTTTTCCCCAGCTCCTGCATTGGATTTTTCTTTTTCTCTTCTTGCTTAAACTGGAAGTGGTCTTTCACCAAATGACGAGGCCAGAAGTTAGTATCGCGATGGATTTCAGGGAGCTCTTCGTGAGGGTCGACTTGAACTGATTTCAATTCTTTTGTGGTGATGAGAAGTTTGGAAACTTTTTCATTATTGGTGCGCCAAATCTCAGCGGGAATGCGCAGCTCTTCGCTGGTGTTATCGGCATAATCAATCCTCAGTGGGATCGGCATGATGAGGCCTCCACGGTTGCTGAAGTCAATGACGTAGAAGTTCCTTTTTGTTGTCAGAATGCTAGGATCAATCTCTTCTTCTTCTAATTTTTTCAAGAGCTCTTTGAATTTTTCTTGTTCGCTTGGAAGGACGGAAAAGACATCGTAGCTGCTGTAAAAATCTTGAAGTTCGGGATGAAGCTCAACATAGGTCTTCGCATTAGCATCGCGTATTTCAGAGATTGTTTTTATGCGTTCTTCGTTTTCTTTTTTAGCAACAGGCTTGTCTAATGAAGGATTGCCGGTGTCGAGGATATATTGATGAACAGTGTCAACGGAGATGCTGCAAGGATCGATGGAGTAAAACCATCCGCGCCAGAACCAATCAAGGTCGCATCCGCTTGCGTCGCTAATCGTGCGGAAAAAATCAGCTGGCTCTGGGCGCTTAAATTTCCAGCGATTAGCATAAACTTTAAAAGCAAAGTCAAAACGTTCTGGACCAAGAATTGTGTCGCGAAGCAGGTTGAGGCCGCCGGCAGGTTTGGTATAGGCGCTTCCTCCTAGTTTCAAGAGCGAGTCAGCGGTAGTCATGATCGGAACGAGATCTGGCCCGGTCATGTATTTTGCAAGATTGCGTGGAACGGAGCGATCGTTATGAAAACCTTTTTCCCAGAGGTCGGTTGCAAGATGTTCTAAAAAAGTATTGAGACCTTCGTCCATCCATCCCCATTCGCGCTCGTCGCTGTTGACAATCATCGGGAAAAAGTTGTGACCCACTTCGTGAATGATGACAGCAATGAGCTCTTCTTTTTTTTCTTTCGAATACGTTCCATCTTTTTCTGGACGTGTTCCGTTAAAACAGATCATCGAAAACTCCATTCCAAAAATGGGACCGTTGATGGAGTTTACCGTTGGGTAAGGGAAGGGGAAGGTGTGTTGGGTGTAGACTTCCAGCGTGTGGAGGACAGTGGGCGTTGAATATTTAGACCAGAGCGGCTCTGCTTCCTTGGGATAGAAAGACATCGCTATTGTCGGTTTCTTGGGATCTTCGCAAACTGCAGCAGGGACCCCTTGCGCATCCCAAATAAATTTTCGTGAAGAAGCAAAAGCAAAAGCACGGATGTTGTCAGCTTTGAAAACCCAAGTTTTTTTTCCGGAAGGATGATGGGCCTCATTTTTTTTAGCCTCTTCAGGAGTGACGATGAAGACCGGATGTTTTGCGGTAGCTGCTGTTTTCAATCGTTCACGTTGTGTCGCTGTTAAGACTTGCTCTGGATTTTGAAGCTCGCCGGAAGCACTGACGATGTGGTCTTCGGGGAGAGTGATCTTGACGAGGTAATTGCCAAACTCGAGTGAGAATTCGCCAACGCCAAGGTAGGCCTTGTTTTGCCATCCCCGTACATCGGTGTAGGAGCACATCCGAGGATACCAATTGGCGATTTCAAAAATATAGTTTTTATCTTTTTTGAAATATTCGTAGCCGGTTCGAACTGGAAGCAACGTTCCATCGTTGATTTGGTAATGCCAACTGATGTTGAAGCGAAGGGTGCTTCCAGAGGTTAATGGAGTAGGAAGATCAACCCTCATCATCGTGTCAGCGATGGTAAAAGGAAGAGGTTTTCCTTGAGCATCGGTGACAGCATCAATGGTTGAACTTCCATCAAATTTTTCTTTGAGCAATTCTGCCTGAAGTTGTTTTGGATGAAATTGTTCAATATGAATCGATTCTGTTTGATTGCCTGCTAAGACTTCGGTGAGATTGCTGGCAGAATGTTTGGCAAAGAGGTTGGGGTCGAGTTCCAGCCAGAGGTAAGTGAGCGTGTCAGGAGAATTGTTATGATAGGTGATCGTTTCCGAGGCTTTTAAACTTTGTGTTGTTTCATCAACTTCAACGTTAATTTCATGATCAACTTGCTGCTGCCAATAGGCTTTTCCTGGCGCGCCGGAGGCCGTGCGTTGCTCGGTGGGTGTTGGAAGGAGTTCTGCTAGTGGTTTGAATTTGTCACTAGGCAGTGGCTTGGGTGAATCTGACGCGAGTGCAAAAGAGCCGTTCAGGAAAACACTAGAAAGAAAAAAGAGAGTCAAAAATCGCATGGCGCATCCTAGCTTTAAAAACAGAGGAGCCAAGTAAAAATCTCGCACAAGATCAAAAAAATTATATCATCCAGAGTATGCTGTCGACATGGCTTCAAGATTTAGTCACCAATAGAATTCTCATAGGTAAAAAACAATCAACTTCCACTGCTCAAAGAGATCCTGTTTTAGAGAAACAAGCGCGCCAGTTGCTGCAGCCTCTTTCGCCTCAATTGGCAGAACGAATTACGGTCCGTTGGAACTCGCGTATGCGCACGACCGCAGGGTTGGCTTCTTATCAACGTTGGGAGGTGATTTTAAACCCTGCACTTCAAAAAATCTCACAAGAAGAAATTGATAAAACGTTGCGCCACGAATTGGCTCACTTACTCGCTCGTGATCGTTCCGGAAGAAAAAAAATTGCGCCGCATGGAGACGAGTGGCGTCAGGCCTGTGTCGATCTTGGTATTCCCAACGAAAGTCGAACGCATCAACTTCCTTTTGTGCGTCATCGCCAGCAGCGGAAATTTTTCTACCGCTGTCCTTCGTGCAAGGAAATATTGAGTCGTGTTCGCAAGCCACGTCGTAAGATTGCGTGCCTCGCTTGTTGCAAGAAGCATGCTGGCGGAAAATATGAGGAACGATTTAGGTTTGAGGAAATCAGTCAAGTCGAGCAAAAATGATTTTTTTAAAATAAGAAAATACTTTAGCAGTGATGGATGTTATCATGTATAGTCCAATGGAAAATATGAAAAACACCCCCCTCTTTAGTGTAAAAGTCGCGCTCGCCTTTTTTCTTTGTTTGATCTCAGTAAAAGCTCAGAACGATTCCTCGAAAAATAGCAATAGTTCTGACGCTCTGCCGATGATTGTGACAACTCAACGAATCACAAAGTCGATCTGCATTGACTTGAAAATAGCACCAGCAAAAAACAACCAAACAATTATTGCTGATCCAATAACGCTCCTGCTTTCTAGTGATACGTTAAACCTGACCGTGCATTCTAGCACTTATTACACCTCGAATTTCTTCAGTGAGAGCAACGATCTTGGTTGTGATTTCAATCCTTCTAATTGGGATTCTATTAATAAATCCATTTTGGCTTACGAGTTTCCAAAGACGAATGATGATCGAGAAATCAAAGTGTGGCATCCCCAGGGGATAGGATCTGTGGTTATAGAATTTGAGGCTGATCTCGTCATCAAAGAAGGAAGCTGGGTTCCGTATGCCTCGTCACAAAAAAGACATGTAACAGTTCAAGTGCCCGTTAATGTCATGGAATAAAGTTGATTTTTTTTTGCACATACTAACTTTCACGGCTCACCCTCTAACCCCACATAAACGTAAAATAAATATTATGAAAAACAAAACACTTAGTTCTTTCCTCTTAACTGCCTTGTTGGCTGCTAGCGCTTGCGTCATGCAGGCACGCGCGGAGCAGTCTTCTGCCTTGTGCAATGCTACTCAGGTGATACCGATTGATTCGGTTCCTCCCTCAAATTATGTCGAACTAAATTTTAACATTAGTCTTTCTGAGGCTAAAAAGATGAACCAGAGTTTTTCGTTTGCTGTGTTTTTATCTAATGATGGAAGCCGGAATCCAGATGAAGGTCAATATATTAAACTCACTAATGCTGATGAGATTGATGCTTCAATTTTAAGTAAGGCTGGTGATCTGTGGAAAGATGAGGCCGGTTCTAATTACAATAACTTTACTCCAGTGGGGGAAGGAACGGTAACGCTCAAGTATGAAGGGGACATCATTGTTAAAAAAGGCGATAAAGGAACTTGGTCTTGGTTGAGCTGGTCGTATTCCGGCGGATCAGCTGACGTGACAAGGCACATCACAGTAGATGAGGTTGTCACGGTTACAGAGTAGTCTTATTTTTGAAATAATTTAAAAATTCATCCCGTAGCGAAGTCCTTGTGCTTCGTTGCGGGATTTTTTTATTGGTAAGGCTGTTTGATTTATGTCTCTTATAAAAGACACATATTGACATAACGTCTTCTATAGCGGATGATATTTAGCATGCCTTCATCCTCGTCATTACCGCTTCCTGCTGCTCGTGCCTTACGCAAGTTAGGGCGTGATCTTGCCGTGGCGCGACGCAAGAGAAGAATCTCAACGGCCGATATGGCTTCGCGACTTTTTGTGAGTCGTGATACTTTGTGGCGTTTGGAAAAGGGAGATCCTTCGGTTGCGATTGGAACCTTGGCCACAGCTACTTTTATTTTACAACTGCATGAGCGCTTCAATAGTCTTGCTAGCCCTGCAAGCGATGATCTCGGTCTGAGTTTAGAAGAAGAAAGATTGCCTCAACGCATTCGACGATCATGACTGTTGAAGTGTCCATTGATTGGAAAAAGGAAGTGTTACCAGTTGGTCGACTTCATACTTCCGAACGCAACTCAGCCACTTCGTTTGAGTATGCTTCGGAGTGGATAAAGCGTTCCGATGCTTTTGCCATTGATCCCACTGCTCTGCCGCTTCGTGCTGGCGCTCACCATGCCTCTTCGCTTTTTGGAGTTTTTCAAGACTGCGGTCCTGATCGTTGGGGGAGAGTGCTCATTGAACGCTCGGTTAGAAAAGGTATGCACCCGGGGCCTCTACGACATGATCTCGATTACGTCCTTGCTCTTGAAGATAATTCTCGTGTTGGAGCTTTGCGTTTTTCACATGACAAAGCAGGGACATTCCTGGCTCATTCTGTCGGCAAAGTGCCACCGCTTTTGCGTATTGGGACTTTGTTGAATGCTTCCAATGCTGTTCATGAAGAGACAGAAACTGCCGAGGATCTTCGCTACTTGTTAGATTTGGGATCACCTCTCGGTGGTGCACGTCCCAAATCTGCAATCATGCTCAACGATGGGCGCCTTGCTATCGCTAAATTTTCTAAGCCTGATGACACTCGAGACATTGCAGCTGGGGAAATTCTTGCGCTGACATTAGCCAAGAAGGCAGGGGTTAATGTGGCCGAACACCAACTCCTCTCGGTGCAAAGAAAGAGCGTCTCACTTATCACTCGCTTTGATCGGAGTGGAGATCAACGGATTCCCTTTCTCTCTGGCAATACACTCCTCGGGCTTGCATCGAATGACCCTGGCGCTTACACGCTTCTGGCTGACGGTATTCGGCAATTTGGGGATCATATTGAGCAAGATCTTCAAGAGATGTGGCGGCGTCTTATTTTTTCACTTCTTGCCAGCAACTATGATGATCATCTTCGCAATCACGGGTTCCTGATGTTCAAGCCCGGTCGCTGGGCTCTCTCTCCGGCTTATGATCTGAATCCTGTTCCAGGGACAGAACGTTCGCGTACTCCCGAGACTCCCATTAGCGAAGAGCTTGTTGCGCCTTCCATTGAGATGGCGCTTGAGGTTGCGTCACGTTTTGCACTTACAACAACCGAGGTTAAAAAAATTCTTAAAGAAGTTTACCAAGCTATTTCAAAATGGCAGGAAGTTGGAAAAAAACTCGGCATCAAAGCCACGACCCTCCATGCCTACGCAAGTGCCTTTGAAAATCCCTTTGTCACAGAAGTACAAAAAATAATGAGGATATAAAAAACAGTGATTTGAAAGTTGATTTTTTTTTTGCACACACTAGCTTCCGAGAATCACTCCTAACTCTCATAAATATTTATGAAAAACAAAAAACTTCACACCTTCTTCTTAGTAGGATTATTTGCTGTAATTATTTCTTTAACTCAGGCACAGGGGGGTACTACGCCACATTCTCAAGAGGCTTTTACAAACTCTGATATTAATTATGACAATCTACATAAAGTATTATCTGTGCCTGTCCGGTCTTCTGATGGTTCTTTCGATGAGTATTTCATTGACCCTAAATTTCCTTTTTATTGGGATTTTTCTTTAGTTTCAGCATGGCGTGTTAATGTGCCTCAAGCTCCAGAAGATGGGCATGTTGTTCTTGCAGATCCTCTAACAGTGCACCTTTCTGGAAATGAATCCCGGATATTGCGTCTCAGTGTTGGAGAGTCTTGGGATGATTGTGGGAAGAAAGAAGTTGATAGCAATACAGGCTTTATTCTATATACGTTGCCAACTTATGCCTATACCAATAACTTTGAAATGTGGCAGTACACACGAGATAATGCCTCTATTATTTCAGTGTTTTTAGAGGACACTCGTTTGGATTCACCATTGCTAATTGTGCCTAATGCCACAGGAACAACTTATCTTGAATTTCAAGGAGATATTACTGATGCCAACAGCGTGACAAGACATGTAACAGTACATGTTCCGGTAAACGTTGTTGAATAGTTTATTTTTTTTAAAACTTCTTTAAAAATCATCCCGTAATGAAGTCATCGTACTTCCTTACGGGATTTTTTTTGTTCTTACGCAAAAATAGACGTTACTCATTGATCGCTGTCCGCTATTTTTGAAGGAATAATTTTTAAAAATGACTTCTTCAAAAGACAAAGTAACTGAGAGCTCTGAAGTGAGTAGTCGCGAGCCGCTGCCGGCGAGCAAGCGCATTTACATTTCAGGAACGTTACATTCCTCTGTGCGTGTCCCGATGCGAGAGGTGACGCTGTCGTCCACCAAAAAATTTGATGGAACTTTAGAAGAAAATAAGTCGGTGCGCCTCTACGATTGTAGCGGGCCGTGGGGAGATCCTGATTTTAAAGGGGAGGTGACTGAGGGACTGCCGCGACTCCGTGCAGACTGTATCAAAGGACGTGAAGATGTAGAGTCTTACGAAGGTCGACATCTGCAGCCGATGGATAATGGTTACTTGAGTCAGAAGCATGCGGCGTATGCGAGTAATGCTGAACGCAATCGGCTCGTCGAGTTTCCTGGTATGCAAGGGAAGAAGCCACAGCCGCTGCGCGCTTCCAAAGGCCATCCGGTCACGCAGCTCTGGTATGCGCGTCAGGGGATCATCACGCCGGAGATGGAATTTATTGCGATCCGTGAAAATCAAGGTCTGGAAAAACTTCAAGAATCATCAAGTGGCGCGCGCAATGAATTGAACCATCGTCATCTGGGATCGCAGGAAAATCCTGCTTCGGAGTACACGCCATCGGTCTTTCGTCGTTTTCCACAACGAATTCCGAAGCTGATCACGCCAGAGTTTGTGCGTGATGAAGTTGCTGCCGGACGTGCGATCATTCCAGCCAACATCAATCATCCGGAACTTGAACCGATGATTATTGGACGCAATTTTCTCGTGAAGATTAATGCCAACATCGGCAACAGCGCCGTAGCATCAAGCATTGAAGAAGAAGTCGAAAAAATGCGCTGGGCCACCAAATGGGGCGCTGACACGGTGATGGATCTCTCGACAGGAAAAAATATTCATGCGACGCGCGAATGGATCTTGCGCAATTCACCGGTGCCGATCGGGACAGTCCCAATTTATCAAGCGCTCGAAAAAGTGGGAGGGAGAGCGGAAGAGCTAACGTGGGAGATTTTTCGCGATACGTTGATTGAGCAAGCAGAGCAAGGTGTTGATTATTTTACGATCCATGCTGGAGTGCTTCTGAGATTTGTTCCGATGACGGCACAACGTATGACCGGCATCGTGAGTCGTGGTGGTTCGATCATGGCCAAATGGTGTTTGTCGCATCATAAAGAAAATTTTCTCTACACGCATTGGGATGATATTTGCGATATCATGGCGGCATACGATGTGAGTTTTTCAATTGGCGATGGATTGCGTCCTGGCTCGATTGCCGATGCCAATGATGAGGCACAATTTGGGGAACTTGAAGTTCAAGGTGATCTCACCAAAAGGGCCTGGGAAAAGGGTGTGCAGGTGATGAATGAAGGGCCTGGGCATGTTCCGATGCACATGATCGAAGAAAATATGGCAAAGCAACTCGAGTGGTGCCACGAAGCGCCCTTCTACACGCTTGGGCCGCTAACAACTGATATCGCTCCCGGTTATGATCATATCACCAGCGGTATCGGAGCTGCGATGATTGGTTGGTATGGCTGCGCGATGCTTTGCTACGTGACGCCGAAAGAACATCTTGGCTTGCCGAATAAAAAAGATGTGAAGGATGGCGTTATTACTTACAAAATTGCAGCTCATGCAGCCGATCTCGCCAAAGGACATCCCGGTGCGCAATATCGCGACAATGCACTTTCCAAGGCGCGTTTTGAATTTCGCTGGGAAGATCAATTTAATCTTGGGCTCGATCCAATCACGGCTCGCGAATTTCATGATGAGACGCTCCCGCAAGAGGGAGCCAAGACGGCTCATTTCTGCTCGATGTGCGGCCCACACTTCTGCTCGATGAAAATTACGGAAGATGTTCGCAAGTACGCAGCAGAACAAAAACTTTCTGACGAAGCTGCACTAGCAGAAGGTTTGAAGGCGAAAGCTGCGGAGTTTGTGGACAGTGGGAGTGAAATTTATGGGAAGAAATAATTCACAGGGATGGAAGCGATAGAAGGGATATAGTCAAATTACTTAGAACTTACAAGCAACTGACTTGTCCTTTTTAGGAAAAGACTGCGTTCTCATCCCGTCACGTTATCGTTTAGATAGCGCTGGGTCTTCGGCCTGGCCTTTTCTAAAAATTCCTGCGTTCTTCCCTGTAATTTCTAAGTAATTTGACTATAAAAGAAATTTTAAAAAATAAAATAAAATATTAAAAAGCGTCACCAAGATTTGTTGAGAGATAATTTAAAAGCAGAACTTAGGAAAATTAATTTTTAACATTCCTTCTATCGCTTCCATTGCTGTGAATTTCTTATATTCTTTTTTACCATGCAGCAATTTTTTCAAAAACTGACGGACTTTCTGGAAAAAGAAGTCGTACCGATTGCTAACCAACTTGATGAAGATGAACAGCTCTATCGTGATGTTTATTCACGATTTGTTAAGTTGGGAGTGTTGAATCTTCTCATTCCAAAATATCTTGGTGGCCTTGGCGGTGAACGGCATGAATGGATTGATTACAATATTCTTTTGTCGCAATACTCGGGCGCTCTGCTCTTCCTGCAAGCACAGCATCAATATTGCATCTCTCGGTTAAAAACATTGTTGCCTCAGCCCGAAGTGGAGGAGGTGTTGCGATCATTGGCGTGTGAAGGGAAAGCAATTGGTTTGGCGCTGCAAAAAAATCCTCAACTTTTAAAGGTGACCGCAGTGCCGGAAGGATTTCGTCTTTCTGGAAAATTTCTTTGGACGACGGGAGCGACTTACTTTTCTCACCTCTTGGTCTCATTTGAATATGAAAATCAACTTCATTACACGCTTCTGCCGTTTGAGACGCTGCAACAAGAAGAGGGTTCGATTACCGTGTTGCCAAAAATTGAAACAGTCGTTTTTAATTCCATCACAAATAATAGTGTCGTGTTAGATCAATGGCTTATTCCTAAGAGCTCTATTATTACAAGTCATTTGGTAAAACCTAAACTTCCTGCAGAGCACCCTAGTATTTATAATTTTGCGGGAGCTGCGAAGGTGCTTCTCAACTTCGTCCTTGAGGGCCGTTACGGATCGACGACAGAAGTGTTGCAACAACATGCTCTCCTCGATCAAGCTTGGGACAAATATTATACTCGGCTCAAAGATGGAACGACTTCGCCTTTGGCACTCCGCAATGAAGGATTGGAGCTCGTTGAACAATGTTCGCTTTTAGCTAGAATTTCCTGTGGAAGTGCTGGAATTTTAAAATCGCATCCGCTGGGACGGATCCTCCGAGAGATTTGGCAGTATACGATTGCGGGATACTCCGAAGAACAGATGAGGTCTTATCTAAAAGGCGAGTTCTTTTTGGGCTGAACAGCGTCGGTGTTAAACTTTTTAATCTTGAACTTACTTGTTTATTTTGGTTAACGTCCACTAGTGAACAGTAAATATTTTGAGGATACAGATACATTGTTGATCACGCTGCTTGTTAATGCACCAGTAACAACAGAAGAAGTTGATGAAAATACCTATCTTGATTTTGATGACGATGGGAATCTTTGCTCCATTACCATAGAACACGCTCAGGACAAAATGGGAGTTCCTGATGTTCATTTTGAGAGGATTGTCAGAACTCCAAAAAAATCATTTTCTGTTTGTTAACCTTAACTCCTAAAAACTAATGAACGTGCTTAAAGAACTAAAAATATTTTTTTCTTACCCTCACAGTATGCGAGTGCTGCTAACAACAAATTTTATTTATGCGAGTGTTCTTCCTGTGATCTGGGCTTTTGTTGGCGTGTACATCATGCGTAATAGCAATAACGATGTGCATCTCGTCATGTGTTTTCCCATGGCCAACTACACGGGCATTCTGATTACGTTTTTTTTGAATGGATATCTTTTAAGAATTATCCGCGTCAAATATCTCTACGCTTTGGGCATGCTCATTAGTGGGTTTTCTCTATTTATCATGATCTCACTCAAAGAACTTGATATCTACGGCATCACGATGACAGGTGGCCTCTTGGGAGTTGCGATGGGATTGTTTTGGGCCAATCGTGATTACCTCGCTCTTGCCAGTACAACGGATGAAAATCGTAATTATTATTATGGCTTAGAAAATTTTTTCTTAACAATTTGTTCTATCCTTGCCCCGATTACCGTCGGTTGGTTTATTGCTGGAAGCCAGTTGTATGGGTGGTTTGGAGGAGATCGGAATCATGCGTATTTTTTTGTGGCGATTGGCGCCATCATCTTAGCTTTTTTAGCTTCAGTCATTATTTGTCGAGGCAACTTCACCAATCCTGAAGCGACTAAATTTGTTTATTGGAAGTATGATCCTCTTTGGTACAAGGTTTGTTTCATGGAGGCACTTCGCGGCATTGGACAAGGATTCATGATTACTGCTCCAGCCATGCTGACAGTGAAACTCATTGGCGGTCAGGAAGGGGCTTTAGGCATTATTCAAACAACGGGGAATATTTTATTGGTGCTCGTTTTTTATAGTATCGCAAGATTGACGCGACCCGAGCATCGCATCTGGATTCTCTTCGTCGGGTTGGGCCTCTTTGTTGTAGGATGCACTTGTAATGCCATTCTTTTTAGCGCGGTCGGAGTTCTTGCGTTTATGGCATGCCAAATTATTTCGTCGGCGCTGATCGAATGCTCCTTTTCTCCTGTCATGATGCTTGTCATTGACCTGCTTTCTAAAAAAGAGCAACGCAATAAATTTGCCTACTTATTGAACAATGAATTTGCAATTTATGTGGGACGATTGACCGGAGGTCTACTCTTCATTGGCGCTGCAATTTATATTTCAGATGTCTTCGCTCTTCGCTATGTCCTCTTGTTGGTCGGGGTGCTTCAATTCTGCTCTTACTTTTTGTGCAAGCAAGTGCTGGCAACTTGCAAAGTAATGGATGCTGAATTGACAGAGTATGACCTGCGGACCGAGCCGCATGCTATTGCGGATCTGCTGTCGATCGAGGAGAGATAATCGTTCAATCAATGACGCCAACTTAAGAGAAGAAAATTAACCACAAGCGTACAGCCGGCCCGGGTGGCCGCTGGCCCAAATGCCGAAGGCAGCCCCGTAAGGGGCGAGCTCGTGGGCACGAGCGAGTTGCACCTCAAAGTCGCTAAAGCTGCATTTGTGCACTTTGTGGTTAAATCTTTTTTCCTAACGTCGCGCCATTGCTCTCGATAATGGTGCGGTACCACTTCGCTGAATCTTTTAAAATTCTTTTTTGTGTTGGATAATCGACGTAGATGAGGCCGAAACGTTCTTTGTAACCCTCAGCCCATTCGAAGTTGTCCATGATGGACCACTGAAAATAGCCTCGCACATCGACTCCCTCTTGAATGGATTTTTCTAATGAAAGAAGATAGCGATTTAAGAAATCGATCCGTTGTGGATCATGAACTTCACCATCGAGTGAAATCCAATCGTTACAGGAGAGGCCGTTTTCCGTGACGACCATCGGCTTCTGGTAACGTTCATAGAAAAACTTCACGCCCCAACCAAGGCATTCTGGTGTGACCGGCCAGCGGAAGGCCGTCATGCCAGCTCCTTGAGGCGAGGGGACTGATTCTGTCTCGCCATTTTTTCCAGCACGGACTTCTATACCGCTATAAATATTGACGCCGTAAAAATCGATTGGTTGCGCAATAATCTCCATATCGCCAGGAATAATTTCAGGGACATCTTCTCCAAAAGCTTTCCAGGAATCTTCAGGATATTTTCCAAAAATAACCGGGTCGCCCCACCATGCATTACTCCAAACAGAAATTTTGCGACCGTTGTTCAGCTCAAAAGTTGTATCGTGATCAAACATCGCCTTGCGAGCGGCCTCGATATCAGATTTTTGAGGAGTAGAAGGGTAGGACGTTGCTGTTGCAGGAGCCCAACCAATCGTCGGGTTAGTTTTTGCGGCAGCGCGAATGACTTGAACAGCACGTCCATGTGCGAGTAAGACGTTGTGGCTAGCACGCAGAACTTCTTTACGTCCCAATCGATCGCCGGGAGCATGAATGCCAAATTCCATGCCAAGTCCCACAAAACATTGTGGCTCGTTGAGCGTCATCCAATGTGAGACGCGATCGGAGAGCTTGTCCACAATAACGGAGGTGTAATCAGCAAACCATTCCGCGCTATCACGGTTAAGCCAGCCGCCTTTGTTGTAGAGTGCATAAGGAAAGTCCCAATGAAAGAGCGTGACCCAAGGTGCGATCCCAGCTTTTAAGAGCTCGTCCACAAGCCGATCGTAGAAGGCGAGTCCCTTCGCGTTGACTTTTCCCGTTCCTGCAGGAAGGACGCGTGGCCATGAAACAGAAAGGCGATAGGCTTGAAGCCCGATTTCTTTCATCAGTTGGACATCTTCTTGGGAACGATGATAATGATCGCAGGCGATATTGCCCGTATGTCCTTCCCAAATTCTTCCAGACTGCTCGCACATCATGTCCCAGACAGAGGGACCTTTTCCATCTTCTCTAGCCGCGCCTTCGATTTGAAACGAGGCAGCGGCAGCACCCCAGATGAAGTTTTTTGGAAAGTTCATAAATTAGATAGGAATAATGACTAGGAGTTTCACGCTTTATAAAATGGAGCGAAGCCTAGACGACTCAAACTTAAACTTGTAACTCAAACTCCATCGCGAAGCGATGGCGTGGGCAGGAAAGGATTCGAACCTTTGAAGGCGTAAGCCAGTGGATTTACAGTCCACCCCGTTTGGCCACTTCGGTACCTACCCAATGAAAGGGAACAAAGATAAAAGAGCTTGTGAAATTAGTCGATAAGAAAAAAAGAGATTTGCTTTTTCATTGATCACTCATCTTCTTTCTGCGGAGGCTTCAGCTGGTGCTGCCGTTGCAGATCTTGCTCTAAAGAAATTTATAATATGGTTGGTGCTAAAACCAACGCCACCGCCAAATAAAAAATAAACGGCATTCAAAGGAAGAAGATAATGGGCAAATAAGGCAATAGTAAGAGAAGTGGTGGCTGAAGCTGAGCCAGTCATCATGCTTCTCTTGATCTCCTCTGGAAGATATAGTCAATTAAATTAAAAAGGGCACTGTTTTAAAAGCAAAAATAATTGCTTGTTCTAAGGTCATAAAGTTATCGATGATTTCCCTGATACGCTTTTTCAGATAAGCCCAAAAGTTTTCAATAGAATTGAGATCTGGACTATAAGGTGGAAGGAAAAGCAATTGGCACTCAGCTTGTTCAATAAGCTTTTTGGTCTTTGCCGATTTATGAAAAGTAGCATTATCCATAATGATGAGTTGGCCAGGGATGAGCTCCTGAACCAAAACTTTTTCAACCCAAGTTTCAAAGAGTTCAGAGTTGCAAGTCCCTTCAAAAATCATTGGAGCTATAATTTTTGATCCAACTTTAGCTGCAATAAAACTTTTGCGAGCATACCGCTTACCTGAAATTTCTCCTTGGATTTTTTCTCCCCTTTGAGCACGTCCAAAGTGACGCGAAACAAAAGTATCAATCCCACTTTTATCAAGAAAAACGAGGCGATCTTTAGCAATGCATTTTATTCTTTCTTGAAACTCTCGTCGTAGATTCTCGTCTCTTTCTTTGTAGAGTAAGGTTTTTTTTATAGGTGAGGTCCCACCGCCTACACGCATAGAACACGGCTTCAGGAGTAACTTTAAAGACTACTGCTATTTCTCTAAGGTAATGATCAGGATGTTTTCTTAGATATTTTTTCAATGATTCTTCTTGCAGCTTCCGTGGTAAGGAAATTCTTTTTTTATTTGCAAGAGTACCTCTCTCTCTTTTTTTATTTATCCATTTAAATATTGTTCTTCTTCCAATTGAAAAGCGCTTGCTTGCTTCTACTTTTGAACCACCTTCTTCTATGAAACCAAGCACTCGCTTTTTTAAATCTATTGAATAACTCATCCCATACATTTACCACTTCAACAGTGCCCTTTTCAATTTAATTGACTATACCTTCCGCAAGTTCCTGTTTTTTTTGAAAATCTGTAGCACTGGCAAGTGGATCTTGAAGTTTCTTGATCATGGCGGCACCAGAAGTTTCCGCTTGTTGGATGAGCTGCTGTACTTTGTTTCCCTGACTGCCATTTTCTAAGATCACATTACGCAGTGCTAATGCAGAAAATGCTTTCTTAGAAAAAAACTGCAGTTCAGCTGCTTTTATCTCAGATAAAGCGATCAACTCTTCGCTTTTTTCGGCTTCTTTTAGTGTGATGTCCTTTTCAAAGCCAAGAGGCAGAACAATGTCGTAACCTTCACCAAAGGGGGTAAGGTCCTCAATTCTCTCGCGAAAGGCAGCATGAAATTTTTGTTCTATAACTTCATTGTTTGCCTGAAAGTTACTCTCTATTTTTTTTAACTCATCTTCAGCTCCCTTTCTTAGTTCAATAGCCTGATCTCTGGCTTGAAGCAGATGGTCTTTTGTTATTTCAGATTTGAGGGTGACGTTATCGCAAAGAATGATGGTTTGGAGTCGAACTGTCTGACTGTTAGGTCTGACGTAGACAAACTCCCACGTGTTGTCTTCGTGTGCTTCTGGAGTAGTGCCGCGTGCTGCAAGTGAACTTGGATTTACGTGATTATCACTTCGGTCAGTCCGATGCCCATCACTAGAATCACTTTTTTTTCTTCCGGAGCCGCCATCCCATAAAACATCATTAATGGAGAGTTTGTGCCAATGTTATTAGCTATCGCTAGGTTTTCATATTCATCATTTGCTGATGAAAAAAAGGTTCGCTCTGAGTAAAGGCGCTGCTGAGCGGAGCAAGAATCAAAAAAAGAAAAATCAGCATCATCTTCATGGCAATCATAATGTAGAAGTTAGCCCGAATACTTCAGCCGATATTTTAATAACAGAAAAAAATTTTCACAATCAAGTAGCAGTGTAATTCATTGTTTTTAAATAAATAACAAAGTCATTTATTTTAGAATAAAAAAAGCAGTTGCATAATGGTGGCAATAGTCCTAATGCTTGTTTCCATTTATATTACTTTAGAAGGTCTAGTAAAATGAAAAAAAAACCAAATAGATTGTTATCACGTCAAACCTGCCGACAACAATGGACATTATGGACATTTTGCCTGGTAGTATCACTTGCGGTATTTAACACAAGCTCCGTCCTAATGGCCGCTGCTGTAAAGGGTGTTAGTACTGTTTCCTACAGCAGCAATGATAGTGACACTTTCCAGCCGAGAGGTAGTTTCAATGCTGTTTCTTTTGAAGGGGCAAGTAACCCAACGGCCTCTTCAGATCATTGGACCACTGTAGAAAAAATAGGAGCGGTTTTTGGTGTTTTGACTGGCGTTGTCGCTGTCTGTAGCTTTGCATATAAGTACAAGGGATGTCGAAATGGTATAGAGAGAGTTGACATGAGGAAAGAGACTTATGGAGATGATTCATCCGCTAGTCAATTACGAGGAACCAAGTCTGCAGGGATCGAGAGGACAGTAAGTGATCCTTCAGAACCCACAGAAGAAGAAGCTCAAAAAAAATTGATTGCTGGGATTACTCCCTTGATAAAGAACATCGATCAAGTAAACGTTTTTTTAGAAGGAGCTGAGCTTTCCCAAAAAGTTAAATTGAATTTGTTGCACTACTTTTTTTCTAATAATAAGGTTCCTGATGGAACGTTTTTAACATTGGAACCAACGGCTCAGCAGGAGATTCTTCAACGTGCAGAGGGGGAGAGGAATAAATTTGGAAATGATCAAGAACTTGGTCTTTACCTTGCTGACGCACAAGCCCTTGCTGAGATGGAAGGAACCTTATTTTCCTCAAAACGTGATGCAGCTGAACCAGTAAGTAAAAGTCTTGATAGTAGTCAAAGTAACGTTGGTAACCAAAAGGCTAAACAACAAAGAACGCTTTATCTGGAAAGTATTCATGATAATATTACCAGTAATAAGGACATCACTATCTCACAAAAGCTAGATCTATTGACCAAATTACTCCATCCCTTCACTGAGCAAGCGGATCGTTTGGCAATTGTTAATTTTAAAGGTAAAAATCAGGAAGAACAACAACCTCTTCTTGAAAAGAGTCGACAAAGTAGAATAACAATAGCAACTTTGTTAGAAAGACTCCCAGAGGCACAAAGAAAAGCCTCACTTTTAAATATTGGTGTTAATTCTGATCTCACTTACCAGCAAAAATTAGATCTTCTGGTCGCGGCAAGTAATGAAGGGCTTGAGCAGGAGAAGCGTTCTTTAATAGTAAAAGGAAAAACCCCTGAAGAGTTCATTGCCGAGCTTGCCCATGCTTCTGATTGCGATGGTTCCTTTTTTGATAAGTTTTTAAACGATGCTGGAGAAAAAAACATTAGTTCTCTTGCTAAAAACACGTTAAGAAGAAAATTCATTGAGCAGGCCGGAGAGTTGCAATCCCTCACCTATAGCCAAAGATGGGATTTGATTTGTCATTATTTAAAGGAAGAAAAAGAGGACACACGGTTATCCATATTAAATTTTTTACCCAACGACAAAGACAAGCTTTTGTTAGCTAGCAAACAAAGTGCTAAAGGCTTGCTTACTATTTATCGGGATAAGCATATACAGGAAGACATGGAGAGGATCGTAGGAGTTCCGCACGCTGGGAATGGTAATTCTACGGCAATAGAAGTGGTTTGTTATGACCCGGGTTATGAGCTTGATGGGGAGGGTGAAGGTGAAGGTGAAGATGGAGGGGATCTGAATTTACCAACAGGAAGGTTATGGTGGCCTTTTGGAAATAAGAACTGATAAATCAGAGTTGTTGCAGAGCGGCATGGAAGCTATCAGTATCACTAATGCTGATGACTTCTGTGCCTTTGCGGATCCGGTTAACGAGTCCTGCGATGATACCGCCTGGACCAAGTTCTAAAAAGCGAGTACAGCCACATTGATCGATTAGATATGCAATGGTTTCAGTCCAACGTACCGAGCCAGTCACTTGATCAGCAAGAGCGAGGCGAATTTCTTCAACGGAAGCAGGAGGGCGTGCATTGATGTTGCTGATGACGGGAACTCTGGGTATTGCAAGTGCTGTCTCTGCGAGGACAAGACGAAGTTGTTCGCGAGCTGAGACCATCAGGCGAGAATGGAAAGCGCCAGCTACCGTTAACTCAATCGCTTTGCGAGCCCCATGTTCTTTGGCGATGCTGATGGCCTTGGCGATATTTTCTTTTTCTCCCGAAATGACAATTTGTCCCGGCGAGTTAAAATTAGCAACATCGACATCGGCTGCAGCAGCCAGCGAACGGACTTGTTGTTCCTCGGCCCCAATGATAGCGGCCATACTTCCTTGAGTGGCTTCGCAAGCTTCTTGCATAAATTGAGCGCGCTGCATGACGAGTCTTAAACCTGACATCACATCAAAAGTCCCCGCAGCAGCGTGGGCCGTGAATTCGCCGAGCGACAATCCTGCTGCGGCATGAAAAGTAAAATGAGGAAGTTTTTCTTTTAAAAGGGCGAGACAAGCAAGCCCGTGAACATAGAGTGCAGGCTGGCAGACAGCAGTTTGAGTCAGCGTTTCCACGGGTCCCTCAAACATGGTTTGAGAAAGCTCCATGCCTAACGTAGCATCCGCTTGTTGAAAAAGAGCAGCGGCGGTAGAAAAGTTAGCGGCAAGGTCTTTGCCCATGCCAACGGCTTGGGCTCCTTGACCAGAGAAGAGAAGTGCGGTGCGATTCATAAGGGTGTAGATAGAAGATGGGCGGACTAGAGAAGTGATTTGTAAGTTAACAAAACATTAAAGTGGTGATCTTCAGAATCAATATTAACGTTGTGATAAAAGGCACAAGCTGCAATAAGAAGATCTGATCCTGGAACAGGAGTTCCTTTATTTCTACAGGCAGAAGCTAGTTTATAAGCCACTTTCCAAACATTATTGTGGATTTCAAGATGATGAAGTAATGAGCATAATGCACCAACATCATCTTTATCTTCTTTCGTTGAGGCTCCCATGTAGAGTTCTGTCACAATCATAGGACAAATAGCAGCTAGGTCTACTGCTATCAGAGAAGAAACTCTCTTTTTGATTAATGGATCGCCTTTTCTTCGCAGCAGATGAATGAGGCTGGATGTGTCAACGAGCGTCATTAAAGTTATTTTACGATATCTTGAGTTCGCAATGCTAACAATTCTTCTGGATTCATAAAAGTTTCGGATCGTCCTAGACGTGCAAGCATTGTTTCTAATTTACGCTTACGGCTAAATTCTTTCAGAGCTAATATAATAACCTCTTGTTTGGTTTGTCCTTCTGAACAATAGATAGCTTCACTTAAGACATCTTCTGGGAGTTCAAGTGTTGTTTTCATAGCAAGGAGATTAGCTTTTATTTTTATAAAAAGAAAATTCTTTTTGTTAATTCTCTTCTTCTGAAAAATTTTCCAACAATTCCTTCGGCATTTTCTTTTCGGTCTTCGCTCCCAGGGCATGCAGGCGGGAGGCTGTTGCGATCATGTTTCCTTTTTGAGATCCGAGGCGGGCGATGGCTTCGTCCTGCGTGGTGAGGGCTTTTGCAAGTTGAGTGCGTGCCGTGAGGAGATGATTGGCGAAATCAACAAAGCGATCGTGCAAGACGCCGCCGAGACGAGCGATTTCCAAAACATTTTTGGTCTGCTTTTCCACTTTCCAAAAATTGTGAATCGTGCGAAGCGCTGCGAGGAGTGTGCTCGGTGTAACCAAGATAATGCGATGGGCAAAGGCAAATTCAAAAAGCTGGGGATCCGCTGTCAGAGCGGCTCCAAAGGCTGGTTCGATCGGAAGAAACATCATCGTCATCTCCGGGGTTTTTCCAGGGAAAAGATCAGGGTATCCTTTTTCAGCGAGCGACTTGATGTGCGTGCGAACGGCTGCGGCATGAGCTGTGAGTGCCTGGTGACGTTCCTTTTCATCAAGGGCATTGCAAGAACGTTCGTAGTCAACGAGAGAAACTTTGGAATCGACGACAATGATCCGATCTTCGGGAAGGTGGATGACGGCGTCGGGACGGAGGCGTTCGGTTGTCGAAACTTGCAATTCAAATTCACGTCCGCGTTCGAGGCCTGAGAGCTCGAGGGTACGCTCTAAAATAAGTTCGCCCCAAGCGCCACGCCGTTGCGATTTGCCTTGGAGCGCTGAAGCCAGATTTTGAGCGTCGGTGGAGAGTTGGTTGTTGAGTTGAGAAAGTTGCGAGAGTTGTTGGCGAAGGCTCCCGCTGTTTTCCACTTGCACGGTATGAATTTCTTCTACGCGCTTGCGAAAAATTTCGAGATTTTCTTTGAGCGGAGAGAGAACGTGGCCAAGTTGCTGTTGGCTTTTATTACTGAGCTGTTCTGTTTTTTGTTCCAAAATTTCGGTCGCTACATTTCGGAATTGAGCCGTGAGCATTTCTTGAAGTTGCTCGCGCCCTTCTGCCCGTGCAGCGGCAAGCTCTTGTTGCAAGCGTCGTGAGCGTTGCCACCAGCCCAGGAGGAGACCTAGGAGTAAGGTGAGGAGAGAAAGCAAGGCCGTTGTCATGAAAGAAGTTTTGCAAAGTCAGGATAGCTGGACTTTAGCCGTTTTTTTATATGGACACCATGGCTATTTTTGTAACAGAAAAAACAGTTTTAAATTTTTTGTTGTTTTTCAATTTCCTTGCGGAAGCGCTCCACGAATCCAAGTGCAAACTCACTTAGCGTGAGTTGAGGGTTTTTAAGCAACGGCATCAGATCGATCGCGTAGGAGACAAGTGTTTCCTTGTCGATGGTATGAGGTGAAGCAAAAGTTGCGTTGGCTTGCCAGCGACCTCTGGCGGCCAAGTCATAGCGCTTGCCGCCGCTGATTTGAGAATCAAAAATGGCGAGCAATTTTTCAGAGAGTTCGGGGCGAGCGCTGGCATCGAGTGCAATTTTGTCTTCGTCCACAACCCAATCAAGGCCACGCCAGACTTCTCCTCCTAGAAAGCGCTTGAGATGTTGATTGGAGGGCAAACGCCGCAATGCCTCAATAACTGCACGGCAAACAGCGCGATGAGTTGGATGCTTGTCGAGGGGATGATGCGTGTAAATAACTTCTGGATGTAGTTGGAGGAGGAGTTCATGTAGTTCATCAACAAGAGAGTTGTTGCTGGCGTTTTGAACTTCTGCAGAAGGATGGTCGAGCTGAGCTACAAAAAGATATTTTCCCAAACGAGCCGCTTGTCGCTGTTCCTCCTGACGAATGCTTTTCATTTTTTCGTCATCACAAGTGGCATAGCTCCCCGTACGAGGACTTCCGCTTCCATTGGTGCAAACGATTCCACCAAAATGCTGCGTCGGATTTTGATAACATTCTAAAATGCCATGAAGCGCCATGATTTCGAGGTCATCTTGATGGGCGCCGATTCCCAAGTGAGTGATCTGTGGAGTCGCTTGAGTAAAGGAAATGTTGGTGGGGATAAAGAGATCCATCATTAAAATCTTTTCAAAGTAAGATCACTCAAGGCAGACTTGAGGACATGTATAATACGGGTATTCGTTTTAGTAGCAGTTATCGCGATATTTCTAATGATACTGTTCTATCTAATCAAAGTGGAGAAGGAAAACCTGTTTCGCCAGTAACATCGAAAAAACTATCTCCATCAACGGTGTCAGGTTTAGAGGGTGAAGGGAGCGATACTAACTCGGAAAGCGTAGGTGGTTTTTCGGAAATAAGTTCTACTGGATCTGCAGAAGGGGCAGAAAAAACTATTTTTTTAGATCAGGAGATCCAGCAAGTCGAGCCTAGCGCTTTGACCAAGCGTATGTTGAGCACCAGTTATCGCAATAGCAACCGTGGTGCTGTGGTGTTAGGATTGGCTGGAGGTGTTGTTGGTGGCTTCTTTGGGATGAGTGTTGGTTCGAGTCTTGGAACTCATTTGGGAGCCCTGAGTGGTGTTATTCAAGAATATGCAAGGACACCAGGTGATGAAACAGCGATTGCTGATTCCGAGCAAACTGATCACGATGTTGCTGGAGAAAATCATTTTTCAGAGCATGTCATTCAAGTTGTCGATCATGCGGGGCATCATGCTGCTATGGGATCAATTGCAGTAGGGGTTGTTGCGTTACTGACATCATTAGCCACAGGAAACCCAATGCCTGTGGCATTTCATGCAGCTGGAGTTTGTTCAGGAGCTGCTTGGGCATTTGGCTTAACAACTGGGACTGCAAAATGGCTCCAACAGCATGCCCAACGATCAGCAGAAACATTGCAGCGCGAAGAACAAACTTCACCTGGAGATATTGAATTGTCGAATTGGAAGGTGGTAGAAGATTCAAAGGATGCACACAGACAAGTTGAAAAGGACGAGATAAGTAGCGATTGATTTTTGTTGATAGCCTCTAGTTCGATTTTGGGTTAGTATCGGGCCTCTATGTCTCTCTCAACTTCACGAACTCCACTCATCATTGCTGATCGTTCTTTTTCATCACGACTCTTTTTGGGGACAGGAAAATTTTCTTCCGGTGCGCTCATGCGTGACGCTCTTGAAGCAAGTGGCGCTGAGATTGTCACAGTAGCGTTGCGTCGAGCTGACCTCACTGGAAAAAAAGATCCATTTGCGAATATCCTCGAATTTTTAGATCCTAAAAAATATTTACTCCTTCCCAATACGAGTGGAGCCAATACAGCTGAAGAGGCAGTGCGTCTCGCTCGGCTTGCGGTATCAGCAGGATTGCCTTCTTGGGTGAAGCTCGAGATTCATCCTGATCCTCACTACTTACTTCCAGATCCGATTGAAACATTGAAAGCGACGGAGATCTTGGTGAAGGAAGGGTTCACCGTTCTTCCTTATATCAATGCCGATCCGGTCCTTGCAAAACGTTTGCAGGACGCAGGAGCAGCAACGGTGATGCCGCTGGGAGCGCCGATTGGTTCTAATCGTGGCATTGAGACGCGCGCCATGATTGAAATTATCATTGCACAAGCCACGGTGCCCGTCATTGTTGATGCTGGCCTCGGAGCCCCTAGTCATGCGGCTGAAGCGATTGAAATGGGCGCTGATGCTGTTTTAATCAATACCGCTATCGCAGCCGCAGCGGATCCTGTGCGGATGGCGCGCGCTTTTCGCATGGCTGTGGAAAGTGCCTCAGAAGCAGTCGCTGCCGGTCTGCCAGGCAAGGCTGATCATGCGGTGGCGACGAGTCCGCTAACGGGCTTCTTAAAAACTGCCTCATAAAGTCTACTGAGGCTTCAAATAGCTGCGTTACTTCGGTGCTCGCCGCTTCACGTATTAATATACGCTCAGCGTCTGTGCTCCGAGGCGCCTTGCTCTTTACTAGCCTCAGCGACTTTCTAAGGCAGTTTTAGTAAGTTAAGGCGTCAAAGTATATGAGAGAAAATTTTGGTATTTTTTTCTGTAGTCTGTAACCTATGAAGATGGATAAACAAGTTAGCAACTACGAACTGCCAACTACGAACTGCGAACCGCCGTTGCGAAGCAACGGCCTAACTCCTATGATGCAGCAATATCATTTGCTGCGACGTGATCTGCCTCCAGATACGTTCTTGTTATTTCGTTTGGGAGATTTTTATGAAATGTTTTTGGAGGATGCTGTGGAAGCCGCTCCTATCCTCAATGTGGCGCTCACCAAGAGGGGAGAGACCCCGATGTGTGGCGTTCCATATCATGCAGCGCGTGGGTATCTCGAAAAATTATTGCGTGCTGGAAAGCGAGTAGCTCTCTGCGAGCAAGTCGGAGAGGTTCAGGCCGGCAAGCTGGTCAAACGGGAGATTACGCGCATCTTGAGTCCTGGCACTTTAGAAGATGTTGGGCTGGAAGAGGGGGAACATAATTTCACGGCTGTGATTTTTCCAATGAAGTCACTCGATCGCGCAGCGATCGCTTACGGTCTCGCATACGCTGATGTCAGCACCGGAGAATTTTTTGTCACCGCGCTTCCTCATGAAGAGGGGCTCCTGAATGAATTAGCGGCCATTTCTCCTGCTGAAATACTGGCGCCACGAAGCTGGGAAGATTCCTTAAAAAACATCAAAGGACGATGGCCTCGCTTAGAGTTCTTAGACGATTATCTTTTTGATGAATTGGGAAGCGCGGAAATGTTGCGTTCTCATTTCAAAGTTCAGTCACTCGATGGTTTTGGATGCGGTGATCTCCAAGGTGGCATCGTGGCTGCTGGGGCACTCATTCATTATCTCACGCGACATCTGCGTCGTGATGTTGCTCACCTGGTTTCCTTGAAGCCCTACCGCCATCACGACTATTTGCTGATTGATACCGCCACACAATCACATTTAGAATTAGTCTCTTCGCGCTCCGGACAAGCGATGACGTTGTTTTCGGCGCTCCATCGCGCCAAGACCCCAATGGGAAGCCGGCTTTTGCGCGATTGGATTTTACATCCGCTCTGTGACCGTGCTGCGATTGAAGCGCGGCAAGAGGTGATCGCTCTTTTATTAGATCAACCACTTTCTTTAAAAGAACTGCGTGAAGCCTTCGCTGGCATTCGAGATATCGAACGTTCTGTTTCTCGCTTGAGTCAAAACTCAGGTAATGCTCGCGATCTGGCAGCCCTGGGAAGCTCATTGGGAGCCATTCCGAACCTCCGTGAACTTCTTGAAAAAACGAAGAGTGCCTCTCGATGTGACGCTCCTTTGCTAACATCGCTCACTTTAGGACTGCACGACTTAAAGGACCTTCGAATCACTTTGGAACGCGCCATTGTCGAAGAGCCTCCAGCGGTCACGAAAGAGGGAGGGATGATCCGTGCAGGATTTGATCCGATGTTGGATGAATTGCGCGCTGCTTCCACCGAAGGAAAAGAATGGATTGCGAGCTTGCAGGAAAAAGAAATTCAACGGACCGGAATCAAGTCGCTTAAGGTCCGCTTTAACGCTGTCTTTGGATATTTTATTGAAGTGACGACAGCAAATCTTGGACAAGTCCCAGCTGATTATCATCGCAAGCAGACGACAGCTAATGGCGAGCGTTTCATCACACCCGAGCTCAAAGAAATGGAAGGAAAAATTTTGGGAGCGCAAGAGCGATCGTGTGCTTTGGAGTTGCAGCTTTTTCAACAACTGAGAGCCGCCGTTTTGGAGGAGCTTTCTCTCATTCAAGAAGCAGCCAAAGCTGCTGGAACCTTGGATCTGTTGGCATCCCTTGCTGAGACGGCTCGCTTGTTTGGTTATGGCCGTCCTCAATTTGAGGAAGGAGGTCGCTTTTTTGTGAAAGAGGGAAGGCATCCTGTCTTGGATCAAATGACGCGCGAAAAAAGTTTTGTGCCTAACGACACCAATCTGGATGCCGCGTCGCATCGCATGGCGATTATCACTGGCCCCAACATGGCTGGTAAATCGACCTACCTCAAACAGGTGGCGCTGCTCACGATCATGGCGCAAATGGGAAGTTATGTTCCTGCGGAGCAGATGAAGCTTGGTTTAGTCGATCGTCTCTTCACGCGCGTGGGAGCTAGTGATGATCTCTCTCGAGGTCAATCAACGTTTATGGTCGAGATGAATGAGACTGCGAACATTCTTCATAATGCGACCGAGCGAAGCCTGGTGCTGCTGGATGAAATTGGGCGTGGCACCGCAACCTTTGATGGATTGTCGCTTGCATGGAGCATTGCAGAATACCTCCATGATGTTACCCAAGCACGCACGATGTTTGCAACGCACTATCATGAGCTTCCTGACTTGGCCCGCACGCGTTCTGGTGTGATGAACTTGAATGTTGCCGTGCGCGAGTATCAAGATGAGATCATTTTCCTGCACAAAATTGTCGAGGGAGCGGCCGATCGAAGTTATGGCATTCAAGTGGCTCGTCTCGCTGGTGTGCCACCGATGGTCATTGAGCGAGCCAAAGAAATTTTAACTAATTTAGAAAAAGCAGAACTTAATGCTGATGGCCGCCCTCAGCTCGCGGGACGCGAAATCCCATTTCGTCCTCGACGTCCTCGCGCTCGTCAGGAGGAAGAGGGGCCAATGTTGTTTGAACTGTGATGAGGTAATGATAATTTTCAAAAAACCAATTTATGAAAGTCCCCTTTTTTTTAATCTTTTTAGCTTGTGAAATTTTTATAGGAACCCTTGCTCTTCGAGCTCAAGACGACGATGTTCAGAAGGTATCATTAGGAGGGGAAAATTCTCCGTTAATGGTGTTTGATTTTAAAAAACGGACTGACCCAGAAGGAAAAGAAAAAGAGGGGGAGAGAGAACCTTTGCTTTTTAACGAGCAGGAGCATCAGCATGAAAGAGAAGCAACCGACAACGAGAACAACTATTTTTATGCAGAGGATACGAGCGCTGATGAGAAGGAACCGGGTTCCTCAAAAATAAAAACAGAAGAACCAGCTTTGGTGCTCAAGATTTTTAATCGCGGTTATCTGAAGTTGGATGGTGTTGAGTTTGAAGCTGTAGCAGGACCATCGAGGGGAAAGCAAAGCAGAACATATAATTCTTTAGTACAAAAGATCGCCCAATATCAAAAATTAAAAACGGAAGGGAGACAACAAGAAGTATTACTCTCATTTTTGAAAGAACTCGCTGATGCGAGTCAAAAATATATTCTTAAAAAAGAGGGATCCCTTTTTAAGGAAAGACAAAAACTTAAACCTTCTTCTGATAGAACAGAACGTTCTTACAAGCGCATAGATGCTTGTAATCTTTTATTAAATGGGATCACTGCGGAACGACTGAGACTCGACAATTCAGAAAACACCGTCTGTTGGAGTCCTTTGCCGGGGCGTCGTTTTCAAGCGCATCATATAAGGGATTATCAAAGTAATTTTGCTGCTGGAATGATTTCATCTCTAGACCGTTTTCTACTCAATGCGCCATCATCCAAAGAATTCGTTTTTAAACCAGAACTTCCTAATAAGCAGCTTACAGAACTTAATGCAAAACAATTAGGCTTTTCAAGAGCATTAATAGCAACCGGAGTAACGGAACAAGAAGCCAATTTGTTAGGAAGAGAGTTGGCTACTTTTAAACTTGCTCAGTTAATAGGATGTAAGCTTGTTCCGGAAGTTATTCCTACTGCCATTGGTCCCAAAGGAAATCAAAAAATTGGCAATGCACAACAATACCTTTGCGGAGAACAGCTTTATGAAGAAAGAGTAAGAGATCTTTCTCCAGAGGAGTTAACTGTGTTCTTTGGCACTATAGAACAGGCCAACGAGTATTTAGCAGAGGTTGCTTCTGGAGCAAGTGCCCCCCTAGATGGGTGGAAACTCTGCTTTCCAGATTCTTTAGAAGAGGTGAGTAGAGAAAAGGCTCTCTTGGAGAAGGGGAAAGAGATTACCATGGAAAGAGCTTTGGAATTAGCTTATCAAGGAAAACTTTCATTCCAAATAAAAGAGCTTTGTTCTATCAACCACGATATTGACTTGACCGATCCAGTGATTCAAAGGTCACTTTCTAATATTCAACTGCTCCACCTCATCACAGGAGAACTAGATCCTAATCTCCAAAATTTTATTTTTCTTAAAGATGAGCATGGTCATTGGAAGGCTTATAGCATTGATCACACCTTCTCATTTCCTAGCTACTTTACGGAGATCAATGACCAATTCTTAGAAGCTCTAAAAAATGAAAAACTAGTACGGCATGTTTTAAAAACACCTCTTCTTATTGATGAGCAAATGGGGGAAGCAATTTTAGCCTTAACTCCTGAAGGGATTGAAAGCGCTCTTGAAGATACCAGACTAACAACAGCAGAAATAGAAGCCACAAAAAGGCGTGTGGTTCTATTGCAACAATATATTAAAATAGAAAGAGATTCGGGCGGATATGTTAGAAGTCCGGCAGAGGATCAAACAGAAGAAGACAAAGCTCCATTGCTCGCTGGTCTATCTCATGAGAACTTCCTTGTGTGGGGAGAAAAAACTTATGAAATATTAAAAGTACATCCCGAAAGAAGTTATTTGGGAAAAGCGTTAGAAGTCAAAGAACAAAAAGAAAAAGAACTTCAAGCGATTTTAGCGGGAAAAAGTCGACTAAACAAAAGAGATGGTGAATCAGAGCAAAAAGAAAAATTAGCATCAGCTCTTCAACCAAACTCGCATCAAATTTCTATTTTTGAATTTGAAGGAAGAAAACATTCGGCTTCTGAGAGCGAGGCTGATGATGAGCTAGAAAGAAACAATTCACAAACTTCAGAAGAGACAAAAAAAACAGTCTTAAAAAATTTTACTTCCGCGGTGGAAAATAAACTTTATTACCAATTTGATTATTTGAGAAATAGAGTAGGAGATATTCATAGATGGCCTCTTTTTTCTCCCTTAAAATATTGGTCATCGGAGATTCTTCCGCAAGAGGCACAGCAGCTGATTTTTAATACTAATTCATTGCGATCTCAAGCAGAGCAGATGGAAGAGGTGACGCGGAGTCTTCTTGCACAACTTACCAACAAAAATCCTCTCTCCATGCTCAATCATGATTTATGGAAAAATCTTATAAAGCAGCTTGGGGAGACAGAAACGGCTTGGAGCAATGCCGCTCAAGCTTTAGAAGGTGAGCAGAAGTCCTTGCCTGCTGCTTTGAGTTCTTCAAGACAAAGTTACTTTGAGGAAGCTAAAAACAAAAAAGAGGCTGTTGCTATTGAGCTTCTTTGGGCACAGGTTTACCATGCAGAGCATAAGGCTAAAGCTGCTTTAGATCAGCAGCACTCTTATTCTCAAGGAGCTCTTAAAAAGATCGGCAAGGCACAGCAAGCATGGAGGATACTTATCTCAAATTTGACTCCTTTTTCGAGAACTCCGAATTCTGTAAAAATATGGAAAAAACAGTTTGAAATTGCAGCCTCCTTAAAAAGTGAGTATTCGGAGTTTTTTTCCCATTGGTTGAAGGCAATCAAACTGCGACATGCAAGCACAGATCCGTTACTATATCCTATAACCCTTAGTGAATATAAGTCTGATGAGGGAAAAGTTTGGGACGACTTCCTCAATCATGTTTATAAAATGATAGAAGCTCCTAATCTTGATGAGCAGCAGTTATGGAATGAGGTTATTCAAGAAATCTCATTTCAAAAACTTTATCTCTTGGCCGAACAGGCTACTACTCATGTTCGTGAGGTTCAACAGGAGGTCAATTGGTTTGCTCAAGACAAGATTATCCAGACAGAAACTCATATTGCTAACATGAGGAGGTTTGGATATCCCGTGACTTATGTCGAGTTAATGAGTGTAGCTAATATTGATGTTGAAAAATTAGCGGAACTTTGTGAGGTGTGGGAACAGTTAAAAAAGGCAAACCAATTGGAAAAAAAAGCATGGGGAGCAGTCATCGAGCTTGCAAGTAAATTGGCTCCTAACAAAAACTTTAAACATGAAAAACCCTTGCAAGATCAAAATGAGCAGTCCCGTGTTGCCTGGGTTTTGTTTCAGGCTCGACAATTAGAATCTCAGGGAGCTCGTACCAAGGCAAAGTTTCACGAATTAGATGACTCGCGGGCCGGCTCCCCTTTTCTTGTTGATCAGGATGACGATGGGGGACTTATTCCCGCCGCAAAGTTGCATCGGTTTCAAAAAGCAATTGATAATTCTCCACTAGATCAAGTTGGTTATCAGTTGAAAAAAATAAAAAATCTATGTGAGGAAAACATGAAGATCGCAGCATTATGTGATCTAACGCGATGGAAACCAACCTTTCCCTCCGTCCAATTAACGAGGCTTCAAGAAATGTCGGAACCAGGACGAGATTTTCTCCTTGTGAGCCTTTATGAAGAAGCAATCATGAAATCTTTTTTTCATCAAATAGATGATTTTCCTCATTGCCTCAACTATAAAACGCTTTTAGAAGAAATGTTAGATGGAGTATCTGATGAGATAAAAGAAGAGTGGGATCAATCTCTTCAAAACATGAAAGCATTACAACTAGAGAGTAAGGAATTATTAGATCGATTAGCCTTGCTTCGAGGATTTAAATAGAAGCGTGCTGAATAACATTTCTCCATGTTCTTTTGTAGATAATCTTTCTGTTTTAGGTTATTTTATCCCATGGCTAAAAAGATTTCTTCTTCACAATCCTTTCAACAAGGCAAAATTATTATTCTCGATTTTGGATCGCAATACACGCAGGTGATTGCGCGACGCGTTCGCGAGTCTCAAATTTTTTCGGAGGTCTTGCCTCATACCGTCAAAGCATCACAACTTGCCAACGATCCTGCTATTTGCGGTATCATTTTATCAGGAGGTCCTGCGAGCGTTTATGGAGCTAAGGCCCCAGCTCTGGATAAAAAAATCTATCAATTAGGAATTCCAATTTTAGGAATTTGTTATGGCATGCAGCTCTTGGCTCATGACTTGGGTGGCAAGGTGGCTCGTTCAGCGCACCGTGAATATGGGCAGGGTCAACTCACGGTCAAAAAGCCAGGACTTCTTTTCAAAAAGTTGAGTCGCAAACTGGATGTTTGGAACAGTCATGGAGATCGCATCGAAAAATTGCCAAAAGGCTTTGTCGCATTGGGAACCACTGAAAATGCGCCTCACGCGGTCATTGGTGATGAGAAGCGTCACATTTATGGATTACAGTTTCATCCCGAGGTGGCCCATACACCTCAAGGAAAAGAAATTTTAAATAATTTTCTTTTTGAAATTTGTCGTTGTCCTGCAACGTGGACCATGGGCTCTTTTATTGAGGATGCCTGCCAAAAAATTCGCGCGCAGGTTGGAAATGGGCGCGTTATTTTAGGACTCAGTGGCGGTGTTGATTCTTCGGTGGCTGCAGCCTTAATTCACAAAGCGATTGGAGATCAGTTGACTTGTATCTTTGTTGATAATGGATTGCTTCGCGCTGGAGAGCGTAAGGCGGTGGAGGATCTTTTTGAGCGTAATTTTAAGATGAAGCTCAAAGTGGCTTCAGCAGAAAAACAGTTTCTCTCCAAACTCCGCGGAGTGAGCGATCCAGAACGGAAGCGAAAAATTATTGGAAAGGAATTCATTCAGGTTTTTGAGAAGTGTGCGTTAGACTTGCAGCGTTCTTCTAAAAAAACGGTGGCTCCTTTTAAATTCTTGGCGCAAGGAACACTTTATCCTGACGTCATCGAGAGTGTGCCTATTGGCGATAATCCAGCAGCCTTGATCAAGAGCCATCACAATGTGGGAGGTCTTCCCAAAAATATGAAAATGGAGCTCGTGGAGCCACTCCGCCAGCTCTTCAAGGATGAAGTGCGCGAAGTTGGGCGCGAGCTCGGTTTGCCACGCGAAGTCGTCGATCGTCAACCGTTCCCAGGTCCTGGACTTGCGGTGCGCGTCATCGGGACAATCACTCCAAGCCGTCTCAAAATCTTGCGCGCTGCTGATGCCATCGTGATTGAAGAAATGAGAGCCTCCGATTGGTATTACAAAGTTTGGCAATCATTTGCCGTCTTGCTTCCCGTCCAATCAGTCGGTGTCATGGGAGATGAACGGACTTATGATTACACAATCGCTCTTCGTGTCGTGGAGAGCCAAGATGGCATGACGGCCAACTGGGTTGATCTTCCTAGTGCGCTCCTTGGAAAAATTTCGAGCCGCATTATCAATGAAGTGAAGGGTGTGAATCGATGTGTCTATGATATATCGAATAAGCCACCAGCGACGATCGAATGGGAATAAAAACGAGCTTGCTCGTTCTACTAAGGGCGCGAAGGGCTGCGTTGCGCCGGTGCTCGCCTTCGTCGAGTATTTCCATATACACTCCTCGTCTGTGCGCCGTCGCGCCTTGCCCTTCATCACCCTTAGCGAACGATCAAACTCGTTTTCATCATTTGTGAGTTCTATCTGCTGCAGCGAATTCCTAAACCATTATTTTTCTTTTATTCATTGTCCTGCATCTGCAGTAGCGAATTTCTACGCGTGGTGAATTTTTTCCTGTAGCCTGCAGCCTGTAGCCTGTAGCCTGTTTTGATGAAATCAAGAAGAGCTATCTATCCTGGAAGTTTTGATCCGGTGACGAATGGTCATCTCGATCTTATTGAGCGGGCGTTGAAAATTTTTGACGAGGTGATCGTAGCAGTGGCTCACAATGCCGAGAAGAAGCCCCTCTTTTCAACGGAAGAACGCATTGATCTTTTGAAAAAAAGTTTAGGTGATCGTCCAAAGCTCATGGTGGAGCCGTTGGAAGGATTGTTGGTTGATGCCGCAAGAAATAGGGAAGCCTTTGTGGTGATTCGAGGATTGCGTGCTGTTTCTGATTTTGAATTTGAATTTCAAATGGCCCTGACCAATCGGCGCCTCGAGCCAAAAGTGGAAACAATTTTTCTAGCGCCTCGCGAAGACTGTATTTTCCTGAGCTCCAGGATTGTTAAAGAAGTCGCATCCCTTGGTGGGGATGTTAGGGCCTTTGTGCCTGAAGTCGTTAAAAAGAGGTTACAAAACAAATTTAAAGAAATAAAAAAATAACCGCTAAAGTCGCTGAATATTTTTCCTTTTTAGTGTTGTTTCGCGCTTGAAAGGACCATTTTTTTATCCCTTCTATCGCTTCCGTCCTTGTGAATTTTTTTTTATGATCTCTGTTCATCTCCATCACATTCCTGAAAATGACTCCCTTCATTTAACAGGAGAAACAAACTCCGCAGCACTCGATCTTGAGGAAGCAGGGATAGAAGCAGTCGGTCCGCTTTTTTATGATCTGCAAGTTGGTCTTTCTGATGGCGGTCTTTTTGCCACAGGAATTCTTTCTCAAACAATGAGGATCACGTGTGTTGGTTGCTTGGAATCGTTTGAGTGGCAGTTCGAGACTAAAGAATTTGCCATGCAAAAAGAACTTTCCGGATCGGAGTTAGTTGACTTGACCCCGGAAGTGAGAGAAGATATACATCTTCTTCTGCCCATGCATCCCCGATGCACTTTGGGTGGAAATAAATGCCCAGCACAGTTTCCGCAAAGAGTTGTTCCCTCTTCAAAAAACTCGGAAGTTCGTTCAGTATGGGCGGCACTTGATCAATTAACTAAACCTTCATAACCTCATGGGAGTCCCAAAACGTAAAGTTTCTAAAATGCGCTTGCGCACGCGCAAAGCAGCTAACCGCTGGCATGCACCAAGTCTTGGTAAATGCCCGACATGCGATGCACCAGTTCATTCTCACACGGTCTGTCCTGCTTGTGGTTCTTACCGCAATCGTCAAGTTCTCGACGTTACTCCAGCTTAATCAGCTGGAAAATGAATCAGCATTTCTATCACTCTGAAGCAAGATGAGAATTGTTCTCGATGCTATGGGGGGAGATCATGCTCCTGTCAATACGGTGGCAGGTGCGGTCTTGGCGCTTAAAGCGTATCCTAAAATCACCCGTCTCTTTTTGACGGGCGATGAGGCTCTCTTGCGTGCTGAGCTTGATAAACACAAGCTGAAAGATCCTCGGCTTAAAATCATTCACACGACACAGGTCGTTGAGATGAATGATCAAGCTATCGAGGCCGTTCGACGAAAAAAAGATTCTTCGATTTCGCGTGCTGTTGATCTGATTAAACGCGGAGAAGCAGATGCTGTTGTCAGTGCGGGGCACACAGGAGCTGCGGTGGCAGCGACGACAATTAAGTTGCGAACCCTAGAAGGAATTGACCGCCCTGGTATCGCTACCTATTTTCCTACGGAGAAAAATCTCTGCGTGCTCATTGATGCAGGAGCTAATTTGGATGCTCGCCCTGAGCATCTCCTTCATTATGCCATCATGGGCTCAGTGCTTTCTGAATATATTCTTGGTTATAAAAATCCTTCCATTGGTTTGATGTCCATTGGGAGTGAAGATGTGAAGGGAAGCGGTTTTACAAAAGAAACTTTCAAGCTGCTAAAAGCAAGTTCCTTGAACTTTCGAGGCAACATTGAAGGACATGATCTTTTTGAAAATCCGGTAGAAGTTGTCCTGTGCGATGGCTTCACTGGAAATGTTGTTTTAAAAACGGCGGAGGCAACAGCTTCTTTTATTGTTCACACGCTGAAAAAGGAGCTGACAAAAACACCAATTCGTATGGCCGGAGCATGGCTAGCAAAAAATGCATTTCGTTCCATTCGCAATAAACTTAACCCTGATATCCATGGCGGCTCTCCGCTTTTAGGAATTAATGGCACTTGTATCATCGCGCATGGATCCAGCTCTGCAATGGCGATTAAGAATGCGATTCGGGTGGCTGCTGATTTTGTTGAGCAAGGGATTAATCCTCGTATTGTAGAAACATTGAAAGAATATCACTTAAAAAACGGTCTCTCATCTCATGTCTCTGAACTTGAAAAATAATCAATTCCCTTCCGCTTCCGTTCTTGGAACGGGAAGTTATGTTCCTGAAAAGATCATGACCAATGCCGACCTTGAAAAAATGGTCGAAACGAATGACGAATGGATTCGGACACGCACCGGAATTCGCGAACGTCGTATTGGAGCTCCTCATGAAACGACGAGCGATATGGCTGCAGCTGCAGCGCAGTCAGCTTTGGAAAATGCAGGGATCACAGCCAGTGAACTCTCCATGATCATTTGTGCGACGGTGACGCCGGATATGTTTTTTCCCAACACTGCTTGTTTTGTTCAGGCAAAAATTGGAGCGCCACAAGCAGTCTGTTTTGATGTGAGTGCTGCTTGTTCAGGTTTTCTCTATGCGATGGAGATAGCCCGGCAGTTTATTGCCGTCGGTACTTACAAAACTATTTTGGTGATTGGGGCTGATAAACTTTCGAGTATTGTCGATTGGACGGATCGAAATACATGTGTTCTTTTTGGTGATGGTGCAGGAGCGGCGATCTTGCAACATCGTGAGGGAGCTCGTGGTATCATTACAACTTCGATGGGCAGTGATGGAAGACTTGCTGATATTTTGTACACCCCTGGAGGTGGAAGTGCTGCTCCTATCACCGCAGAAAATGTTCATGAAAAACTTTCCACTATTCGCATGAATGGAAGAGAGACTTACAAGCAAGCCGTTAAGGCTATGATGGAATCATCTCAGCAAGCCTTGCGTCAAGCAGGGGTGACGATTGACCAAATCAAATGTATTATTCCTCATCAAGCAAACTTGCGCATCATTGAGGCCATCGCTGATCGTTTGGAGGTTTCTCTGGAAAAGTTTCATATCAATCTTGATCGCTATGGAAATACTTCGGCAGCAGCCGTGGCCATCGCTTTTGATGAGGCCGCTCGACAACAACGTTTTCAGCGAGGGGATCTCATTTTGCTCGTCGTGTTCGGCGGAGGGCTGACATGGGCTGCCTCGGTCATTCAGTGGTGAGGCCGCTTTGCGGCCGTTTAGGAAATTATGAATAAAATTCAACATTAAGCGAAACATGAAAAAATGTGCTGGTATCACAAGGCAAGAGTCTGATTCAAATGCGCTGCTGCGGATGCAGGACAAGGAACGAGGAGCGCAGCACCGCAGTGTATATGAACATACTCGAGGATGTGAGCACCGGAGTGACGCAGTCCTGTGCCTCAGCAGTAGCATTTGAACAGACTCTTTATGAATACTATACTTATTGGTTCGCAGTGGGGCGATGAAGGCAAAGGAAAAATTATTGATGTCCTGACGGAAGATACTGATATCGTCGTTCGCAGTCAGGGTGGCAATAATGCTGGGCACACCATTGTAAGTGGGAATAAAAAATATATTTTACACCTCATTCCTTCTGGGATTTTGCGACGCGGAAAAATTTGTGTAATTGGCAATGGTGTCGTTATCGATCCGCTAGCTCTGGTGAAAGAAATTGAAGGTCTTCGTTTTCAAGGAATCAAGGTTGATAAAAATCTTCTCATCAGCGAAAGCGCTCATCTTGTGATGCCTTACCATCGTGCTATTGATGAAAGGCGCGAGCATCTGAAGGGAAAAAATAAAATTGGAACAACCAAGCGTGGCATTGGTCCTGCTTATGGAGACAAAGCGGCTCGTGTTGGAATGCGCTTAGCAGATTTGATGAGGCCTGAAGTTTTTGAAAAAAAACTAAAGTTGCGCCTGAAAGAAAACAATCTTGTTCTAAAAAGTTTTGGCGAAAAGCCACTCTCATTTGAAAAAGTTCTAAAAGAATATCAAGCCGCAGCAAAGTTATTAAAACCTTTTGTGACGAATACCGTTGCTTATCTGCACGAGGCGATGGCGAAGAAAAAAAATATTCTTTTTGAAGGAGCGCAAGGAACATTTCTTGATTTGGATCATGGAACCTATCCTTTCGTCACCAGCTCCAATACGACTTCTGGCGGTGCTTGTACGGGATCAGGAGTTCCTCCTAATCGCATTGATTCTGTAGTTGGAGTTTTGAAAGCTTATACCACACGTGTAGGTGAGGGGCCTCTTCCGACAGAAGACGTTGCTGTGAGTGAGATGCTTCATCAAATGGGGCGTGAGTTTGGAGCAACGACAGGGCGCGCTCGCCGTTGTGGTTGGTTTGATGCGGTCGCAACGAGGTATGCCACCATGGTTAACGGCATTGATCATCTCGCGATCACCAATGTTGATGGATTGGACAACGTCAAAGAGATTTTGATTTGCACTGGTTATCGTATCGATGGTCGCGGAAAAGTGCTGACAATTCCTCCAACAGATGCTGAAGAGTTGGCTCGCTGCAAGCCTTTTTACAAGAAGATGCCAGGGTGGATGACCTCAACAAGTGAGTGCAAAAAATATAAAGACCTTCCTCTCAAAGCGCGTCAATATCTGGAAACGATTGCTAAACTCACGGGCGCTAAACTTTGGATTGTGAGCGTTGGCCCAGGCCGCGAGCAGACGATGTGGATTTAGTTGGCCTTGTTAAAAACAAGGCCAGTAACGAGTCCAGAGACAACATTTCTTTATGCAATTGTTCTTAAAATATGTTCTGTCAAAATACGGGTTTCGGAAAACGAATTGATTAACGATCTCAAAATTACCCGTTACTCGCCACTCGTTACCCGCTACTTCTTCTTTCCTCATGTCTCCCATTACTCACCTCTGGACACGATTGACGTCCAAGCAGCATGAAGACGCTTGGGTGGAGCGGCTTCTTTTTGCAGGGCCTGAGAACCTTGTGATCAAAGCCTTTCCTGCCTCACGCACGTTGCGTTTGCAGATTTATACGAATGCGGCGATGTCAAAACGCCTTGTGAAACTCTTTGGTGGTTCGGTGCGTCCTTTTCGAATGGCGACCTGGAAGCCTCCTGAAATCAAGCGTCGGAAGCCGCTTTGCATTGCTGGTGGACTGAGATTGCACAATGATCGTGAATTATTTTTAGAAGATCGTAAAAAGAAAACAGGCCATCCTTTGCTCATTCCTGCCGAGATGGCTTTTGGAACAGGGGAACATGCTACGACGCGTAGTTGTCTTCGGATGCTCAGTGGCATTGCTCTCGAGCTTCCCGAAAAAAACTGGTCTTTCCTCGATTTAGGAACTGGCTCAGGAATTTTGGCGCTCGCTGCTGAATTATTTGGAGCGCAAAAAATTCTTGGAATCGATTTTGATCAACGCTGCATCAAAGTCGCACGAGCGAATTCCAAAGTGAATCAACTTTTGAAATCTAAGTGGGAACATGCTGATCTGCTGCAGTGGAAGATCCCGGGAACGTGGCAGGTGATTGCTGCGAATATTTATTCTTCAGTCCTCAGTGTGGCATCGCCCAAGATCGTGAAGGCACTGGCTCCTCAAGGGCATTTAATCCTCTCAGGAATTCTTGCTTGCGAGGTCAGTGAGGTCGAAAAACTTTTCTGTAGTCTTGGTCTTAAGAAAGTGCGCGTGATCATCCAGGGAAAATGGGGAGCCTTGCATTTTGAAAAAGCATAATTTTTAGGAGTGATTTTTTTGTGCTCTTTGCGTTCTTTTGTGGCTATCTTCTTAATTCATGAAAAATGATTCACTGCCACCTCGTCACATTGCCATCATCATGGATGGAAATGGTCGATGGGCCAAAGAACAAGGCTGGATTAGGATCAAAGGGCATGAGCAAGGAGCGCAGTCAGTGCAGGAGTCGCTTGATGCCTGTTTGGAGGCAGGTGTGGAATATTTAACCCTCTATGCTTTTTCTTCCGAAAATTGGAAGCGACCCAAGCTTGAGGTGCAAGGGCTCATGACGCTTTTAGAACACTACTTAGGAAACAAAGTGGAGGAGATGAATAAAAATGGAATTCGTTTTCATGCCATCGGACGCCTCCATGAGTTGCCAGCTGCCGTTCAAAAGCGTTTGCAAAAAGCGATTGCCGCAACGGCTCACAACAATAAGCTGACATTGACGCTGGCACTGAATTATGGAGCACGTGCAGAGATCGTGGATGCCACTAAAGCGATTGCTCAAAAAGTGCAGCAAGGAACTCTCTCTCTCGAAGACATTACGGAAGCGACCATTTCAGAACATCTCTATACGGCTGGCATGCCTGATCCTGACTTGTTCATCAGGACCTCTGGAGAATATCGCATCTCCAATTTTCTTCTCTGGCAGTTAAGTTACACGGAGATTTATATCACTCAAAAGTTTTGGCCCGATTTTAAAAAAGCAGATCTCTTGGCTGCAATCGAAGATTTTAAAAAACGAGAACGGCGCTTTGGGGGAGTATGAAATCTTGGTTCTGGCAGAAAAATAAGATGACGCCTTGCTCTGGAGTTCCACTCAATGATCGAGGTTTTCGCTACGGCCAACATCTTTTTGAAACGATTGCGATTCGAAATGGAAAAGTTCTTTTTTTTGAAGAGCATTGGATGAGGCTGATAGCAGCAGCAGAGAGACATCGGTTTCCTGTTGATGCTTTTTGGCATCAAGGAGTGCATGATTTTTTAAAAAGAGAATCGTGGGAAGATGGCGTGCTCAGAATTTTTTTAACAGCGGGAGAGGGACTGCCTCTTTCTCCGATCACGAAGCCGCAACTATTTTTGTTTTGGGAAGAAGCAGATTTTCCTTCGGAAGAAAAATTTAAAAAAGGAATTAAAGTGGTCTCTTTGGATCAGCCGATTGGGACAATCTCCTGGGGTGAGAAAACAGGAAATTATTGGGAGCATCTGAATGCCCTAGAATCAGCTCGTCAGGCTGGTGCAGAGGAGGGGCTCGTTTTTGATCGAGAAGATTTTTTAATTTCTGCTGCGATGGCGAATGTGATTCTTTGGTTAGAAGATGGAGGTATTGTAACACCGCCTCGCTCTCGTGGCGCACGCGATGGAGTGATGCTGGATCAAGTGCGACAATGTTTTCCAAAGTTGATGGAAACTGATATGAGGCGAGACGATTTAAAAAAAGTGGTTGCGATGGTGGTGACGAACTCGCGTCTTGGAGTGATGCCTGTTGCGATGCTTGATGGAAGAAAGTTGTCTCACCTTTCTTTTCCAATTATCTTTTGAATTATGTCTGACGCGAGGTCTCATCACGATCTTCTCTTGCGAGCCTCGCAAGTTCCAACGCTCCAACAAGTCCTTGAAAAATTAGAGCATGGTCATTCATGCTCTCTCACTCATGCAACAAAAGCGTCATGGCCTTTCTTGGCAGCTGCCTTGACCTCTCGGCTTGGACAGGGCCGTGGAGTCTGGTTTTTGAGCCATGATGTTCGTTCGCAAGAAAAGTTTTTTCAAGAATGGAATGAATGGCAAGAGGCACTCTGTTTTTTTCCATCATTAGGTATGACGGCAGAAGGAATTGGACTTCCTGATCCGGAAATAGTTTCTGAACGACTCGCTTTTGTGGGACGCGTGGCTCAAGAAAAATCTTTTGTAGCCAGCGTTACGCTCTCAGCGTTGTCAGATAATGTTCCTTCGCCTAAGGAATTATTGGCTGATGTGTTGAAGATTACTGTTGGTTGGAAAGGAGCTCCCGGAAAATTAGCGAAGCAACTCGAAGAAGTCGGCTTGGAACGAACCATTCGTGTGGCTCATCGAGGCGAGTATGCGCTGCGAGGAGGAATTTTAGATCTCTTTGCTTGGCAAGAGCAGTTTCCGTGTCGTTTGGAATTTGATGAGGAAAAAATTATTTCGATACGCAGTTTTGATCCTGACACGCAACTTTCTTCGGAAAATTTAGAGTCTTGTGAAATTCAGTATGCGGAAGCAGAACGAGCTGGGGTGGCGCTCTCGAGCTACATCAAAAAAGAAGATCTGATCATTCTTTTGGGAGATGACTTCAGTGAGGAAGAGGAAGAATTTGCAAAAAAGCTTCCTGCTGCAAAACTTCAAATCAGTGAAATAGGAGGTGACAACGAACTGACCTGTTTGCCAATTCCTTTTGCAAGTTTTGCAGCGGGTGATTTTGTGATGGAAGCGGGGCGACGCAAAGAATTTTTTAAACAACTGAGACAATGGCAAGAGCAACACTATCAGCTTTTCTTTTTTAGCACTACCGAAGCGGCTGGAGAACGTTTTGCCGACTTGGCAGAAAAGGAAAAACTGACTCGCTCTTCTCTGCAATTGAGGTCTGGAGCCATTTCCGAAGGGTTTGTTATTTCTGAAGCAAAAATAGTTTTTCTTTCAGAAGCCGAAATTTTCGGACGTTCTGCTCAGCAGCAATGGCGCCTTTCTCATCGGAAGCGAGAAGAGCAGCGTGCGGCTCGTTCCATGATCGATTATACGGAATTTGAAGAGGGTGACTTTGTGGTGCATGCCGAATATGGCATCGGGCATTATGCTGGCATCCAGAGAATGCCTGATCTTTATGGTGAGATGACAGAGGTGCTCGTACTAGAGTTTGCTGAGGAGGCCAAACTTTTTGTGCCGCTCGATCAAGCGTGGCAGGTTTCGCGCTATGTTGGAGTTGGAAAAGCAATACCGTCATTATCCTCTTTAGGAAATGATCGTTGGAAAAAGACGCGTGCCGATGCTGAAAAATCAGTCTTCCTCTACGCAGGAAAATTATTAAAACTCCAGGCCGAGCGCGAGATTGGCTCTGGACATGCCTTTGGCCCTGATACGCCGTGGCAAAGAGAATTAGAAGAACATTTCCCTTATCGTGAAACTGTGGATCAATTGCGCGCTATCGTCGAAATTAAACAGGATATGGAATCGCCGGTGCCAATGGATCGTCTTTTGTGTGGCGATGTTGGATTTGGAAAAACAGAGGTGGCTTTGCGCGCCGCTTTCAAAGCCGTTCTCGATGGAAAGCAAGTTGTCTTTTTGGCTCCGACAACAGTGTTGGCACAGCAACATTTTCAAACATTGAAAGAACGCATGAGTTCTTATCCTGCGAAAGTTGAGTTGATGAGTCGCTATCGCACGAAGGCAGAACAGAGTGAGGTGGCCAAAGGGCTTGCCAAGGGATCCGTTGACATCGTTGTTGGAACGCATCGGTTATTGTCTTCTGATATTTTGTTTAAAGATCTTGGCTTGGTCATTGTGGATGAAGAACAGCGCTTTGGTGTGAAGCATAAAGAAATGTTCAAAGAACGTTTTCGATTTGTTGACATGCTGACACTTTCAGCAACACCCATCCCTCGTACTCTTTACTTGTCGTTAATGGGAGCTCGTAAGATGTCTTTGTTAGAAACGCCTCCTGCCAATCGCCAAGCGATTGAGACACTAATCGCTCCCTATGATGAGCGCTTGATTACTAAAGCCATCGAGCAAGAGTTGACTCGCAGCGGGCAAGTTTATTTTTTGCACAATCGCGTTGCTACCATTGAAAAAGTGGCCACGCGACTGCAGGAGCTTGTTCCAAAGGCTCGCATTGCGATTGGGCATGGGCAGATGGATGAAAAAGATCTCGAGCAGGTGATGCAGCGGTTTGTGCGTGGTGAGGCCGACATTCTTGTTTCGACAACCATTATTGAAAGTGGTCTCGATATTCCCAATGCCAACACGATCATCATCGATCGCGCTGATCGTTTTGGGTTGGCCGATCTTTATCAATTGCGTGGTCGTGTTGGAAGAAGCCAACAAAAAGCTTATGCCTATTTGCTCTTGCCGCGAAGCATGATGGTGTTTGGAGAGGCTCGACGTCGCGTTCAGGCGATTCGGCAATATTCGGAACTGGGAGCTGGTTTTAAAATTGCAATGCGTGATTTAGAAATTCGTGGAGCCGGCAATCTTCTAGGAACGGCTCAGAGCGGTCATATTGCAGCGGTTGGATTTGATCTCTATTGCAAGATGCTTCGCAAAGCTGTGGCTCAAATGAAGGGAGAGCAACAACAAGCATCTTCTTTCGCGCAGTCATCGCTCTTTCTTGATTTTGTAGCTCCTTCTGCTGCCGCTTGGGAACATGCTTGCAAGGAGCATGCCGCAAAAGAAAAGGTGGAGAGAAAAAAGTTTTCTCAATTGCTGCTCCCAGCTTTTATTCCAGAAGAATATTTGCAGGAAGTGACTCTTCGATTGGAACTTTATCGTCAACTCTCTGCCGCTGCTGATCGTCAGGCGCTTGAATTATTAGAGCGCTCCTGGCGTGATCGCTTCGGTCCTCTCCCAGAGCCGTTGCAGCATCTGCTCATGATGGAACTTATTCGTCGTATTGCTGCTGAGTGCGGAATAACTAAAGTGGAGACTCAAGGGTCTAAGTTAATGCTCACGCGTCATGGAAGTCTTTTGCAGCTCAATCATCGATTTCCAAGGCTCCTTGCAGTAACACCTGCAGCAAAGATGAAAGAAGTTTTACAATTTGTGGAATCGCTGCAGGTAGTGTAAGATCATTCTTTATTAACCATGAAAAGCTGGCGTTTTCTTTTACTCTTGATTGTCTTGATGACTTCTCTTCCTTTAGTGGAAGCAGAGGAGATGGTGGTTAATGGAATGGCTGCCATTGTCAATAATGAGGTCATCACTTTTTCGCAAGTACGCGAATTAGTAGCTTCTCAGGAAAAAGCTGCTGCCCAAATGTATCAGGGAAAACAATTGGAGGATAAAATTAAAGAAATCCGACAAGCAGCGATGAGGGATTTGATTGATCGTGCCTTGATTCTTCAAGAATTTAAGAAAAAGGAATTTTCTATTCCAGAGTACTACATTGATGATTCCATTCAAAAAATTATTCGTGAAGAATTTGGAGGAGATCGCACCGCTTTTCTTAAGACCTTGCAAGCTCAAGGATATTCGCTCACTCGTTTTAGGAAGACACAAAAAGATAAGCTCGTTGTTCAGATCATGCGTGGTTCTAAGGTCAAAGAAAACTATGTTGTCTCTCCGGTAAAAGTTCGGTCTTATTACGAAAAAAATCATGATGTCTATGCAACGCCCGAGCAAGTAAAGCTGCGCATGATTGTGTTGCACGAGGGTGACACCAATAATCCTGATGCTTCTAAAAAAGCGATGGCGGAAGAGATTCGTCAAAAAATTGCAGGAGGTGCTGAGTTTGATCGCATGGCGCAAATGTATTCGGAAGATTCGACGCAGGACTCTGGGGGAGACTGGGGCTGGGTAGAGCGAAAGACATTAAATAGCACGCTTTCCAATACCGCATTTTCCATGAAAGCGGGAGAGGTCAGCCCGGTCATCGCTTTGGACAATGCCTATTACATTCTCATGGTAGAGGCCGTTAAAAAGGCTTCGGTGAAACCATATGGCGAAGTGCAACGTGAGATTGAGCAGAATCTGATTGAGCAAGAAAAGTTAAAAGCTCAAGAGCGGTGGTTGCAGGGGCTGCGCGACAAAGCGTATATCAAAATCTTGTAAACCTTGTTTGAAATTCTAACTGAGACGGCGAACTACGGCGTCGCTCCGGTGCTCGTCGCTTCACGTATTACATAGACGCTCGTCGATGCAGTCCTTTCTCGCGCTCCGAGGCTCCTTGTATTTGGCCTCGCAGTCTGCCCAACTGCTCGCCCTTCGGGCTCTCTGATGAGAGGCATCTCGACTCTTCCCAAGAGTCTCGATTATCCGTCTCAGCGAATTTGAAACAAGGTTTAGATTTAGCGAGCCATCCTTCGCTATATTTTTTCCTGTAGCCTGTAGCCTGTAGCCTGTAGCCTGCTCTCATGAGCTCCATTAAACTTTTCATTCCAGGACCTGTTGAGGTTTCTCAAAAAACGCGAGAGGCTTTTGCAAGGCCGATCATAGGGCATCGGGGTAATGAATTTCAAAAACTCTATGCTTCATGCCAGCCGCGGCTTCAGGAATTGTTTGGGACGAAGCAGCCCGTCTTTATTTCCACCTCGTCGGCATGGGGCGTGATGGAAGGAGCGTTGAGGAATTTAGTGAAGGGAAAGGTTCTCAATTGCATGAATGGAGCTTTCTCAGACAAATGGTTTGATGTCACACAGCGATGTGGCTATGAAGCAGAGAAGCTTCAAGTCGATTGGGGAAAACCGATCGCAGCTGAGCTTCTTGAACAGCGGCTGCAGGAAGGAGGAGTCGATCTTGTCACGTTAATCCACAATGAAACCTCAACTGGCGTGATGAGTGATTTGCAAGCGCTGGCCGCAGTGATGAAAAAATTTCCGGAGGTGTTGTGGGTTGTAGATACAGTCTCTTCTTTTTCAACGATGCCGATTCCGATGGATGAACTTGGCATCGATGTCATGTTGACCGGCTGTCAAAAGGCGCTGGCCTTACCTCCAGGGATGGCACTCTTTTCTGTTTCAGAAAAAGCGATGGCTCGTGCTGCCACGGTTAAAGGACGTGGTTACTATTTTGATTTCCTCGAGTTTCAAAAAAATCATGAAGGGAACATGACGCCTAGCACGCCTTCCGTCAGTCACATCTACGCGCTAGAGTCGAAGCTCGATGATATTTTTGAAGAAGGAATCATTCGACGCTATGAACGTCATGCTCGCACCAATGGTCTTGTTCATGAATGGGTGCAGCAACGTGTTTTTGATTTTTTTGCGCCAGAAGGTTTTCGTTCTTTAGGACTAACTTGTGTTGCCAACAATCAAGGAGTCGATGTTGCGGCTTGGATTTCACGACTCAAAGAAAAACATCACTGCATCATCGATGGCGGTTATGGACCGCTCAAAGGAAAAACCTTTCGCATTTCCAATATGGGAGATGAAACGGCGGAGACGATATCCTTGCTGCTCCAGTGGCTTGATGATGTGAGATAGATCGTCCTGTTTTTCTTGCCTCCTGCAGCCTGTAGCCTGTAGCCTGTTTCCCTGCTTATGAGCCGTTACCGCGATACTGTCCTCTTACCTAAAACTGATTTTCCCATGCGCGCAGGTCTTGCGACGCGTGAACCGGAGCTGCTTGCCCGTTGGGAAAAAGAAGATCTCTATTTTAAAATTCAGCAAGCGCGTTCTGGAGCTCCTCGCTACGTCTTGCATGATGGGCCTCCTTTTGCGAACGGACAGGTGCACATGGGAACGGCGCTCAATAAAACACTCAAGGATTTGGTGGTCAAATCAAAAACCATGCTTGGGTTTCAAGCCCCCTTCGTGCCTGGTTGGGACTGCCATGGATTGCCGATTGAGTTTAAAGTGGTGAAATCTTCCGCGGGTCTCACACCGCTTCAAATTCGCGAGCAGTCAGATGCCTATGCGCGAAAGTTCATCGATATTCAACGAGAAGATTTTAAACGTCTCGGTGTTTTTGGAGATTGGAAGAATCCTTATCTCACGCTCGATGCTTCGTACGAAGCCACGATCATTCGCTCTTTTGGAAAAATGGTAGAACAAAATCTTGTTTACCAAAAAAAGAAGCCTGTCCATTGGAGCACCGGCGCGCGAACCGCTCTGGCAGAAGCTGAGATTGAGTATCAGGAAAAGACTTCACCGGCCGTCTATGTAGCATTTCCATTAAACTTACCTTCAAACTCTACTGATGCTGCGAATAGCAGCGTCGTGCCGGTGCTCGCGCCATCGAGTATTAACGATACACTCAGTCGCTGTGCGCCGTCGACTCCTTGCTCTTCATCAGCATCAGCGAGTTTTAAGGCAAGTTTATCTGAGCAGAGAAAAATAAATTTGGAAAATGTTAGCGCTGTCATTTGGACAACGACACCTTGGACTTTGCCTGCAAACGTTGCTATCGCTATTAATCCTGAAGCGACCTATGTTGTCGTTCGGACCAAAAATAAAGAGAATGTTGAAAAAGATTATCTGATTGCGGAGGCCCGTGTGGAGGGCTTCTGTGAGGCATGTTCTTTAGAAAAAATATCGATTGGAGAAAAGTTTTTGGGACGCGATCTAGAAGGAAAAGTCGCTGAACATCCTTTCTTGCCGCGCACGGCAACGTTGTATGGAGCTGACTTTGTGACGATGGACTCAGGAACGGGCCTCGTCCACATTGCGCCAGGTCATGGAGAAGATGACTATGCGCTGGGCCTTCAGAAAAAATTGCCGGTTTTATCTCCAGTGGATGATGCCGGATGTTTCACCGAAGAGTGTGGCGTTCCTGCGCTTGTTGGAAAAAATGTTTTTACTGGCAATCCGCTGATCATCGAGATGCTCGCGGAACGTGGTTTGTTACTGGGACATCAAGAATATCAGCATAGTTATCCGCACTGCTGGCGTTCTAAAACACCAATTCTTTTTCGTGCCGTTGAACAATTTTTTATCAATGTTGCTCAGCTGCGCGACAAGGCTCTCACCGCGATTGATGGGGTGAACTGGATTCCTGCATGGGGTAAGAATCGTATCAGTGGCGGGGTTGATCGTCTTGATTGGTGTATCTCGCGCCAACGTTCGTGGGGCGTGCCACTCCCAATCTTCTACGATGCCCAAAAAAAGCCAATTCTAGATCCAGTCTTGATTTGTCAAATTGCTGACGTTTTTGAAAAAGAGGGATCGAATGCTTGGTTCCGTCTCGACGATGCTGCCTGGTGTCAACTTCTCGGAAAGCCTGAAGGTTCTTTGCAACGTTTTTCTTTGGACATTTTGGATGTTTGGATTGAAAGCGGCGTCAGTCATGAAGCGGTGTTGCGAGCACGTCCTGAATTACAATTTCCAGCAGATCTTTATTTGGAAGCGACCGATCAGCATCGTGGCTGGTTTCAATCATCGCTCATGACTTCCGTAGCACTGAATGGCGTTGCTCCGTACAAAACGGTGTTGACGCACGGTTTTGTCGTCGATGTTGACACGCGACAAAAAATTTCTAAATCCAATCAAGGTGCTCCCGGTTATCAAAAACCAACAGAAGCCGCTCATTTTATTAAGACCTACGGGGCTGATATTGTGAGGCTCTGGGCGGCGAGTGTGCAGTTCACGGATGAAGTTCCTTTTTCGGAAGAGATTTTTGCTCGCGTGACTGATTCCTATCGCCGTATCCGCAATACACTGCGCATTCTTTTGGGAAACATCCATGATTATGATGCAGCTGCACCAGTAGCAGAGTTGACAAGTATCGATGCTTGGATTTTGGAACGCCTGCAACAATTGGTGAACACTTGTCGCAAGGCCTATGAGGAACTGGCTTTTCAAAAAGTGACGCACGCAATCAATCAATTTTGTACCGTTGATCTCAGTAGTCACTATGTTGATGTCACCAAAGACCGACTCTATTGTGATGCAGCAAACGCTCCCAGACGTCGTGCTACTCAAGCAACGATGGCTCGGATTTTTGAAACGATTACCAAATTGTTAGCTCCGATTTTAGTTTTCACGACGGAGGAAGCTTGGAATTACTATCGTCCTGGAAGTTCCATTCATTTGGAACTGTTGCCAGAGGCTCGCGAGCTTAATGCAGCCTTGCTGCGGCGCTATGAAAAACTTTTAGAATTACGCAGTCAAATTGCGCAAGCCTTAGAAAAAGCGCAACGTGACGAAGTTATTGCGAATCCTTTGGAAGCTTTTGTGAAAGTAACGACGAAAGATCCAGAAATTTTAAAAGCAACAGCAATACCTCAAGCGTTAGCAGAAATTGAAGAGTTTTTTATTCTCAGTCATCTTGAACTGGAAGAAGGCGAGGAACAAATTACTATTTCCTTGGAAGCCGCTGAAAAATGCGAACGCTGCTGGCGCCATCGCGCTGATGTGGGATCTCATGCCGAGCATCCCACGCTGTGTGGGCGGTGCGCAAGCACAGTCGAAGTAAAAAGTTAAAGCGAAATTTTTCTGTAACCTATAACCTGTAGCCTGTAACCTGACTCCCATGACCGCCGCACTCTACTTCATCCCAATTGTCTTCTTGCTCGTTGCTTGTGATCAATTGACCAAGCTCTTGGTGTTACATGCAGTTTCTGTTTATGGAGCTGTTAAAATTGTGCCAGGATTTTTCTATCTGACGCATCTTTATAACACGGGTGCTGCTTTTGGAATGCTTCATGATAGCAATCGATTCTTTATGGGAATTTCAGTGGCCGCGATTGCCATTTTATTTTGGCAGCGGCGTCATTTTGTCGCGCTCTCCTTACAACTCGGTTGGGTTTTAATGCTCTCTGGTATCCTTGGGAACCTCTGCGACCGCTGGTTCCGCGGCCATGTCATCGATTTTTTAGGATTTCAAATTTGGAATTATTACTGGCCGCCGTTTAACATCGCTGACACCTGCATCTGCATGGCGACAGGATTTTTTCTACTGAGTGCTTTTTCTTCTCAACGATCGAAGTAAAGGATGCAAGCCAAAGAAGAGAATAGCCACAAAAGAACGCAAAGAACGCAAAGAAAAGACAAAAAATGAGCCGCTAGTGGATTATTTTTTTCTTCCCTCATCGAGGTCTATGTAATCAAACAATGTTTGAATATCAGTGCGATCTTCCCAGCCGCCATCTTTGAGACGAAGTTGTAGGGTCTCTGTCATGGGATCGCGCCAACCGCATTTGGTTATATAGCGATTCCAAATCATGATTTCTTCTTCCGTATGTGGTTTGCCATATTGCTGACACCACTCCCACGTCTCTTCATCAGTGGCTCCATCGACGATAACTTTTTCTAGATCATTGTAAGAAACCCCCAAAAAACGAAGGCAGGAACCATCAAATTTTTGAGCATGTCCAAGATTAGCAATATAAGCCTCAGGCAGTTTCTTAGCTGCATGTAATCGGATTTTATCGAGCAGGCGACCAAAATAGACAAGACCGTGAATCTCTTCGTAAGGACTGCGAGGAACTTCTGATTCCATTTTCATTTTTTTGCGTTCTTTGCGTTCTTTTGTGGCTATTCCTCTTTTTTTGGAGTCACATGATAACTCGCTGGCCAGCAGATTTGGCGACGGAGGAGCCAATGGACGCCGATCAAGTCAAGAATGCCATGGCTCATTCTTTTGAAAATGGTGTAGTTTGATTGACCAAAGCGGCGAGGGCGATGATTTACTGGAAACTGTCCTAAGGTGAGCCCTGCGTTTTCTAACATGGCAATCATGTAGCATTGCATTTGATTAAAAGGCATGAGGAATCGGAGATATTCTTTGCGGATGACTTTGAGCGTGCAGCCTGCATCGCGAACGGTATCACCAGTAAAAAATTTGCGAACTTTATTGGCAACTTTAGAAGCGGCTTTGACCTGCCAACTATCTTTGCGATTTTTACGATAGCCGCAGACAACATCATAATTTTTTGATTCGCGAACTAACATTGGAATATCAGCAGGATCGTTTTGACCATCTCCATCCATCAAGACGCAAAGGTCATGAGATGCTGCAAGTAAGCCGGCGTAGAGGGCTGCACTTTGGCCGAGATTTTTAGGGAAAGAGATCAAACGTACGTCGCTGAACTTTTTAATCAGTGATTCTGTTGCATCGTGACTCCCGTCATTAACGGCAATGATTTCAGCATGAGGGTTGGTGAGGCGTGTTTCTTCCAAAACAGCAACGACGTTGTCTTTTTCGTTGTAGAAAGGAATGATGATCGAAATAGACCTATTTGAAAACTCTACTGCTGACGCGCATAGCTGCGTCGCGCCGGTGCTCGAGTTGTCGAGTATTTCCTTATACACTCCGCCTCTGCGCTCCGTCGCTCCTTGCTCTGCATCGCCAGCAGCGAGTTTTGAAAGAGGTCTAGTGTTGAAAAAGGCTTGGTCGTGATCTTGAGACATAGAAGGAGATTATCACATAGGAAGCAAGCCGACAAGGCGCATGGGAGCCTCGGTGCCATGAAGAGTCTTGATCGGAAGAGCCAAAATAAAACTTCCAGTTGGTGGCAGGCTGATAGAGTTGGCCACGTTTTCAACAATATATTTTTCAGATCCTAGAAAAGCCGCATGCACGGGATAGCCGCTCTCAGGCCGATCTGGAGAGAGTGTGTCGATGCCGAGGCCGACCGCTTTTCGCTGGATCAAGAAGTCGGCTGCTTCTTTGGAAACGGAAGGAAAGCGATAGTTGTTGTGATAGCGCTCTGGCTGATTCCAAAATTGATCCCAGCCTGTTCTAATCAGAACAAAACTATTTGGCGCGATCATGCCCTCTTTTTTTTCAAAGAGTGCAAGATCATCGAGGGAGAGGGTGTAGCTTTCATGAGCTTGCGCTGAGACATCGATCATCACGCAAGGTGCTATGAGATTGTTGAGATCTAGCTGTTCGACGGTTGCTTTTCCACGGCTGCAATGGGCTGGTGCATCGATGTGGGTTCCAATGCCGGCATGCATCTTGAGTTGTTGAACGCGAAAAGAAACATCGCTGGTTGTCAGATCGTAATCAAGTTTTACCTCCTGATGAAATCCACACGTGCCAGTCCATGAGGAGATTTTTTCATCGAGGGTGTGGGTCAGATCGATGATGTGATAAGGGAAAGCAGAGTCTGTCCAAATGCTACTGCTAGAGCGCAGGACTGCGTCACTCCGATGCTCGCGTCCTCGAGTATGTTCATATACACTGCGGGTCTGTGCTTCTCGTTCCTTGTCCTGCATCCCTAGCAGCGCATTTTGATCAGACTCGCCACTTACTATAGTAGCTAGATTTTTTTTCATGTTTTCTCAAATTTGGATCATCACATCATCACCATTCCTTTTTCTATCGCTCGTGCCAATGTTTTCTTGGCATCCGCGCTGTATGCACGTGTTGGGGCTATTTCCTCTTCGTCTTCTTCGGCGGAAGTGGTGCTCTCTCCCTCTTTTTTCTTTTTCTTGAGCTGAGGTCTGCGTGCGCCCCTTTGTCCAATGGGAGCGATCATTTGGTCTTGAGCCATGGTTGCTTGAAGGGATGACTTCTCGGTGTCATCGACTGTCGTGTATTGATTGCCAGCTGCTGCTTGGTTTGTTGCTGTTGATCCAAAAACAAAAGCGGTGGAGTCATTGGCTTGCATGGCATAACTATCAGGAGCAACGGTTCCTGGTGCCACGGTAACATTTGCCTCGGTGCCTCCGCTAACGCCAGTAGATGTTTCTCCCTCGCCAGCAGTCGGAGGTGTTGAACTATTCGAAGGAGAAAGCCTATCGTTATTGTTGGAAATAGATGCTTGAATGATCTGCGCAGGGGAGATCATGGTGATAGGATGATTGGCCATGGTTAAAGCAGGATACAGGTTACAGGTTGCAGGCTACAGGTAATTAATTTAAAGCAATGTCTTCTAAGTCATAATCAGAATCATCATCCGAGTCAGCTTGTCTATTAGGATCATTCCAGATGTGGCTCATCACAGTTAACTGTGATGATGCTCGGCTTTGTTGTTGTTGCCGTTGGATGGCTGGTCTGACAAGGGTTTCCATATGAGTTTTTAATGTTTGGAATGCATTATCTCTTTTTTCTGGTTTAGCAGAAGCAACACCAAAGAAAAGATCGATGGTTTTTTGCATGCTTGGATCTTTTCGAAAGGCTTGAGCTAATTTGCTATTCGGTCCAAGAATCCTGAGGTACTCTGCAGTGCTAGTAGGGATTTTTGAAGGAATGATCCTTTCATTTACAATCTGCCCATTCTTATTTCTTACTTGAGTGAAAAATGATTTTTTTGCGGTTTCAAAACATTGAGGGTCTAATGATTTTATAAGCATTACAGCTGCACTGTGAAAATCAACTTCTGATCCATAAAGTTCGCCTTTTACAACAGCAGGGGCCATGTGATCTTGGCTTCCCCAGGTATGGCTTGATAATAATGGATTGTTGGAGCTAGTTGTGTCTCTTCCTGCAGACATTTTACGTCTTTTTCCATAAACTCCTCCCAGGCCAAAGTCGATGACCGTTCCTTGCTTGGTCTTAGGATCGTATATAAAATTTTGTACTTTAAGATCACGATGGATCAAATTACGAGTATAAGATTTTTCTAAGAAACCAAAGAGTGAATTAGCAATGCCATCAAAATGTTCCGCTGGTTTAAAAGAGGGATTTTTTTTAGGATCAAGAAGATCTCCTAATTCTGTTCCAGGTGCTTTTTCCATGAGCTGACCTACTAGCTTTACTTTTGTTCCTTTAGGAAGTGTTTTCCCAAAATCTTTTGTCTGATCAGCCGTAACATAGTATAGTTGAGGCGGCTCTCCAGCTTTGGTGATTTCTAAAACAAAGGCAGTCGACTTTGCAAAATGAGCAAGGTCCTTGCAACGCGATGCTGCAATGTCTCCAGTTCTGTGCCACTTTCCATTTAGCTCTGGATCATCAGTTAAAAATTCATTTACCGTCTGTTCTTTATAGACATAATCTTTAGAGCCGATTTTTGCTGCATAGACTTTTCCAAAAGAGCCCTGGCCGATCTCCTTCCCGATGCTGACACCTCGTGATTGAAGATAACTAACAGGAGTCGTTCCAGTCGAAATCTGTTCGATTTCCTTTGTCTGCAAAGCTGTTGCCACATTATATGGTGCTAGATGAGTTTCAAATGCGGATTTAAAAAGAGAAGAAAAATCTTGAGTTATGGGTGTTCTTGTTGACGAGAGATAGTCACTAAAAATTTGTTGGAGATTGTTTCTATTTTTAGAAAAATTTTCTCTATCAGGGTAAGCCTTTTGAAGAAGAGATTCAATATAAGCACCTGTCTCTTCTCGTTGCTTAACACTTGGTTTGATCCAGAAATTTCTATATTGAAATTCCATTCCTTTTTCAGGATCACCAGTAGGTTTTAAAACAAGCATGCCTTTTCCTTTGAGTTGAGTGAGTTGTTGCAGGAGCTCTTGTGCATCTTTGGATGATCCCTGAAAAGCTGTTGTTGTTATATGTCTAGTAGGAATCGTGATCTTTGTTCCTGACCACCATGAAGAAGAAATTTTAAACTTTAAACTGGCTGCTTGTTGAGCAGTCGCTCTGGATGCAGCTCCTGGTTGAGGATTTGCTTCAGCAATGTTATGGCCAAAGAAACAAGAAAAGATTCCTCCTGAGAACCAGGATTTAGCAGGTTTTGTTGCTGATCCCTCAACGTTACCAGATGATAGTTGAGGTGATCGTGCTGCTGGTGTTGACGCGCTCATAAATTTTAAAAGAGTCCAGCAATAATGTTCACGACTAACGCCAGGATGGAAGTATTAAAAAAGAAAGCGAGTAATCCATGAAGTAAGACCAGGCGACGAAGGCGATGTTGTGTAATGCCGACATCAGCTACTTGGCAAGTCATTCCGATGACAAAAGAAAAATAAACAAAGTCCCAATAGTCTGGAAATTTTTCGTCACCAGGAAAAAGCAAGCCTCTTGCAATGGGAGATTTTTTTCGGAAGTTGATGGCCTCAATTTTCAGCGGTTGCTGAACTTGTTGTGAGGGTGCTACGTCTGCATTTGCGGATTCTTTATGGACAACAAGAGATTTGCTGCTTTCTCCTGCTTCCAACTCACCACGATAGTAGGCATGGGCATAGAGTGTTGCGAAGCGCGTGTGTACAAAAACCCAGGAAAGAGCAATGGTTCCCAATGCTAGGAAAATGGTTTCGCTGGCATGTGAGGTGAGTTTAGTTTTAGAGGAATTTAAAAGAAGCCACGTTGCTAAAAAGCTAGCTGCCGCTGCAGCAACAACGATGAAAAAAAGAAAATGACGGGCGTTATCTTTGAGGCGGAGTTGCTGTCTTATTTCATAGGGATCTTTTGTGAAAATCAAAGCCCAGGTAGTAACAATACTCGTCACAGCAAATCCATCCCAAGCAATGATCATTGGTATTGGAAATGATGTGTATTGCTGAAATCCTAAAAATAAAAAAAGAGCAATAAGGCACTCAAGCACCCAATATTCATGAAAGCGCAGAAAATGATGGGATCGCTTTGCGAATTGGGTTATTTTTTCCGGTGATGGCATGACGGACGGTATTCAATGTGAACGATTCTTGAAAATGAAGATTTATTTTTGTTTGAGATTCGATGCAGCTACAGACAAAGTAATGCGTAACAGGTAACGAGTAACGGGTAAAAATTAGTTGCCTTCGGCAAATTCAAACAAAAGCAATTTTAACAGAACACACTAATTTTACCAATTTGATGAAACTTGTCTGTTCACATTCACTCATTACTCGTTACTCGTCACCCGTTACTTTGCCTGTTCGCACAATTGTTATCAAGCGTTCAGAAAGATGTCGTTAAACCAAAAAACGTGAATGAAAACAGAAAATTTTTTTTCACAATCTCTAGCAGGGACTGTTGTTTTTTTAGTGGCATTGCCACTTTCTCTCGGTATTGCTTTGGCCTCCGGAGCTCCTTTGATTTCCGGATTACTCGGGGCAATGGTTGGTGGTCTTATAGTTGGAGTGATTAGTGGCTCTGAAGTGAGTGTTAGTGGACCTTCTGCGGCATTGGCTTCGATTGTTGTTCAACAAATAGCAAGGCTTCATTCTTACGAAGCTTTTTTATTAGCCCTCTTTTTTGCTGGGATCATTCAAGTCATCATGGGCTTCTGCCGTGCAGGATTTATTGCAGAGTTTTTCCCAGCAAGTGTGATCAAAGGTCTTCTAGTAGCAACGGGTCTCTTGATCGCTCTCAAGCAGATTCCCCATCTTGTAGGATATGATCGAACTCCTTTTGGCTATGAAGAATTTTTGGAAGCAAATGGAGAAAATACCTTCAGTGAAATTATTAAAGCTTTCTCTCATTTTCAGCCTGGGGCCTTAACTATTGGTTTGATATCATTGGTAGTCTTAGTGGTATGGGAAGTCAGCAAATCGTTAAAAAAGTTTCCCATTCCAGCAGCGCTCATCGTTGTTGTTATTGCCATCGCGATTAATAAAGTCTTTCTTCACTTAGGAAGTTCGTGGGTTGTTGCTGCCTCTCAATTGGTCCAGATTCCTCAGATTGCAACACCGGAAGCATTTCTAAAGACGATGAAATTTCCTGATGCTACTCAACTTTTTCAGCCTGCCATTTATGGTGCAGCCATGATGATTGCTTTCAGTGCTAGCTTGGAGAGCTTATTAAATTTAGAAGCGACGGATAAGATCGATCCTAATCAACGGGTCAGTTCTCCTCATCGCGAGTTGATTGCTCAAGGAGTTGGAAATATGTTGTTAGGATTAATCGGAGGAATGCCAATTAGTTGTGCCGTTGTTCGTAGTAGTGCGAATATTGATGCTGGGGGACGCTATCGATTTGCAACTATTGTTCATGGTCTTTTGCTCATGATTAGCGTCTTGTTTTTGCCTGGGCTTATCAATCAAATCCCACTTTCTGTCTTGGCTGCTATTTTAGTTGTTGTCGGTTTTAAATTAGCAGCGCCTCGATTTTTTATTAGTACGTGGAAAGAGGGGGGGAGTCAGTTTCTCCCTTTTATCATTACTGTTGTCGGTATTATTCTCACCAATTTTTTGGTTGGTGTTTTAATTGGTCTTTCCATCAGTTTGCTCTTTCTCCTTTACACCAATTGGCAGCGTCCTGTTGTTGAGGTTGTAGAAAAACATGCAGCTGGAGAGGTCTTGCGCATTGCATTAGGAAACCAAGTGAGTTTTCTGAATCGTCCCTCGTTGGCCAGAGCATTAAATACTGTTTCTTCAAATAGTCACCTTCTGCTTGATGCTCGTAACACCGATTATATTGATCCTGACATTCTGAGTCTCATTCATGATTTTCTTCGGACAAAAGCCAAGGTTCGAAATATTGTTGTGAGCCTTCTCGGTTTTAAAAAGAAATATTCCCGCTTAAAAAATATTATTCGTTATGTTGATTATTCGACTCAAGAGCTTCAATCAAAACTGGCTCCTGCTGAAGTGCTCGCGATTTTAAAAGAGGGGAATGAGCGCTTCCAAAAAGGAGCTCCCTTGTTTCGCGATTATCGGCTTCAAGTTCAAAAAACTGCGAGCGACCAATATCCGATGGGAGTTATTCTAAGTTGTATTGACAGTAGAGCGCCTGTCGAAATGATTTTTGATGCTGGGGTTGGTGATCTTTTCAGCATTCGCATGGCAGGTCAGGTAGCTCATGCCAAGGAGCTGGCGAGCATGGAGTATGGATGTGTGGTTGCTGGTGCTAAACTCATCGTGGTGCTAGGACATAGTTCTTGTAGTGCTGTGAAAGCTGCAGTTGATTTTTTTCAACGTGGCGTCACAGCGCAACAAGAAACTGGCTGCGAGCATCTTGATTTATTATTGAAAGAAATTCAAAAGTCGATTGAGGCGAATATGCCTTTCTCTTTTTCTTCGCATGAAGAAAAAGCAACTTATATTGATGAGGTGGCGCGACGGCATGTTATGGCTACTATCTATTTTATTCATCAGGAAAGTCCTTCTCTCCATCGCCTCGCTCAAGAGGGAAAGATCGCTATTGTGGGAGCCTTTTATGATGTAGAGACTGGAAAGGTGGAGTTTCTTTAAACCGATCTTGAAATCCTACTGTGGCGGCGAAGAGGTGTGTTGAGGTTGTAAGAAAAATTTTTCCTGTAACCTATAACCTATAACCTATAACCTGCTTGAATGTCTGATTCTTCTCGAGTTTCCTTTTTTAAAAAAAAATCTGCACTTCCTGTTTTTGCACTACTCATCATTGCGGTAACTCTTTTCCGCTTTTGGTATGCCACGCAGCTTGAGTTGATCGGCGATGAGGCATATTACTGGTATTGCTCGCGGCATCTCGACTGGAGTTTTTTTGATAAGGGTCCTGGTGCTGCGGTGACGATTTTTTTTGGAACGCATCTTTTTGGAGACACCGTCTTTGGGGTTCGCTTTTTTGCCGTGCTGCTTTCGGCAGCCACTGGTATAGGCCTCTTTTTTCTTGCACGCATGCTTTTTTCACAACGTGTTGCTTGTTGGACCTTGCTTGTGGCGCTCTTCATGCCGCTCTACGCGGTGGGGAGCATTCTCATGACGATTGATCCGCTCAGTATTTTCTTTTGGACGATGGCGGCCATTACTTTTTGGAAAGCAACAAAAAGTGATGGAGTTTTATTTTGGATTATCACTGGAGCTTTTGTCGGTCTTGGAATGTTGGCCAAATATACAAACTTAGTTGAGTTGCTCTGCTTTGCTCTTTTTTGCCTTTGGAGTTCAGCGCAGCGACGTCAATTCAAACGGCCTCATTTCTACGTGATGTTAGTCACAGTGCTCTGTTTTTCTTTTCCTATGATCATTTGGAATTATGAACATCACGGCATTGGAATTGTTCATCTTCTTCACCGAGGTGATCTCGATCACGCCTGGAGTATCAAACCCGTTGAGATCCTCACATTTCTTGGGGCGCAAGCCGGGGTCATTTCACCATTCTTTTTTCTTGGGGTCATGATTTCGGTTTTTTGGCCTCAATATGATACGCTTCATGCAGAGGCGACGCGTTATTTGCGTTCTCTTTTTATTCCTCTGTTTGTTTTTTATTCCTGCCTCAGTTTGAATAAAGCTGCGGAGCCGAATTGGACTGCTCCTTGCTATGTTGCAGGAATGGTCTTGCTTGCTGGTAATTGGCAGGCACTCGCGCGCCGTTGGCCATGGGCAAAGAAATGGGTTGTGACTGCATTTGTGGTTGCTGCACTTGAGACCGTCCTGTTGCACAATACTTTTTGGCTGCATCTTCCTTTGCCTCAGTCTTGGAGCCAGAGTAAAAATCCGATCGTTCAAAAAATCAGTGAGGCCTATCGCAATCTTGGAGTTGTTGATCCTCTTGATCGAACGAGAGGAGCAACTTCCATTGCGCAACATGCTTTTGAGCTTTCTCAAAAATATGGAACCTCATTTTTTATTTCCGACAATTATCAAACAGCGAGTCTTCTAAGCTTTTATCTGCCAGGCCACCCCGATACGTACGAGGCTGATTGGGGGCGGATCAAAGATCAGTTTTCGATTTGGCCTGGATATCACAAGTGTTATCCCATTGGAAGCAATGCTATCCTTGTGTACGAATGGAGGTATCCACCAAAAGAAATGTGGTACGATTTTGCTCGGATGCCGCTTATTGACGAAAGCTATTCAACAATAGGAAAGAGACCACTCAAAAAGTATTACTACTCTCTTTGCGAGAAATTACAGTGAGTAATTCCAAGGCCACCAAGAAGATTTTTTTGGAGGAGCTTGTGTAGGGTTTGAATAAATGCTCTTGACCACAGTTCCCCAGCTGTTCGCAACGTAATTATCAACACCATATTGGTCCCAGATTGCTGTGCTGAAGCTGTTTTGAGCGGCAAAGCTAATCCACGTATTAAGACTGCCATCGTTTGGCGAGGTGGTGGGATCTGTCGGATCAACACCGGCACTGATGCGTGCTGGAGTGAATCCATGTTGTTGAGCGAGCCATGTGTTCCACGATGTCATGAATCCTTCATTTTGGCTAAGAGGGCAGTAGTCCCAGTAGGTCATCACATAGACGCGATCGATGGCGCACCAATTTTGACTCGTAACAGCAGTAGCCAAGAATGATGTGTTGCAGGCGTGCCAAGGCCCACTAGCATCACATCCACCAAAGACGCAGCAGCTGGTTGCTAGATCAGGAGCAAGATCTTTAAATTTTCCTGCCATAGTCCCAGCAAAAGAGGCAGGAGTTGTGTCATCCATTTCATAGTCGAAGTCGGCTCCGTCAGCTCCTGTTGTGCGGCAGAGGTCGACAAGGGCTTGGGCAAAAGAATCAACATTGTCTGCATTCAGAACGTTCCAAGAATTTCCAAAAGTTGTTCCAGCTTGTCCTCCGATAGAGAGTTTAACGCTGCAGCCAGCAGCCTTGCACTGCTGAACAAAATCAGTGAGTGCTGCCACATCGGGAAAGGCGCCTGTGCCTGCTGGCTTGCCTGGTGTGTCGAGGGAGTAACCATTGATTGTTGCCGCTCCGTTGACAACAGCAAGCTGTCCAACAAAAACATTGATTGTATTCACTCCCTGCGGAAGCGCACTGATATAAGCTGCGGTGTCCAAGTTGCCGGTCCAGTCTTCTACCCAGGTGCTATTCTCATATCCAAGGCCGGCTTGAAAGGGGTTCAATAAGTTTTCATGGCGAGCATAAGTTGTGGCCAGTCCGAGTATGAAGACGGCAATGAACAGAAGGCTTAAGTTTTTTTTCATAGAAACAAAGGTTGGTTTTTGATCTATAAAGTGACAATAAAAAGCTAGCTGACGTCAATAAAAAAGAGGGGAGAGGTTTTTGACGATCTTGAAATCGATGGTGCATTCCGATCGCATGGCTACTATGACTTGTCAAACAACATTTGCTTTTGACCAGGGCATTATCCGTCGCTTAAAAAGTCTTGCCACACGTTGGCATGTTTCTCAAGCAGAAGTGATCCGCCGTGCTCTATCTCAAGTAGAGGGGAATGTCTTAGCTTTGCAGCCGGATCCTATCAAGATGTTAGCTTCTTTGCATCAGTCAGGTCATGGACTTTCTCGTGAGCTAGCTGATGCTTATGTTGAAGAAGTTTATCAAGGTAGAAAAGAGTGGAGAGGAGAATAATGATTTGCCTCGATACTAACTACTTGATCCGTGGCCTTATTTTAGGATCTTCGGAAGCAAAAGCATTAATTGCATGGTACTGTGCGGGAGAAAAACTCATAACATCTTCTGTTGCGTAGTATGGGTTTTTATGCGGTCCGGTTTCACAGGAACAGATACAAGCGATGATGCTTTTTCTGACGGGAGGAATTATTCCTTTTCGAGAAATTCATGCTCAAGAGTCTGCGCGTCTTTTTAATCGAGCCAATCGTTTTCGTCGGTTACGTGTAGATGAGATGATTGCTGCGACCGCTATTGTAGAGCAGGCAGAGCTTGTGACAGCAAATCACGACGATTTTCAAATTTTTACTCCGCTTGGATTGAAGCTCACACTGCTTCTGCAGTCGCATGGGCAGAGGCCCAAGCCCATTGAAAATTATAACCACCGAGCCAGCCAGTGACATCGACAACTTCGCCAATGAAGTAGAGTCCTCGGACCTTTCGTGATTCCATCGTTTTGGAAGAAAGTTCGGAAGTCGAGATGCCGCCACGCGTGACTTCGGCTTTCGGGTAACCTTCCGTTCCAGCAAAACAAAAAGGCCAATGGTGCAGGAGCTGTAGAAAATTTGAAAACTCTTGATCGCTGCATTGATAAGCAGATTTTGAAAAATGATGTCGATCACACCAAGCTTCTGCAAAACGTCGAGGAAGATAGCGGCTTAAAATGTTAGGTAGCAAAGCCTGGCTCTTTCGATCGCGAAGCAGCTCTGCAGCGGCTGCAGTGTCAGGCAGCAAATCAAAAATCAACTCCTCTCCTTGTTTCCAAGTGGAAGAAATTTGCAAGATAGCGGGACCGCTCACACCGCGATGAGTGAAGAGAAGAGCTTCCTCAAATTTGGTGTCGCGATACTCAACCGTCACTGGCAATGAGACGCCAGCGAGGTTGCTGCAGAAATCACGATCTTTCGAAACGAAAGTTAGTGGTACTAGCGCTGGGCTTAGTGTGGTGACGCTGATGCCAAATTGCTTGGCAATGCGATAACCAAAATCAGTGGCTCCTAATTTTTCAAAAGAGAGTCCTCCTGTGGCAATGACCAGAGAGTCAGCTGTGAAGGGGCCTCGGGAGGTGGTGAGATGAAATTTTTCATTCTTGCTGACCTCTTGAACACGACACGATGTCATGATCGTAACACCTGCGTCATGACACTCGCGTAGCAGCATGTCGATGATCTCACGAGAACTGCTATCGCAAAATTGCTGTCCTAACTTTTTCTCATGATAGGCGATTCGATGTTTTTCAACGAGAGCGATGAAATCCCACGGAGAATAACGTGCTAGGGCTGACTTACAAAAATTGGGATTCTCCGAAAGGTAATTTTCAGCGCTGGCATGAATGTTAGTGAAGTTGCAGCGACCGCCACCGGAGATTCCAATTTTTTTTCCAACACGATCATTGTGTTCTAGCAAAAGAACAGAGCGTCCTCGCTGAGCAGCCTGGAAAGCGCAAAAGAGCCCTGCAGCTCCTGCGCCGATGATGACGACGTCATATTGTTGTTGAGGTGAGGAAGAGAAAGAAGAATTCATAAAAGAACGACTTTTTATCTTCCACGTTATAAACCGTGACGGCAAGCCATTCATGGAGTATGTTAGATTCTATGGAAAAACGTACGTTCGAGGCGCTCGGCCTCTCTCCCGAGATGATGAAGGCTGTGGCTCAACTTGGCTTTGAGGAAGCCTCGCCGATTCAAACAGCGGCTATTCCACTTTTATTAAGTGGTGCTGATGTTGTTGGGCAATCTCAAACCGGTTCTGGAAAAACAGCAGCTTATGCTATTCCAGCTATTGAAAAAATAGATCCGACGAGCAAAGCAGTTCAAGTCTTGGTTCTCTGCCCAACGCGCGAGCTAGCAACACAAGTTGCGGATGAAGTTTATAAGCTGACAGCTTTCAAACGAAATATTCATTGTGTTCCGATTTATGGCGGCGCTTCCTACGAGCGTCAGCTTTTTGAATTAAAAAAAGGAGTTCAAATTGTCATTGGAACGCCAGGTCGTGTCATGGATCACTTAGAGCGTGGCACATTGAAGTTGGATCAGATTAAGGTTGTTGTTTTGGATGAAGCGGATCGCATGCTCGACATGGGATTCCGTGATGATATTCAAGTCATTCTTGAAAAGACACCTGAAGATCGACAGACAGTTTTCTTTTCGGCAACGCTTTCCAAGCCGATTCGCGATTTGATTAATCGTTTTTCACATGAACCACAGACCGTCAAGATCGAGCAGAAGGAATTGACTGTTCCAACGGTTGAACAATGGTTTTATGAAGTTCCTGGACGCATGAAGACTGAAGCGTTTATTCGACTTATCGATTTTCATGGCTACAAACTTGGGATCATTTTTTGTAATACGCAACGGATGGTTGATGAACTGGCTGATGCACTCTTGGCGCAGGGATTTTCAACCGATCGTCTTCATGGCGGCATTCCGCAAGCTCAGCGGACCCGCGTGATGAATAAATTTAAAAACTCTGAATTTGAATTTCTTGTGGCAACCGATGTGGCAGGACGAGGGATTGATGTTGAGTCTTTAGAGCTCGTGGTCAATTACGATCTTCCATACGATCCCGAGGATTACGTGCATCGCATTGGACGCACAGGACGAGCTGGAAAAAAAGGAGTAGCCATGACCTTTGTCACGGGTCGTGATATTTATAAACTTCAATTTATTGAACGCTACACCAAAACAAAAATTCGTCGTGGGATACTTCCGACAGTCGGAGAGGTTGAAGGAAAACGTGCAGAACAACTTTACGCAAAACTCCAGAAACAACTTCAACAAAACTCGTTCAAAAAACATGAGATCATCATGGATCGTTTGTTAGAAGAGGGATATTCTTCGACTGATATTGGATCTGCTCTCTTTTCAATGCTATTGGGAAATGCTCCTGAAGCCCCTAAAAAAGTCGCTGTAGAGCCTTCTCGCGAGCGCGAGTCGCAAGATTTTTCTTTTGCGCAAGCTAAGGGAGGTCGAGGTGGGCATCGTAATGACCGCCGAGAAGCTCCTCGTGGAGGTCAAGGTTTTAAAAGTGGTCCTCCTCGCCGTGATCGGGGCGAACAACGCAGCGGACCTCCAAGGCGCAATAGCGACTACCGAGCTGATGCACCAAGAAGTGGTTCTTTTAAAAAAGGGCCCGTGCGCAAATATTCGAAGGCAGAAAGAAATTAACCGCAAAGAACGCAAAGAGCGCAAAGAAGATAGAGATGAATTTTTTTCTTTGTTTTGGTTTGCTTGTAAGTTTTCTGCTAGCGACGGTGCGCGCTGACGTGACGATGCCAGCGATCTTTGGGGATCACATGGTGTTGCAACAAGGAACCTCTCTCCCTATTTGGGGTGAAGCTGATCCGGGAGAGCGTGTGACGGTGAAATTTGTGGGACAGCAAGTGACAACCACTGCAAGAAAAGATCGGCAATGGCGAGTAAACTTGCAGCCAGTTTACTTACGGAGTTCTCCTGATATCTTGATGGTTGATGGAAAAAACCACCTCGAGTTTTCGGATGTGCTTGTTGGAGATGTCTGGCTTTGTTCCGGGCAATCCAACATGGCTTTTCCTTTGCGTGACGCCGATGGAGGAGAAGAAGCGATCATTCATGCCGAAGATCATCAATTGCGTTTTTTTGTTGTTACTGAAAAGCGAGCGTTTCAACCGCAACGACAAGTTGAAGGAAGGTGGGAGCGCTCCTCGCCAGAGGTTGCGGCAGGCTTTTCTGCAGTCAGTTATTTTTTTGGACGTGATCTTCGTATGGCGACTGGTATGCCGGTCGGACTGATTGGAAGCTATTGCGGAGGCAGTTCAGCGCAAGCGTGGATGAGTTTTTCTGCGCTTCAGCAGGCCCCTTCTTTCAGTCACTATCTTGCGCAGTATCATCAAATCGCACGTGATTTTCCAAAAAATAGTGAAGTTTATTCTCAGCGAAAAGCTGATTATCAACAAGAGCTAGCCGCTTGGGAAGAAATGGTCGGAGTCCCGTATCAAAAGGAATTGGAAGCATGGACGCTCAAGTGCAAAGAGGCATGTTCAAAACTATGGGCGCAGCCATTAAAACCAGATCCGCTTTCACAAAAACCAACACCCCCTTTCCCGCCAGACGGTGGTGTGACTTCACCGACATTGCTTTTCAATGCGATGATTGCTCCGTTGATTCCATATGCCATTACAGGTGTGATTTGGTATCAAGGAGAGTCTAATGAAAATAGAGAGTCTCCGCATTCTTGGATGACTCAATTTCCAAGTAGTGGCATTGATAATACCGTTTTTTCAGTTGTTGAATACCGACGTCTTTTTCAACGGTTGATTCGTTCGTGGCGCGCGGCCTGGGGCGAAGGACCATTCCCTTTTTATTTTGTGAGTTTAGCCGGATTCCGTAAGTCAACGCTCGATCCTGTCGAAATGTTGATAAATGATGAAGGGGACTTGAATCCTGGTTGGGCCTGGTTGCGGGAAGGTCAAGCGGTCGCGCTCTCGCTGCCTGAGACGGGGATGGCAGAAGCTGTAGATATTGGTAATCCTAATGATATTCATCCCAAGGATAAGCTTGATGTGGGACGTCGTTTGGCATTGCTAGCACGCAAAAATCTTTACGGCCAGCAAGTGGTAGCAAGTGGTCCAACTTATCGTTCCATGAAGCAAGAAGGGAAGACTCTTCGGCTTACGTTTGACAATGTTGGCAAAGGCCTGACCGTTGCAGCCCCGCCTTCGCGATATGATGGTACCATCGTTATGCTGTGCTCTCTCCAAGGTTTTGCCATTGCAGGAGACGATCGTCATTGGTACGACGCCATTGCTCTTATTGACGGAAGCGATGTTATCGTCTCGAGCGAGTTTGTTTCAAAACCGACCGCTGTTCGCTACAATTGGAAAGATAACCCAACGGGTAACCTCTACAATAAAGACGGCTTGCCGGCGGCACCTTTTAGAACGGATTTGGATCAACCAAAATAGCAGGTTACAGCCTTACAGGTTACAGGTTGTCAGCAAATGCGATTGATGAAAATATTTCTAAAAAATGAAACCAAAGAAAAAGTAACAAAAGAAAAAATAAATTTCATAAAAATTTTCTTCAGCCTGTAACCTGTACGCTATAACCTGTATACCTGCCCTATGTTTTCCCGTCTTTCCGATCAACTTCAACAAACTTTTAAAAATCTCCGAGGCCAAGGACGTATCACCGAGGCCAATATTTCTGAAGCGCTCCGCGAAGTCCGCCTTGCCTTGCTTGACGCCGATGTTCATTTTCAAGTTGCCAAGGATTTTATTGCGAGAGTCAAAGAAAAAGCCTTAGGAGAGACGGTTCTAAAAAGCGTTGCTCCAGGGCAGCAGATCATCAAAATTTTTCAAGATGAGTTAACGCAATTACTCGGCGGAGATGCCGCTCCTCTTAATTTAAACAAGCCAGCGCGCATTTTAATGGTCGGACTGAATGGTGCAGGAAAAACAACTTCTTCTGCCAAGTTAGCAAAATGGTTAAAAGCACAAGGGCAACATCCGATGCTCGTAGCGCTTGATTTGGTCAGGCCAGCAGCTATTGAGCAGCTTGTGACGTTAGGAAAACAAATCGAGGTTCCTGTTTTTGCGCCAGTAGACTTCTTCCGAAACTCTACTTCTGACGCGAATTGCGGCGTCGCTCCGGTGCTCGCGTCATCGAGTATTAATTATACACTCAGCCGCTGTGCGCCGGAGGCTCCTGGCACTTCGTCGCCAGAAGCGAGTTTTGAAAAAAGTCTAGTGCCTGGTTCTACTAATGTTTTAGCGGTGGCTCGTGAAGCTCTTGCTTGGTGTGAGCAGCAACATGGCAATGTGACTATTTTTGATACAGCGGGACGTCGAGAAATTGATGAGGCGCTTGTGAATGAATTGAGTCAATTAAAAGAGTTGTTCCAACCACAGGAGATTTTATTGGTTTGTGACGGAGCTACCGGACAACAGGCAGTGAGTGTCGCGGAACGATTTCACGCAGCACTCGGGCTAACGGGGCTCATTCTTACTAAATTAGATGGTGATGCTCGTGGTGGCGCTGCTCTTTCTTTGCGTTCAGTGACTGGGAGGCCGATTAAATTTGTGGGTGTCGGAGAGAAGCTTGATCAATGGGATCTGTTTCATCCTGATCGCCTCGCGGGACGTATTCTTGGAATGGGAGATATTGTTAGTTTTGTCGAAAAAGCAGCAGAGGCTGTTGAGATGGATGAGATGATGCAATTGGAGAAAAAATTAAAAACATCTTCCTTGGATCTGAATGATTTTTTAGCTCAGTTGAAAATGATTCGACGGATGGGGCCCTTAGAAAATCTTGTTGGGATGTTGCCTGGGGGAGCGAAACTTCCTCCCAATGTCACGAATGGAAAAGAACTCACCAGGATAGAAGCCATCATTTTTTCAATGACTCTCGAGGAACGAAAACGCCCGGAGATCCTTAATGCACGCCGTCGCCATCGGATTGCGCAGGGGAGTGGTACCACGGTAACGGAAGTCAATAGCCTCCTTCTTCGCTTTCAGCAACTCAAGAAGATGACAAAAAACATGGGGAATATGAAAAAAATGCTGGCCCAATTCGGGAAAAGCGGATTAAATATGCCCAACCGTTCTTGGAGAGCATAAGACTTGTTTGTCGTTTTTCAGAGTCTAGAAAATTTTTCTAGTTTCTAAAAACGGCCACTGTTCTTAAAAGATGTAAAAAATGCTTGAACGGTCAGGCGTAAGCCGGCATCAACATTTACCCAATCGATTACCATGGCAGTAGCAATTAGACTTCGTCGCGAAGGAGCACGCAATCATCCTTTTTATCGCGTCACTGTAGCAGACCAACGCAGCCCGCGTGACGGCAAATTTATTGAACTAATAGGACATTATGATCCTAAGAAAAAAGGCGATAATTTTACTATCGATTTAGAGCGCGCTGAATATTGGTTGAGCGTCGGTGCACGTCCTTCGCAAACCGTTAAGAGTTTCATTACTAAAACACGGAAGCAGCAACAGTCCGTTGCCGCTTAGTTCGTATCCGTATTTTAGCAGGGACAAGATTGAGCCGTCATTTGGCAGCAAATTAGTTTTTATGAAATTAGTTTTTATTCCTTCGTTTGCTTTTTTGTTGCTCGTTTTTGGCGTCGCCTGCGATCGGCATCCTGCATCACAGACAATTCCTGGATATCAAGAAAAGAGTCACCTGCTTAATGGCAAGGAAGCCTTGACTCCAGCCGCTCATCCCATAAAGTTTTTTTCTCAGAAGAAAAATGATGTCAACTAGGTTTTCAAATTGACATTGCAGTTTGTATCAGTTAGCACTACGACATGATGATGACTGAACAACACCTCTCTGCTACTCGAGTAAAAGTGGGACAGCCTTGCGAAGATGATTCTATCGATGCGGCTGACTATCAAAGAAAATTTGTTGCAGCGGTCGAGGAAGGATTAGCTGAGCTTGATCGCGGAGAGTTTGTTACTTTTGAAGAAATCAAGAAAGAGTTCTCTTCATGGGTTACCGAATAATTTTTTCTCCTAGAGCTCAACGTGATCTCAGAAATATTAAACGTTATATTTCTCGCGACTCTCCTCTGATAGCGGAACGCTTCTGTCAAAAGCTTGTAATAAAAACAGAGATGCTTGGAGTTTATCCAGAAATAGGACGAAAGGTTCCTGATTTTGATAATCGCACATTGCGAGAAATTATTATTGGAAATTATCGAGTGATTTATAGGGTTGATCTTTTGGCTAAGCAAATTGAAATTGTTCGTTATTGGAATGCAGCTCGAGGAACACCTGAATTATGAACCTCGTTCTCTTCGATCTCGATCACACGTTGCTGAACGGTGACACTCAAAGCGAGTGGGGATGTTACTTGGCTGATCGTGGTATTATTGATCTTGCGGCCTATCAAGAAGCCATGGCTGTTTTTGATGAGGGCTATCGCCGAGGAGCGTTGAATATTCGAGCGTTGGTGGAATTCCAAATTAAAATTCTAAAACCGTATCCTCTTTCGATTCTCCACGCGTGGCGCGAAGAATTTGTCCAAGAACGGATTCGCCCTTTGATTGTTGATGCTGGGTGGAAGGCGATTGTTAAGCACAAAAAACAAGGGGATGAACTGGTTCTGATTACGGCAACAAATAAATTTCTGACGACGCCCATCGCGAAGCTCTTAGGTATTCAGCATTTGATTGCCTCTCAAGAAGAGTATGATGCTCAGGGAAACCTTACGGGACATTTTTGTGGTATTCCCTCTTATCGTGAGGGAAAAGTAACGCGCTTTCATCAGTGGCTGAAAGAACAAGGACGAAGTAGAAGTGATTACAAGAAAATTTTATTTTATAGTGACTCCCATAATGACCTTCCGCTTCTCTCTCTTGTTGATGAGCCGATCATCGTAAATCCTGATCCGCAGCTGCGAGAGCATGCCTTAAAAAACAAATGGAAGATTGTTGACTTTGGAATTAAACGAGAATAATTATTCCGGTCCGGATTTTTCTTCCGTTGAAATGAAACCGTAATTTTCCAATCCTGCTCTGTCCAACTTTGTTGGATCTTCATCGCATTACATGTTAGTGCGTCTTTCAGGATTTTTTTTTGTAGTAGTAGCCAAATGTTGTGGCTGACTTGATTTTTTGTTCAACGTTTTTTCTTGCTCCTTGATGGAGTATTGTCTCTATGAATCTTCCTAAAAAAGTTTTTCCTTTCCTTGTTTATTTTATTCGTCAGCAATGGATCAAGTTTGCGTTCATCCTTGCCGCTTCGATGATTTGGGGCGCCAACAATGCTCTTTTCCCTTTTTTTCTTAAAAAAATTATCGATGCTTTTGCAACCCATCCTGATTTTTCTTTAGGACTAGATAGCGCGAGTAAAATATTGGTGGTGCTTCTTCTGTTGCTCATCGGGAGTGAGGCTTTATTGCGCCTTCAAGGGTTTGTTCTTATTCGTTTTATCACGCGCTTGCGTGCTGATACTCGAGCGGAGCTTTTTCGTTATGTGCAGACTCATTCGAGTTCTTATTTTGCAACTCATTTTTCTGGAGCGATCGCAAATAAAATTTCGGATGTCCCTATTAATAGTGAGCTCATTTTGTTATCTATCTGTTTTGAATTTATCATTGCCGCCATTGGGGCTCTTGTCGTGATTATAACTATGTGGATGAGCCATCCCTTGTTTGGTGAAATCTTAATGGGCTGGATTATTATTCATTTGATCCTGACGTTTTTTTTCATCAAAAAAAGTCAACAGCCTCTTCAGAGGCATGCTGATGCTGTCACAACACTCTCTGCGAAAATTGTGGACATCATTACCAATATTCAAAATGTAAAATTATTTGCTCGAGAAGAGTATGAGCGTGAGTACCTCAGTCGTTTTCAGGAAGAGGAAATCATCAAAGCTCGTCGAGCTCAGGGCTTTTTACAGTCAATGTATGTCGGATTTAGCGTCAATGCGCTTTGCATGATCTTAGGATTGCTCTTTCTTTTAATTTATGGATGGAAAGAGCATTGGGTTACACTTGGAGATTTTACCCAAATCATGATGCAGGCATTTTGGCTCTCTGGATGGATGTGGTTTGTCAGTCATCAAATGACGCTCCTAGCTAAAACAACAGCCGCTATCAATGCAGCGCTAGCACTGATTCAACAACCGCATGATGTCGTAGATGCACCGGATGCAACTAAATTAAAAGTTTCACGAGGAGAAATTTCTTTTGATAGCGTGAGTTTTTCTTATCATCAGCAACCTGTTTTTCAAAATCTCAATGTGACAATTCATGCTGGCGAAAAAGTAGGAATTGTGGGCTTGTCGGGAGCTGGTAAGACGACTTTCATGAATCTCATCTTGAGGCTTTATGAATTGAATGCAGGAAAAATTTTGATCGATGGACAATCAATTGCAACTGTCACGCAACAATCGTTGCACGAAAATATAGCCGTCATTCCGCAAGAGCCGCTGCTTTTTCATCGTACCTTGATGGAAAATATTCGCTATGGGCGTCTCGAAGCTACTGATGAAGAGGTCCTCAAGGTTTCTCAGCAGGCCCATTGCCACGAATTTGTTGAACAACTCTCTGCAAAATATGAAACACTCGTGGGGGAGCGCGGAATCAAGCTTTCAGGAGGGCAACGTCAACGCATTGCTATTGCACGAGCTTTGTTGAAAGATGCACCAATCCTTATTTTAGATGAAGCCACTTCATCTCTTGATTCGATGACTGAGAAAAAAATTCAAGAAGGGTTGCGCATGTTGATGCAAGGAAGAACAACCATCGTGATCGCTCATCGTCTTTCAACGCTCGCAGCTATGGATCGTATTTTAGTTTTTCATGAAGGCAACATTGTCGAAGACGGAACCATTCAGGAATTACTTCACGAAGGAAATCATTTTGCAACGCTCTGGAAAATGCAGCGTGAAGGTTCGACTATTGATGATTGATCGCCGCAGAGGCTCTTGTTAAGCTCGCATCATGAAATGTGTCATTTTAGCAGGTGGCCTTGGAACCCGCATTAGCGAAGAAACGGTGCTCAAGCCAAAACCAATGGTAGAAATCGGAGGGAAGCCCCTTCTTTGGCATGTGATGAAAATTTATTCCGCACATGGCATTAACGACTTCATTATCTGTGCTGGCTACAAGGGATATTTGATCAAAGAATATTTTGCTAACTATTTTCTGCACATGTCAGATGTTACTTTTGACATCAAAGAAAATAGTATGGAGGTTCATGAGCGTTATGCTGAGCCATGGAAAGTGACCGTTGTGGATACGGGAGAGGAGACGATGACTGGAGGGCGTTTAAAAAAAGTAGCTCGTTATCTTGGAGCCGAGACGTTTTGTATGACCTATGGTGACGGAGTGGGAGATGTTGCTATTCCAAAGGTTTTAGAAGCACATCATTGCAGTCAGCGCAAAGCCACCATCACTGCAGTGCAGCCACCAGGGCGCTTCGGAGCGCTTCATCTTGAAAATGATGCCGTCGCTCATTTTATTGAAAAGCCAGAGGGTGATGGCGCTTGGATTAATGGTGGTTTTTTTGTTTTAGAGCCAGAGGTGCTTTCCTACATCGAGCATGATCAGATCATCTGGGAACGAGAACCCTTGCAGCGCCTTGCTCAGGAAAAAGAATTGTCGGCTTATCAACATCATGGTTTTTGGCAGCCAATGGACACCCTTCGTGACAAGCAGCTGCTTGAAGAGTTGTGGCATAAGGGGCAGGCTCCGTGGAAGATTTGGTAAACCTGCCTTGTAAGTTCTACTGAGAGAGCGAAGAGCTGCGTTACTCCGGTGCTCGTCGCTTCACGTATTAGATATACGCTCAGCGCCTGTGCTCCGAGGCGCCTTGCTCTTCATCACTCTCAGCGAACTTCCAAAGCAGGTTATCATTTGAGAGGGAGAGTATACTCTCCTGTAGTAATACCATCTTTAATAATTACTAAGACCATTTGACTTGTTCTTTTGGCGCTGAGCATCGTTGTCATCCCTAGCGTTATCTTTGGATAGCGCTTCGGTCTGACGCCTTGCTTAACGCCAAAACTCCTGCCTCAAATAATCTCATTAATTATTAAAGATGGTATAATAATGATTGTACAAATTTTGGACAAAAATTTATCTTTTAGTGAAATTTCGCGAGTTTAGCAGTTTATTTTTTTATGTCTTCTTTACATGCCCAGCTTTCTAATATCTACCGAGGAAAGAAAGTCTTTCTCACAGGCCACACCGGCTTCAAAGGAGCATGGCTGGCTGAATGGTTGCTGCAGCTAGGAGCGGAAGTGCACGGTTATGCTTTAGAGCCAGCGACAACGCCTGTGCTATTTCAGCAATTGAATTTGGCTTCACGATTGCATCATCAAATCGGAGATGTGAGAAATTTTAAATTACTACAAGAATCGATCCTCTCTTTTCAACCTGATTTTGTTTTTCATTTAGCCGCTCAACCTCTTGTGCGCTATTCGTATCAAGAGCCCCTTGAAACTTACGAGACCAATGTCATGGGAACGTTGCATCTGTTGGAGGCGCTCCGAGAATTGCAGAAAATTTCTTCTCATCGCATTGCTGCGGTGATGGTCACGACCGATAAGTGTTATGAGAATAAGGAGGATCAGACTGCTTATCACGAAGATCATCCTCTCGGCGGACATGATCCTTACAGCTCGAGCAAAGCGATGGCTGAAATTGGAACAGCAGCCTATCGGCGTTCTTATTTTTCAAATGCTTCTGCAGTGCATGTGGCTACCGCTCGTGCTGGCAATGTGATTGGTGGAGGAGATTGGTCGGCTGATCGTATTGTTCCTGATGCTATTCGTGCCTTAGAAAAAAAAGAACCGATCTTTGTTCGCAATCCTTCTTCCGTAAGGCCTTGGCAGCATGTTCTGGAGCCGCTCTGCGGGTATTTGATGTTGGGGGCTCAACTCATGCAAGATCGTGAATTAGCAGGAGCTTTTAATTTTGGTCCTCATCCCGAAGAAAATTATTGTGTCGCTGATGTGGTGACCGAAGTTTTGAAATCCTGGCCAGGCTCGTGGCAAGATCGGAGTGATCCGACTGCGCTCCATGAAGCACGTCATCTAAATCTCTCCATCAAAAAAGCTGTCGATCTTTTGGGATGGTCTCCTGTTTGGAATTTTGAAAAAACAATAACGAAGACTGTTGAGTGGTATCGTCTGCATCACGAAGATCCCAAAAGTACACGTGCATTAACTCAGGAGCAGATTGTTTCTTACGAAGCGGATGCAGAGGCTTCTGGGATCTCACTTTCTTGATCATGAATAAAACTGCCGCTGACCTCAAAAAAGAAATTCTCCGTCTCACGCAGGAATATTCCTCGCTCATGCATCAGGGCAATTTGCCAGCTTGGGGGAGAGAGTCTGATTTTATTCCTGGTGAAACAATCATTCCGTATGCGGGTCGTGTTTTTGATTCCCATGAAGTTGAAGCTGCCGTCGGAAGCACGCTTGATTTTTGGCTGACGCTGGGAAAAGAGGGTGAAGCTTTTGAAAAAGAGTTTGCTGCTTTTCTTGGTGTCAAACATACGCTCTTGGTCAATTCCGGATCCTCCGCAAACTTGGTGGCCCTCTCAGCGTTGACGACCCACAAACTCCCTTCGCATCAGCGTCTGCAGCCGGGAGATGAAGTTATTACCGTGGCAGCTGGTTTTCCAACGACGGTGGCTCCGATCATTCAGCTAGGGGCAGTTCCTGTTTTTCTCGATAACAATCCTGCAACTGGAAACATGAATGTTGCGTTGTTAGAAAAAGCTTTTTGTGAAGGAAAAACAAAAGCAGTGATGATGGCTCATGCTCTTGGTAATCCTTTTGATCTAGGGACCGTCTTGGAATTTTGTCGTCGTCACGGTCTCTGGCTCATCGAAGATAATTGTGATTCGCTCGGCTCCACGTATTCGATGCCGCTCGAGCGAGCTAAAAAATTGGGAGTGACGCAGAATTCTCCCGGTATTCCTTCCGATGGAAAAAATATCACGCGTTACACGGGAACATGGGGCGATCTTTCCACTCAATCTTTTTATCCGCCGCACCATCTCACGATGGGCGAGGGAGGCGCGGTGAATATCATCTCGCGTCCGCCGCTCAAGTCCTATGCAGAGAGCTTTCGTGATTGGGGGCGCGATTGTTGGTGTGCTTCTGGAAAAGATAACACCTGCAACAAACGCTTCTGCTGGCAGCTTGGCGAATTGCCCAAGGGATACGACCACAAATATATTTACAGTCATCTCGGCTACAACTTGAAGCCGCTTGATCCTCAAGCTGCGATCGGACGCGAGCAGCTCAAGAAGCTGCCTGCTTTTGTCGAGGCGCGGAAAAAAAATTGGGAGATCTTGCGTGCGGGGCTCGCTCACTTGGAAGAGTTTTTTGAGTTTTCTTTGCCGACCCATGCGACCGCTTGGAATCAAGATGGCACTTTCGATTGGGATGATTCTGGATGTCAGACTGACTGTTCTTGGTTTGGATTTATGCTGCGCGTCAAAGCAACAGCTCCTTTTTCTCACACTGACTTTGCGCGTTATCTCGAAGAGAAAAAAATTGGAACGAGGATGTTTTTTGGAGGAAACTTGCTGCGACAACCAGCATTTGTACAGTTGAAGAAAGATCGTTCCGAGGCCTTGCGTGTGGTGGGAAGCCTCGCTGGAGCTGATGACATCATGAACAGTGCACTTTTTTTAGGAACTTATCCTGGATTGACGCAAGCGATGTTGGAGTATGAAATTAAGATGATTCATGAGTTTTGCCTTCCTTCTTGACTATAAAAACTTAATCTGTTAGGCCTTTTTTATGATCACTCAACAACCGCCGCCGCATCCTTCCAGTTCTCATTTGGCAGAGGCTTCTTGTGAAGATCTTTCCTTCGATTCTATTCCCTATGATGTAGAGCTCATCGCCGCTATCGAAGAGGCTCGGGCTGAGATTAGATGTGGAGAATTTATTACACACGAAGAACTTGAAAAAGAATTTTATTCATGGTTTTTCGAATAATTGTCTCTCCCGGAGCAAGGCGTGATCTTAGAGGGATTCAACGTTATATTTCTATTGATTCGCCTCAAGCAGCTCTACGCTTTGGTCAACGACTTCTGAAAAAACAAGAAATGCTTGGAAGTCATCCTGAAATAGGACGTGTCGTTCTTGAAATAGGTAATCGAGCGGTACGAGAGCTTATTGTTGGAAATTATCGATTGATTTATGAAGTCAATTTTTTGAACAAGGAGATTGAAATATTTCGCTACTGGCACGCTGCTCGAGGGATTCCAAAGGTCACTTGATATACTCATGACGAATAAAAAAACCATTGTTCCACCACTTCCTCAGGAAGATCTCGAGCATGTCTTAACACACACGAAGCCGCTCTGGGAGCAGGTGCGGGGAGGTCGGATTTTTGTGACGGGGGCTACTGGTTTTTTTGGAATTTGGTTATTGGAAACTTTTTTGTATGCCAATGACCAATTGAAATTAGGAGCGGAGCTTGTGGGACTCAGTCGTAAACCTGCCGCTTTTGCTGCAAAGGCTCCTCACATCGCCAATCATCCAGCGATTAAAATGCATGCTGGTGATGTGCGTGATTTTGTTTTTTCTGAAGGGGGTTTTTCACATGTGATTCATGCGGGCACAACTTCCAGTGCGCCCGTGCCGCCCTTGGAAATGCTGGAGACAATTACTCAAGGAACACGGCACACGCTTGATTTTGCAGTCGCTTGTGAGGCCAAGCGATTTCTTTTTGTCAGCTCTGGTGCCGTTTATGGTGAGGCGCCAAGTAAGGATCATCATTTTTCCGAAGAAGATTCTACGGCTCCCGATCCAAAGAATTCTAACTCAGCGTACGGCGAAGGGAAGCGCCTTGCTGAGTTATTGTGTCGACTTTATCATGACAACCATCAGCTGGAGACGACGATTGCCCGTTGCTTTGCCTTTGTCGGACCGCATCTGCCACTCGATGCTCATTTTGCCATTGGAAATTTTTTGCGAGATGCTCTAGAAAAAAAACCGATCATGATCAAGAGCGATGGTCAGTCTCAACGTTCGTACCTCTACGCTGCCGACCTCATGATCTGGCTCTGGACGATTCTTTTTAAAGGTGAGCCCTGCCGCCCATACAATGTCGGTTCGGAGCACGCACTCACGATCAAGCAGCTGGCGGAAAAAGTTCATGGCACACTGCAACTTGAGGAAAAAGTACAGATCGGAACCGGCGGCAAAATTTCGTTCTACATTCCTCAGACAGCACGAGCTCAACAGGAATTAAGATTGCAAGAGTGGGTGACGATCGAAGAGAGTGTTCGGAGATATTTTAGTTGGCTTAAGGTGAATTTTTGAGAATGATTAACTTTTCCTAAAAATCAAAAATCAAAAAAATGAAACAGGAGCTTATCATTAATCATCGAGCTGTCGGTAATGGACATCCCGCTTATATTATTGCAGAGATTGGGATCAATCATAACGGAAGTGTTGAAATAGCAAAGAGCCTCATTTCAATTGCAAAAAATTCTGGATGTGATGCAGTCAAGTTTCAGAAACGCACCGTTGATATTGTTTACACGGCAGAAGAATTAGCTAAGCCTCGTGAAAATCCGTTTGGTGCTACCAATGGTGATTTGAAGCGTGGCTTGGAATTTGGAGTTGAGCAGTACCGTGAGATCGATGAGTTTTGTAAAGAAATAGAGATGACGTGGTTTGTTTCGTGCTGGGATGAACCTTCCGTTGATTTTATAGAACAGTTTAAAATGCCTTGTTATAAAATTGCTTCAGCTTCTCTCACTGATGATGCCTTGTTGCGATACACGCGGGCTACTGGAAAACCTATTCTGCTTTCAACGGGCATGAGTACTTATAAAGAAATTGATCATGCTGTAGAAATTTTAGGCAAGCATGATCTTATCTTGATTCATACCTGCAGCACCTATCCTTCCAAATACAACGAACTAAATCTGCGCGTCATTCCTGAGCTGTATAAACGTTATGGCGTTCCTGTCGGCTATTCAGGCCATGAGACAGGGATTGCTTCTTCGGTAGCGGCGGTGACTCTTGGAGCTTGTCTTATTGAACGTCATATTACACTCGATCGTGCTATGTGGGGCTCAGACCAAGCCGCTTCCTTGGCTCCCAGTGGACTTTCCCATTTGGTGCGTGATATTCGACTTGTTGAAGAATCGATGGGCGATGGAGTCAAGATTGTTCAAGAGAGTGAGATTCCTGTCATGAAGAAACTTCGTCGAGTAGGATGTAAGTCATGATTCCAAATAGACCGCTCTCAAAACTCGCTGATGGTGATGAAGCGCAAGGAGGCGACGGCGCACAGCGACTGAGTGTACAAGAGCATACAGCCGGCTGGGAGGCCGCTGGATCAAATGCCGAAGGCAGCCCCAGAGGGGCGAGCCTCGCGGGAGCGAGCGAGTTGCTCCTCGATGGCGCGAGCGCCGGCGCGACACAGCGCTTCGCATCAGCAGTAGAGTTTGGAAAGCGGTCTAAAATCAAAGCAATCGTTCTCGATATAGATGGAGTCTTAACTGATGGGACTTTTTGGTGGGATCTTAATGGTGGTGAACAAAAACGTTTTAGTTTTCGTGATGTGATGGGGATTGTGCGAGCAGGACGAAAGGGAATTTTATTTGCACTCATTTCTGGAGAAGAAAATGTCATGGTCGATCGCCTTGCTGCAAAACTGAATATTGATTCTGTTTATCAGGGATGTTCTGACAAAGCCTCAGCTCTTCGCTCTTTTGCAAAAGAAAAAAATCTTTCACTCTCAGAAATTTGTTTTATGGGAGATGACATCAATGATCTTGACGCGATTGAGATTGCAGGCTATTCCGCAGCTCCTGCAAATGCTCATGAAAGCGTCTTGAGTGCGGTCGATTTTGTTGTAAGAAAATCGGGAGGCGATGGAGCTGTGAGAGAGTTAATTGATTCTTTAGTTGCGATATGAAAAATATCTTGAGCCATAAAAAAGTTTTGATTACTGGAGCCAATGGCGGCCTCGGAGTTGCTATTGCAAAAGAGCTAGCAACTTTAAAGTGTCATCTTTTTTTGACGGCTCGCAATCGTTCTTCTCTCGAGCAACTAGCAAGCGATCTTCATGAAATCAGTCCTGAGGTAGAAATATTTTCTGCCGATTTAACAAAAGAAATAGAACTGAAAGAGCTTGAAAAAAAAGTTCGATCAACTTTTCAATCAATAGACATTCTCATTAATTGTGCCGGAGTTTTTCCGGTAGCCTCTATTTCTGAGTCAACACTTGAAGAGTTTGATGCTTGCTTTGCTCTTAATGTGAGAGCGCCATTCTTTTTATCAAAAGCATTTTTGCCTGATATGATGACTCGTCAATGGGGGCGCGTTGTGAATATTGGGTCATCATCTGCTTTCAGTGGTTTTAAAGACACTTCTATTTATTGTGCCTCGAAACATGCATTGCTGGGCCTCAGCCGGGCGCTCTATCAAGAGATGAGAGATAGCAATGTGAGGGTCATCTCTATTAATCCAGGATCGATCAAAACAGAGATGGGAAAGAAAAGTGATGACCAAGAATTTAGTACCTTTCTCAATCCAGAGGATATTGCAAAATACTTAGCATTTAGTATTGCCATTGATTCTGAATTGATTGCCGAGGAGATTAGACTTAATCGTTTTGTGATTAGGTAAAATATTACTCTGCGATCTTGGCTTCACTTATTTTCAATATGAAACTTTCCGATTATGTCATTGATTTTTTAGTTCAGCGGGGAGTTAATCATGTTTTCTTTTTGCCTGGTGGGGCAGCCATGCATCTCAACGATTCGCTTGGAAAAAGGCGTCAAGAAATTGCCTTTATTCCCATGCTGCATGAACAAGCTGTTTCGATTGCTACAGAGGCCTACGCCAAATCATCTCAGCAGTTAGGAGTTGCAATGGTCACGAGTGGGCCTGCGGGAACGAATGCTCTTACTGGTGTGGTAGGAGCTTGGCTTGATTCAACAGCATGTATTTTTTTATCAGGGCAAGTAAAACGAGCAGATCTTAAACAAAATCCCAAACTCCGACAGTTAGGCTCACAAGAAGTCGATATCACGACCATTGTTAGTTCTGTTACTAAACACGCTATTACGATTACTGACCCTAAAAGTATACGGTATCATTTAGAAAAAGCTTTTTACCTAGCTCATCATGGAAGACCTGGTCCTGTATGGCTTGATTTTCCTTTAGACGTGCAAGCACACGAGATTGCTCCAGAGACATTAGAAACATTTGTTCTACCATGTTCGGGAGAAAAGGATCTTCTAATCTTAAAAAAGAAAGTTCATCAGGTGTTAGAAATGCTTCAAGCTGCGGAGCGACCTATTATTGTCGCAGGAAATGGTATTCGCATTGCCAATGCGATTCCAGAATTTCATGAATTAGTCGACCTGGTAGGTGCTCCGGTCCTGACGACATGGCCTGCTATGGATTTGCTCCCTCATGATCATCCTCTCTTTGCTGGCAGGCCCGGTATCATTGCGCCTCGAGGAGCTAACTTCACACTTCAGAATAGTGATCTGATGATAGTGATAGGGTCTCGCTTAGATATGTTTTTTACGGGCTATGCTCACCAAAATATGGCTCGAGGAGCAAAAAAAGTGATGGTTGATATTGATGAGGAAGAGATCAAGAAAATGCAGACAGAAATACATCTTCCTATCGTTGATGATGCGCGTTCTTTCATTTTAGAATTTTTAGATCAAATTAAAAAAATGTCCTCTAAGCCTCATGGTCGTTTTGATGCTTGGGTAAAACGAGTGCAGGAATGGAAGAAAAAATATCCGCTGGTGCAACCAGAGCATCGTCAGGTGAAAGATCGAATAAGTCTTTATTATTTTTCTGAAATTATTTCTCAAGAGCTTCCAGAAGGCGCTCTGGTTGCGCCTGGAAGTTCCGGAGTTGCTATCGAATTATTTTTACTTAACTTTGCTGTCAAAAAAGGTCAGCGCGTCTTTCATAATCGCGGACTTGGCTCCATGGGATTTGCATTGCCTTCTGCTATTGGAGCGTGTTTAGCCGCTGGCAACAAAGAAACGATTTGTGTTGATGGCGATGGCGGCTTTCAAATGAATGTCCAAGAGTTGGCTCTTGTGGCTCAATGGAAGTTGCCCATCAAAATTTTTGTGCTCAACAATGATGGTTATGCCTCGATTCGCACCTCTCAACAAAATTATTTCAAACAATTAGTCGGAGCAGATAGCAGCAGCGGTCTAGCATTACCCGACTTGCAAAAAATAGCCGCAGCTTATGAAATTCCAGCGGTGCGTTTGGAAAATCACGAGAATTTAGCATTGAAGATTCGTTCTGTCTTAGCAACACCAGGACCTGTCATTTGTGAAGTCATGGTGCTTCCTGAAGAAGAGCGAGTGCCCCGTCTTTCTTCTATGCAGCGTCCTGATGGAAGCATGGTTTCTAAGCCTCTTGAAGATTTGTGGCCGTTCTTGGATCGTCAGGAATTTTTATCTAATATGATAGTGCCTGCACTGGAGGAGAAGTAATGTTGCTTGGTATCATGCAAGGAAGGCTTCTTCCACCAGTAGAAAATCGGATCCAATCTTTTCCAAAAGATCGATGGGCGGAGGAATTTTCTTTAGCAGCTTTATTAGGGATCCAGACGATTGAATGGATTTATGAAGATTATGGCTCCAAAGAAAATCCTATAGCAACGGATGTTGGAATTATGCGCCTCAAGGAACTTTCTTCTCAGTACGGAATAAAAGTTCTTTCTCTTTGTGCCGACTATTTTATGGATTATCCGCTCTTGCGTTGCAGTGTCATCCAGCAACGAGAACGTATTGCCAAATTAGAGTGGCTCCTCGAGAGAGCTCAACAGGCCGCTATCGCTTCCGTTGTTCTGCCTTTTGTTGATCATTCCAACATCAAAAATGAAGAGGAAATTAAAGAGACCATCTCCTTGCTTCAAGAAGTATTGCCTTTTGCTGAGCGCTATCAGGTAGAGCTTCATTTAGAAACAGACTTGGAGCCGCACCTTTTTTCGTCGTTGCTTCATCGCCTTCCTCATCCTCTTTTAAAAGTCAACTATGACTCTGGTAACAGTGCCTCTTTAGGATATTCCATATCAGAAGAATTCAAAGCTTATGGAGAGCGTATTGGGAGTGTTCATATTAAAGATCGTCTGCGCGGAGGAGGCACAGTTCCATTAGGTCAGGGAGATGTTTCTTTTGCTGAGCTTGCAGCCGCTTTGCAACGCATCGATTATCAGCGTCCTCTCATTTTACAAATTGCTCGTGGAGTTTCTGGAAGCGAAGTTGATTGGGTAAGAGAAAATATAAAAACAGTAAAAACAATTTTCAAAAAAACAGATCATTCATGAACCCTCTTTCTTTATTTAGTATAAAAAATAAGATTGCTGTTATTACTGGTGGCGCTGGTCTTCTTGGGCGTGAACATGCGCATGCCATAGCGCTTGCTGGTGGAATCCCAGTTATTTTCGATGTGCTCGCTGCTGCTCCTATCAAAGTAGCAAAAGCATTAACACAGGAGTGGGGAACTTCTGTTTATGGCTATGAAGTTGATATTACTAACATAGAAGCGATCAAGGAAGTTCAACGGAAGTTGAGCTCTGAGTTAGGACGTATTGATATTTTAATTAACAATGCTGCTAACAATCCTAAGATGGATGGCGATTCCAAGTCTAACGCGTCGCGATTTGAAACATTCTCTTTAGAGGCATGGAATCAAGATTTGGCTGTTGGATTAACAGGTGCTTTTTTATGTTGTCAGGTTTTTGGCGCTGAAATGGCCCATCAAGGTTCTGGAGTGATTGTTAATATTGCTTCCGATTTAAGTCTAATTTCACCCGATCAACGACTCTATCGAAAGCCCGATCTTCCTGATCAAATGCAACCAGTAAAGCCAGTGACTTATTCTGTGGTGAAGAGTGGTATCATTGGGCTGACTCGTTATTTGGCAACCTATTGGGCTGATCGCGGTGTTCGTGTGAATGCGCTTTCGCCAGGCGGTGTTTTTACAGGACAAGATGCAGCCTTCGTCCAACGTCTGACTTCCTTAATTCCATTGGGACGTATGGCTACTCCTACGGAATATCAGGCTGCCATCATTTTTCTTTGTTCAGAGGCATCGGCATATATGACAGGAAATAATTTAGTGATGGATGGAGGAAGGACATGTTGGTGATTTTTTAATGAATTCGATTTTTGATAATAATGAAACACCGTGCAAAGCAGCATGTTTATCTTTTAGGAGCGAGTGGCCGTTTAGGCAACGTGCTCCTGGAGGCTTGGAGTCATCATCCAGAAATTGAATCCATCATTCCTTTAGGAAGAAAAGAAATTGATTTTACAAATCCTTCCGTGGCTCAAAAAAAATTTTCTTCTTACGAGCTCCATGAGAACGATCTTGTGATCAATTGTGTTGCTTTAACGGATGTTGATTATTGCGAACGAGAGTCGTTAGAAGCTACGACCATCAATGCAACCACGCCGGCTCTTTTAGCAGAAGTTTGTGCCAAGCGACGAGCTCGTTTTCTTCAAGTGAGTACGGATTATGTTTTTGATGGAACATTAGACCAACTTTATCGAGAAACAGATGAACCAGCACCTTTAAACCAGTATGGCAGTAGTAAGCTTGCGGGAGAAAAAGGTGTGATGGCATCATCACCAGATCATCTGATTGCCCGCATTTCATGGGTCTTTGGGCCAGGGTGTCCTAGTCTTGTTGATCAAATAATTCAGGAAGCGATGACTTCGAAAGAAGTTAGTTCTGCTGCTGATAGGATTGCCTCTCCTTCTTTTACTCGTGATTTAGTAGAGTGGTTTAAATTTTTTCTCAATCCATCTCTCGAAGGTGGCATCTATCATCTTTGCAATACGGGAGTTTGTTCTTGGCATGAATATGGTACGTATGTTTTAAAAAGAGCCGCGCATTATGGATTACCTGTTTTAACAACAGAAATTACTCCAGTGAATTTATATTCTATGAAGCAGTTTGTGACACGCCGTCCATTAAGGACTCCTCTTGATACTAGCAAGTTTTGCGAGCGGAGCGGTCTTCCTCTTCGCCCATGGCAAGAGGCAGTAGAGGAATATTTATTAAAATATAAATTATAACTTATTTGAAAAAGGAAACTTTTTTTCAGAATAAACAAATAGAGTCAACGCGACAAAAGGAAACTTTTATGAAAAAAACTAAACAAATTAAAAGAATCTCAGCGATGCAAAAAGTTAAAAACTGGCTTCTATTGCTGGGGGCAAGTTGTCTTTTAACGCAATGGTCACTGAAACTATATGGTTTGCTCAAGGGGTATAAGATAGCTTTTAAAAAAGGATCTATCGAGGTGAGGAAAAAAAATCGATGTCTTATTATTAATGAAAAAGACTGCATATTTATGCCATTCATCATGCGCGGATTCTTTGATGAAAAATTCAATGAGTTTGATGCAAAGCAAATCAGCAATGAAGAAGTGCTTGATTTTTCAAAACCAGGAATTCATCACCTAAAAAATCATGGAATTGATTTTATGTTTGTCGGTATTGCTGATGCTCCTATTGATACTTACATTGATAAATTTCAGCCCACTTCAGGAATGATCGTTTTTGATGTTGGCGCTCATGTTGGTGCCGTTAGCTATTTTTTTTCAAAGATGGTCGGGGAATATGGTAAAGTCTATGCTTTTGAGCCTGATGACACTAATCGATATTACTTTGATGTTAATCTCAAAAACAAAAAATTAAATAACGTAACAATTTTAGATACCGCGTTAGGATCTCAATCAGGCAAGGAAATGTTTTTTATAGATGGATCCATGAGGTCATCCTTTATTGAAAATGCTACCTACCTTCCCCGTAATGTTGTTAAAAAAGAAGTGCCTGTTCTAACAATTGAAGACTGTTGTCATCAATTAGGTGTTATTCCAAATTTTATTAAAATGGATATTGAAGGTGCAGAAATTGGTGTTATTAAAAGTTCTTTAGAGTTTCTTAAAAAACATCCTATTCATTTTGCAATTGAGAGTAATCACCTGACTCAAGATGGTTTTTTGACCTGTTATGAATTAGAAACACTATTTAGATCTATTGGCTATCTTGTAGAATCATCGGATAAGTTTGGAGAAATGTTCACATGGGCAACACCTCCGGATGCAGTTAGAAGCTAGTTATTATCATGAACAAAAAACTCATCACCATTGTAACTCCAACCTTCAATGAGGCAGGGAATGTTGAAGAGCTTTATCAACAGGTGAGGGGGATATTTCAAAATCTGCCTCAATACGATTACGAGCATCTCTTCATTGATAATGCTTCTACGGATGAAACAGTTGATCGATTAAAAAAAATTATCCTCACAGATCCAAAAGTTAAGCTCATCATTAATCAACGTAATTTTGGACATGCACGTTCTCCTCTATATGCGTGTTATCAGGCCAAAGGGGATGCTATTATTTCTCTAGCTTGCGATTTACAAGATCCGCCATCATTGATTCCTGTGTTTATAAAAAAATGGGAAGAAGGATCTCTTGTTGTGCTGGGACAGAAAATCAACAGCGAGGAATCGGCAGTGATGTTTGCTTTGCGAAGTATTTATTATTCAGTTGTGAATAAATTGTCAGATACAGAGCTCTTGCAGCATGTGACTGGTTTTGGTCTCTATGACCGAACGGTTATGGATCAGATAAAATCTTTGGATGATCCTTATCCGTATGGGCGTGGTTTAATTGCTGAGCTTGGCTATCCTGTTGTTAGGATTCCTTACACACAACCGCAGAGGAAAAGAGGAATCTCAAAAAATAATTTCTATACACTTTATGACTACGCCATGCTTGGCATTACGAGTCATTCTAAAGTTCCTTTGCGTCTTGCAACGATGCTTGGTTTTCTTTTCTCTTTTTTGAGCATCATTATTGCGTTTGGATATTTGATTTATAAATTTCTTTTTTGGAGTTCCATTCCAATGGGGATTGCGCCGATTGTTATTGGATTATTTTTATTTTCCTCAGTGCAACTTTTTTTCATTGGAATTCTTGGGGAATACATTGGAGCCATTCATACACAAGTTTTACATCGACCTTTAGTGGTTGAAAAAGAACGCGTCAATTTTTAGTTAATCCATTATGTTTTCTCACAAAAAAATATCACCAAAAACAAAACTGAGCCTTCTTACGGGCTTGCTCTTTATTGTTGTCATCGGAATTGTATGGCTTTTGCAGACTCCATCTCCTGAAGAAGCTTTTGGCGATACAGGAAAATTTTGGGATTTGTTGCGGACGACTTGTGGTGGATGGACTCCAACATTCATGCTAGGGCATAGTGCAACTATTTACCACGTAGCGATCATTGATCTTTTCGTTCATTATCTTTTTGTCCCTTTTCAATCTTTCTTAACGTTATTTGTCATCACGAAGATTATTGGGCTTGTTTCCCTAGCAGCCAGTGGAGTGACGATGTTCTTTTTTATTCGGCGGTTGACGCGGGATGAGACGCAGGCGGCTGTGGCAGGATTGGCCTATGTGATGATGCCATCGATCACGGTGGCGATGGGCATTTATGAGCATTTCAGCGTGACGCTTTGTTTTGTTTTTGTCCCTTTGATTTTGCGAGGGATTTTAGTTTTGTCGGAAGAAGCATCGCCACGAGAAATTGTAGGACTCGGTTTAGCAGCTAGTGCGATTGCGTTGAGTTATACAAAAATCGCCGTCGTGATTTCGCCAATCCTTTTGTTGTGGACGTTGGAAGTCTTGCGTTTGCAGCCTGCGAATGCTCGTTTGAAAATCATGGGGCATTACGCCGTGAGTGCTGGTCTGGCACTAGCGCTGGCGCTTCCTTTTTTGTTGCCGGCTTCACGTGAGTTTGGTTTTGCCGCAGGATTTCTTTTTGATCCGCTGGATGGATGGCAGCATCATTACGCTTTTAAGTCAGCGCTCCAGTGGATCGATCTCTGGGGTGTTTTCATCAAAGGTTCTGGTCCTAATGTTGAAAGGGATTCTGTGATGTTTGCCATTGGGTTGATGCCGATGCTCGGCATTTCTTTTGGGTTGGGTCTTTCTTCTCTTGAAGAGTGGCGCCGCTCTTCGCTCGGACGTTGGTTTTTGATCTTAGTAGCTTGTTGGTTGCTTTCTATTAATCTGGCTGCTGGTCCTGATGGGGTTCTTTTAGGACATTGGCATCTTTTGAAAGAGAGTGCTCGTGGCATGTTTGACTTTGCTATTCCTTGCCTTTGGTTTGCTCTGGCGTGGCTGGTTTGGATGAGTTATCAGACCATTTGTTGTCTTATTGGAGGCAAAGCATGGCGCTCCTGGTTGTTGTTGGCCGTGTTTTTGGCGACGCCATTTTTTCGCATCGCTGCAGCATTTCCTCTTTTTAACGACATTCGCGCCCCTGAATCTTTTTGGAGTGTTGGTGGTTTTTGTGTCTTGGCGGCCGCGGTGGGGATGGTCACGGTGGCACTTTTTACAAAAGTGATTTTAAGTCGACTTCGTGTGATCAGCGCCATCGGTATTGGGCTTCTTTTTTTATTAGAGCTCTATCCGATTCACTCTGCTTATTGGACGCGAGGGCTTCCTGAGGAACTTTTTTCTGATTACGATCAAGCTCTTGTTTTTTTAAAAAATGCTCCTTTGCCCGGTCGCGTGCACCCTCTTTGTAGTCGCTATTTTTATTTAACTATTCCTCAGAAGACAGGCCGCTCTCTTAGTACCGAAGCGCTTCTGCGTCATTTTGAGTTAAAATGGGTTCGACATTTTGAGGCTGCAGGAATGGCTAATATCGATGCGATGAAAAGCTATCTGAACCTTGCTGGCGTTTCTTATATTTTCATTGATAAAGAAGATCCGCTAACACCGAAGCAGGCGCAAGACGTCTATCGTTCCTTCTTTCCGGTCGTTTTTGAAAATCGTTCGATTGCTATCTTAGCCAATGAAGCCTCGCTCTATCCTGCTTTTTTGGCGCGTAACTTTGTTGCGCTCCCTCTGGAAAGCTACCAGCAGGCTCCGATGGCCTTGCAGTTGGCAAGAATGAATCTCCTTGGAGTAGAGCTTGCGCAAAGCGATCAAAGACAGAGTGGGTTTGCAGGAAGAGCTACTGGAAATAATCAGGTGGAGCTTCTCCCTCAATACCAAGGCCGCGGAGGTGCTCCTTTTCAACGTGTGGCGTCTGTTGGTAATCGTGCTGATGATTATGGAAAGATGACCTATCGTTTGCCACCTACAGTTTCAGGATGGCTAACAGTTACTGAGGCCTTTCATCCAGATTGGACCGCAATGATCGATGGGCAGCCAGCTGATATTCATCGTGCTGCTGCTGCATTGCTTTCTGTCTATGTGCCACTCGGGTCTCAAGAAATTATTTTTAAATTTATTCAACCTGCTTGGTATACGCTTTCATTTTATTTGGGATGCTTCCTCTGGTTCATGGCGCTGGGAGGATTTATCTTCTTTCGTACTCGCTGGGCGCGTTCTGATTTGAAAACCTGGTGGTTAGGTTCTTATACCACTTCCATTAAATAATCGGACTATTGTGACTTATTCTTTTGCTCCCTAGCTTCGTTGTCAGAGCTTACGTTATGCTTGCATAGCGCCTCACTCTTCTGACTTGCTAGAAACCAAAACTCCTGCGTCCTATAGTCTCATTATTTAATGGAAGTGGTATTAGTCCTCAAAATCAAACGGATGATTTTTTAATGCTGGCAACCATTCTTGTACCCAAGCAATAACGCTATCAATGCCATCTTCTAATTCAATATTGGGAGACCAATAAAGTTCGCGGTGACTTTTGGTGTTATCTAAGAGATAGGCTGCATCTTTACCGGGACGATCTTCAACAATGGTCACCGCATTCTCAAAAGTAACATTCATACGATCGCAAATCAAAGCTACAAGATCACTAATTGAAGTGAAGCGACTAGTTGAAAGATGATAAGCTTCGCCTGGAGTGCCCTGGCGAGCAGCCTTTAAAGTGCCTGAGACAACGTCATCGACATGAATAAAAGAGCGTACCGCATGACCTTTACCATGAAGGGGGATTTTTTTTCCTAACAAAATGGAGAGGATGGTGCGAGGGATGATGCGATGAGTCCGTTGTCCAGGGCCATAAACGTTTGCTGCCCGAGTAAAGACAACAGGAAAGGAGTCGTTTTTAAAAATAGCGTTGAGGTGCCATTCGCAAGCAGCACGCGATGCGCCATGATGGGTGCTAGGATTAAAAGATTGGGTTTCTACGACAGGGTCTTGGCATGTTCCATAAACTTCAGGAGTAGAAACGTGAACATATTTTTTAAGAAAGGAAAAATGTTTTAATCGATCATGAAGCTTGGTGTTGCTAAAAAAGTTGGTTTGGTACCACTCTTCGATTCCTTTGTTGTTTTTTGATGCTCTGCGCTGTGCAGCAAAATTAATCACATAATCTGGTTTGTAAGCCCGAATCACGTTAGCTATTTCGTCAGTGTGCTGATTGAGGTCGAATTGTTCAAAAGAAAAACCGCGACCCGCTCCATGTTTCCAATGATAAGGAGTGAAGGGAATGCTTGGTTCTGCCGAGCGGCTAATGCCTAAGACCCTAGATTCTTGGGTGAGAGCGTGATGAACAAAGTGGCTTCCTGAAAAAGAATTGCTTCCAATAACAACGATTTTTTCACTCATGATTGATGCGCAGCCTACAATAGGGTTCTTTTATTGAAAATAAAAATTTGGTTTTTAAGGGAACAGTGTTTACTTTTAGAGCATCATTCTTATCCATCATGAGACCTGAGTTTTCTAACATAACTGAACAACCATTTTTTTTATCGTCATCTGGTGATGCAAAAAAAAAGGAACCTCTTCCTTTCGAGAAAACAGAAAAAATTAATTCCTCTCACCTTGATATTATTAGAGATATTGCTCGGGCGATCTATCCTAAAAAAAGTATAGAAGCTGCTTCTGAAAAATTTAGTGGCAGTGATTCTTTGAGTGCTTCTCCAACGGTAAAAGAAAGTATGAAGATCACTGTTCCTTTTCATCACGATCTGGAGGAGGACCAAACGACTGTTAGTAGCAGGAGTCAAGCTGCGAGTCCTTCCTCTTCCACCATTAGTGAACTCTCCGGTAGTGAGATATCCAGTAAGGCTTCTTCTCCAAAATCACCGAAAGAAGTCCGTTATCAAAAAATGTTAACGGCCGCTCATGCTACAGAGATTGATGCAGAGTATGCAAAGCTGTGTGAGCATTGGAAGGGAGTTAATTCAAAATTAGAAAACAAAGGATATTATAATGTGGCTTCAGATCTTTTAGAGCGTCTTGCAGAGCAGCTTTCTACTCAACCAGATTCATCCCTTGAAGAAGGCCTTGTACAGGCGAACAAAGGAGTAAGCGATTTTGCAAAACAGAATAAAACAGCTAATCAACCAGCTTTTGATCAAAAATTACGAAAAGAATATCAACAAGTGCACGCTACGTTTCAAAAAGCGTTGCAGCAATACTTAGTTTCTAAGGAGATTGCTGAACTCAGATTGCTCCATGCCTCGCCTAAGGAAGAAGGGCTTTTAGTCGATTTTTTAGGAGAAAAAAAAGCAACTTTAGATCAAGCAATGATTTCTTTAGAAAAAATTAAACAAACGATTAAAGAGGACAATCATCAAAAATCCATTGAATCTCTCCGAAATGCTTATCCAGAAGCGGCAACGCTAGAGGAAGCTCGAGAACAATGGATGAACGACTTGCCAAATGGAATTTAGGTCTGTGTATGAAAGTTCTTGATAAAGCCTCAGCGACGTTTAAATTCTTTCTCCTCTTGTTTCATTATGAATACACTCTCTATCCGTAACCTCCATGCTTCTATCGGTGATAAGCCGATCCTTCGAGGCCTCAACTTAGATATTCCTCAAGGTGAGGTGCATGCCATTATGGGAAAAAATGGTTCTGGAAAAAGCACTCTTGCAAAAGTCATGGCCGGACATCCTGATTATACCGTCACCAGTGGTGATGTGCTCCTCAATGGGCAAAGCATTCTTGGTATGGAGCCTGATGTACGGGCGCGTTTGGGGCTCTTTCTTGCTTTTCAATATCCGATGGAAATTCCAGGAGTGACCATTGCCAACTTTATCCGAGCTGCTGTGCAGGCTCGTCTGCCTGAAGGAGAAGAGTTGGAAGCCACGGAGTATTACGCAAAGCTTTACGCTAAGATGGATGAGTTGAGTATCCCTCGTGCCTTTACCTCACGTTCCGTGAACGAAGGGTTTTCGGGTGGAGAAAAAAAGCGGTGTGAAGTTTTGCAAATGGCAATGCTTCAACCGCGCTATGCCGTGCTTGACGAAACAGACAGCGGTCTTGACATCGATGCGCTTAAAGTTGTTTCGTCAGGAGTCAATGCCCTCCGAGGCCCAGAAGTCGGAATGCTTGTCATTACGCACTACCAAAGGCTTCTCGATTACATCGTGCCTGACAAAGTCCATGTCATGGCCGAAGGAGAGATTGTCTTGAGTGGGGATAAAGATCTGGCTTTGAAACTAGAGGCAGAGGGTTATGATTGGGTGACGGCAAAGAATTAACCACAAAGAACTACAAAAAAAGAAGAAATTAACCGCAAAGAAGGAAATACAAAAAGTTGAAGGTAGAGGCTTCCTTGGTTAATGTTCTGTATTCATTCGCATGAGAATCGAAGCTTATGAATTTGAGAGAGCAAGCTGCTGTCAGATTTTTTCTTTGCGTTCCTTGCGGTTAATTATTTTTCCTTATGTTATTTTGCGGTTAATTTCCCTATTCTTCTTTTATGAACACTGAAACTAAACCTGATATTAACATCGATCGTTCTGTTGGCGATTTTCGTTACGATGTCGACTATGCCTTTGATGCTGGCGTGGGCTTGACGGAGAAGACGATCGATTATATTTGCGATGTGAAGGGAGATCCTGATTGGGTCCGAAAATTTCGTAAAGAGGGATATAAAAAATTTCTTGAAAAACCGATGCCGACCCATTGGGCCAGCAAAGATCTTGAGAACATCGTCTTTGAGAATATTCGTTATTACCTCTCACAAGGACAGGTTCCTAAACGCAGTTGGGATGATGTTCCCGAAGATGTGAAGAGAACTTTTGAGCGGCTCGGTATTCCAGAACAAGAACGAAAATTTCTGGCTGGTGTCGAAGCTCAGTTTGATAGCGAAGCCGCCTATTCCAACATCAAAGAAGCTGTCGGCAAACAAGGTGTCATCTTTGTTGGCAGCACCGAGGGATTACAAAAACATCCCGAGATTTTTAAAAAATGGTTTGGAAAAGTCATTCCAAGTGGCGACAACAAATTTAGCGCGCTCAATAGTGCTGTCTTTAGTGGAGGAAGTTTTATTTACATCCCTCCTGGAGTGAAGGTCTCTCATCCGCTGCAGGCCTACTTCCGCATCAATGCACAAAATTTTGGTCAATTTGAACGAACACTCATCATTGCTGACGAAGGATCCGAAGTCACCTATATGGAAGGATGCACGGCGCCAAAATTTGAAACAGCAACGCTGCACAGTGCTGTGGTGGAGCTCGTCGCGCTCAAAGGAGCCAAGATCCAATACATCACGGTGCAAAATTGGAGCTCCAATGTTTTTAACTTAGTGACGAAGCGTGGCCTTGCTCATGAAGATGCCGAGATCAAATGGATCGATTGCAATATTGGTTCCCGCCTGACGATGAAATATCCTGGTGTGGTAATGAAAGGACGCCGTGCGCGTGGAGAGGTCATTTCGATTGCTCTTGCGGGTGATGGTCAACATCAGGATACGGGAGCCAAAATGGTCCATGCTGCTGATGAGACCACGAGCAATATCATTTCTAAATCGATTAGTTTGGGGACCGGTCGCTCGACTTACCGCGGGATGGTGCATATTCCGAAGCATCTTAAAAAATGCAAAAACAATACGGAGTGTGATGCCCTTCTCATCAATGCCAACAGCCGCACCGACACGTATCCTGCGATCACCGTTCGTGGTCAAGGTCACTCGGTGCAGCATGAGGCGAGTGTCAGCCAAATTAACGCAGAACAGATTTTTTATATGCAACAACGTGGGTTGAGTGAGGCTGCTGCAATGAGCTTAGCTGTGAATGGTTTTGTCAATGACCTCGTGCAGCAATTTCCGATGGAATATTCGGTGGAGCTGAAAAGGCTGATTGATCTCGAGATGGAGGGATCGGTTGGCTAGAAAAAAGAATGAGTCACAAAGAATATTTAGAAAAAAGAATAGCCACAAAAGAACGCAAAGAACGCAAAGAAAGAAAATTGAGCTGATAGCATATTCTTTAGTGTCGCTTGCAATCTACTTTTGAATGCAGGAAAAGTAAGCGAGGTAGTATTATTTTTTGCGTTCTTTGTGTTCTTTTGTGGCTATTCTCTTCTTTTCCTTAAGTTACTTTATGGCTATGCTCTTCGCGGTTAATTTTTTGATATGAATATTGTTTCCCAACATCAGATTTCTTCGGACTTGCCAGCTTGGTTTTCCGAACAACAAAAGCAGGCTTGGACTGAATTTCAATCGGTGCCACAGCCAACGCGTCATGACGAACTGTGGCGTTTTTCCAATTTAAAAATTCTGGATCTTGCTCGGTGGCATTTGGCATCGGCACCGGCAGATGTGGATGCGTTGCTCGCTCGCTCACGAGGTCTGAGCGATCTTGCTGCTAAGCTCGTCTTTGCTAACGATCGTTTGATTTTGCGAGAGATCAAAAATCTTCCTGAAGGCGTTCTGCTCCTGCCGTTGGAGGAAGCGGCTCGTGATCATGAAGCCTTGTTTGAGCGTTATTTTATGAAGCATCCTACGCTTCTCGGTTCAGCCAAGATTGCAGCGCTGCATCGTGCGCAACTAAAAACAGGAGCTTTTCTCTACGTGCCAGCTGGAGTGAAGGTTGAAAAACCGATTGAGCTTTGGCATTGGAGTGAAGGGGATCATATCGCGATTTTTCCACATACGCTCGTCGTCTGCGAGGAGGGGAGCTCTGCTTCCGTCATTGATCATTTTTTCTCGATGAACAACGAGGCCTCCTTTGTTGCAGGGGTGAATGATTTGATTGTAAAAGCAGATGCTCATCTCAAATATATTGCTGTTCAAAATTGGAGCCGTGAAACAACGGCGTTTCATTTGAATACGACCGGCGTTGGCAAGAATGCTGTTGCTACCTCGCTGCAACTTAACTTAGGAGGTCGGTACATCCGCACGGAGAGTAACAGTCGTCTTTTAGAAGAGGGCGCTCGCAGCGTGATGCTTTCAATCAACCCAATGGATGCGGATCGTGAGGTGGATCAACGGACCTTTCAAGATCACCTTGCTCCGAGTGCTACGAGTGATTTGCTTTATCACAATGCGCTCGATGATCGTTCGAGGAGTGTTTTTTCGGGGCTGATTAAAGTTGGAACGGCGGCTCATGAGACCGATGCTTATCAAAAAGTCCGCAACCTCATGCTCAGCGACGAGGCCGAGGCCAACTCGATGCCAGGACTGGAGATCTTGGCTGATCGCGTCCGCTGCTCCCACGGTGCGACCTCAGGAGAACTCAATCAAGATGAACTTTTTTATATGATGGCCCGCGGCATCCCTCCACAAAAGGCAGCGAAGTTGATCGTTCGCGGATTTTTTGAAACAGTCTTGAGACGTCTTGAGGAACCTTCGTTAGAAAAATATTTTGGACACTTGCTGGATAGGCGATTAGCGTTGGGATAACGTTAATTTTGATATGGATCGTTTTGATACTGGTGCAGCTAGTTATAGAAAGGATTATTCATTGCCAAAAGCTCCTGCTGGGACATTTTTTAATAGCAGCTTAGGAGATTATTTAACGAAAAAGGAAATCGGACAAGGGACTGTTAAAGCGGATCCAGTGGCTCCCGAAAGAGCGCCAAGTGCTCCCGAGAAAAGTTTTTTTTTTTTCGATGGCCTTTTTTTCTCTCGTTTAGAAGTGAAGGGGAGAAAGCAGCCTCGCAAGCAACAGGCCAGAATGGACAAGTGGGAAAAAGAAAAACCTACACTCCGGTAGAGAAAGCAAAAGTCCGTGAGATGATCCATGAAAACTATGGAGGAGATGAAGCCGTCTTAAACCGGTTTGATCAGTTGCAACCTCAAAAAGTCTCTTCCTATAGATTTTGGACATCGAGGCAAGCGAACAAAGACTCTCAGCCTTCTGAAGTTAAGTATTCCCATGAAGACCTTCGGCGTTTTTTAGATGCGCCTGCACAGAGGGTAGCACTTGATACGATGGTTCAAAAGACGCTTCGTGAACTTAGTGCGCATTTTAAATTGAAACCAACTTCGAATGTTGACTATAAGAGTGCCATAAAAGCAGCTAATGATATGGAGTCATTTCTTAACAAAGGAGATTTGGCTTCGGCCCATCGAGCAGCTCTTGCATTTCGTGGCTTTGCTCGTTCTGCGATGAATGCAGCCAAATATGAGGCTGCAGTACGTGGGGAAAACCCAAGTTCTCTTTCAAGATCGAGCACTCCTGATTCTATGACGACAGAAGAGTCTACGGTTTCCGCGAAGGGCCAAGAGATCGAATTACATCCGGACTATGAGTATTCTCAACAACAACTCAGTCATTTAATGGACTCAAGTAAAAAGGAGATTCAAAAACTGCAAAGTTATCGAATGAGACCATCAGCGAAAGAGATAACAGCTGTCAAAGAGATGATTGAAGAGGGACTTGAGCAGTTTCGCTTTTTAAGTGAGCCGCATTTTAATAATCATAAGAAAATAACGACACAGAATCAGCTTCAGATTGCTTCAAAAATCAGTATTGTTCAGAATTTTTTATCAATTGCTTTAAAACCATCGGTTACTCTTTCAGACCTTCAATCAGCTTTGGATCATCTTCAAGAAGCTACTAACCTGTACCATCAACTTCCAAATAAATAATCAGCTCCCGGGCGCTGATAGCGAAAGCCACTGAGGGTTGGTGTCGTTGAAATCTTTTTTCCAAGACCCAGGAATTTAAACGAGCGGCCCATGGTTTCTGGGTGTAGCAGTGTCTGTAGAAGACGAAATTCTTTTTGCTCAGCAGGTGTGAGCATTTTATTTTCAAACGTTCGCAACCAAGCTTCGGAGGCTCCAATAAGAAAATGATGCTGATCACTATAGCCGAGGATTTCAAAATGATGTTGCAGCGCTTTCTCAGCAAGGTCGGTAAAATCGACATGGGCTGTGATGTCGCGCTTGCCAATATTCTCAAAAGGATTGTCGTAGCGCTGATGGTTTTCATAACAGGCAATGCTTCCTTCCGCTCGGTAAGAGGCAAAGCGATCGACTCCCGCATACCCATAATCTGCGACGAGGATCATGCCTCGCTTCATCCGTGCCTCAATAGCTTGCAGCCAGGGAGCGATGCCAAGCCGCACTTCCCATAAAAATCCCGGAGCAAGATCGCGCGGTAGTTTTTTTGCGACGCTCTGGAGTTCCTCTTGTTCGATCGGAAGCGTGATCCAATCATTTGCTGTCACACGTTGTTCTTGCCACTCCCCATCATTCCAGCGGAGCAAGTGAACAGGGAAGGCATCTAGAAGTTCATTCGAAAAATGGACGCCTTCAAATTCTGGGAGGTCCTCAAGTTTTTCTACCCAGAAAACATTTCGATGGTGCTTCAATGTCTCTTGCTGTTTTTTTTGATGAATAAAAAAAGGCTCAATGATGTAGTAGTGGATCGCAGAAAAAAAATCTGATGAGGCTTCCGCTGCCTCCAAAATATCGAGGGCCAGCCTTCCGTCGTTGGCTCCTTGTTCTAGGAGCGTGAAAGGTTTTGGTCGGCCCATTTTTTCCCAGAGCTCTTTAAAAAAGAGTGCCAAAATTTTCCCGTAAATTTTTCCCACGCTTACATTGGTAAAAAAATCACCAGCTTTGCCAATGTGGACGCGACCAGAAGCGTAGTAGCCCTGCTCAGGATCGTAGAGAGCCTGCTCCATAAATTGGGCGAAGGAGATGGAAGGGGAATTCACAGCGATGAAAAAATTATTAACCACAGAGAATGTAAAAGCTGAAAGAAAAGAAGAAGAAAATTAACCGCAAAGAGCGCAAAGAAAAATCTGGTGGTGATTTGCTCCTTCAAATTCACAGAGTTGAGTTATCATTCAACGGAGTGTAAAAGCCTTTCTTTTTTTGCGCTCTTTGTGTTCTTTGCGGTTAATTTCTTTCCAGGCTATTTTGTTATTTCTCGAACATAAATATTGACCGTCCCATCATTTCCCTTTTTGACATCGGTGATCATGAAGGGCCGATCTTGATTTCGCGCAACGGTGGTTCCCTCGGCAGGTGGTGCTACTCCAGCAGGGTAAGCAACGATGATGCGCATTTTTGTGGTGACGTCGGGTGTCAGAGAGGAGCTGCTTGATTGGTAGCGGAGGACCGAACGGTCTTGGCCAGAGGCTGTCACCGCAAAATCTCCTTGAAGATAAAGTCGCTCACCAGCAAGTCCTTGTTCTGCGAGATCAGAAAATTGAGTTGGAGCTACAAAACGTCCGCGAGGCATTTTGCCAGGATCGTATGTTGGCCACAATGGGTTATTGGCAACAGCAAGAGAGGCGGTATCGCTTGTTGCCATCGAGCTTCCCGGAACAGGAGTAAATGATGTGGGGGGTGGCAGACTAGATTGATTGGCAGCAGCAAGAGCTGGGGCTTTTTCTGCTTCAAGAGGAGCTGTTGTAGCTGCGGCGAGAGGCGTTGCAGTTGGAAGAGGCGCCTGTTTAGGGGGCATCGCTGGTAATGCTGTTGGTGCTGCAGGAAGGACTACTGGAGTTGCAGGAAGGACTGCTGGTGTGTTGAGAGGAAGTGCACGAGCCACTGTTGGGGAAGTGACAGGCAATGCTACTTTTGAAGTCGGAGTTGCTACAGGAACTGCTTTTTCTGCACGGGGGATATTTTTTGAAAATGATTTTTTGCCGGCGGAAGTTAGTTTGTTGGAAATAATTTGTAGAACAAAGGCAGAGTTGGGCTGCACAGTGTGTTGTGTTCCTTCCTGGGTAGAAAAACCCATCTTCGTACGATAGTCTGTATACTGGGCTTCTGCCGAAATAAGATCTTTTGCAGAAAGTAGAGGGAGTCCTTCTTCGACGTTAAGGTGAGACGGTGGTGCTAATGAAAAGAGAACAGGACCACTGCTTGTAGGGCCATAGCTTCCATAAAGAAGCGAGATGGTGGTAAATTTTAGGTGTCCATCTGGAAGTTTTTCAACATGAAGGATGGCAGAAAGGTCTAACGGCTTTTCAAATTTTATCTCTTGGCCTGGGGTGAGCGTCTGCTCTAGAGGAGTGAGATCATTAGACCTTTTTCCAAATTCTACTGCTGGTGCGACAGGCTGTGTCGCTCCACTATTAGTGCCAGTGAGGATATCGTGGATGCCGCGTGTCTGCGCATCAGAAATTCCTTTTACTTCACCAGCATGATCGATCTTTGCAATAAGTTTACTATTTGTTGCTGGAAAAACCTGCTCCAAGAGGATTTCGGGTTGGTCTACTGATTGAAGCAAGGCGCACATTCCTGGATAGAAAAAACTTTTTTTCTCGAACGGAAAAGCAGCCAAGACGCGGTAGGTTCCCGTTACATAGGGGGTCAGTTCATGTGTCTGATGATAGTTGCGAAGAAAGTTCGCAAGGAGCCCATCGTTTAACCGTCTCGTTTCACGTTGGCCGAGGGGACCGAAGCGCTCGAGAAGTTGTTTTGGTTTGAGGAACTCACCACGCGGTGCTTCCGTCAGCTCGAAGCGTTGAGGCTCATCCAATTTATGGAGCCGTATCAGGAGATGATAGTTGGCTGATTTTTCAGGATGCCCAAAAACATAGAAGCTTCCTATCCAGCAAAAAAGGGCGAACCCCATCAGCAAGAAGATAAAAATAGTCCACGCAAATATTCCATCAACACCATGAGCACTGGCTCGGCGTGGTTTGATGCTGGGAAAACGATTGTAATTTTTCATCATTGGTTTTTTTGAAAATTAGCACCTACCGCTGCGGCTCAAACGAAGTGCCGCATCCGCAGCTACGAGCTGCTCGCGGATTAATGATTCGAAAGCCAGTTCCTGTTAAGCCATCCTCATAATCAATAGTGCAATCTGCGAGTTGTTCCAGGCTTTTTGCATCAATGAAAATAAAAGCTCCTTCGGATTCAATAACGGTGTCTCCTGCTTGCTGTGCTGCCAAGTTCATGGCGTATTGCAGGCCAGCACAACCGCCTTGTTCGACGGCAAGGCGGAGACCTTGGCCTTGAGGTGCCTGCTTTTCTAGGAGCAGTTCGTGGACGTGTTTGGCCGCTTGTGGGGTGATGGAGATCATAAAGCTACAGATTACAGGTTAGAGGCTACAGGCTCAAAGAAATTTTTTGGTGAGAATCACTATTTACCTGTTACCTTTTACCCATTACTCTGCCTTTATTTTTTTCCATGGGTAAGATTCATCTTTTAAGTGATATTGTCGCAAACCAAGTGGCTGCTGGAGAGGTCGTGGAGCGGCCTGCTTCGGTGCTCAAGGAGCTTGTCGAAAATAGCATCGATGCCGGCGCAAAGAAAATCCTCGTTGAATTTAACGGAGGGGGCGTTGAATTGTTGCGTATCACCGATGATGGCTCTGGGATGGATCGTTCCGATGCGTTGCTTTCGCTCGAACGTCATGCTACCAGCAAAATTCGGACGATTCACGATTTGGCCTTAGTGAATACCCTCGGATTTCGCGGAGAGGCCTTGCCGAGTATTGCGAGCGTTTCTCGTTTCAAACTCATCACGCGCCAGCAGAACCTGCCTTCAAAGTCTACTGACGCTGCGAATAACGGCGTCGCGCCGGTGCTCGCGTCATCGAGCATTAGCGATACACTCAGCCGCTGTGTGCCAGCGGCTCCTTGTTCTTCATCAGCCTCAGCGACTTTGAAAACAGTTTCTAAAGAAGAAAGTCTTTTCGGCACTCAGATCAAGGTGGAAGGCGGAAAAGTCCTTGAAGTTAAAGAAAGTGGCGAGGCTCCTGGCACAAAAATCGAGGTGAGGGATCTTTTTTATAATGTTCCTGCACGCCGCAAATTTCTCAAAGGTGAACAGACCGAAGCCGCACACTTGATGGCGCAATTGCAGTTCTTAGCAGTGGCGCATCCAGAGATCGCATGGACTTGTGTGCGTGATGGAAAAGAAATTTTTCGGCTGGGAGCCACTGAGAGCCTTGCGGTGAGGCTCAGCGATCTTTACGGCTCTCCTTTTCTCAAGCGGATGAAAGAAGTGTCGCCGTTAGAAGTTGAGGGAATAGTGGTGCGAGGATTTTTTGCACGACCTGGAGAAGGGCGTTCCGATCGTTCTCATCAATTGCTTTTTGTAAACGGACGCATCATTCGCAATAACCTTTTGTCTCAAGCCTTGAGAGAAGCTTGCGATGGGATTTTACCAAAAGGCCTTCATCCTCCTGCTGTTCTCTTTTTTGAACTCGATCCCGCCAAGCTCGACTGCAACGTGCATCCAGCAAAGAGAGAGATTCGTTTTCAAGAACCAGCGAAGGTCAAGGCAGCTGCTTTGAGGGCAGCTGCGAGTGTGATGGGGAATTTTGAACAAGCAGCGACAGGGATTCCTCCGTTGCAAGAGATTGCTCGGGCATATCAAGTACACCGGAGAGAATATCCGACAGAACTTTTTTCTGAAAGAAATGCCCTCGTCGAAGAAAAATTTGAACGTGATAGAGCGCCGCAGGAAGTAAAATTTCAAGTACAAGAGGAGATCATAGAAAAAATTCCCTTTCGTTATATAGGATCTCTAGCGCAGCGTTATTTGCTCCTCGAAGAAGATGGGGGGCTTGTTCTGTTGGAGATTAGTGGAGCGCTCGAACGAATCACTTACGATGCTCTTTATCAGACGCTCTTGGGAGGGTCTTTGCAGCGTCAACCGCTCCTGCTGCCACAAGTTGTTGAGCTTTCTCCTGCGGAATCTTCTTGGATCATGGCTCATCAACAACTATTAGAAAAAGCAGGCGTTGAAGTGGAACTTTTTGGGGAAGAGACGAGAGGTTCGGTCTCTCAGAGTCTCAAAGTCGATGCTGTTCCTGTCATCGCAGCTCAAGTTTCAGTGACCACGCTGCTGCAACAACTCGTTCACGATTTTCAACAAGAGGAATCGAAAAGTTCGCTCAAAGAAGGGAAGAGAGTTCTTGCTGTTGAAGAGACCTTGGCACGTTCTGTGAGTGGTATGGTGGCTCAAGCAAAAAAATTACCGGAAGGGGAAGTCGCAGCCGTGATGCTTGTTCGAGATCTTCTGCGCTGCTCACTTCCTTACTCGACTCCTTCAGGAAAACCGACGATGATCCAACTTTCGCAAACCGAGTTGCGTCGAAAATTTAGAGCAAGCTAAGAATGGCCACAAAGAAATCAAAAAGCAAAAAATTTTCTGCAACCTATAACCTATAACCTGTTTTTATGACTTCCCAAGAAAAAGTTCTCGTTGTACCTCGTTCTCTCTTTGACTCGCTTGGCGCTTTTCAAGGCCTTAACAGTGAGGTAGAGCGTTACCTTCCTGTTTTTTTAGATCCAGCGAATCACTCCTTTGTTCCTCGCTCAGAAGCGGAGGAAGATCCTTCGCTCAAGCAGCTCATTCCTTACATCATCGTGACGTGTCGTGATCGCGTGTTGCAATACCGACGTGGGAGTGGCTCGGGTGAAACACGTCTTCTAAAGAAGCGCTCTCTTGGAATTGGCGGACACATCAATGATGAAGATGGTTTGGGAAAAGATTTTGATGCTGCTGCCTATGAGCGGGCCTTGCTGCGAGAGTTAGAGGAGGAGTTGAATCTACCTGCTTCCTTTCATTTTACTCAAATCAAACCTCTGGCGCTGCTCAATGATGATTCGAATCCGGTGGGAGAAGTTCATCTTGGCGTTGTGCATCAATGCGAACTTTTATCTGATGAAGTGACGGCCAAAGAAGAAGCAATTGCCGAGCTCGGATTTTTTTCTCACGAAGAGCTGCAACAGCGCATTGAGGAATTTGAGAGCTGGTCGCAAATTGTGGTTAGAGGTTGGAAAGAATTGCAACCCTAAGAAAAGGAATTCACAGTAATGGAAGGAATACAAGAATCGCAAAATACGCGAAGCGCGTTCCGATTGGTTGAGATTGAAATGAAGGCAAAAACCAACCGCTTACTGATTTTAGCATTGCTGTTTTTTCTTGTTGGATCGACAAGAGAACTTGTTGCTTTCCCCATGGAGAGAAAGGGTGAGGAAAAGAAAGCTTCTCCACTTGGTTCTATAGCCGCTACAGAAGAGAAGCGTAGAGAGTCTGAGGTTTCCGAAGAGGATGATGAGGATTTGGATAAGGGAGATTTTTCTGGAATTCGCGAGGAAAATTTTCCTCGAGAAAGAAACCACGGAATCCAAGAGAGTGCGCGAACCGCTTTACAAGAGCCAGTGAATAAGGCGAGAGAAGCTTTTAAAGAGCTTCTTGATAATTCCTCAAGACAAGAGGAACTAAGACCCAATATCTTAAATCTCTTAAAAAATTATGAAGACCAACGCCAAGCTTGGATTGCAGAAGCAACAAGCCAAAGGCTCGCCGAGGTCGAGTCATTAGAAGAAGCAACAAAAGAAATCACTTTTTCCATCATCGAGAAGTTGGATTTTAGCACGGAAGAAAATGCTGCTGTTTTTTGGACCGGCTACACCTTAGAGAATCAAAGAATCGCGATGGACTATGCCAGAGAGCAAGGAAAAAAGACCATCGAAATGACACGCGATGGAATGCTGCTCGATCAGCTTGGAATGTACAAGCGTGACAGTCCTATTTTAGACGCTGATGAACATGGCCCCATCGAAGGCAAAAGTAAACTTGGAGATCTCCTCTTTGCTGCTGCCTCCACGAAGTTTGCTCAAGGGGTTCATGGAAAAGTGACGGCCATTATCTACAAGCCCCAAACACCAGAACAACAAGCCGCCTATCAGAGATCGGCCTACGCTCGCATTGAAGAGCCGATTTTATTGGAAAGAGAGCAGCGAGGAGAGCCTGTTCTCTTTGTATCAGGAAACGGGCGTGTTGAGGTTCCAGTAGATATTATCCTTCCAGCATTAAAAGAGTTATTAAAAAAAATTGATGAGATTCAAAAAGAGATTGAGTTGCTAGCTGGAGAGAAAGCTATTCTGGAAGAGATGTGCAAAAGAGCCTCCATAGATGAGGAGATAACAGCGACAGAAATCAAAGAGCTTAAGGAACGCCTCATAAATTTAATGATTAAAAGAAAAACAATTATTGAACCGCAACAGCTTCTACTTGAAAAAAAAGAAGCCTTGAACAAAAGGAATATAAAAAAGCGTGACAAGGCGGAGGTAGGACTTAAGCAAGCAGATTCAGAAATAAAAGAAATAAAAAAATGGTATGATGGTAGAATGCAGAATGGTAGTAATTGGGAGCGTATGATAACAGGTGCAATTGGGAGAATTATTTCAAAACCAAAAGAAACTGAACTTGAATACTGGGATAAGATAGTAAATCACAGTGTGCCTCAGCCTAAATTAATAGCTGAAAATGTTAGACATCCACAAAAGACAAAATATAGAGAGGCAGTTGCGCTTGTTTATGATATTGAGGCTGAAATTGCTTTTGATCAGGCTAAGCTTGAGTGGGAAAGGTATCCTAGTTCTGAGAATTTTAAAAATTATAAGACTGCCGAAACAAAGGTTAAAGATATTAGTAATGCAACCATCAATTCTATTAAGATTTATGAGATTATTGAAGAGCTTGAGATGCTTGAAAAAGATGGAGTTAAGGGTAAGTTGATTAATGATGCACTTCAGCTAAGAACTTATGTTAACTATAAGGAAGCTTATGAAAATTATCTTCAAGCTATTGAAATGCGTGCTGTTGGTGACATTTCAGCATTCAAGGAGTATTTAGAAAAGGCAAAGCAAAGTGAGTTACTGGCGAAACATTAAAAACAAAAATTGAAGAAAAAGAGCAACTCTTGAGTGTAGCTCAATCAAAGTCCGAAGTAGCTCGCATCAAGGCTATGGAAGCTTATCAAGCTTGGCTTGTTGTAGCAGAGAGAGAAAAAGAGTCTCTCCAAGAGTCAAAATTCCTCAGCAAAACAAGAGGCCGAGAAATTGTTGTATGAAAGCGATGAAGCAACAAATAAACTTTGGAATGAGGTTAAAAAACGATACGAAGAGAGCAAGATGACAAACTTGGAGGGGATGGAATTCATCGATGAAGAAGAGACGAAGGGCATGAAGGAAGCCTTTCAAGAGCATCTGAACTCACTTCCTTTCAATCAAGATTATCCTCAAGCCATCAAAGGAGAAGCACTGAAGGCTGTTCGTGAAAAGATCCCAGGAGCTTATGAAATCTTGTTGCAGCGTTATTTGGATGCCAACAAAAAAGCAGGAGAGAATAGCCAACTTGTTTCCTTTGCTGAGGCTACTAAAAAAGCCCTCCATTGTTTTCAAGAGGAAGAGAAACGACTTAGCGATATTGAAGTCCTCTGGATAGGCATCATCGATGCCAAAAATCGCAATCTCCTTTATAGTCAAATTACTTAGAACTTACAAGTAATTGACTTGTTCTTTTTAGGAAAAGACTGCGTTCTCATCCCGTCACGTTATCATTTGGATAGCGCTCGGTCTTCGGCCTGGCCTTTTCTAAAAATTCCTGCGTTCTTCCCTGTAATTTCTAAGTAATTTGACTATAACAAGCCGAGGCCGCAAGAGCCTATCACGCAGGAACCCCAACGCGTTGGGAAAGCCTCTCTCTGGAAGCCAAAGAACATTACAACAGCGCCATAGAGAAGCGCAATCAAGAGGCACAACAAGATCAAACAGAGAGACTGAGTATCGCAGAGCAGCAGGCAACCAAAGTTCGGAAGGAAGCCGAACGCTTACAACGTCGTGCTTGGATGACTTCTAAGTCGCAATGAGAGACTGCCCTTAAAACCGCAAATAAGAAAGAATACCAATTATAGTCAAATTACTTAGAACTTACAAGCAATTGACTTGTCCTTTTTAGGAAAAGACTGCGTTCTCATCCCGTCACGTTATCGTTTAGATAGCGCTGGGTCTTCGGCCTGGCCTTTTCTAAAAATTGCTGCGTTCTTCCCTGTAATTTCTAAGTAATTTGACCATAAAAGTTTTTTTCAATCGACACGTCCTAATTCCCAACTTCTCCCATCATCGTTACGAGAGGAAGGAAGAGCGCAATGATCAGCGTTCCCACGGTCAGCGCGAGAAGGAGGATGGTGGCAGGCTCGAGCAGTGTCAGGAGGCGTTCCAAGTGAGTTTGTAATTCTTCCTCATAAAAATCGGCGAGGTTGAGGAACATTTTTGGAAGCTGTCCCGTTGCTTCTCCAACTTCCATCATATTCACGACCATCGGAGGAAAAAAAGCATGCTGGCGCAAAGAGGCTGCCATCGCATTGCCATGCTGAATACTATCATGAACTTCTTGAAAGAGCTGATCTACGGAATGAGATCCGGTCGTCTCTTTTCCAAGCTCTAGGGCTTGTAGCAGCGGGATGCCATGAGTCAGGAGTGTTCCCACTGTTCTTGTGAAGCGAGCCAAGATATTTTTTTGAAAGAGGTGTTGAAAAAACGGAGTTCGCAAGAGGACCAAATCCCGCCACAAACGGCCCAACGTTGTTTTAGAAAAAAAAGAAATTCCTCCCAGCAGCATTACTCCTCCAAAAATAAGAAGGTGAGGGTGGTTGATGATGTTGCGACTTAAATTTAAAATCAGTTGGGTCAAGGCTGGGAGCGCTTTGTCCGAAAACATTTCTGAAAAGATGGTTTCAAATTTTGGAACTACAAAAAAAAGTAACAATCCTATGATCATGAGCGCTGCTATCAGCACCATCATCGGATAAAGCAGAATGGAAAATAATTTCTGGTGAAGTTTTTGGCGCTTGTCTTGCAATGCTGCTAGTTGTTGCAGGACATCTCCCAAAATTCCTCCATGCTCGCCGGCTTTTATCATGCTCCGGTAGTCATTTGAAAAGAGTGTTGGATGTTCGCTCAACGCACTGCTGAAGCTCTTGCCTTCGTGGAGAGAGGCGATGAGATGAGAAATGATTTTTTTGAAATGACTTTTAGGTTGCTGCTCTTCTAACATCAGGAGGCTTGGCAACAGTGGCATGCCAGCGTGGAGTAAGGTGGCGAGCTGATGGGTAAAAAGAGAAAGCGTCTTAGAAGAAATCTTTTTTTTAGGGAAATACTTTTGAAAAAAAGAAGAATGCATTAGCAATTCTCATACTATTTTAAGCCTCCAAGCTCAAGCCTTGAGTTTTTGGTTTCATTAATTGCAGAGTGAGTTTTTTGCACTCTTGGACCAGGTGGTAGACAATAATAGCTACAAAAAAGGCAAGAAGACTTACGGTGATTCGTCCATAGGCTACATGAAAATTCGAATCGGGAGCTGGGATCATAAAAACAGAAAAGGAACACATCGCTATGATGCCACGGAAAAGCGCTGTATGATTTGAAAAATAACAAGCAAGCCATTCTAGTAATCCAAATAGCCCTGCCAATCCCAGGAGATAAATAGTGATGTCATTTGCAAAAGCTACGATACCTACGAGAAAAGCCGTTGCTACAAATGCTCCCAAAAAATAACCAATCATTTGTTGAAGATAGAGGTTCACGGATTTTCCAATTTCTAAAAAAGTAATTGTAGAAATGCTTGCCATGACCAGGCGTGTTTCTTGATCTGTTTCAATAGTCATTTCTAACATAATGGCGATGGATACCGTAATTCCGATACTAACGATGCTGCCCAAATCTATCTTCGGATAAGTTTGAGGTGGTTGATGTTTTTTAATGAGTGCTGCAGCAAGGTAAGTCATCACAATGGGAACAATTGTTTGGACCCAGAGTTTGAGTGCCTGAATCAGTAGGTCGCTTCCATAAAAGGAGTGAGTAGCCGTTGCGTAGAGTGCTAAAAAGTATGCTCCAAAAGCATAGGCGCTTCCAGGTCCTGAATGCTTAAAAAAAAGAGCGTATCCAAATGCAGCAATAAAACCTGCCAGAGGAAAGGAAATCCAAGGGGCTTGGAAAAAAGCGATCAAGACAGCCATGCTTGTGAGGATGCCGAGTGAGAGTGCACCAAATCGAGCTAGAACATAACTCAGTGTGGGTCTTGGCAAGAGAGAGAGTGTTGCAGCCAAACTCAGTGACATGTAGCAATTGGGAATTCTAAAACATTCCAAGACTAAAACAGTTCCTGCTGTTCCAAGAGCGATGCAGAGTGCTGAAGAAGTTTTCTCGTCAAATTGGAGAGGAGAAGAATTACTCATTTTCTTGGATCGATTTAAAATCGTAAAGCGGCGGAACAAAAGGAATCGACTCCGGTTCTTGAAGTAATTTTAACTCCGTGTTGTAAGGAGTGGTGCGTGTGTCAATGATCACGGCCGCTTTACCTCCTGAACGAAATTCAGGTTGTTCTTTTGATTGAAGGACGATGCGGACAGGAAAGCGTGTTGCCAATTGGATGAAATCAAAGGTTGGAGGGACTTCAGATAAAACGCCTTCGCCAGCAGCTTGATTTTTTGAGGCTCCGACATAAGGAATAACGCCACGTGCTATTCCTTGAACAATGCCATCAACAGAAGTTAAGCGTCGTCCCATGATAAAAACCTTAGCGCTTTGCCCCCGCTTGACGCGGTGAATATCGATTTCTCGAAAATTGGCCATAACGTACCAAATGCTCGAGTCGACAATGGTGAAGAGTTGTTCGCCAGTGGCAGCGTAGGAACCTGGTGCAATTTTAAGATTCGTGATGTAGCCCTCACACGATGCAAAAACTTTGCAATAAGAGACTCGAAGTTCTGCGTTCCTCAGTTCTGCTTCCGCTTCTTCAATGCGTGTATTTCTTCCACCATATTCACCATATAAATTTTCAGCACGAACGACAGCAGCCTCTGCTTCTTTGACTAAGGCTGCACTACTTTCAGCCTCGGATTGAGATTGTTGAACTTTATCAGCAGAGGCAAAGTTACCTTCGAGAAGTGGCTTGAGACGCTCGTAGTGGGCCATGGCGTAGGCGGCTTTTGCTTGACGGTCGCGAAGTGTTGCTTTGGCAGCTTTGATCTGCTCTTCGAGTGCGGTGACTTCAAGTCGGACAAGGTTGAGTTTTGCGCGGGCGCGAGCGGCTTCTGCCTCGTAAGGACGAGCATCGAGTTTGAGGATCAGATCGCCACGTTTGACTTTTTGATTATCAACAACGTGGATTTCAGTAATGGTGCCGCCTACTTGAGCTGCCACACCTACAGTGTTAGCCAAAACCTCCGCATCATCGGTGCGAGGACAGAGTTCAATATTATGCCAGACCAAATACGCGCCCAAGAAGCCTGCGAGCAGAATGAAAATGCGAATGGGGTTTACGAGCCATTGGAGCGAGCTGTCAGATTGCTCTCTATTCTTAGGAAGAGGATCAGGAATAGCGAGAGATGTTTTTTTTTCTTCAGAAGTCATCGGGCTGAAAAATAAAACATCCAAGTCCAAAGTGTAATGACGGCAAAAAATGCAGGAATCATTAAACCAGGAGGTTGGAAAATACGAGAGAGATGGAGACGTGATGCCACGATGGCCGTTCCCCAGGTCCCAATGATGCCGACGAGCATGCACATTAGCCAGCCTGGAAAATAGGCTCCTCCAATATTAATGAGAGGGTCGTGACTTAACTTGATGATTGCTAAATTTTCCAGCATAATAAGTGGAATCTTTTTATGAGATACCAGAGCTGGCTAACTATATATCTTTTTTTCTTTTATGGAAGTTCTCTTCTTGTTGCCGTAGAAAGTTCTTTTCAAGAAAAGCATGCTGCTACTGCTGGACCAGAGATAGGACAACAGCCAGCTGCCTATATTAAAGCTGCTGCTGCGCCAGTTCCAGCAGTGCCTCAGTTTTCTTCTCAAAAAAGTTATAACCTGGGAAACTTAATTGATCTTGCGCTGAATAATAATCCTTCTACCCGCGCAGCATGGAGTCAGGCAAAAGCTGCTTCAGCCTCCGTAGGAGAGGCGCGTTCTCTTTACTATCCGTGGGTGAAAGCTGGTTTTACTGGAGGGTACGACCAGAATTATCTTCCTCTTACTACAGGTCTTAATGTTTATAACCGGACTCAGGCCACGGTCTTTTTTAGCTTGGAATATATTTTGCTCGATTTTGGGCGAAGGGATGCTGATGTGGCACGAACGATTGCTACCTTCAATGCGCTTGGTCTAACGTACCAGCGTAAGTTGCAAGAAATTATTTTTGCCGTCCAAAAAGTTTATTTTGCGCACGAGGCTGCTCTTTGGAAAAAAAAGGCAGCAGAAACGAACCTCGCTTTTTTATCAACCCTAGCTGACATGATTGCCCGAGAAAATGTTACTGGTTTGTCAGCAGGACCAGAGCTGCTCAAAGCACGAAAACAAGTTCTTGAAGCCCAGTACGAGGTGGAGTCCGCTAGGGCGAAGGTCAAAAATACATTAGGAGAGCTCTGCGTTGCCACAGGGCTTCCAGCTAATACGCCTTTGCAAATCACAACGACAGAGCGTCCTGTTTCGACCAAAAAACTACGAGGAGATGCCAATGAATTAGTGCGTCGGGCGCTTGTCTTTCGTCCTGATATTGCCGCTCGTGTAGCTGAGCTGAAAGCCAGTAAAGAAGCCACGCGACGAGCCATTGCTGATTTTTTTCCTGTTATTAAACTGCATTCAGACTATATCAACAGCACTTTTGGATATACCGCGACTGATGGGACCTTGAATGGAACATATGGTGGAGGTGGGATTTCTGGGGTTAATGGTTTTGTCATGGCGAGCTGGGATATTTTTGATGGTTTGGAGCGCATCTTTAAAGTTCGGCAGCGACAAGAAGAAGATAAAGTTGCTGAACGAAACTTAGAGCAGACAAAGTTGAATACAACACGAGATGTTTGGACTTCTTACAATGATAGTTTGACAGCAGAGCAAAGGGTTAATTTTGCTGAAGGATATGTGGCCTCTGCTAAAGAAACATTTGATGCCGTCAAAACGGCCGTAGAGACAGGTTTAACGAATGTTACTGATTTTGCTGAGTCAGGGAGTAATGTTGCTAATGCTGATTCAGAATTGGCTAGTGCTGTCGCGGACTATTCGACAGCATTGGCGCTGCTTGCATTTTCAGTGGGAACTACGACTCCTGCGCCTTCTCGTGTTCCTGAAGACTTGGGAAAGCCGGGAGAGTTGAAGTTAAGAGCGTTGTCGTTTTAAAATGACTAAAAAAAATTAACCGCAAAGAACGCAAAGAGCGCAAAAAAAGACAGGGAAAGAGCAGTGGAAATTTTTATTCTTTGCGTTCTCTGCGTTCTTTGCGGTTAATTTTCTTCTTCTTTTCTTTTGGTTTTTGTGTTCTTTGTGGTTAATCCAAATTTTTCATGAAAAACCTAACTCGCTTCTTAATCACACTTGCTTTGGTTGCCGTTGCTGCTCGAGGAGGTGATCAAAAACTTCCCATTGCACAACAAAATGCGCTTGATGAAAACAGTGTTCTCTTTGTGCCGCAAGGCTACGACGCGAAGACCAATCCTTCGTTTGCCTTTGAACAACCGCTTAAGCCACTTGGGCCTGTTCCTAAACATTGGAAACTCTTTCCTCGTTTTTCATCAGATGTAAAAACAACAAAGGTGATTCTTGATGTTCCCTTCCAAGCCTCTCTCTATGGGACAGGGGAGGTGACTGGTCCGCTCTTGCGTAATGGAAAGAAAATCACGCTCTGGAATACTGATAGCTCAACTTACGCTGTTGCTCATGGCAAGCGCCTTTATCAAACGCATCCGTGGGTGTTGGGAGTGCGTCTTGATGGAACCGCTTTTGGTATTATTTTTGACACAACGTGGAAAGCAAAATTGGAGACAACGTCACATCAGATCGTTTTAATGAGTGAAGGTCCTCCATGTCGCGTGGTTATCATCGAGGGAAAAAATCCACAAGTCGTCGTTCGCAAGCTGGCGGATCTGACCGGAAAAATGCCACTTCCGCCAAAATGGGCGATTGGCTTTCAACAATGCCGCTATTCTTATTATCCCGATGCAAAGGTGCGTGAGATTGCCGATCAATATCGTGCTCGTCATCTGCCGTGTGATGTCATCTGGCTCGACATTGATTACATGGATGGGTATCGCAGTTTTACGTTTGATCCAAAGCGTTTTCCTGATCCTAAGGCCACGAATGACTATTTGCACGAGCATGGCTTTCACTCTGTTTGGATTATTGATCCTGGAATCAAGATTGATCCTAACTATTTTGTCTATCAACAGGGGACAAACCTGCTTTCAAATTCTACTGAGGCTGTGAATAACAGCGTCGCGCCGGTGCTCGCGTCATCGAGTAGCAACTCGCTCGCTCCCGCGAGTCTCGCCCTTACGGGCTGCCTAACGGCAGTCGATCCAGCGGCTGCCACGCCGCATGTATGTAGAGATACACTCAGCCGCTGTGCGCCGTCGGCTCCTTCTTCTTCACTACCCTCAGCGAATTTTAAAGCAGGTTTGCGAGCAGGGGGGGTGAATACTGCTTGGGTGCTGACTAAAAATGGTCAACCGTTTCATGGCACTGTCTGGCCGGGAGATTCTGTCTTTCCTGATTTTACGATGCCTGCCGTGCGGCATTGGTGGTCGGAACTCTATCATGATTTCTTAGCTCAAGGAGCTGATGGCATTTGGAACGATATGAATGAACCTTCGGTTTTTAATGGTCCTCGTCAGACGATGCCTGAAAATAATTGGCATCGCGGAGGAGGGGGGCTTCCTTCTGGTATTCATCGGATGTATCACAATGTTTATGGAATGCTGATGGCATCAGCAACGCGGGCTGGTATCTTGCACGAGCGTCCTGACAAACGTCCGTTTCTTTTGTCACGCTCCAATTATCTCGGGGGCCAGCGCTATGCGACCACATGGACTGGAGACAATAGTTCCGGGATGCATTATTTGAAAATGTCGATTCCGATGGGGCTCAATCTTGGTCTTTCGGGATCGCCTTTTAATGGGGTTGATCTTGGTGGTTACGCGGGGAGAGAAAACCCTGATCTTTTTGGAAAATGGATTGTGATGTCAGCCTTTTTTCCTTTCTCGCGAGCTCACACAGCCACCTACAATCCTCCGAGAGAGCCATGGGTTTTTGGACCCAAAATTGAAACCGTCACTCGTGTCGCTTTGGAACGGCGATATCGCATGTTGCCTTACCTCTACACGCTCTTCCACAAAGCCTCGCAATACGGTGATCCGATCATGCAGCCAGTTTTCTTTGCTGATCCCAAAAACTTGTTGCTTCGTTCTGAAGATCAAGCTTTTCTTTTGGGGACAGATCTCTTGGTGGTGCCGCGTTGGGCTCGCTTTCCACGGTTGCCGGGAGGTATTTGGCGTGATGTTTCTCTTCTTCCCGGAAAACGGGAGGAAGATGGATATCAGCCTCGCATCAAGATCCGCGGTGGTGCCATTGTGCCACTCGGTCGGGTGATTCAAAACACCAACGAAGAATCACTGAAGCCGTTGACGTTGCTTGTTTGTCTCAATGAAAAAGGGGAAGCGCGTGGAAGTCTCTACGAAGACGCTGGCGAAGGCTTCGGTTATAAAACGGGAGACTATGCGCTGACGCATTATCACGCCATTCGCAAAGGAAAGACCGTAATGGTCACCATGGAAAAGCGAGAAGGGAATCGCGCTATTCCAGATCGTCCCGTCCATGTGCAGTTGGTCGTCAATGGTCCAGACTTAGAAAAGAGCGGTTTTGAATCAGGAGGGGTTGTCTTAAAGCTGCCTCTCAACCTCTATGAAAAAATAGCAGAAAAAACAAAATAAATTCTTGCCACTCTTTCAATTCACTGTTACTTTTTTCCGCCTCATGCCAAAAGCAATCGCACGTAGTAAAACAAAGAAGTCTGTTGCAAAACGATTCAAAATCACAGCGACAGGTAAAGTCATTCGCTCCAAAGCCGGACGCCGCCACTTGCTGGAATGTAAGAATTCCAAGTTAAAACGCAATATGGGCAAACGCGCTGTGGTGGAAGCTTGTGATGTGAATCATATCAAAGCAAACCTCCCTTGGGGATAATTTCCTCATAAATTCTACTGATGCAGCGAGGAACGGCGTCATGTCGGTGCTCGCGTCATCGAGTATTAATTGTACACTCAGCCACTGTGCGCGGCCGTTACTTGTTCCTTATCTGCCTTAGCGAATTTCTAAGGGAATTATTATGTATTGATAGATTTTGCGTTGGCAAGGAGCTCAGTAACTGATAAATTATAACTTCAATTTTTAAAACGATTCATGGAACTGGGTATTTGTACAAATACTCTAACCGGGCGGGTGAGTTCCTGAATCATTAACTAACAAACAGCCTGCCCGAGGAGACTCTTTGCGAAAGCAAAGAGAATTACATATGCCTAGAGCCACTAACTCTCCCGCGAGTCGCGCACGTCGCAAGCGGGTCATTGATGAAGCCGCTGGTTATCGCGGTCGCCGTTCCAAACTTTTCCGCTATGCAAAAGATGCGCGGATGAAAGCCAAGTATTGGGCTTATCGTGATCGTAAGACACGGAAGCGCAATGTTCGTTCACTCTGGATCGCTCGTCTTAATGCGGCCGTTCGTGCAGAATCACTCACCTACAGTCGTTTTATGGAGGGAATGAAAGCAGCAGGGATCACTCTTGATCGCAAAGTGCTTTCTGATCTTGCCATCAACGATGCGCAGGCTTTTTCTGTTATTGTAGCTCAAGCAAAAGCTGCGCTTGCTGCTAAGAATAAATAGATACAAGCATTAAAAAGAATTTTATCACAAAGAACACAAATGCCGCTTTGAGCGGCTTTGTGATCTTTGTGGTGAATTCGTTTCTCTATGAACATCGAGATTGATCAACTTCGCCAGAAAGCGCTAGCGACCTTGGAAGCCTCTTCTGATGAGGCTTCGCTGAAGGAACTCCGTGTTCATTATCTCGGTAAAGCAGGTGCCATTTCTCAATTGAGTGAAGGAATGCGTCATCTTTCCAAAGAAGAGCGTCCTGTTGTTGGAAAATTGCTCAATGAGCTGCGAACCTCATTTACAGAGGCTTTGGAAGCGAAAGAAGCAGTGCTTGTATTGGCAGCAGATGCTGCTGTTTTTCAATCGCTCGATCCATCACTGCCTGGAACAGCTACTTGGCAGGGAGGATTGCATCCACTCACACTTTTGACCGATCGTGTCATTCAGATTTTTCGTCGGCTTGGTTTTGCACTTGCTACAGGCCCTGATATTGATACTGAGTGGCGTTGCTTTGATGCGCTCAATACGCCGGCACATCATCCAGCGCGCAATGACCAAGATACTTTTTATTTTCCTGATGGACGTTTGTTGAGGACACAGACCTCCACCGTTCAAATTCGGGCGATGGAGCAAGCGCCGCCGCCATTAAGGATCATCGCTCCTGGATCGGCTTATCGACGTGATGAAATTGATGCGACGCATCTTTCTCAATTTACGCAAATGGAAGTTCTCTGTGTGGCACCTGGAATTACGTTGGCTGATCTCAAAGGAACAGCGGAGTTTTTCTATCGTGAACTTTTTGGTCCTGAAATCGAGTGTCGCTTCCGGCCTCATTTTTTCCCGTTCACTGAGCCGAGTTTTGAAATCGATGTCCGCTCTTCGCTCCTTTCTAACAAATGGTTGGAGCTTGCTGGCTGCGGCATGGTTGATCCAGCAGTCTTTGAGGCAATCAATAAAAAGCGTGGCGATAATGCTTATGATCCGGACAAAGTCAGCGGCTTCGCGTTTGGCTTCGGTCTGGAGCGCCTCGTCATGATCCTGACAGGAACTTCCGATATTAGGATGCTGACAGAAAATGATCTGAGGTTTTTGGAACGGTTTGTCTAGCAGAGACGTCATTTTATTTTTAAACTTCAAAACTTTTAGACCCCTCAACCTCCAAGGAACCTATGACTAAAATCCTAACGCTACTCTTCGCAACTACTCTCGTTTTTTCTTCAGCAAGAGCATCTCAGCCTGATGCGAATGCACCATTGACGATAACATTGACTCCGTTTGGTTTTTATAACAAATGGGAAACTGCTGTCATCGACTTGCCGAAAGGGAGAGACCTAGAGATTCATGTTTTAAATCCAGTACAGAATCCACTAGTTCAATGGCACAATCGTGGTTTTCAAGAAAAATTACCGGATGTGCTATCTGATGCAGAGCAGCCTGACCTCCTCAATTCTGTTACTGCTGAAATTTGGTATGGCTCGGATAGCTTTTTGGGAGATCTGGAGTTTGGATTGAATTACGCTTTCCATTGTTTTTCCTACAATCTTGTGGACCCAAGTCAATTTGCAACTGATCCAAACGCCTATCCTTTAGTCTACCATATTAAAGCGAGCAACGTTGCCGGAACTTCCTATATCTACTTTTACTATTTTGTAGAAAACGCACCTGGTTCTGGAGACCGAAAAATAACGCATTACGCCCAGGAATATTTTAATCCACGTATTGAGGTTCGTGTAAAATAAAAAAAGCTTCATGAAAATTTCTCTCTCTTGGCTAGGCGACTATCTTAAGACCACTCAGACTGCAGAGCAGCTTGCTGAGACGCTGACGCGTTCGGGGATTGAGGTAAAGTCAGTCGTCTCGCACGGAGCTGCTATCCCAAAAGTTGTCGCTGCTCAAATTTTAGAATCAACGCAACATCCCAATGCCGATCGTCTCAGTGTTTGTAAAGTGGATGATGGGAGTGGCACGCCACGTCAGATTGTCTGTGGTGCTAAAAATTATAAAGTTGGGGACAAGATTCTCTTAGCCTTGCCTGGAGCGGCTCTTCCGGGTGATGTGAAAATTAAAGTTGGAAAACTTCGCGGAGTTGAAAGCGAAGGAATGATGTGTAGTTCAAAAGAACTCGGATTGGGCGAAGGCGTTGATGGCCTTCATATTCTTCCGCCAGAAACAATGATAGGCACGGAGCTCGGCGCGCTCTTTCCAGCTGATGATATTTTAGAATTGGAAATCACGCCTAATCGTCCCGACTGGCTCGGCTATCTCGGCGTTGCGCGAGAAGCTGCTGCTTTTGGTGCGGGGGAATTTTTAGAACCTGCATGGAATCTGCCTTCAACCATTGAAGATAAAAATGTAGCGACGATCACGGACCACAACGGTTGTCCTTTTTATAGTATTCGAAAAATTGATGGCATCACGATGAATCCAAGTCCCTCTTGGCTCGTGCAGCGGCTTGCCGTCATGGAAGCGAGGCCAATCAATCTTGTCGTTGATCTCGCTAATTATGTGATGTTTGAAACAGCACAACCGTTGCATGCCTTTGATGCCAATAAAATTCAAGGAGCTTTAAATGTTCGTTTTGCGCGCGAGGGAGAAAAATTGGAAGCGCTCGATGGGAAAACTTATCAACTTCAATCTTCTGACCTTGTCATTGCCGATGATCAAGGTCCACAAGCCTTGGCTGGAATCATCGGAGGAATGAAGAGTGGAGTGACTGCTGCTACAAATTCTATTCTATTAGAAAGTGCCATCTTTGATCCTGCAACCATTGCTCATTCACTCCGCTATCATGGAATTAATACGGAGGCTGGGTATCGTTTTGAACGTGGCAATCGAGCTGGCACTATGGAAGCTTCTGCGCGAGTGGCGGCATTGCTTGATGAACTTACTGGAAGCATTGCTGCAAAAAATCTTTTTGTAGCAGGTCAGTTTCCAGAGCCACTCCAGATTGAGCTCAGGGGTGATCAAGTGCGTCAACTCCTGGGAGCTGAGATGAGCGATGAGCAGATCGATGGGTATTTAAAAAAACTAGGACTGATCAAAAAAGAAAGTGCTTGGCAAATTTCTTCTTGGCGTCCTGACTTATATCGTTCTGTCGATTTAATTGAAGAAGTCTCGCGGGTGCATGGCATTGAGGCAATCAAGTCTCGTTACATGGCCTTTCCAGCTCCTTCGAGCAAGGAAGATCAGGCCTACGATCAGATGATGATGTTGCGACGGAGATTAGCAGCAGGTGGTTTTTTTGAAGCACGCACTGGAACGCTCGTTGCAAAAGAAATTGCTGATAAAAAAGCGATCGCGCTCCGCAATCCGATGGGAGAACAGCAGGCAGTCTTGCGCACCAGCTTGCTTTCAGGCTTGAAAAAAGTGCTGCAGCATAATTTGCAACAGGGATCTTCTTCCATTCGTCTTTTTGAATTGGGGAAAATTTATCAACAATCTGAGGCGCCTTATTGTGAAGAAAAATTTTCTTTAGCTCTGATGACAACAGGAGCAGCTGTTCCAATGTCATGGAGATCGGATTCACAACGATCGCTCGATCTCTATGATTTCAAAGGAATGGTTGATCAACTCGTGCCAGGAAAAATAAATTATCAATCTTGGGAGGAGCCTCTCCCTCCAGGGATGAGCCTGATGTTGCGTGTTTTTTGTGACGCACACCTCGCTGGTTATGTCGGGCTTCTTCATCCAGCAGCAGCTCGGGAGCTGATGCTCACAGGCCAAGAATATCCTGTCGCAGTGGCTGAGTTAGATGTAGCAATGCTTTGTGATGTCATTGAGCAAGGGGGGGGGAACAAAGTAGGAGTGCTCACTCGTTTTCCGGCGATGGTTCGCGATATCGCTCTCATCGTCGACAAGTCAGTCGCTTATGCATCCTTGGAACAAGTCTTACTTTCAGCCAAGGAAGAGCTTTTGCGGTCGGTGACTCCTTTTGACATTTTCACCGATCCTTCTGGTGAAAAAATTGCTGCTGATAAAAAATCAGTCGCACTCTCTTTGAAATTTCAACACGACGATCGCACCTTGACTGCTCAAGAGGTTGGTGAAGCCTGTGAAAGATTAATGATGCTGCTTAAAACATCATTTGATGCAGAGGTGAGGAGTTAGGTTTTTGGTAGTGAGCTTGCAGCGATCGGTATTCCCTCTGCGTGTTCATCAGATACAGCGATCGCGGTAGCTTGAGGAATATTTTCCGAACCAAGATTAATACGTGCCTCCTCTAACGAGGTCTCTATTAAATCTTTTGTTGTTACAGCAAAATATAAATCTTGTTCAGCTAGGTCTCTTTCTTCTTTCCACGATCCTCTGAAAGCTAAAATCATAGTCATGATTGTTGGGCGCTGGATAGCCTCAGTAGCATTAGCTAACCGTTTTTCAGATCTAGTAATGAGCGTCTTGAGTTCTGTTAGAAGCTTTTCTTTGACTTTAGAAACTTGTTGAGAATATTTTTTTACGTCACTACTGATGCGATCATTTTGTCTCAAGTGTGCTTCCAGTTTTGATGCTTTGCCATTGGAGGTTGGAAGAGTGCAGAGGTCTCTAACAACAGTTTCAGCTAGCGTAGCTTCTTCTTGAAGGAGTGTTGTTACTGGTTCTAAGAATTGTTCAAAATTGTAAGCATTGAGATTAATAGGAGCTGAGCTTCCGAGTTCATCATAATCATGTTCTTTTTTTAATTTTTTCAAAGCTGCGGCAAGAGCTCTTGTTTCCAGAACAATGCTGTGAGCTTTTTGTAGTGTTATAGGAATAGCAGTTGTCGTTGTTGCTAAGAGTTCTGAGAGCTCCTGATGATGAGAAGATATTGCTTGTGGGAAATTAGAAGGGTGGTCAGCGATATCTTGAGCCAAGCCTGAGATGTTAGTTGTTAAGGTGCTGATGTCTTGTGGCAATGAGCGAACGTCGTCATCAAGACGTTCTAATTGATGAGCAATGGCTTCAACAGCCACTGCTGCTTTTTTAATATAGGGAGCATTAGCTATTAAAGTATTGGTTCTCTCTAAAACTTGCTTGATCAGTCGGTGGCTTAGCCCTACAGAGGGAGTGGCGGTAGGAAGAGAGACGTCTAGTGTTATATTTCGTAGTGCTGGGTTTAATTCTCTAACAGCACTTTGAACAACGGGGCGGAACTGACGTTGTAAGAAAGGCATTGCCGGTGATGCCTCTTCTCTCCTTTCAGCAAGAGAGACATCAAGATTAATACCTCGAAGAGTTGGATTCAGAGCGCTCGCTAAGGTTTTGCTGGTTACTTCTTGGACATATCCTCCCCATTGTGAGGTAGCAGCTTGTTCCTGTTCTGCATGAGGAAAAGCATACTGAGCAACATGAGGTCCAAAATCTTTTTCCAGCGATTGTTTTAATGTTTCAACTTCTTGGGCATTACTCTTAGCCGTGAGAAAGGAAAGTGTATGGCCAAAAAAAGTTTTAGGAGCTGTTGTAACTCCAGTCTGTGAAGTCGAGACCAGAGTCCCTTCGTTTTCAGGGGCATCAACATATTGACGATATGCTGCTACAGAAGGAAAATTTTCTCTCTCTGCTAAAGGAGGGTTTTGATTGAAATTTCCTCGCTGCTTTGCTATTTGGCGTAATGCAAAATTATCCATGAAGAAGATTGTTAGGGTTCTGGGTATGCCTTGATGAAACGACTGAACCAAATGCCAGGTGGGGTGATGTGACGTTCGTGTGTTTTCTTATCGTAAGAAAAAAGTCCAAATTGTCCATGCCATCCCTCGGTCCATTCGTAATTATCAACGAGCGTCCAAGGAAAATAACCGCGAACATCGACACCATCATTTATCGCACGACGCATTTGAGCGATGTGATTGCGGAAGTAGGAAATTGATTTTTGTCCGCTTTGAGTTGCTACTCCATTTTCTGAAACAACAATCGGTTTGTGATAACGCTCATTGACAGCACAAAGCGTGCGGTAGAGGCCCTCGGGGACAATCTCCCAGCCCATTTGTGTGTATTGAGAGCTCCGTTCTCCCATCGTGCGAATGAGGAGCTCGCGAATGCTGGAGCTTTTTGAGTAGTAATAATTCACGCCAATGACATCACAGGTATCAACGACTTGATCTAGCTGGTCATAATTTTGACGTTGATAAAGATTGTAAATGACAGCGGTTGGATCATGTGTCCAGGAGCGGCGGCATTCGGGGAGAGCGTAGATGCCCATGATCACGGCATCCGGACGTTCTTTTCTCACAATAGCTGCTGCATCTCGAAACATAGTGACGGAGACCTTCATCGCCTTTTTGTAACCACCAGGATGGAATAATAATCCTGGAGGCCAATGCCCGGCGAGCCATCCCAATTGCAGGGCGCCATTGGGCTCATTTTGAGGAACATAAATTCTGGCATAGGGAGCCATGACTTTCATGACACGCTGCACATGCGCGCGCCATGCCTCTTCCACATCAGGATGACAAAAATTGGATTGGGTTTTGTGATGAGAGTCGTAAAGCCAATCAGGAAAAGTAAAATGCCAAAGAGTGACGACCGGCTCGATGCCAGCTGCTTTGAGATGCTGCGCCATTTCAGCATATTGCTGCAATGCTGCATGATTGATAACGCCAGGGTGAGGCTCCACACGAGCCCACTCGATTCCAAAGCGAAAATGATTTACACCAAGTTCCTTCGCGGCTGCTATGTCACGATCAAATTCGCTCCAAGAAAAAACAGCCTCATCACCTTTTGGCGGTGTGCGTCCCTCTTCTGCAAAACGATCCCAGTCAGTTTTAAAATACCAGGGAGAATCGGGAGCATAGCCGCGATCTTCATTTTGATAAGATGCTGTAGAAATGCCCCACCAAAAGGGCTCTTTAGGCAATGGTTTCAAAGCAAGCGCCTTTTTGGCTCTACAGTAAGGACCAGGAGAGGTGATGCAGCCGCTCATCAGTATTAGCAGTGTCACTATCAAGGCAGCTATAATTGGTAGTTGATAGTGGTCTTGCTTCGCAAGACTAGTTCGCAGTTCGCAGTTCGCAGTTCGCAGTTGTTCAGCTTGTTGTCTCATCAGAAAAGAAATACTATTTTTAGATTGCTTTAGGTCTAGCCTTTTTCTCAGATACTGACTCAATAAAAGCAGAAGCAAATAAAATTCGTCATTACTAAAATCTTTTATAAATATAGTCAAATTACTTAGAAATTACAGGAAAGAACGTAGGGATTTTTAGAAAAGGCCAGGCCGAAGACCGAGCGCTATCTAAACGATAACGTGACGGGATGAGAACGCAGCATTTTCCTAAAAAGGACAAGTCAATTGCTTGTAAGTTCTAAGTAATTTGACTATAACTATTCCATGATTTCTAACTTGATCAATTTTTTTAAAAATATGGATCTTAATTTTCTGCGAACTGCGAACTGCGAACTGCGAACTATCTGCCAACGGAAGATTGGTATATATCTTTTTTTAACATTGCTTTGGTGGGGAGGAGTTGCTGCTCATTCTTTCAACAGCTTAGCTCCTGATCGCATCATCATGAAAGATGGGGGCGTTGAGGAAGGGCTCGTTATTAAAAATGATGCGGCAACAGTAGTGCTCGAGCAACCTAGCGGCGATCGTATTATCCAGAAGCATGATATTCAACGCATCGATGATGCTAACAAAAACCTTTCATATTTCGCTGATCTCACGAATCGCGATAAAGCTCCTCCTTGGCGTATGATGGTTCAAGACATGCGTTGCAATGATGCGGTAAAATCATTCATGCAAATTCCACCAACAAAAATTAATGGAGGCTATTTGGAAAACGTTCCTTATCTCTCTTTTCATGTCAACGACTGTTGGGAGATGAATGTCTATGGCAATCCCAAGGATCCCGCGTGCGTTGAGTTGGGAGCTTATGCACATGGAGAAAAGCTGAAGCGGTTTCAAGCAATAGCTCGGCAATTTTTTGCAGGATACATCGGTTCACGTTCTGGCTTGGCAACCCTTTATCACCTCGATCTTCAGGGAGATGAAGAACGAGCTGGAAAATTTATATATAAAGTCCAACCAGCTTCCGATCCTTATTCTCAGGGGGGGTGGTGGCTTTCTATTTATGATCCAGTGCGCTTGAAAAAAGCACGTGTGAGTGATGCTGTCTACAATCAAATGACACTGCCTTCGCATGACATCAGGACAAAAGATGGGAAGCTCAATCGCAACTTAGAAGAAAAATATCGACAATTTTTAAATTCGAGTATGATCCGTTGGTTGGGACAACTGCCTGGCTTTCATGGCTTCTATCGTGATGGTGACAATAAACTGCAGGTGCTCAGAAGTACTGCTAACTAGATATTTTTTTGAGATGTTGTTTACAAAATTTTTATGAAACCCTTGAAACGTTATCTTTTCTTAATATCCCTGGTCCTTCTCCTTCCAAGCTGCGTCCTTTCTCCCTTGGGGCCCCTGGACAAAGCTCCTCAGCATGAATCAAAAAAACTAACAGGCTATCGTCCTTTTGCCTGGGGTATTTCTACGAGCAGTTTGCAGTATGAAGATCCTGCTGTGACGCCGGGCATGAAAAATTATTTTATGCGAGATTGGGATCTTTTAGTAGCTCAGAAAAAAGCGCCAACGATTGGAAACGCTCTCTTGAGCTGGTCCCATTTTGAAAAAGATTTGGAGGCTCTTCAAAAAATGGGAGTCAATTCCTATCGGTTCAGTATCGAGTGGGCTCGCGTAGAACCTCAGCCAGGAGTTTATAATGAGGAGGCTATTCGTCGTTACGTTGATATGGCGCGACAGCTGAAAGAATCAGGAATTGAGCCGGTTGTTTGCTTGTGGCATTTTACTTTTCCAGCATGGCTAGTGGATAGCAAAAATGGAGCTCAATCCAACTGGCTCCATCCCTTGGCACGTTCTCGTTGGAATAATTATGTCACTAAAATGGTGAAAGCACTTTCGCCTTACGTCAAATATTACGCGCCTCAAAATGAACCCAACGGACAAATTTTGACAGCCTACATCATTGGACTCTGGCCGCCTGGGCATTGCCTCGATTTTGATGGTTATAAAAAGGCGATGACGGCTAGTGAAGGAATGTTTCGAGATGCAGCAACGCGCATTAAGCAAATCACCCCAGATGCCAAGATCATAAGTGTTGAAGCCATTCCTTATTGGTATCGTGGACCGCTTGATCCGGGAGGCATCATGTACAATACGGTAGAACATAATGTTTTTGATCACCTCGATAAAATTTATGATTCGTGTGATATCATCGGATTTAATTATTACTACAGCCAGATTGCCGGGCCGCTCAGTTTGTTAACTCAAAGCAGGCATCATGGAACTCATTTTTCGATGATGGGATGGCATATCGATCCTAAAGCTTTGGGAAAATTAATTCGCAAAATCGGAAAACGGTACGACAAGCCGATGGTGATTACCGAAAATGGAATTGCTGATCTTGATGAAAATCAACGGATCAAATATCTCCACGATCATATCGAACAAATTCGCCTTGCTATGGATGAGGGGTACGATGTGAAAGGATATTTTGTTTGGTCCTTAGCCGATAATTATGAATGGCATTATGGCTACGTTCCCAAGTTTGGATTAGCAGTCATGGATCCTAAAACATTTGATCGTATTTTAAAACCATCAGCACTCTATTATCGCGCTGTGATTAAGGCTTCGGAAAAAGAAGGGCGCGTCGATCCTGATCCTCCTTCTTGGAAACAGTTTTTCTTAGATATGAAAAAGAAGAAAAATTAACCGCAAAGAACGCAGGGTCTTATAAAAGGAAATTAAATAGCCACAAAAGAACACAAAGAACACAAAAGATTTTTCCAATATTTGAAATTTCTTTTTTGTGTTCTTTGTGTTCTTTTGTGGCTATTTCTCTTTTTTATGCGTTCTTTTGTGGCTATTGCTTTTTTTTTACTTCTATTCACCAGCTGCTCACAGCAGAGCAAGCGCGCCGATCTGGTTGTGATTGTAGGAGGAGAGCCTGAATCGCTAGATCCTGCGATCGTTACAGGTCAGGTGGATCAGAATGTGGTGAGTGAGCTTTTTGAAGGGCTCACTCGTTTTAATCGAGCAGGCTTATCAGAGCCCGGGATCGCTGCATCATGGAAAATTTCTTCCGAGCATCGCGTTTACACATTTCATTTACGACCTGATGCGCGTTGGTCCAATGGGCAACCCATCACCGCGAACGATGTGGTTGCATCATGGAAGCGAGTCTTAATGCCAGCAACAGCGTCGGCCAATAGTTATCAGCTTTTTGTGATTGAGAAAGCGGAAGAATTTGCTCATGGCGAAGTCGACTTTTCACAAGTTGGCTTGGAAGCGCTCGATTCACAGACTTTAAAAGTGACCTTGCGACATCCAACTCCTTATTTTATCGACCTCTGCGCCTTGCCGGCTTTTGCTGTCGTTCCGACAAAGCTCATCGAGCAGGTTGGAGATGATTGGATCAAGCCGCAGCGAATTGTTACCAGCGGTCCGTATCTGATGCGTGATTGGCGGATCAATGACAAGATTCGTCTTCAACGCAATCCTTTCTACTGGGACCATGAACATGTGGCAATGGCTACCATCGACCTGCTGCCGATTTCACAAGCTAACACTGCCTATAACTTTTATGCTTCAGGAGAAGCCGACATGATTTTTGGAAAGTTATTTCCTCCAGCGCTGATCGAAGCGCTCAAAAAAAGATCTGATTTTCATTCAGCCTGTTTTTTAGGAACGGAATTTCTTCGCTTCAATTGTGTTCAAGGTCCCTTTTGCGATTCGCGTGTGCGCCAAGCTTTTTCACTTTGTGTCGACCAACATCTTTTAACAAAAAAAATTGCACGTGCTGGAGAAGTTCCTGCGTACAGTCTCGTGCCAGAAGGCGTTCCGGGCTATCGTGCTCCAGATGTTACGCAATATGACCCAGAAAAAGCTCGCCATCTTTTAGCCGAAGCTGGATATCCAGGAGGAAAAGGATTTCCTTTAGTGAACTATCTTTATAATGAGGCACAACTGACCGAAGGAATCGCTGTCGAATTGCAATCCATTTGGAAAAGAGAACTAGGTGTTTCTGTTTTGTTAGCGCGTCAAGAATGGAAGGTCTATTTGTCATCGTTAAATCAACTTGATTATGGAATCGGGCGTTCCAGTTGGGTGGGAGATTATCCCGACCCTAACACCTTTCTCGATATTTTTACCTCCACCAGCGGAAACAATCGTACCGGCTGGAAATCTCGTGCCTATGATCATTTGATCCAGCAAGCTTCTGTTACATTTAATCCAGAAGAACGCTTTCATTTGTTTCAACAGACCGAGCAATTACTTGTTCAAGATCAAGCTGTCATCGTTCCTTTGTTTTACTATGCTGGTGTTCAAATTTATGATCCAAAACATTGGGGAGGGATCGAGGAAAATGTTTTGGACAAACATCCGCTGTGGCAGGTTTATAAGAAGAGGCTCAGGTAACAGGTTGCAGGTAACAGGTAATAGCTAATCTATGAATCATCAATTTCAATTTAAAAATTCCTGTGCGCTCATCACGGGGGCCTCTTCTGGCTTGGGAGCTGAGTTTGCGCGTCAGCTTGCGCCGCACGCTTCTACGTTGATTTTGGTAGCGAGGCGAGGTGAGGTTTTAGAGGAGTTAAAAAAAGAATTAATGTTAAAAAATGCTTCGCTCGTTGTTCATGTAAGGAATGTTGATTTAGCAAGTGCTATCGCTCGTGAAGAGCTTGCTGCCTGGATCAAAGAGGAATCTTTGCCGCTCAATTTTCTGATCAACAATGCTGGGCTGGGTGATTTAGGTGACTTTGGTGCCGCACAGTGGGACCGTCTGGAACCGATCCTTACCATCAATATCACAGCCCTGACTCATCTCACGTACCTGCTTTTACCAATTCTACGCGGACATACTCCTAGCGCTCTCCTTAATGTAGGTTCGGTGGCAGGTTTTTTTCCGTTGCCTTACAATGCTGTCTACGCTGCTTCCAAAGCTTATGTGAAGAATTTTTCCGAAGCGCTTTCTATAGAAGAAGAGGAGTATGGTGTTGTTGTGACCTTGCTTTCTCCGGGACCTGTTCCAACTCCTTTTTTTGAAATTGCGAGTCGCCCTGGAGAAAAAAATATGGCAACATCACGTGTTCCTCAAGCGCTGATTACCTCAGCAGGGGAAGTCGTAACAACGGCTTTGTATGGACTTTTAGCACATCGTGTTTCGGTAATTCCGAATCGAAACTTGCGAATTGCCATGAAGCTCTGTTCAATGCTACCGCGTAAGATTTTAAATTTTTTTGTTCCTCGCTAACTAACAATTTTCATGAAGAGTACCAAAACCATTACAACATGGGCTTCTCGAGCTGTAAGTCCACAAGCTATTGAGGCTTTTAATGCAGCACTTCATCTTATTAAAGAACCGCTCCAGCTTGTTGAAAAAGAAATTACTAATCAATCTCGTGCTTTTGATACTCAAATAAAGCGTTACATTGATGATGCCTGCGGTGGAAGCGGAAAGCGATTGCGGCCAGTCTTAGCTCTCTTAACAGGAGGGGCATGTGGAGGGGTGACTCAAGAACATCAGCAGCTAGCCTTAATTTTGGAGCTCATTCACGTTGCTAGTCTCATTCATGATGACATCATGGATGAAGCAGGGTTACGGCGAGAGCGTCCCACACTTCATGCTACGTGGGGAAATGCAAAGAGCGTTCTCGTTGGTGATTTGCTTTTTGCGCATGCTCTCAAACTTTCTTCCGATTTTTCTAATTCAGAAATCTGTCGTCGTATAGCTGATGCAACTATTGATGTTTGTTCTGGAGAAATTTTACAGACAGAGCGTCGTTTTGATGTGCGCCTAAACCTCCAAGAATATTATCGCATTATTGCCATGAAAACAGGTTCTCTGTTTCGCGCAGGATGTGAGCTGGGAGCGGTGATTAGCAAGGCGCCGCCTGCTGTCGTTGAGGCGTTAAAACAGTATGGAAATAACATCGGCATCGCCTATCAGATCTTAGATGATTGTGTCGATCTTATCGGTAACGAAAAAAACATTGGGAAGACATTGGGGACAGACCTAAATCATGGAAAATTCACACTTCCTATCCTCTTGCTCTTGCAATCTTGTTCTGAGTCAGAGCAGAAAAAATGGCACAATTATTTGCTTAACAAAAAAGAAAAAGATCTCAGTCAATTTGGAAGAACCCTCTTAGAGCAAGGGGCGCTAAAAAAAGCAATAGCTGAGGCTCGTCAGTTGGTTGACGATGCCGTCAAGAATCTTGATGCGCTTGAGCAAGGTCCTTATGTCGATGGATTGCGAGGAGTGGCGAGTTATATTCTCGGCATCCTTCAGACCATGGAATAGAGCGTATTGGAAGCTCGCTGGTATTATAGTCAAATTACTTAGAACTTACAAGAAATTAACTTGTCCTTTTTAGGAAAAGACTGCGTTCTCATCCCGTCACGTTATCGTTTAGATAGCGCTGGGTCTTCGGCCTGGCCTTTTCTAAAAATTCCTGCGTTCTTCCCTGTAATTTCTAAGTAATTTGACTATAGTTTCCCTGAGGGCTTAACGAATATTTCAAAAACATTAACTTTTTGAGTCCAAGTAAAATAAAGTTATTCACAGTCATTTTTTATTTTTAAAGTGAATCTGTATTTCGTCCTAACTTTCTAATGGCGGAGGTATTAAAGATGCAATAGCTATTTGCTGGATAGAAAAAAAATCTGTCATAATATTCTGGTTATTCACAAAAAGTAAAATTCTTTTTAAAAAAATCTTCTTGCAGATTTTAAATTCTTTTTTAACCATGACCCTTCCACTAGTGCCGACGATGAATATGAATCGGTAATTTTGGTTAGGTAGTTTTCAAACTCTCAATTAAAACCAATATGAAACCAACCAACCTGTTCAATTATTGCAAGATGACTCTTCGGCATAACGCGACTTGGAGTGAGTGTCGTTTTTTGCGTGTCTTGATGGTAGTTCTTCTGTTTTGCAGTATGAATAGGCATCTCATTGCTGCTTCTGTGCCTCTTGGGACCAATATCGATTCTAATATCACTCCTTCTGGCTCAGAAGATAGATTTAATGCCGCTTCTTTTCTTCAAGAGAGTAATCCACCTGATGCTGATCAACACTGGACATTAGGAGGTAAGATTGGAGTTGTAATACTAGGAGTTGCTGCTCTTGCGGTAATAATTAAGAGATGTCAATACTCTCATGATTCTCGAAAGAATACAAATAAGGCAGGCAATCAATCTCATTTAAGAGATTCTACTGCACTAGGTGATAGGAAAGGAGAGGCAGAAAATCCTGTTTCGCGTGTTCAGTGTAATTCTCCTGATACTGTTACCAGTAATGCTAGTCAGCTTCTTCCTGATAAAGGAAAAACTTCAATAATAGCTATTTTGACTGTGGATGACATAAAGAATCAGCTGCTAGAATTAGATAAACTTAGGAAAGAGCGTGAAGAACAGGATAATGCAATTTCTACGGCCAATCGTACTAGCGGATGGGTCTTTTTTCCCCAATACTGGTTTGCTCAAAAACAATCAGAGGGTATAAAAAGCGAAGACCAAATTGACGATCAGCTTGAAATTAAGATTAGAAAACTTCGCGCAGACCTAGGTCCTAATTCTTCGCTTGAGCAGATGACAGTTCCTTTTGTTGGCGCAGCAAAAGAGAATTTAGAAAAAATATTGAGGAGTATACCTGATGAGAACAGTAAAAGTGACGACATAGAACAAAGAAAATTTGTTTTTTTTGCCGCCAGACACAATTTTTCTGAAGGGCATCTCAATGGTTATTTGGAGGCTTTAGAGAAAAAAGACGACCGTCAAGAAATTCTAGATCAAATAAAAGAACTAGCTGATGAATATTGGAAGGCGGGAGAAAGGGCTTCGCTCGTGGCAAACGAAGTCAATAATTACCTAGTTTTAGCAGAAATACCATCCTCTGCCTGCTCAGTTGCAGTAGGAAAAGATAAGAGGGGTCATGGGAATCAAAACGGAATGGGTGTTAATGCATTAGGGAGTGAGCAAGAGGAGCGTTCAGCAATGGAGATTGGACATCATTATACTATCATTAATGGGGATGATCATTTTGATGAGGGAGAAAACTCTACTTCAGGACAAAATAAATTGCCGGAGAGTAAAAAAGGCTTTCTTCCTTTTTTTTCTTACGGAAGTGGAAAAAAATAGGATTGTTCTCACTGCTATTTTAGAGAAGCTTGTTGCCGCAAAAGTAAATGACACCCGAGCAGGAGAAACCAAGCAGGTAAAAAAGGACGTTGCCTCATAAATCATGACACCGAGGTTGTGTTTAAAGTAGCTGCATTAGAAACGAAGTTCAAGGAGTCCATAGGACGAATTGAATGGAGGCTATATTTCAAGTGTGAATTCAGCTTCCCACTTTCGCGGGAATGATGTGCCGGAGCGACGCCACAATTGGGGTCAGAAGTAGAGTTTCGAGACGTCTACTGGATCTAAACGGATGCCCTTTCCTTCTATTGCTAGGTTCGTATCCGTTCAGACGACCGGTGTTGAAAAAGAAATAGCCTTTTATTAATAAAGGTTTTTGTTGAGGACTTGAGAGGTTGAGGGGTTAATACGTGCGGCGTGGCAGCCATCGGATCAACTGCCGAAGGCAGCCCGCAAGGGGGCGCGCCTCCGCGGGAGCGAGCGAGTTGCAAAGGACGCCTTCCTCTCAACAGCCGCGCCAGAGGCTTTCAATAGCTGCTTTTTGCTGCGACTCAATATCTCAACTTTCTACAACAACAGTTTTAAGAAGCGTGTCTTTATCGCAACTGAATGTCTACCTAGAGCCTGTCCCAGTGATCTGGGATCCTTTATTTAAGGTAGTTTGAGGGCGAAAAAGATTGAGGCATAAGCAGTG
>JAIEQF010000019.1 GCA_019747895.1 Chthoniobacterales bacterium
GAAAAAAACTCTAAACTTTAATTAATCCCATCCCTTAACCGGACACCTGTCGCTAACCGGACACCTGACCTTATTTAAAATCAAGCGATAGCGGTCAAATAAACGCGTTTTTTTAACCACACTCAGGAGGAAAAAAGGGCTTATCAGCTTGAGGAGGCTAAAATTCAATCACTCTCTCATGAAATGCACGTAATGTATTTCGATGGCCCACGCTGATCAAAGTAATATTGGGCAACCGTGCTTTGAGCGTCTCGTAGAGTTGGGCTTCTGTCGTTTCATCTAAGCTGGAAGTGGCTTCATCAAGAAAAAGGAAATCTGGCTTATACAAAAAGACGCGCGCAAAGGAAACCAACTGTTGCTCACCAAGGGAGAGCTCATGACTCCAGTTTTTAATTTCATGAAGTTGTGGTTTGAATTTTTCTAGGTGACAGAGTGTCAGTAACTCATCGATTTTTTTATGGGAATAAGCGGAGTGAGGATAGCATAATAATTCTTTTAAAGAACCGAGTGGTAATATGGTTTTTGCCATAGGTGCATAGGGGTCAGTCCTGCCTTTTGTAACATTTATAACAATAAATTCCCAAATGTTACAAAAGGCAGGACTGACCCCTATGCCTGACCCCTATGCCAATCATCGCCAGAAGCCTCTCCTTTCTACCTCAAGCAGGGATATCATGAAATGCCTTTTAATGATCCAGAGGAACATGAGACGAGTCCTCAAGACATAGATCTCGGAAAAATTTTAAGTTAGATTGTCAAGAAGTTGGTATGGTCACGTTGAAGCGTGCCAATATTGGAGGAGGGAAGGAACGGATTGAGATAACAATGGAGTCTGTGTTATATTGAATATTGAAATTTTATGATGAAGAGCAAATTTTCACCAATGATTTTATTATGAATAACGAGTTAGCAATTTTTGAAAAACATGCCATTAGGCGTACTTATGATAAAAAAACAGAAATGTGGTTTTTTTCTGTAGTAGACATTATTCAGGTGCTTACACAGCAGCCCGATTACCAAACAGCGAGAAAATACTGGAATAAACTCAAAAATCGTTTGAATAAAGAAGAAAGTCAGTCGGTGACAAATTGTCACCAACTGAAATTACCTGCTGCAGATGGGAAAAGTTATTTAACAGATGTTGCGAATGTTAAAACAATTTTGAGACTTGTACAAAGTATACCAAGTCCAAAAGCAGAGCCCATCAAACTTTGGCTTGCTAAAGTAGGATATGAACGAATTCAGGAAATTGAGGACCCAGTTCTTTCTCTTGAACGTGCTCGTGAAATGTGGAAGAAGCATGGGCGCAGTGAAAAATGGATTCAACAGCGTATGACTGGTCAGGAAACCAGAAATAAACTTACCGATTACTGGGCCAACCATGACATAGAAGAAGGGCAAGAATATGCTATTCTTACAAATATTATTCACCAAGAATGGTCCGATGTAACTGTTTCATCACACAAGTCTCTCAAAAAGCTTGCTACACAAAATTTGCGTGATCATATGACTGAAGCAGAACTTATTTTTACTGCTTTGGCAGAACTTTCTACACGTCAGGTTGCTGAAAGTGTAGAAGCAATCGGTATGGCAGAAAATAAAGTAGCAGCAAAAACAGGTGGAAGCATTGCCAGAAAAGCTCGCTTAGAACTTGAAGGCAAAACAGGTAAACAAATTGTGACAGGAGAAAACTATTTGCCACCTTCCGATGAAAAAAAACAGATAGATAATCAGTAAAATAAATATTAGTGATCTATTTTTTTTGTAAGTGTTTAACCTAATCAATGCTTGGCTTGCGTAAACTCATCAACCAAAATACGTGTTGCTGCAGCAATGACGTCCTCACGATGAGGTGAATCTTTTTTATCTTGGAAAAAAAAGATGGTGATAACAATGGGAGCTCCTTCTAATGGATAGAGAATTCCAATGTCATTTGTAATTCCATAATCTCCAGAACCAGTTTTATCGGCGACAATCCATCCTATTGGCACACCAGCTCGGATGCGGTTATATCCTGTAGTGCAGGCTGTCATCCAAGTCACTAATTGCTTTTGTTGAGATGCTCCAAGAACATTTCCAAGAGCTAGTTTTTGCAAACTATTTTCCATGGCTGCTGGAGTTGAGGTATCACGTATATCGCCTGGGATTCCTGAATTGAGCTCAGGTTCTAGGCGATCCAGTCTGAATACAGAGTTGCCTATGGAGCGAGCAAAAGAAGTCACAGCCTGAGGACCGCCTAGCTTTTTAATAAGCAGATTTGCGGCATTGTTATCACTGTAACACAGCGCCGCTGAACAGAGTTCGCTGATAGTCATTCCGGTAGCAAGATGATTTTTAGTAATGGGTGCATAGCCTGAGGCATCTACATCTTGTTCTGTGTAATTCATTTTTTGCTGCAACAAATGAGGGTCGCTCATGCTCTGTTTTAAAATCGCTGCAGCCACCATCACTTTGAATGTGCTGCAAAATGGAAAAAGTTCTTCAGCTCGATATTCAATGTGCTTTTCGTTCGCCGTATTGACCGCAGCCACACCAAGATGGCCGCCAGAAGAGGCTTCTAGGTCAGCGAGTTGTTTTTGAACTGAAGTGGATGAAATTGTTTGAGGAGTGGCAAACAACGGTTTGCAAGCGCTCGCAAAAAAAAGAGACAGGGTAGCTAATAATAAAAAGTGCCTGAATGGAGAATGATTCATAAGGATGATGCTACTGTTAGTGCTTGGTATGAGAAAAATTTTTTGATAAGGAGGATGGTTTGTCAAAATTAATCACTCCTTTTCCATGTCTTCACTTATTCAAAATCCTCATGATCGCTTCTTTCGTTCGTCTATGGCTAATCCACGAATGGCGCTAGAATTTCTACAACATCATTTGCCAGATCACATCACTGAACTTGTAGATTTTAATTCATTAAAACTCATGCCGGGGAGTTTTTTGGATGAAGCGATGAAGCAATGGATGACAGATATTCTGTATAGCGTTAGTTTAAGTGGTAAGCCAGGCTATATCTACTTGCTCATCGAGCATCAACGCAAAGCAGATCCGCTCATGTCATTTCGCTTGCTTGAATATTCTATCAATATTTGTCGGACGCATTTGAGAGAACATCAGACACAGAAACTTCCTTTAGTCTATCCTTGCGTGATCTACAACGGAGAGGAACGCTATGAATATACGACTGATCTTTTTGAATTATTTCAAGATTCTGACTTAGCTCGCGAATTTTTTTTAAAGCCGTTTCAACTTATTGATCTTTCTCAAATTGCTGATGATGACTTGAAAAAGAAGCCGCTCCTTGGTATGTTAGAAATGTTTTTAAAACATGCTTTTACGCGAGATGCAGTTGCACTTATCAATTCATTAAGTGAAATTATTCGAGGTGTAGAAGCAAAAAATGAAATTGAACTTTTAAAGTTGGGATTTAACTATTTGCTAAAGACACAACAATTCAAAGAGAGTATCCTAGCGACTTTTGAAGAGACTTTGTCTGAGAAAAACAAATCAAATATTATGACTATTGCAGAATCACTAATTGAAGAAGGCATTCAAAAAGGCATGCAACAGGGCATGCAACAATTTCGTTCTTCATTGCTAAGGCAGCTTGGACGACGATTTCCAAATCAAATTACTTCCAATCATCTTGAGTTAATTGAAGATGCGGATAGTGAATCTCTTTCTCTTTGGAGTGAAAAACTCATGGATGCTACCTGTATTGCGGAGGTCTTTGCCTGGTAGTGTGCTTAACTTATTACTTAGTAGAAGGAGTAAATATCAGCCTTAAAAAAATGGCGACACTTTGTATTTATTGCGGATCTAATGTTGGCAATGATCCTCTTTTTTTAGAGACAGCTCGTTTGGTAGGAAAAATTCTTGCTGAAGGTGACCATACGCTTGTTTATGGAGGTGGTAGCGTAGGGTTGATGGGAGTTGTTGCCGATGCGGCTCTCGCTGCAGGTGGAAAAGTGATCGGAATCATTCCTGAGCTTTTTGTTCAGGAGAAACGAGAGATCGCTCATTCAGGTCTTACGGAGTTGCACGTTGTCGACTCGATGCATGAACGCAAATACAAGATGGCCTCCCTGGCTGATGCTTTCTTAGCCTTGCCGGGAGGGATTGGAACGCTAGAAGAAATCATCGAGGCCTTCACTTGGACGCAGATTGGAATTCATCCGAAGCCGTGTGCTCTTCTTAATGTGAATGGCTTTTACAATCCACTCATGACCTTACTCGCAGACATGGTGGAGAAAGGCTTTCTACATCGCGAACAGCTTTCTCAATTGATTGTTGAAGCAGAGCCTGAAGTGGCCATCAATCATTTGCTTTCTCACAAGCCTCGCTTGGTCAACAAATGGATGGAATCACGATGGCAGTGAGGCTTTCGTAAAGCAACTTTTGTACGGATGCATCTGTGATCGCACGCGCAAGGACTGGAGGGCTTTTGAAAGTGGTATCCATGCTTAGCACATGTTTCACAAAAACAACATTGGTGTTGAAGTCAATGGTGTTGTCGTAAGCCACCATTAAAAAATAGAGCGCCACCCTAAAGACTGTTGCGGTTTTGACGAGTCGAGGGAGCATAAATAAAATAGATTTTTATTTTTCCAACCACTTCTTAACGGGAGTGAGTAAAAATTTTTCAATTTCAATGCCACCTTCACCGACGATCAAGTTTCTCAGCGGCTTGAACCGTGTTCTAAAAATTTCCAATCCTCTAGTTGTGGGGCGACTACGTCCACTTTTGACTTCGATGCCAACAATGGTCTTTCCTTGTTTTAAAACGAAGTCGACTTCGTGATTTCCTTCGCGCCAATACTGGACTTCGATCGTTGTCCCAAAAGTTTGATTGAGGAGATGGGCTCCCACGGCTGATTCTACAAGGCGTCCCCAATGTTCGCGATTACTTATAGCCTGTTCCATTGTTAGTTCACTAGTTGCAGAGAGAAGTGCTGTGTTGAAAACTTGAAGTTTAGGGCTGGAAGCACGTTGATGGATTTTTCCATGAGTATATTTTGAAAGGCCGCCAACCATTCCTGCGCTTTGTAAAAGTTGCAAATAATGAGCAAGGGTTACCGTATTTCCAGCGTTAGTAAGCTGACCTAACATTTTTTGATAGGAAAGAATTTGGCTAGAGTAATCGCAGCTGAGTTGAAAGAGCCGACGCAAGAGAGCCGGTTTGTCAACGCGCGTCATGAGCAGGATGTCTCGTGAAATACTTGTTTCTACAAGTGACTCAAGGATGTAATGACGCCAACGTTTTGGGTTCTTGATCAGTGAGGCCGCACCTGGGTAGGCGCCATAATAAATGAATTGCTTGAGATCCCAGTCAAAAGTTTTTTTTATTTCAGCAAAAGACCAATGAGAAATGGGAATAAGCTCAAAGCGGCCTGCTAAACTCTCGGTGAGACCTGATTGAATGAGCAAAGGAGAAGAACCAAGTAAAATAACATGAAGAGAACTCTTGGTGTGAGTATCATGGTCCCATAATTTTTTGACGAGTTCGGACCAATGATGGATTTTTTGAATTTCATCTAACACAAGTACGCCTTTTTTCTTCCCGGCTTTTAAATGTGCTTCTTCCCACTGCTGGCGAAGCCATTCTTGCCCTTGTAGACCAGGGGCATCGGCGGAAGCGTAATGAAAAGGAATGTCTATTTTTTCAAGGAATTGTTCAATAAGTGTTGTTTTACCAATTTGACGAGGTCCAGCAAGCACTTGAATAAAACGACGAGGTTCTTTTATTCGATCTATAAGAAGATCAAGGAGATATTGGCGAATCATAAATTTACTCATTATGTCGAGTTGATTTACTCGGGAAACTGAGTAAATTTTCACGTGAGCAGCTTTAAGAACCAGCAAGAGAGTCCAACGCTTCGCCCGTCACTCGAAATACAGTCCATTCGTTCATCGGTATAGCTCCAATTTTCAAATAAAAGTCGATTGTTTTTTTATTCCAGTCTAAGACCCACCATTCAAGTCGACCGCAGTCACGTTCTTTTGCTAAGTGAGCAAGAAAGGCTAAGAGTTGCTGGCCGATTCCTTTGCTCCGATGGCTTGGCTTGACATAGAGATCTTCTAGATAGATTCCTGGCTTTCCGAGGAAAGTAGAAAAGTTATGGAAAAAGAGTGCAAAGCCGGCAGGCTCTTCGTTCTCATAAGCAAAAACCACTTCAGCCCGTTTGTTTTTTCCAAAGAGGTTTTCTTTTAAAAGACTTTCTGTTGCGACAACCTCATGGAGGAGCTTTTCGTAATCAGCTAATTCTTTGATGAATTGGAGGATCAAAGGAATGTCTTCTTCGGTGGCAAATTTTATATTCATGATGGAGGTGGTATCATTGCTGTTCAAAACGATTGTCTAATTTAAAATAAGAATGCTTTTTATTGCTGCGAACAGAGTTGAAATGTTGAAGCGTTAACACGTTGAAAAGATCTCGTATTGCTGCCCCTTCAACGTTTCAACCGAAGTAGGCCTGCAAAGTAAATAGAGCTTCCTAATTTCTTTTATCGACTGCTATTTTGGACAAGAGTGAGATGGTATCATTTATCCTGCGAGAAGAAAGAGGTGGTAGGAATAAATTTATCACTCACTTCCCCAGCATAGACTTGACCTTGTTGTAGTGGCAGTTTTTTAATCGAAGCTCCTTTTTTGAGATTACATTTATTGAGGTCAACCCAAAAAACATTCGGACGTTCACTGTTTTCAAAAAAGTAGAGATTGTTTTTTAGATCAGCGGCACTCCGCCAGACAGTAGCGGCAATATTCGGATGAGCTGGATCGGTTTCTGCCATCATTGGGGTTGAAACATTTCTCATAATGGAGAAAACAACAGCAATGGCTTCTTCGGGATTGGAAGTTTTTTTAGCATTGTTTAAAAAATAACTAGCTCGCACAAATCGATCTGATGGGTTGTCTGTACCTGGGAGGAAGGTTCCTTTGAGCTCTTGCCAATAATCATTCAATGCTAATTGTTTTTCGTATGTTGGTTCATTGGTCATTACATCATATTTTTTATTGTGATGAACGATTAACTTGCCATCAACATATTCAAAAATCGCATTGTCACCACTCCGGTCAGCAATTGCTAGGTGAACAGTAGCTTGTGAACCATTAGGGAGTCTGTTTGCAATGATGTTGACAAAGTCTTTACTAAAATCTTTGACCGCCTCGTCAACAGTTGCATAGTTATCCAAAAAATATTGAGCCCAAATAAGAATCGATAAATTTTTTCGATCTGGTTTTTGTGCGCCATAATTAGCTGTTGATAAATAGAGCACGTTGGCGCAAAGCCCTTCCGAATTAATACCATCAGTGGTTCCGATATTGTAGCCACTTGCGATGAGGTTGCCATATTTTGAAGTCCAGGTAAGGCTCTTGGGATCATGATCGTTGCCGCAACGTTTGATGCCAGCAGGAAAGAGCCAGAGGTCTGTTTTAATATCCTCGAACCAATCCATTGTTCGTCCCATGGCCACCATTTTATCAGGCCCTACATAGGTAATTCTACTACAGGCATGGCTATTTTGGAGCGAGCAAAGAAGAAGGCCAGCAAATGTTGTGATAAGGATTTTTGGTTTCATAAAATATGGATTAGTGATTTTTTTCTAACGAAGCCATGTCAATAACGAAGCGGTAATGCACATCGCCTTGAAGCATGCGGTCGTAAGCGGCATTGATTTCTTGAATCGGAATCATTTCAATTTCAGCCGTGATATTGTGATTGCCACAAAAATCAAGCATCTCTTGAGTTTCTTGGATGCCACCAATCATCGATCCGGCAACGGTTTTGCGGCCATGAACGATTTCCGACAAATCAAGTTGTAGCGGCTCAGATGGAAGGCCGACGACGACCATTTTTCCATCACGTTTTAAAAGTGAGAGATAATGCTCTAATTTGTAGGATGCCGAAATAGTACTCAAAATAAAATCAAAGCTATTGGCGTGTTGCTTCATGTCAGTAGGATCTTTGGAAACAATGATCCCTTTTGCTCCTAACTTGAGTGCTTTTTCTTTTTTGTGAGGTGAAGTGGTGATGACATAGGTTTCGGCACTAAAGGCATGAGCGAACTTTACCCCCATGTGACCTAGTCCTCCGAGGCCGACAATACCTACCTTCTGGCCTGGTCCAACGTTCCAATTTCGCAGTGGAGAATAAGTCGTGATACCAGCACACAAGAGAGGAGCTGTTGCTGCGAGTGATAAGTTGGCTGGAATTCTTAAAACAAAATCTTCTGTGGTAACAATGCTTTGAGAGTAACCACCGTAAGTTGGTGTTTTTTTGTCTTGTTCGGTGCTGTTGTAAGTCAGCGATGCGCCGTTTTCACAATATTGTTCAAGGTGTTCTTGGCAAGAGTTGCAGTGACGACATGAATCAACAATCACGCCGACCCCAACACGATCGCCTACGGAAAATTTTTGAACAGCGTCGCCAACGGCTTTCACATGGCCGACAATCTCGTGTCCTGGCACCATCGGATAAATGGCTCCACCCCATTCATTGCGGGCTTGGTGAATGTCGCTATGACAGACTCCGCAATATTCAATGGTGATCATGACATCATGAGGGCCAACAGATCGAAGCTCTAAGGCATGTGGCTGGAGTGGTGTTGTTGAGCTGAAGGCGGCGTAGGCCTTGGTTTTGAATGAGGATGATGGAGTCATTGGAATTTATTTTTGTGGTGAAATTTTTAGAAAACTATTTAGGGCGTCTTAACATAAACCCATGCCATATTTCCAGAAAGGAGAAGGACATAAGTCCTTTCATAATCTCCAACCTCATAGCTATCAGCATGGATGAGCTCTTTCGGAGTGATTTCAAAGAGAGTTCCTTTAACAGAATCTTCTGCGTGACCGGTGTAGCTGATAATAGGATGAAATTCCTTTTTACTTGCTGCGAGGACATGAGGATCTGTGATTTTAAGCATCGAGAGCTTGTAACCAACGAGAGCGTCTGGAGTTCCCGTCAGGTTGCGTCCAAAAGTTAATAGCTGGACTTCTTCTTGTTGGAGGGTTCCATACGAAAAAAGTTTTTCCATAGTAACTATTGAAGTAAATGCTTCTATCGGAAATTCAGAATTTTTTGAGCTCCATGTGGGAAAAGACAATCGCCAACGTGAGGCGCAAGATGAGAGCAGCTCTGGAAGAGGAGGTTTTAGTGAGAAGGTAGAAGATGGTTTGCATGATCATCAAACATAAGTTGTTTTAGGAATAGGTCTATTTAAAAATAATTATTGATAAACAATAATTTATTGCTAAATTAAGTTAACTTTTTACTGTATAAAAATATGGCTACCTCGCTTCAAAAAATAAAAAACATCAGTCGCTTTGGCTCATTCATCGTGACTCTCTTATTAATAACCATTCCCATTTTCTATATTGCGAAATGGATATTGATTGATCAGCCAATGATCAAACAGCTTGCTGCTTTAGGAATTTGCTGTGCCATCAAAGGACCAACCGCTTTTATTAAACCATGGATGATTGCTTGGACACCCGGATTAAAACTATTGGGCTTGGGGGCTGACCTCATTGGGCATCTACCGATGTGGTTCAGTTTTTTTATTTTGAAGTTCATTCTTAAAAATTATAGCGAAGGAAATGTCTTCACGACGATCAATGCCCGTTACTATCAATATCTCGCTGGGCTTTTTTTATTGAGTGCATTGGTATGCAAACCCATTTTTGATGCGATGATGACGCTCGTTGCAACATTAAACAATCCACCTGGAGAGCGCATTCTTTCACTGACTTTTAACATCACTAATATCCAAGAAATTTTGTGGGGAGGCTTTGTCATGATCATTGCTTACGTGATGAGTGAAGCGAGTAAGTTAGAAGAAGAGCAGCAATTGACCATCTAGTAAAAAATTTCAACTGACTATGAAAATTATTGTGAATCTCGATGTAATGTTGGCGAAAAGAAAAATGAAACTCCAAGATCTCGCTGCTGCTGTTGGCATCACTCCTCAAAATCTTTGTATTTTGAAAACCGGAAAAGCAAAAGCGATTCGATTTTCAACGCTCGCTAGCATTTGTAAAAACCTGGAATGCCAGCCCGGAGATATTTTGGAATTTTGTGCTCATCCTAAAAAAATGACTTTCCCCTCATATAAAAAAAAAATCCCTCACTTTTTTTGCGCTATTTTTTAGCTTGGCCTTCATAGTGCAGGCAATGCCGCTGGGTAAAAGTAGAATTGAAGTCGCAAAAAAGCCACAAGAAAACAGCAGCCTATCTGTTACAGAAAGAACAGCTGCAGCTCGCAGAGAATATGACAGAGGTGATGGTATTGCCTCTGTTGCAGAGTCAAAAACAGAAGCGGTCACAGCAGAAGAAAATTTCTCGTCACGATTGTGGAATTTATCTTCTCTACAAGATTTCAGGGAAGTTGCAAATCATGCTGAAGAGATTGGAGAGGATCAGCCACTCTCTATTTTTAGAGAGGAAGAGGGTACAAGGATCGTGGGATGTTTTGATGCTTCAAGTCTCGAATCTCTCTCCACATCTCAACTTAAAGAAAATCACAACATTGCAGTCGATCTTTTTGTGCAAGCTATCATCGATGAAAAAGGAACATCTTATACTTACTTTCCGCTGACGCTAAGATTGAGAGCGATGGAAGAGGGATTGACTCCAAAAATGATCCAACAAGTTTTTGAAAAAATAGATTCCGTTTTTCGTAATGTTGAAGAAGAACCCTTGGAGTTAGATCAGTTTTTTCGGCAAGCTCCCAAAAAATTGTCTTCTAATCAAATAAAAAAACAAGCGCTGCGAGTCGTGCTCAATTATTTTATGGTTAATTTTCAAGAATTTTTAGCAAGTGATCTTACTAAAGTTGATTCGGAACTGATGCAACTTGCTCGAGGACATCTTCAAAAATTAAAAACTGCTCAAGCAAGTAATAACTTAGGCCTTGCTCTCGCTTATCGAAGTATGATTGATGATGTCCATCATGCTATGATGGCGTGTCAGGAAAAAGAAAATGCTATCGGAAAAAATCCAAAAATAGCGTGGGAGATGGTTGTTCAAACCATGAAGGAGTCGGCGCAGAGTTATGCTTCTTTGATAAAAGAGAAAAAGCAGAAAGAAGTTCAGTACTTAAGCTCACTATTGGCAAATTATCATGAGCTAGCACCTTTGCAATTTCAAATCGCTCAATTATTCAAAACAGGAAATGTTGAAAAAACTCAATTGATGCTACAGCAGCATCCTGAAGAGCTTTTTAAGTCGATCAATATTTATAATGAGCGTTTCAAAGTCGCTCCGTCTGGCTCATTAGAATCAGAGTTGTTTCAAAATCTCAAAGTTGTTTATGGGAAGATCTTCCAAGCTCGTAAAGAGGCTGCTTTAAAAGAACTTCAACTGGGTGAAGCAAATGCTTGGATCGATTTGGAAATGTGTTTTCAACAATGTGCCATTGAGATTAAAAAATCTTTAGGAAGATTAGCAACAGAGGGAGCAGAAGTATTGTGGGAACGACATAGAAAAACTTTTCAAGCTTATATGGATGCTGCCCATCATAGAAGACTAGTCGCTCAAAGCATGAGAAGTGAAAACGGCATTGAAGCTGAGCAACATCGAGATATAGCGCAACGATACGAAGAGCTTGCTCAAGCTTGTACTAGGAATTCTTGGACTCATGAAGCAGACTTGATTTGCAGAGAATCGTTGCAGCGACAAATCAATCTTAATGAAGTGCTCTTGCCGATCGATCAAGCAGGAGTTCGTCGTTTCAAATATGCTCAAAGGCCAGATTTTTTAGAGCGCTTAAAAAAGATCGGTTTTATTTCGGCAGAATCAAAAAGATTTATGGGATTTTATTTTCCGGGCACCATTCTATTGCTAAAATTGATATATGGATCGCTTGAAAGAAGGGTATTAAAAGGAATCAATGAGAACGTTCTTTCTTTCTGTTTGAGGGACGATGCAACTAACATGCAGCAAAGGGCAGATATCGTTCTTCAAAGGTCTTTGATGCTAGAAAGCAGTGAGGGTGATGACGCATTATGTCAAAGTGTAAAACGACTGTACGATCAAGCAGCTGAGGCTCATGTTGAAAGCTATCAGAATGCCAAACAAAGGCTATATCTAGAACTCTGCAGTCTACTCCTGGCAAATCAAAATATTGAAAAAGTTAATTTCTTTTTGAGAGGTGCTATCAATTTAAAAAAACAGGGAGATTGTTTTTACGATGCTGCTGTTGCTGCATGGGATCATCAACCAGAAATAGCGCGTCGTTGGGAAGAGATTGCAGCATTAAGAAAGAAAATGAACTTTGTCCCTAGACGTGAATCTTGGAAAGATACAGAAGTAGAAAATTTTCATGGTCCGATAGGCGTTCTTTTAGAAGATTGTGAAGATTTTATTGCACTCAAGATGGAAGCCATTAACGTTTTGAAGCAAAATAATTTTGAAAGAGTACAAATACTTGATGCAACGAATCAAAACTTGCAGCCACAAATCATCACAAGATTAAACGCTATGCATGATCGAGTGAGAGAGTATGATCATGAAAGGCGAATGGCACGAGCAGAAGCTGCTACCGTTGCAACATGGTGAGGGGGTATTGTGTGGAACTGCAGCTCACAGTAGATTGCGCTGATGCCTAATGATTTTAATTTTGAAAGTTACTAGTAGCTTGCCAGGAAGTGATGAGAGAGATAGTTTTCTTTTTCTGAAATTATTTTCTTCATGGAAAACACTCCGCTCAGCGAGCTCATCGCCATCCGCCGTCAAAAACTTCAAACCTTACGTCATCAAGGAGTCGATCCTTTTGGTGCTGCCTTTGCTGTTTCAGGAAGTGTTACTGAAGTTGCCGCTGCTTTTCAAGAAGCCTCGCCCGTGCAGGTGGCAGGCCGTATCACGGCTTATCGTGATATGGGGAAGAGTCGCTTTTTAGATATCTCAGACATCGGGGGACGCATTCAAATTTATTTTAATACCAAGGAACTAGATGAAGCAACCGTTGCTATGGCTGCGCAACTCGACATTGGTGATTTTTTGGGAGTGGAAGGAGCTTATTTCACGACCAAGAGTGGAGAAAAAAGTATTCGCGCTTCCAAGCTTGTCATTTTGAGCAAATCGTTACGGCCGCTGCCCGACAAGTGGCATGGTGTTCAAGATGCGGAGATTTGTTATCGCCAACGTTATCTCGATCTGATTGCGAATGATTCTTCTCGCACGATTTTCAAACAGCGCATCGCCATCGTGCGTGAGATACGACGATTTTTAGAAGCGCGTGGATTTTTAGAAGTGGAAACTCCGATGATGCAAGCGATCCCTGGAGGGGCAGCAGCAGAGCCTTTCAAGACGCATCACAACGCGCTGGGGATGGATCTTTTTTTACGTATTGCTCCGGAACTTTATTTGAAACGGTTGCTCGTGGCAGGCTTTCCAAAAGTTTTTGAACTCAATCGCAACTTCCGTAACGAAGGAGTCTCTCGCCGGCACAATCCTGAGTTCACCATGCTCGAGGCCTATTGGGCCTTTGCTGATTTTAAAAAAATGTTAGAGCTTGTTGAAGAAATGATTTGTTCTCTTGCAGAACACATAGGAGTGGGTCCTATTATTGAACATCGCGATGATAATGGAAATGTTATACGCTCTATCAATCTCGAGCGTCCGTGGCGACGTGCTGCCTATCGTGATCTCGTGGAGACGGCTGTTCCAGGCTGGTTCCAGCTTGATTTAGAGGCGAAGCGAAAGAAGTGCGGGGAGCTTAAACTCGATATCTCGCATTGCGAAGCTGAGTTTGAAGTGACGCAGCATGTTTTTGAAAAACTAGTCGAAGAAAAATTGATCGATCCTTGTTTTGTCACGCATGTGCCCAAAGAGCTTGTGCCTCTTGCTAAGCTCAATGGCAAGGATCCTGCCTCGGTTGATGTCTACGAGCTCATCATCAATGGTCAGGAAATTTCTCCTGGTTATTCAGAGTTGAACGATCCCGATCTTCAGCGTGAGCGTTTAGAGCATCAAGCTGGTGGAGAGAAACAATGCCTCGATCACGATTTTCTTGAGGCGCTTGAGTATGGGATGCCGCCTGCGGGTGGTATCGGCATTGGGATTGATCGTCTTGTGATGATGTTGACGGGTGCGGCCTCGATTCGAGATGTTATTTTGTTTCCGCATCTCAAGACGAAATAGCCGAAAAAAGAAAGGAGAAGAGAATAGCCACAAAGAACACAAAGAACACAAAGAACACAAGGAACACAAAGAAGAATTTTTTTATAAAAAAATTCTAGGGATTTACTTTTTCCTTTGTGTTCATTAATTCTTTTGAATGTTGCTTCCTGTAACTTATTTTGGAGGGTGGTAATATTATGGGCTCTACAATTATTGAAACAGAGCGACTGTTCCTGAGAACCTGGAAAGAAGAGGATGCGGAGCCGTATTAACAGATGAATCAAGATCCTCGGGTGATTGAGTTTTTACCCAAGTCGCTTTCGATGGAGGAGGTGAAGAAATTTATCGCAGATCAAGATCGTTGCTTTCTTGAAAATCGTTATGCCTTTTGGGCTGTCGAAGAAAAAATAAGTAGAGTGATGATTGGTTTTTGCGGCTTCATGGCAGCAAAAGAACCCCTGCCTGCTTCTGCTATAGAAATTGGTTGGAGATTCGCTTTTAACTATTGGGGACGCGGGTACGCGACCGAAGCCGCAAGAGCAGTTCTTGATTATGGATGGAGAACATTGGCCTTCGAAGAAGTTTTTGCCTGTACCGTTATTGAGAATGATAGCTCACGACGCGTCATGGAAAAAATTGGAATGCAGCGCGATCTCAAAGGCGATTTTGAGGACCCTAAGCATCCACGTTCAAAGCATGTCTCGTATCGGATCAAGAAGAGATAGAAGGGCAGCCCACAGAAATACTCATTCATTGAGTAAAAATACTCAATCATTGAGTAAATTTAGTTTATAAGTGAAAACTAGTTGATTATGAGCTAATTTTAAATATATTAAATTAATGAAAATCAAAAGAAATGTCGTTGAAAACATCATTGATTTAATAAAAAAAGCTCCTTTTCTTTTGCAAATTGTCATAGGTCCTAGGCAGCTTGGTAAGACAACGGCTGTTGCTCAAGTGGTGAAGTCATTGGGATGGCCAACAGTGGTAGCAACTGCTGATGCTCCTCGCCCTCCAGATGCGGCGTGGATTGAAGAGAAATGGAATCAAGCAAAGGAAGAAGAAAAAAAAAGTAGAGGACCCGTCCTTTTGGTGTTAGATGAAATTCAAAAAGTAGAAGGTTGGAGCGAGGTGATCAAACGTCTATGGGATGAAGAAAAAACTAATGGGGGAAAGTTGATTGTGATTCTTGTTGGCTCTTCGTCGTTGCTGATGCAAAAAGGAATGACTGAAAGTTTGGCTGGTCGATTTTATTTACATCGATGTATGCATTGGACTTTTTCAGAATGTCATCATGCATTTGGATGGGATCTGAATAAATGGTTTTTTTTCGGTGGATATCCAGGTCCTGCAACATTGACTCATGACGAAACAATATGGAAAAATTATATTAATGATTCCCTGATAGAAACAGTCTTGGCGCGTGATGTGATGCAGCTGCAATCTGTCTCAAAGCCTGTTTTGTTGCGTAATCTTTTCGGCTTTGCGACAGCATTTCCTGCGCAAATTTTTTCTTACAATAAAATGTTAGGACAACTCACTGATGCAGGGAACACGACAACGCTAGCCACTTACTTGAAGTTGCTTGAAACAGCTTTTTTAGTTTCAGGCTTAGAAAAATTCTCTCGCGGAAAAGTGCGACAACGTGGAAGCAGCCCAAAACTCATTCTTTGGAATAATGCCTTGGTTAATGCTTTTGACCAGCGTTCTTATGAGCAGATGCAAAGTGATCCTGTTTGGCGAGGACGTCTCATCGAAAATGCCGTTGGTGCTTATTTTTTGAATTCGTTGACGACATCAAATCAATCGTTGACCTACTGGCGCGATGGGAATGATGAGGTCGATTTTGTGTTAACAATCGGTCAAGAAATTTGGGCTATCGAAGTGAAGAGTGGTCTCCCTGGAAAACTTTCAGGACTTGCAGCTTTTAAGAAAGCCTATCCCAAGGCGAAGTCATTCTTGATCGGAAGCCATGGGGTTCCTTTGGAAGAATTTTTTACGAAACCTGCGTTGAGTTGGTTTGTATGAAAAAGAAATGGCCACAAGGAACGCAAAGAAGAAAAATATTTTTTATGAAATCTACGATTATTGAAACAGAACGACTGCTCCTGAGAACCTGGAAAGAAGAGGATGCGGAGCCGTACTATCAGATGAATCAGGATCCACGTTTTTTGGAATTTTTGCCGGATACTATTTCAATGGAGCAAGCAAAAGAATATATCGTGAGCACGAACAAGCGAATTGCTAAAAATGGATTTTCTTTTTTTGCTATTGAAGAAAAAGAGAGTGGTGATTTAGCTGGATCGCTAGGGCTCGAGAAAATTGAAAGCCCATTTCCATTTGCCCCAGCCATCGAGATCGGTTGGCGCCTTGCCTTTCCTTATTGGGGGCGAGGGTACGCAACTGAAGCGGCTAAGGCAGTTCTTAATTATGGATTTTATACTTTAGGTTTTGAAGAAATTGTTTCCTATGCTTTTGCTGAGAATCATGCTTCACGGCGTATCATGGAAAAGATCGGCATGGCGCGCGATCTTCAAGGAGATTTTGAACATCCTCATTTGCCAGCTGATCATCGACTTTCTAGGAGTGTTTTGTATCGGATTAAGAAAGGCGAGAAAGGCTAGCAATAGAAAATACTCAGTCATTGAGTAATTTACTCAATGCTTGAATAATGCTTTCAAGGCCACCACATCAAACTGATCCTTTTCTCTCACTGATCCTGTTTTTAAAGCGATCAATCCTTTTGCATGAAGAAAAGGAACGGTTAGTCCATAAGGCATGGTGTATTGAGCAGTCATGGCCTGCATATCGTCGTACTTCATGCCTTGCATTCTAACAAAAATGTCTAAAGGAAACGCTTCAATGATCCGAATAGCTCCTTCTTCATCGATGAAATCTTCGAGAGAAAGTTCTGAAGCATGTCCTTCTCCAAATGATTTTAATGTGTGAAGTAACAATGTGATATTTTCAGCACTATCATCGATGAGAATATCAACATCATCCGTTGTGCGAACTATGCCATTCATCGCAACGGCTAATCCACCGACAACGATGAACCTGATGTTATTTTTTAATAGCAGCTCCAACAGTTCTTCGAATGTATTTGCCATCGTTTTCTTTTTTTGGTGGGAGTCCCATTTTTTCTAGTGATGATTGAAGATTCCTTATTCTATCAAACAGTGAAAGTTCCTCGATGGGGCGTCCCACAACCTTGCGCAGTTGTTTGTGAGGTGGCAGCTGTGTGGATGACGTTTTCATTTAGTGAGAGTAAATTGTATTTTTACTTCAACGCATTCTCCAAATCTTTTTTCAAATCTTCCACAGCTTCAATGCCGACGGAGAGACGGACAAAGCCATCACGGATGCCGAGGAGCTCGCGTTGTTCTTTAGGAACAGCAAGGTGAGTCATGAGTGCAGGGTGTTCGATGAGGCTTTCGACTCCGCCGAGGCTTTCTGCAAGGGTGAAGAGCTCAGTGCGTTTTAGGAAAGTTTTTGTTTCTTCGAGATCACATTTTAAATCGAGCGAAATCATACCGCCAAATCCACTCATCTGTTGGCAAGCGAGGGCATGTTGAGGGTGGCTCTTGAGCCCAGGATAAATCACACGCTCAACCTTGGGGTGCTTTTCCAGCCAGGATGCCAGTTCCATGGCATTGTTATGATGGCGCTCCATGCGAAGAGCTAATGTCTTCACGCCACGCAATGCCAAGAAACTGTCAAAAGCTCCAGCGATGCCGCCAGTGCTGTTTTGCAAAAAGTGAATTTGTTGTCCGAGTTCAGGATTATCTCCAATCACAGCGACACCATTGATTACATCCGAGTGACCATTGATATATTTCGTAGCGGAGTGAACGACGATATCAAATCCGAATTCCAACGGGCGTTGAAAAATCGGAGTCGCAAAAGTATTGTCGGCAACGGTGAGAAGCTGATGTTTCTTAGCAAGGGCGGAAATCGCTTTTAAATCTGCTAATTTCAACATCGGATTGGTTGGTGTCTCCACCCAAATCATTTTGGTGTTCGATTGGATCGCTCTTGCTACGTTTTCCGTGTTGGTAAAATCAACAAGGCTGATCTCAAGGCCAGCAGAGCGTTTGCGGACACGTTCGAGGATACGATAGGTTCCACCATACAAATCATCACTAGCCACAATATGATCGCCTGGCTGGAGAAGCTCTAAAATAGTAGCTGTAGCAGCCATGCCAGAAGCAAAAGCAAAGCCGCGTGTGCCACTTTCTAAATTGGCGATACACTCTTCGTAAGCATGACGAGTCGGGTTGCCTGTCCGAGAATATTCATAACCCGTATGCTTTCCTGGACTTTCTTGAGCAAAAGTGGAACTTAAGAAAATTGGAGTCATGACCGCTCCCGTGATCGGTTCGGGTTTTTGTCCTGCGTGAATGACGCGAGTATTGAGATGGTGTGAGTGTTTCATAAAAATTTAAGAGGGAAATTAACCGCAAGAGAGAGCGGAAAAGAAAGAAGAGAATTAACCGCAAAGAACGCAAAGATCGCAAAAAAGAGAATATTAGAAAGGCATTATTGATTTGTAAAAAGATACTTCAATTTCAATCATGATGAATATTCGGAGATGTCTCCAATTTTAAGAATTTCTTAATTCTTTGCGTTCTTTGCGGTTGATTTTTTTTAGTTTTTGGTCTTGCGGTTAATCAAGAAAACCATTCTGTTTCATCCAAGCGTCATCGACAAATTTGGTGAGGTAGTTGCGGATGCCATCCGCTAAAACAACCACGCACTTTTCTCCTTTTTTTAAGCGCTTGGCTGCTTGAAGAGCCCCATAAACAGTGGCTCCACAGGATCCACCAACAAGCAGGCCTTCTTCACGAATGAGACGACGTGCCATCAAGAAGGATTCTTTATCGTGCGTTTTCACGTATTGATCGACGAGCGAATTATCAAGAACTTTGGGAAAAAAGTCGTAACCAATTCCTTCAACTTGATAAGAATAAACTTCGGTGCCTCCACCAAGGATTGATCCGTAGGGATCAACACCCACAATAGTGATCTTAGGATTGACCTCTTTGATTTTGCGGGCAATGCCGGTGATGGCTCCACCTGTGCCCACAGAAACAACAACCATTGCTAAGTTTTCACCTGCATCATCGAGGATTTCTTGTGCGGTTGTACGGTAATGAATATCAGGGTTAGCGGGGTTATTGTATTGATCGAGGATATGAGAATTCGGAATTTCTTGCTGTAACTTTTTTGCAAGGGAGATGTGACTCTCTGGTGCATCAAAGGCAGCCTCCGTCGGAGTCCGATAAATCGTGGCTCCGAGGGCCTTGAGGACGACTTCTTTTTCATGACTCATCTTTTCTGGCATCGTGATGATGAGCTTATATCCTTTTGCAGCAGCAGCCACAGCAAGACCGATTCCAGTATTTCCTGAGGTTGCTTCAATGAGGGTGTCTCCAGGTTTGATCTGGCCAGCTTGTTCAGCTGCTTCGATCATGCTCTTGCCAATGCGATCTTTGAGAGAACCTCCAGGGTTAAAAAATTCACACTTGCCATACATCTCGCAGCAGAGTCCTTGTGCAACGCGTTGAAAGCGGACGAGAGGAGTTTTTCCAACAGTGTCGAGGATGGTGTTAAAGAGCATGGGGCGAGAAGGGATTTTACACTCTCATGCTTTGCTCAAGAGCTCAAGATTTTTCCCTTTCTACAGGCAAAGAAACACCTAAAATCCAACCTTCGATACGGAGTAGTTTTCTGAACGGTGCGGAACATTTTTCTAAATTGAGAAAATTACTATTTTTATGCATCAGATGACGCATGCTAGCAGCTGAAATCAAAGCGTCTGCTTGATGATCATTGATACTGGAAAAAGAAGGGGAGATTGCTTCAAAAAAAGATAAAAGTTCTTTGAGTTTTTTAATGTTACGAACTTTGGAGAGTCCATGGTTAGCTTTTTTTAAAAAGAGGCGAGGGTAGATTTCTGCAATGACAATAGTTGCTGCATCACAATGCTCCTGTGAGTCAAAAGGCCAAAAAGCGATTTTTTCTTGTAGCTGCATTTTTAAAAAATGAGCCATACGCATTGCTGATAACCCACCCTTGCCTACTTGTTTTGTACCTATTAGCTTGAAAGGATTTTCAGGAAATCCTAGCTGTTCATTGATACAACTTAATTCTGTTTGGCGTCGCTTTTCTGGAAAATGGGGAGGTTTTTTTCCTGCAGTCCAAAAGTCATTACAAAAGAGTGAGTCTCGCCAAAACGTATGAGCATAAAAATTAGCCTCTTGAGAACAGATTCGATTAATCAAAGCCCAAAGTTCAGTAGCTGTTTGAAGATTTGGAAGTCTTTTGTGAACGGTAGAAGCAGCATATCCAAAATTGCTGTCAATGCCGATGAGGAGACGTTTGGAGTGGGCTGCATGATTGATAATCCATTCTGCCACATCTATTCGTGCCCACTGGTTTTTTGGCGGAGAAACCAGAGAGACGGATAATTTGTTAGAAACTGCTTTTGCGACCGTAATGCTTGGCGTGAGTAGGGCTTTAGATCCAGACCAATCGATAGCAATGAATTCATCAAATGGGATCATAATTCCCCTTGTTCCATTTTGTAAAAAATAGACTTTGCTTCTTGTTGAATTGCTTCTTTTTTTTCGTCGGGAAAGTGATTCCATGTGGAAAGCATATAGTTCATACGCTGATATTTTTGCAATTGGTGAGCATGACGTGCCATGAAGTCCCAATAAAGAGCATTGAAGGGACAAGCTCGGTTGCCAGTGAGGAGATTGGGATCATAACAACACTTCTGGCAGTAATTACTCATACGATGAATATATTTTCCGCTAGCTGCGTAAGGTTTGCTGCCGACAATGCCCCCATCACCAAACAAGGCCATTCCGAGAGTATTTGGCATTTCGACCCATTCATAAGCATCGGAATAGACTCCCAAGTACCATTGCTGGACTTCTTTCACGTTCAAACCAGCAAGAAGTGCAAAGTTGCCAGTGATCATCAGGCGTTGGATATGGTGTGAATAGGCGTGTTCTTTGGTATGGTTTACTGTTTCTTGCATACAAAACATTTTCATAGAACCAGTCCAATAAAAAGAGGGTAGGGCTCGCGTTGCTTTTAGGAAATTGAGTTCGCCGTAGTTAGGCATGTAAAGCCAATAGATTCCACGAATAAATTCACGCCATCCGAGGATTTGACGAATAAATCCCTCAACAGCATTCAAAGGGGCTTTTCCTTGGTAGTATGCCTCTTGAGCTTTTTCACAAATCTCAAGAGGAAGCAATAACCCAATATTAAGATAAGAAGAGAGCAACGAGTGATAGAGATAAGGCTCGCTTGCGACCATGGCATCTTGGTTATCTCCAAAAAAAGGAAGTGCATGCTGAATAAAATCCTCTAGTTCCAGAAGTGCTTCCTCTCGTGTGACTGCATAGTGAAATGGTTGTAATGTTCCAAAGTGATGAGAGAAGTTTTTTTCTACGAGCGCTAAGACCTCCTGTAAGAGTGAAGATTTTTGATGCCTCAGTCGTTTAGGAAAGAAAGGCTTGCCTTTGAAAGGCTTTCTATTTTCTTGATCAAAATTCCATTTCCCCCCTTCTGGCTTTCCTGAAGTATCGATTAAAATATGGTGTTTGCGACGCATTTCTCGATAGAAATATTCCATGCGAAGCTGCTTTTTCCCATTAGCCCAAGATTGAAAGTCGCCTTTAGTCGCTAAAAAGCGATCGTCTGGCAAGATCTCGATAGGGATATCACGTTGGAGTTTTTTTATTTCCTCTAACACGCTCCACTCACTCGGTTCTGTGATGATGATTTTTTCATAATGCCCTTTTTGGTACACTTTGAGCATTTCTTCAATAAGGGGAGAAGGTTTCTCATCCTCGGTAATAGGAATGTAGATCGTTTGAAACCCCTGCTCTTGAAGTGTGCTTGCAAAGTGGCGCATGCAGGCTAGCCAGAAGGCAATTTTTTTTTGATGATGAGAAGGAGACGATTCTACGAACTCATAAAAAAAGAGCGTATCTGTTGCTTGGTGAGCACATTTTAAGGAAGATAAGCAAAAAGAGAGTTGATCCTTTAAAATAACAATTAATTTTTTCATAGAGCGAGGAAGATCAAGAAGGAATTACTTTTTTAATGATGGTTGCTAATTTTAATCCAATTCCTTTTGTCGCAGCCATCTCTTCCACGCTAATCTGACGGAGGCGGCGGACGCTTCCAAAAGTTTTTAAAAGGAGTCTTTTTTTAGCACTGCTAATTCCAGGAATATCGTCAAGAGCGCTTTCTGAAACACGCTTGCGCAGGAGGAGCTCGTGATAACCATTGGCGATACGATGAGCTTCGTCACGGATACGTTGAAGGAGGCGTAGCGCTCCTGTGTTTTTGTGCAATCGAATGGGAGCGGTTTCTCCAGGACGATAGATTTCTTCAAACTCCTTCGCTAATCCAATAATAGGAATATTGCCAAGGTCCAATATTTTAAGTTCTTTACAAGCAGAGCTTAACTGGCCTTTGCCGCCGTCGACAATGATGAGATCGGGGAGCGGAGAATGTTTGCCTAACTTTTTAAAATGCGATTGAAGTTGTTCTAGAATTGATTCTTGAGATACGTCGTCTTGAATTTCTTTTTTTGCTTCTTCAAGAATCCTGCGATAGCGTCGGCGCACCACTTCAGCCATGCTAGCAAAATCATCTTGGGTTTTGGTGCTCGTGATGCGGTAACGGCGATAGTTTTTTCGTTCAGGAACGCCGTTCCTGAATTGTACCATCGAAGCCACAATGTGGGTGTTGGAAATATTCGAAATATCGAAACATTCCATGACACGTGGTTCTGTTGGAAGGTGCAGGAATTGCTGAAGCTCGATAAGATCAGCTTCCGGATCGATGCTGCCTGGAAGAGATTTGCGGGTAAAGCGACGAGCTGGCTCTGTGGTCGTTTGCAAACTGGTGAAGAGATTGCGCAGGGAGGCCGCTTTTTCAAAGTCAAGGCGCTCAGCAGCCTGTTGCATCTCCCTTTCAATATCTTCAATCATCGTTCGCGACTTTCCTTCAAGGAAATCGCAGGCTTCTAAGATACGCTGACGATACTCTTCACGGGTGACTCGCTGAATGCAAGGAGCTGAGCAGTTTTGAATAATATGATCGAGGCAATGCTTAAAATCTTTTTCAGTTGGCTCTAAAGGTCGGCAGGAACGGATGCCAAATTTTTTGGTCATGGTCTTCAGCGTCTGTCGTAGTGCTGGAGCATTCGGAAAAGGACCAAAATAGCGCGCACCATCTTCTTTGCGTAAGCGAGTGAGCTGAAAATGCGGGAAGGGCTCACTGAGCTGCACGCGGACGAGAAGAAAGCGCTTGTCGTCGCGAAAACTAATGTTGTATTTAGGGCGCCATTCTTTGATCAGTTTTCCTTCGTACAAAATCGCTTCGGTGTCGCTTTTAACAAGGTGATATTCGAAATCATGAATGCTTTCGATCAACGCGCGTGTTTTTAGGTCAGCGCGTGTGAGGCGAGAAGGGGTAAAATAATTTGCAAGTCGTTTTCTCAAATCACGCGCCTTGCCAACGTAAATAATCCGATGCAAGCGATCACGCATCACATAGACGCCCGGCTGATGAGGGACATCGCGCAGTTTGGTGAGCAGGCTGTTTTTTATTAATGACATCAGGATAGAAAAAATTTAACCGCGAAACATGCGAAAGAACACAAAGAAAAATTAGTAGATGATATCTCTTGAAAAAGGAGCTGATGTTTTGTTTTGAGCACTTTTTTCTGATAATTACAAGCATCACGAAAAGGAAAGATCTTCAAAAAGCAAAATAGATTTCTTTCAAAAATTCTTTGCGTCCTTTGTGGTTAATTTTCTTCTTTCCATCTTTTTATTGTACTACAATCATTGCTGATAAATTGCTGATAAATTGCTGATAAATTGCTGATAAATTGCTGATAAATTGCTGATGAAATTTCAACCAAATTATAACATAACTCGAGAGATTGCGGGAAACATTTTGCGCATTGAAAAGGCTAAAAAAGAGTCGATCCACTTCCCACTGACGCCAACGGTATTAAGCTCATTGCGTGAATCTGCGCAGCTTTATACGACTCATTATTCCACCATGATTGAGGGAAATCAGCTAGCGCCCAAAGAAGTGGAAGCAGTTTTAAAAAAAGAAGAACACTTTCCAGGGCGTGCACGAGAGGAACATGAGATCAAAGGCTATTATGCGGCTTTAAAAAAAGTTGAGGAATGGGCTGCTGAAAAAAAAGAGATTACCGAACAAACGATTCAAACTCTTCATGCTCTTGTCATGGGCAATGGACGGATTCGTGTTAAACCAACGCCTTATCGTGATGGACAAAATGTGATTAGGGATAGCAGAACGCGCGCTATTGTCTATATGCCTCCTGAAGCAAAGGATGTGTCAGCTTTGATGATCTCCATGGTTGATTGGATCGATGATGTAAAAAAAATTCCAACACCGATTGTTGCTGGATTAGTTCACTATCAATTTGCAACGATTCATCCTTATTACGATGGCAATGGAAGGACAGCACGACTCTTAACAACGCTGGTGCTACATTTGGGAGGATACGATCTGAAAGGACTTTATTCTCTCGAGGAATATTACGCACGTCATCTTCATGGCTACTATGAGGCGATAGGTGTGGGAGCTTCTCACAATTATTATGAAGGTCGTGCGAAGAGAAGTGTGACGCCATGGTTGAACTATTTTATCGCTGGTATGGCTGATTCTTTTGAAAAGGTGATTGTCAAAATGAAAGACGCTCAAGAAAAAGGAAATTCAGATCAGAGCGCTTTCTTGCGCAAGCTCGATGCAAGGCAGCGAAAAGCTCTGAAGCTCTTTCAAAAATTTGAAGCAGTCACCAGTCAACAAATTGGCGCCTTGTTTGATTTTAAGCCGCGAACGAGCACACACGTTTGTGCTGTGTGGGTTCAGGAAGGATTTTTAGAAGCAGTTGGAAGTTCTAATAAAAATAGGAAATACAAGCTGACTCCTGAGTATGAGTGCCTCATTTTTTGAAGATGGTATAATCTCTCAAGGAACTTGAACCTAAAAACGTGAATGAAAATAATATCGATATTATTTAGTGGAGCGTTTTTATTTTTCTGTTTTTCCATAGCAAATCCATATCGTATCAATGGAGAGTGCATGGAGCCTGTCATAAAAGATGGAAAACTTTATTTCGTTAATCATCTTTATTATAAAATTAATGCTTATAGAGCCGGAGATATCGTTATCTTTCGCCAGAAAGATAAAGTATGGATCTCAAGAATTGTTGCCCTTGAAAACCAAGAAATAAAAATTAGCGATCATGCTATCTTGATAGACGAAGCAGTATACTCTGATAATATACAGCGAAGTTGGCAGGATTGGAGGTATGGAAAATATGGCGTTGATAATATAACAAAAGTCCCATTAGAACACGTGTACGTTTTATCAGATAACTTGTCGGCTCATCATGATGATAGTCGGATTTTCGGTCCAATTTCTTATCACAATATTCTTGGAAAAGTTTGGTAAATCTAAAACTTACTTTTCCTGTAGCTGAAAACAAAATTTTCTCCTTTTTTCTAAAAGTTTTTTAAAACTCTTTACCCATTACTCGTTACCTATTACTTTGCCTCCGCTATGATTTCCATCACCATTCCCATTTACAACGAGCGTGAAGCGATTACTCCGCTTTTTACAAAAATCCGAGAAGTGATGGATCGTCTTGGTAAACCGTATGAAGTAATTTTCGTCAATGATGGAAGTCATGATGGGAGTGCTGAGGTGTTGGATCAACTTGCGGCTAACTATTCTCAAGCAAAGATCATTCATTTTCGTCGCAATTTTGGTCAAACGGCAGCCATGATGGCAGGCTTTGATTATGCCTCGGGAGAGGTGATCATCCCGATGGATGGCGATTACCAAAATGATCCGGAAGATATTCCACGGATGCTGGCGAAGCTTGAGGAAGGTTATGATGTCTGTTCCGGATGGCGTCGCGATCGACAAGATAACGCGCTACAACGGAATATTCCAAGCATGATGGCTAATAAATTGATCTCTTTCATTTCGGGAGTAAGGCTTCACGATTTTGGTTGCTCGCTGAAAGCTTATCGACGTGATGTGATTGAAGGGGTGAGGCTCTACGGAGAGATGCATCGCTTTCTTCCGATCTACACCAAGTGGCATGGAGCCCGCATTACGGAACTGCCTGTAAATCATTTCGCGCGTACGACCGGTCATTCTAAGTACGGTCTTGAGCGTGTGTTAAAAGTTGTCCTCGATCTCATGGTCGTAAAATTTCTTGATCGGCATGCGCAAAAGCCGATGTATGTTTTTGGAGCCTGTGGCTTGATTAGCTTGGCAGCAAGCTTTGGCTTTGCTCTCTGGGCTATCTTGCTTTTATTGCTAGCACATAAGCCATTCATCACAACACCACTTCCTCTCATGGCCGTGTTCACGTTCCTCATGGGAGTGATGAGCTTTCTCATGGGATTACTCGCGGAAATGATTATGCGTACTTTTTATGAATCGCAAGGCAAGTCGATCTACCTGGTGCGAGGGACGTGCAATGTTGCTCAGCGGTCAACGAGAAATTTAAGTTAGCGGAGATGAAAAATAGAAAGCCTCTCATTTTAGTTCTTGGAATGAAGCGGAGTGGGACGAGCGCCTTGACCAAGGGGCTTGAGGTGATGGGAGTGTCGTTGGGAGATCATTTGATGCCTCCCAATGAGTTTAATAAAAAAGGATATTGGGAGGATTGGGATTTTCATGAGTTGAATTTTGAGATGCTCAAAGCGTGCACTCAAAATCGCGCTCGGAGGATTCTTCCTCTCTCAGAAAAAGAAACAACTTATCTGCTCAATAGTCACTACGCTGAACGCGCCTCTCAATTGTTGTGGAAAAAAATGCCTCAAGACCAGCCCCTCGGCGTAAAAGTTCCTACCTCTTCACTCCTCATTCCTTTTTGGAAAAAAATTTGTGAGCAACTTGATGTTTCTCTAAGTGTTGTTATCGCGCTGAGAAATCCGATCAGTGTTGCCACCTCGGTGGAGGAGAGCTTTGAGGACCTTCCAGAAAAATCACTTTGGATTTGGATTACTTCTTTGTTGAGCTCCCTGACTCACTCTGACGGTCATCAGCGCGTTCTTGTCGATTATGATGAACTGATCAAACATCCTTCTCACCAAATGGAGAGAGTTGCTACAGCGCTGAATTTGAAAATCGATGAAGAGCAACTCCAAAATTACAGTCGCCATTTTATTGATCCCTCATTGCGGCATCAATTTTTTCCAGACTATCATTTTGAGAATGACGATTTGTGTTTGAAGCTTGCCGTCGAAATGTATGGCACACTCCTTTCGGTAGCCATGGATCAAACATCCTTTCACGATTTAAAGAAGTCTCTTCAAAAATGGTCAAAGACGCTTGCATCCGTTCAAGGGCTTTTGACGATGTTAGAAATGCATGAGTTTACCATCGCAAAGCTGGTGGATCTCAATCTGGAGCTGAAGAACGACTTGTCGCTTTCTAAAGACAAGACCTAATCTGCTTGGCCTTCGAGGATTTTTTTTGAATACTCTTCAGATGATTCAAGACGCTGGTTATTTATTGGAAGCGATAGCATGTAGGATTTTCTTTTCTTTTTCCTACAGCCTACAGCCTATAGCCTACAGCCTACTTTAAAATGTGTGGCATTGCTGGCTTTATAGGTTCTGGTGATCGAGAAGTGCTCGTGAAGATGACGAGGGCTCTTGCGCATCGTGGACCCGATGCGGAGGGATTTTTCGTTGAAGAAAAACGGGGTATTCATTTTGGGCATCGACGTCTTGCCATTGTTGACCTGACTGATGGCGCTCAACCGATGATAACGGCTGATGGGGAATTGGTGATTATTTTCAATGGAGAAATTTATAATCACGCAGAGCTGCGTGCCGAGCTGGTTGGCAAGGGATACTCCTTTCAAACGAATCATTCCGATACGGAGGTCTTGCTTCACGGTTATCGCGAGTGGGGCGAGGGGATGCTAGAAAAACTCAATGGGATGTGGGCTTTTGCGATCTATGATCGAGGCAAGCAAGAAGTATTTCTAGCTCGCGACCGTTTTGGAAAAAAGCCACTTTACTATTTTCAGCGCCCTGGAAGTGATGGTGTTTTTGCTTTTGCTTCGGAGCTCACGGCCTTGCTCCATCATCCGCAGGCGCCACGGAATGAATTGACGTTGGCGCTCAAAAAATATTTTGCTTACGGTTACATTCCAGCGCCGCTTTCGTTGATTGATGGGATTTACAAACTTCCAGGAGGGCATTGTGGTAGGCTGGATCTTGTCACAGGACGTTGGGAGGTTCGGCGTTACTGGGAGTATCGTCTTGAGCCATGCCAGACTGAGCTTCCAGCGGATGGCGGCAAAGCTTGGGGTGAAGCGCTTGTTGAGGTGCTCGATCGTGCGGTAAAACGCCGGTTGATGACAGATGTACCGCTCGGTGTTTTTCTCAGCGGTGGCATCGATTCTTCAGCAGTGGCTGCGCTAGCGGCACGGCATCTTCCTGCGGGGCGACTCAAAACTTTTAGTATCGGATTTACAGATCCTTCGTTTGATGAACTTCCTTTTGCTCGGCAGATGGCAGCTCATCTCGGCTGTGCGCATCATGAAGAAATTCTTGATCTTGAAAATGCGGTGCGTCTTCTGCCTGGGCTCTTGAGCCGTCTGGATGAACCCATCGCCGATAGTTCCATCTTGCCGACGTGGCTGCTCTCAGGGTTTGCTCGACGTCATGTGACGGTCGCTTTGGGAGGCGATGGCGGTGATGAGCTCTTTGCAGGATATGATCCTTTTAAAGCGCTGAAGGCTGCCGAACTTTATTCTAAAATAGTTCCTAAAAAAATTCACCCTGCGCTCTACTTGTTGGCAAGTCGTTTGCCAGTCTCACATCGCAACATCAGTTTTGATTTTAAAATAAAACGTTTTTTAAAAGGGCTCTCTTTTTCTCAGTCGCTCTGGATGCCTGTTTGGATGGGGCCGCTCAACTTGCAAGAGATAGATAATTATTTTGGTGACAAAAATTCACCGGAAGAAATTTATAGCGAAGTGATCGAGGCTTGGGAGACTGCTGGTACAGGAGCAAGCCCAGTCGATCGAGCGCTTCAGTTTTTTACACGGCTCTACTTGCAAGATGACATCTTAGCTAAGGTTGATCGTGCGAGCATGCTTCATTCCTTGGAGGCGCGATCGCCCTTTTTAGACATCGAGGTCGTTGACTTCGCGCGGCGCTTGCCGCACACGGTGAAGTTTCGCAATGGCACCACGAAATGGATTTTAAAAAAGGCACTCGAGTCGCTCCTCCCTCACGACATTATCTATCGCAAGAAGAAAGGCTTTGGAATGCCGATAGGATCTTGGTTGAGAGATGGAAAAATCGTTCCAAAGAGTCCTAAGACGCCAGCTGCAAAAATATTTTTTGAAAATCGCTTGCAAGCGCACCAATCAAGAAAAAGTGACGAGCGACTTTTTCTTTGGGCTCAAGCTGTCTTGAGCACCGCTGTTGAATAGCTGTCTTACGCTTTATTCATTGGTGAGAGGAGGTTACCAATAATTCCTTGCACCATCGACTCTCCCTTTGCTGTAGCATTGCTAGCAGTAGAGCCTGCGTTATTAGCTTGGGATAGCCCTTGTTGAGAGTTCACGTTAGAAACCGGATTGCTAGCAGCATTCTGGTTAACTGAAGGTGGTATTGGACTTTGAGAACCGATGGAAGAACTGACGGAAGGTATAGATCCCATAATTTTTTTAATAATTTATACTCAGAGATGAGATAAAAAGAAAATTATTTTTTGTATTCTTTCGCGCTTACTCTTTTTGCTAAAAGATTTGAATTGTCAAAAGTCTTGTCTTGACCTTCAGCCTCCAGCCTTTAGCCTCCAGCCTATTTCCATGAGCCGTATTCTTGTCCTTTGTTATGAATATCCACCAATTGGTGGTGGTGGAGGGCGTGTGGCTGCCCAGGTTGCTGCAACTTTGGTTGAACGAGGCCATCAAGTGCGTGTCGTAACGGCAGGTATGCCTCACCTTCCTCGACATGAGATGATAAATGGAGTTGAGGTGATTCGAGTGCGTGCTCGGCGCCGTCGCGAAGATACCTGCAGCGTGTTAGAAATGTTGCTTTGGGTGCTTGCGGCTTCTCCTTTGGCTTTGTGGGAAGCGTGGCGCTGGCGTCCCGAAGTTATCCATGCTCACTTTGCAGTTCCAACGGGAGCTGTTGCGTGGCTGGTTCACCAACTCACTCGTATTCCCTACGTGTTGACGGCTCATCTTGGAGATGTTCCTGGAGGTGTTCCTGAACAGACTGAACAACTTTTTAAAAAAATCAAATGGTTGACGATTCCCATTTGGAAAGGAGCAGCGCAAGTGACCGCAGTGAGTAGTTTTGTGGCTGAGCTAGTTCAGAAGGCTTATGGTATTCAAGCTCAGGTCATCCTCAATGGAGTCCGATTGCCCAAGCAGCAGCCAAAAAAAGAGAATGAAGTCCCAAGCCTTTTGCTCGTGGGACGGTTGAGTGTTCAAAAAAATCCATTGCTCGCTATTCAAGCTCTAGACTTATTACGCGAGCTTCCTTGGACATTGAGGATTATTGGTGATGGGCCGCTTTCTGTAGCTGCTCACGAAGAAGTGGAGAGACTTCATCTTCAAGATCGTATCTCTTTTTTAGGATGGCTTTCGGCAGAAGAGGTGAGGCAGGTAATGGAACAAGCTGATCTTTTATTGATGCCTTCGCTTTCGGAAGGATTGCCCATGGTTGGTGTCGAAGCGCTCGGGAACGGCCTTGCCATTGTTGGAAGCAGTATTGGAGGCTTGCAAGACATTCTTCTTGAAGGAAAAAATGGAGCTTTATTCGATCTGACAACAGGAGCTTCTGGTATGGCAAAAGTAATGAAGCCTTTTTTAGAGAACAGGAAAATATTAAACGCATCTCAGCAAGCTTCGTGGAGTCACGCCGCTTCTTTTGAATGGAGCCATTCCGTTGACCTTTATGAAAGAATGCTTTTTGAGGCGGCTAATCGATAATCCAACTGGATCAAACAGCATTATATTCGCCTACACCTTTAATATGCTGATTGGTGTCCATTAATCTTTGGATGTTTTCTTTGTTATCTTGAGACATTTGTTGTTCTTGCTCCATCTCTTCCTGCTGTTTATTCATGCGCTCTGAAAAAGCATTTGAGTAGCTTGACTCTATTGTTGGTGGTGTTGATGGCGGTGGTGGTGGAGTGTGGGTCTTGCCAGGTCCGACTCCAATGCCGCCAGCGCGTCCAGTAGCTCCACCAATCCCTCCAGCAAGTCCGGCGCCTCCAGCGAGACCGCCAGCAAGTCCAGTAGGACCGCCGATGCCGCCACCAGGTCCGCCAATGCCACCAGCAAGTCCGGCAGCTCCACCTTTAGCTCCACCAAGTCCTCCAGGTTTACCAAGGCCGCCTTCCAGTCCGGCAGCCCCACCTATTCCGCCGTCAAGTCCAGCTGCTCCACCGATGCCGCCAGCAAGTCCGGCAGCTCCACCAATGCCGCCATCGAGTCCGAGAGTTCCACCTGGACCAGCAGGTCCTTCTGGTCGGCCAATGCCACTTGCTATAACGGATTCAGTTGGAGTTATCGTGGAAAAGGAAGAGACAGAAGAGACAGATGGTTCAAGAGTAAGTAATTGGTTGGAATTATTGGGACTAGGAGATGAAGCCCCTGTTTTATTACTCGGAGAAGGAACGGGACCAGAAGGAGCAGTTGAAATGGAAATGTTTGGAGTATTACTAGTAGCGCTTACAGAGGACATAAGAAAGATGGTTTAATAGACTTCTTTCGAAACTCTACTTTTGACGCGAATTGCGGTGTTGCTCCGGTGCTCGCGTCATCGAGTATTAACTATACACTCAGCCGCTGCGCGCCGGAAGCTCCTGGCACTTCATCGTCAGAAGCGAGTTTGGAAAGAAGTCTAATGGTTTTTAAGAATTGGTTATTACCGATGAATGAAAACTTGAATAATTCCTTTAGAATAATCAAGTGCGTAATGTGATTTGATATAGGCATAGGTCGGTGCTGCCCAGTTGGTAAAGCGTGAATGTTCGGTGCCATTAATAGGCCAATTAGTGATAACGATAACAGGAGGATGAAATGTTTCTATTTCTCGAATGGCAATTTCATCGAAATTTCGTGGTGCAGTGACATCGTCACAGTAGAGGTCATAACGATAAGAAGGGCGATTGGTCATAAAGTTAATTTCCGGGTTGTACGGAAAACAAACAACATATTCTCCCTGCTTAGAATGGCGCAGGATGCTTTGATAAATAGCGGAAGCCTCTTCCCACTCGTGTGGTTTTAACTTCACATGAACTCCATTTTCGCCAAAAAACTCTTTCGTTCTTCCCTCACTGATGGCTATTCCACCCGTTGATTGAGATTGGCATCCATTGATGAAGTAGAGGGAAAGAGTAGCGATGCCTGTTGCCAAGAACAGGAAGAGAAGTATTTTAAGGAAAATTTTTGAAAAAGGCCATGCTTCTAAGGCAAAGACGATCGCCATAAGAATCGTCACGGTCATGGGAACCATGAACTCGCTCAGATGAACCATATCGGGTCGCCAGAAAAAATATTGAGGAAAGAGAGTTAGCGAACACGCAAGAGAGGTGAGGATCAGAAAAGCTCGATGGCGAGAGTTAGACGGACCTGTTTTTTTGAAAAAGAGTCCCGCTGCCATCAAGATGAGAAGCAGCGAAGTGATGATGGGAAGATAAAGATTAAGTGCCGTTATTTTTTCACGAAGATCAGACGAGGAGAAAGAGGCACGCAGAAGCGTTGTTTTTGTACTGCTAGATGACGAGGATGGTAGAGTGGAATTGGAAGGAGTGCTTTGTGTGAAAGTATGTTTTACTGTTGGACTCGATGATGGAGGTGATGAATAAATTTTTTTCAAACCCCGCGTTGCTTGAGTCGTGATCATGTGAGGCCACTGCTGATATTGCGTTGCAAAGCGAGGAGCAAAACCGCGATGAAGCGCGTGGCAATAGACAGGAGCATGAAGAGCCAGAAATCCCAAAGCTCCCAGCGAGAGAGCTGCTATGGAAAGTAATAAGCGACGGGTTACAGGAGTTGTGGCCTCTGAGACAACCCAAGGAAAAAGCAGAGCGAGACCAAAAAATATGATGGTTAAGAAAAACCCGAGATCAACCCGAATTAAAAATGTGAGACTGAGAGAGAGTCCCGCAGCTCCAATCCAACCCAATTGTTTTCGATAAGTTGGATGAGAATACAAGAATGCTTTAAAAAAAAGAGCCATATTCAACATCACAAGGAAAGCCATGTAATTTCGGAAGAGCTGTCCTGGTAGAATCAAGGTGAGCAGACCAGCAAGAGCGGCTGCGTATAGCCCGAATATTTCATGCCTCTCAGTCTGCGGCTTGGCCAAAGCCGATGGATACTGTGTCAGGCTCGAATTCTGATCGGAGCAGTATGTACTCATACAGCCCCGACCAGAATCCATCACCTTTCTTGTCTCATCAGCTTTTTCCGTCGCCTCGCTGTGAGAGGTATAAAATATCCGGGCTGGCCGTTTTGTTGTCAACGAAACAACATAAAACGACAGAAGGCCCGTAAGGCTTGCTAAGAAAAAGAAAAAAATTCTTAACACCGTGTAGCTTGGGCCAAAAATTTTGAACAACGCAACAATCGGATAAAACCAAAAGAGATTATAATTCAAGATGGCCTCAATAAAGGGAGTTTTTCCTTCTAGTAAGCGCAGCGCAGTGACCCCTTCGACCCCTCCTTCGCCAGACGGATAGAGGCTGCAGCGGTAATAGCTGCCATAGTAGCAAAGGGCGAAGAGAAGGAGTAAGGCAGATATCCAGTAGCGCTTGGCGGTTATGGAAGTGTGGAAGTGTGGAAAAGGTGGAGAGATCATCAGAATGCCATTTTTTCTTTCTCGTCAGTTTCTTTTAAACTCTTAAACTCTTCAACTCTTAAACCCAATGACTCCGGTGATTCTTTTAATGACTACCTTTGCAGAAGAAGTGACAGCTGCTTCAACGATTCGAGTGTTAGTGGAAGAACGCTTGGTGGCTTGTGGTACCATGATTCCAAAAGCAAAATCCATTTATTCTTGGCAAGGCAAGATAGAAGAGAGTAATGAAGTGGTCGTTTTTCTAAAAACCACACAGGCCTTGCAATCAGCGTGCATGGAGCGTTTGAAGACATTGCATCCTTATGAGGTTCCCGAAATTATCGCTGTCGAACCTACGGCTGTTAGCGAATCGTACGCTGCTTGGATACAAAAATTTACCTGTAACCTGTAATCTGCAATCTGTAAGCTTAGCTCCATGAATTCCGAAACACTTTCCATCACGCCGGATGCTCCCAATGCTTTCTTGGATGTGTCATTGAGGCCTCCCATGTTTGAAGAATTTACGGGACAAGCACGCACGTTGGAGCGACTCCAATTGCTGGTGGAAGCAGCAACGCAGCGTGGTGAACCATTGCAACACATTCTGCTCAGCGGTCCTCCTGGACTTGGAAAAACAACGCTCGCTCACATTTTAGGCCATGCGATGGGAGCAGAAGTGAAAACAACGAGTGGTCCTGCTATTGAAAAAGCAGGAGATCTTGCCGGTTTGCTGACCACCATGCCGCAAGGAGGTATTCTTTTTATTGATGAGATTCATCGTCTGCAGCCAGTCATTGAGGAATATCTTTATCCAGCGATGGAAGACTATTGCGTTGATATCATGATTGACCAAGGTCCCAATGCTCGGAGTGTTCGTCTCAACCTAGCTCGCTTTACACTGATTGGAGCAACAACTCGCGCTGGTATGATCAGTTCACCACTCCGCTCTCGCTTTGGGATGAACTGTCGTCTTGATTATTATCAGTCGGAAGAATTGCAAAAAATTGTTCAACGAACGGCAAAGCTTCTTGGCGTTACGATTGACGAGGAGGGAAGTTTAGAAATTGCACGACGTTCACGAGGTACTCCACGAATTGCCAATAATCTTTTGCGATGGGTGCGCGATTATGCACAGGTTCGAACTCATAGCGTGGTTGATAAAGCATCGGCATCAAATGCTCTTGCGATGCTGGAGATCGATGAAGAAGGATTTGATGAAATGGACAAACGTATTTTGGAAGGGATTATTTATAAATTTGGAGGAGGCCCTGTTGGCCTTCACTCACTAGCTGTTGCTGTTGGTGAGGAACCTGGAACTTTGGAAGAAGTACATGAACCTTATTTAATCATGCAAGGATACCTCCAGCGAACGCCGCAAGGACGTATTGCTACGGCGAAGGTTTATCAGAAGTTGGGATTGCCGATGCCGAAGAAATGAAGCACCTCGCAAACACCTCCTCGCCTTATCTTCTCCAGCACGCCTCCAATCCCGTTGATTGGTATCCGTGGGGTGAAGAAGCATTTCAGCGAGCGCGTGTTGAGGAGAAGCCAATTTTTCTTTCGATTGGATATTCTACGTGCCACTGGTGCCATGTAATGGCTCATGAGTCTTTTGAAGATGAAAAAATTGCAGCGCTACTGAATCAATATTTTATTTGCATCAAAGTGGATCGTGAAGAGCGTCCTGACGTGGATCGTCTCTACATGACCTATGTCCAAGCCTTGACGGGAAGCGGCGGTTGGCCGATGAGTGTTTGGTTGACGCCAGAGCTGAAACCTTTTTTTGGTGGAACGTATTTTCCCCCTGACGATCGCTATGGTCGCATCGGTTTTCCTTCCGTGCTGCTTCAGTTGAGCCAACTCTGGCGAGAAAATCGTGGGCGGCTTGAGCAAGAAGCAGAGAGAGCGATCAAGGCGCTTCAACATCTTGCAGAGCGACGCCAAGAGCATCTCGTTATGAAAAAAGAGGAGATTCTCCATCATGCTTATGCAGCATGGGTGCAGAGCTTTGATGAAAAGTGGGGAGGTTTTGGAGGGGCTCCTAAATTTCCGAGGCCTTCAATTTTGCTGTTTTTGCTACGCTATGCGAAGACGGCCTCAGCAGCTGAATCAAAGCAAGCTCGAGCCATGGTCTTCTTGACCTTGCAAAAAATGGCTGCCGGTGGTTTGCAAGATCATCTTGGTGGAGGATTTCATCGCTATTCCGTCGATCGTATTTGGCAGGTGCCTCATTTTGAAAAAATGCTTTATGATCAGGCTCAGCTAGTCATGCCTTATTTAGAGGCTGCTCAGGTCACAGGAGAAAAAGCATTTCTCCAAGTGGCACGCGACACGCTCGATTATGTGGCGCGTGATTTGATGTCACCCGAGGGCGGTTTTTATGCGGCGGAAGATGCCGACAGCGTGGACTGTTCTGGGAAAAAACAAGAAGGAGCTTTTTATGTTTGGGCGTTGTCGGAGTTGGAGCAACTTCTCTCGTCGGAAGAGGTAGCTTTCATTAGCGATCATTATCATTTGAAGCCATCAGGAAATATTCCGGAAGAATATGATCCGCACGAGGAACTTGTTGGAAAAAATATTTTGATGCTATGGGGAACAGCCTGTGATGCCGATCTTGAGCCGCTCAAAAAAATTAAAGAAAAACTTTTTGCAGCGCGTTTGAAGCGTTCGCGTCCTCATCGTGATGAGAAAATAGTGACCGCTTGGAATGGTCTCATGATTTCTGCTTTTGCAAAAGCAGGGGCACAACTCAAGAATCAGTATGATGTTGAAACAGCACAGCGAGCGGTCATGTTTATCAAAAAACATCTCTATGATCCAAAACAGGGAACGTTGCTCCGAAGCTGGTACCAAGGGCGTTCAATGGAACAAGGTTTTGCCGAAGACTATGCTTTTTTGATTCAAGGATTGCTGGACCTGTATGAAGCAACCTCTGATGGTGCATGCTTAACCTGGGCTGAAGAGTTGCAAGAAAAGATGAATGAACTTTTCTGGGATCACGAACAGGGAGGCTATTTTAGTAGTGCTGCAGCAGATCCTCATCTCTTGGTGCGCTTGAAGGAAGATTATGATGGAGCAGAGCCAGCAGCCAGTTCGGTTGCTGCATCAAACCTGTTGCGTTTTTCAAAACTCTCAAGTGGTCGATTTACAAATGCTGCGGAGATGGCAGAGCGAATTTTTCAAACAATGACGGCAACATTAACCTCGATGCCAACGGCTGTGCCACAGCTGTTAGTGGGGCTTTGCGATTCGCTGCGATCTTCTTCCGAAGAGCGAATTTGTAAAGATGGCTCTTGCAACGTTCGATAAAAAATGTCTTTATCGATTACAAATTGCTTTCGAACTATTATTTTGCCATGAGCTTTCTTCGCTTTACCTGTCGCTGTTGGACCTATTGTTCGATTATTATTTCTCTTAATGTCTCTACCGCTGCAATAGCAAGTCAATCGATACCGCTCTTGCGATCACGCCCTATCGATTTAAAACCAAGTCTCAATCGTGTTTTAGAAGTGAATCTGGAGAGCAGCACAGAAACGGTCCGCTCTGCTCCATTACTGGAAAGTTTGGAGCGTACCTTGAGTGCGTTACAACCAAGTTTGATTATGGGGTTTACTCATCTCACGGATGAAACTCCACTTTCAGCTTCTCAGGCAGCGCTTTTTCTTGAAGTGCGCCAAAAAGTTCTTACTGCTAATCCGCATTGCAAATTTGCAGTGACAATTCATGTCAGCAACTATCTCACGTCGCCAGAGCTGCTCAACAAACTCCAAGAGGTCACGACAAAATTGGGGCCGGATATCATTAATATGGTTGTTTCATCGAGTAGTGATGTGATTTCTCCAACAGCAGTAGCACGAGGGATTGAGTACGCTCATGCTCATGGTCAACTCGTGACCTACGCAGGTCCTGCCAACATGATTCCTGATGGGATAGATTGCCTTGTGATGAAGGCTTTCAATGGAGAGGTGCATCGCGATGAAATAAATAATTTCAAAATGAAGCATCATCTTCCAATGATTGTTCAAATTCCTAATATCAATCAGAGCAAAGATGCTAAAGAAACACTCCTCATCTCTCATCTTGCTGAAGAGCAGGCCCCTTTTGGATATCATCTTGCTTATCCTTTGTCGATAACGCCGTCAGGTAATTTGAGTGCCAATAAAGACACTTCGTTTTTGGTGACGCTGAGAGCGCTGATGACGAGATATAATTAGAACGTTATTGCACAAGAAGCTCCCCAACTTTCTTCCAGTTTTGATCGGGAAAAAGTGGAACCTTGGATTGATGAAGGCGCAAGGTTCGAGAGTGTTGAAAACCACCGATGGAGATCCAGTAGTGCGCATAATCCGTAGAGATTAATTTTTTGTTTTGAGTGTCATACTGCTTACGGAGATCAAGGAGCTGCCATCCTTCTTCGGGAACGTATTCAATTTCACGCCATTTTTTATCGCCAATCACCCAGCCTGCATCGAGCATCGCTGGTGTCGAGACGATGAGCTGACCAATTAACTCATTTTCTTCTCGATAGACTTTAAGCAAGCAGCCTTCAAACTCATCTCCGACACGCTCCCAAATACCTTGGAGTTCATTGATGTCTTTTGGATCTCTAAAAAGGCCTAACATAAGTTTGAAAATATAGCGTGTCTTTTTAAAAAGAAAAACATTAGAATCGCGACATGAATCCGCAAGAGAGATTTTTTATTCTTCTCGAAGAACTCGCTCGCTTCTATGGGATCTCCGGGGCTCTTGACGAGGTAAAAAAGGAGAATAGTGCTTCCTCTGAAAATTGGAGAGCATCGCTAGAGTTTGCTCTTAGTGACGAGAGAAAGATTAAGGTTCAATTGGAAGCAGAGTTTATCAAGGAGTGGAATGTCTTGCGGATCTTGATGACATTTAAAAAACCCAATGTCGGTCCAGCTTGGACAGCCCATCGCGAGTTTTTGGAAGCCCTGCTTCTTTGTCGCATTTTTCCTGGAACAATTTTTCCGGTGGTTCCAGTTTTGTTGCCAAATGATGAAATGCAGTGGCAAGCGCTTTTTCCTTTAGACGCAGAAATCGAAACTTCCAAGAAGGCCATCCTTGCTGTGATTGAAGGAGCCGTCTCTTTTTATGAAGGCGCGACGGAGTTAACGCGCGATCTTGGATTTCGAAAAGAACTCACTATTCATTTGCGCACGTTTGCCTACTCTTCTGGCCTGGCTTGGACATTAGGAGAATGGGAACGGCAGAAGCTACGACATGCTAATGCCTCTCATGCGATGGAAACTTATTCTCCTGAGGGCCACTATTACCGCTTGCTGCCAGCTACGGAGAAGGTCGCTGGTATCATTACGATTAATTTAGGCAACATGACCAATTTTGTTGGCGTTGAAAATTTATTGCCTCACTTGCTCAAGGCCAATGCGATTACTTTTTTGAGTGATAATTACTATGTCGGGATTGATGATCGCGAAGGGATCTTGCTAACAGCACTGCTCCCTCCTGCTGAAGAATATGAAACGAAGCTGCTCATCACAGCTTTATTGCAACGCGCCGTTGCTGTGCGGAAATTCTTTAACGCTGTGACGAATGAATTGGAAGCTGTTCGGATTCAAGAAAATTTTAAAAAGCAAAACATCTCTGAAGTTGAAACGCTTATTTTAACCTAAGCATTAATTTTTTTGTCATGAGTACCACTATTTCATCAATGAGCTCAGGTCCCTCATGGGAAGGGATCAAAGAGACCGCTCTCGAAAATGACAAGCTGGCTGCTGATATCAGAGTGAGTGATGATGCTGTTCAAGTGAATGGGCCAGGAATGTTACAAAGATTTAAAGTGGCGATTGGCTTTGAAAAAGCTCCTGTTTATGCGAGCAGGGAGGAGACGTTAACTAATTTAAGAGAGCAATTTGGCCTCGATTTTTCACAAAAGCTGCGCGCTTTAATTCAGGAAACGGGAATAAGAACGGACTCGGAAGAATACAGGACATTAGTTACTCATGCGATGCAGTCATTTGATGTCATCACCCAAAAACTCACAACGACCATTGCAACTCCTGCTATTTCCACCAGCCAAGCAATTCAAGAAGCGCATCTAGGTTCTTTAAACTCTCTCGCATTGCTGAGGCAGCAATTTGCAACACCACAATTAACGCCACAGTTTTGTAGAACGAGTGAAGGGAAGTGGTCCGTTTTGCAACCGGCGCCTCATCCCGAAAATTTTGTTCTTTCGGGAGGAGGAGTCAAAGGAGCTGGCTATGTCGGTTGGTTTAAGGCAGCAGAAAAATTTGGTGTCTTAAAAAATCTTAAACGGATTGCAGGAAGCTCTGCGGGAGCGATGACAGCTGCTTTGATCGCTTCAGGAATGAGCGCCGAAGATTTAAAAAAAGCGAATGATCGCACTAGCTTTTGGAGCATTCTAACAGGAACTTCTAGCGATCCGATTATTAATGCTGCAACAAAATTAGAAACAAAAGGATGGCTCTCTCGTTTTAGTTTTTCAGGAACCTATGCTGTTGATCATCTCAATCAAGAGATGGTCGGTTCGATTAATAAATATTTTAAAACATTTAAAGATAACGAGGCTTTTAAGGGAAAAATAGAGCAACTTAAAATTGACGGAAGTGTTAGCGATAAAGAAAAAGAAACACTTCAAAAATTGTATCAAAAAATTACTCCTCCACCTCCTCATTGGCTTTTTGGTTCTTTCTTTCAAAAAAAACAATCTACCTACATGGTGAAGTTTGAAGACCTCGCAGCATTGGCAAAAATAGATCCGCGGTTTAAAGAACTTACGGTTACTGGATACGCTGCCGGTAAAGGAGAAAGATGTTTTAACGCTACAAGCACACCAGATTTGGAAATTGCTACTGCTGTTCGTGGTTCTATGGCACTTCCTGGGGCTTTTAATCCCGTGATCATTGATGGTGAAAAAATTGAAGATGGAGGAGTTGGCTCAAATACACCAGCAGAAGTTTTTAAAGATTTGCCTCGCGCAAAAACATTAGTCCTTCAATTTGAAAACAACGGTCGTTTTGACCAAGTTGTTTACGGCCCTGGCGAAGATCAAAAACCTGCAGGATTCGTAGCAAGAGAGGAAGAAGCAGCTGAAGAAGAGATAGCAGGAAATCCTAATCTTGCAAAAGATGCACAACGTGATCGTGAGAAACTGCATGAGGCCGGTCCCAATGCCATGATGGTAGCAGCAGGAGACCTTGGAACTGTGAGCTTTACAGCTAGTCAAGAAAGACTTCGTCAGGCTCAGCGGCAAGCTGAGATTCGTGCAACAGAAGCTTTTTCTCTGCGTCAAGATCAAGCAGTTGATCATGTTTTTAATTCACTTGAGGAAGCAATGAAGGGGATGAGTAGTCGGGAACTAGAAAATATTGCGGTTCACTATGTCTCAAAATCTGATGGCAAAGATCTGCTTCCTGAAGCTGATCGTCAGGCCATCTCTAAGGCTGCTCAGGATGAGCTTGCTACTCGCGCGCAAACAGAACTTCCACTTTCTGTTTGAGTCAAAGTTTTCTATCTCCTTGTTACATCCCACTTTTCATAGAGGTCACTGCTCAACTCCGATAAAAATCGAGAAGGTCGTTGGAAAGCTTCGCCGTAGTTAGCATTCAAGCGGAGTTCCGGATAAGTCAAATAGAGTTCTTCTTTGCAACGAGTGACTGCGACATAAAAAAGTCGCCGCTCCTCTTCGAGGGCTTCCTCGTTTTCTAACGAGCGACCACTTGGAAACATTCCTTCGGTGAGCCAGACAAGAAAAACGGCACGCCATTCCAGTCCCTTAGCCTGATGAATGCTGGAGAGGCAGGCTCCTTCTTGATTGGAGGCATCGTTCAGAGGTTTCTGTTGCTCTCCTTCACCGAGCAAGGTGAGTTGTGCCAAAAATTCAGCGGTGTCAGAAAATTGTTTGCCATAATTCATCAACGTCATCAAATCTTCGCGACGAGAATCATAATTGGGAAATTTTTCTTTCATGATCTCATCGTAAAAACCGAGTGAGATGATGCGAATGAGTTCGGAGGGAGAAAGGAGGTTGGTCTCTGGTGCCAATTCTTCTAAGGTATGAACTAATTGCTTCCACTCCTTAGCAGCTTTCGTAGGGGCTTTGCAGCTCATCAATTTTGAAAAGTGACGCTCTCCTCGGAGAATTTTTGAAGTTTGAAGCCAGAGTGCCTCTGCTGTTTTTTTTCCGATGCCAGGAAGAAGTTGAATGAAGCGTTTGAAAGCGACCTCGTCATTGGGATTGAGTGCAAACTTCATGACCGCGGCTACATCTTTGATGTGAGCCTGTTCAAAAAAGCGAAGTCCGCTCGTGATAAAAAAAGGAATGCCGCGCCGCGTCAGCTCCAACTGGACTTCCATCGAGTGGTAATGAGCGCGGTAGAGGACAGCCATTTCTGAAAAAGGAATTCCTTCATCATGCAATTCTAAAATTCGCTGAGCAACGAAGGAGGCTTGCTCATTATTCGTTGAGAGGGGAACGAGCGCTGGTGCAATCACGTGGGATGGTCGTGCCGCTTGCAACTCTTTAGGAAATTGGTTGGTGTTAAAAGCGAGCGAGGCATTTGCTAATTTCAAAATTTGTGGAACGCTCCGATAATTGGTTTCAATCGGGAAAAGTTGAGCCTTGGGATAGCGTTTTGGAAATTCTAAAATGTTAGCAACATTGGCGCCCCGCCACGAGTAGATCGATTGAGCGTCATCTCCGACCACCATGACATGCTGATGGTGCGCTGCCAAGAGGTCGATCAAGGATGCTTGAAGAAGGTTGGTGTCTTGATATTCATCGACTAAAACCGCGCGAAATTGATGTTGATAAAGTCTCGCAATTTCTGGATGGGTGACCATCAAGAGGTGGGTCTTTGACAAAAGATCATCGAAGTCCATCGCGTTGGCCGCTTTTTTTCCAGCTTCGTAAGCGATGACAATTTTTGATAATGCCTCTTCCAATTCGATGAAATAAGGGTAGCGATGTCTAAGAAGCTCAGTGAGGCTCTTGCCGGTGTTGACCGAGTAGCTGATGATGTCAGCGAGAACGTTCGCTTTAGGAAACTGTTTGTTAGCGCTACGAAATCCTTCTCGCGAGATAATGCTCTCAAGCAGTTCTTCTTGATCGTCACGATCCATGATCGTGAAATTTTTTTGAAATCCGAGTTGCTCAGGGTGGCGACGCAAGATCCGATATCCAATCGAATGAAACGTTCCGCCCCAAAGTTGCGCCGCTCTTCCAGGAAGAAGGTGGTTAACGCGATCAAGCATTTCGCGAGCTGCTTTGTTGGTGAACGTGAGGAGCAAGATTTGTTCGGCTGCGTATCCTTGTTCTAAAAGCCAACTGACACGATAAGTTAGCGTGCGAGTCTTTCCACTTCCTGCGCCTGCAATCACGAGTGCGGCACCAGCAGGAGAGGTGACCGCCGCATATTGTTGTTCATTCAAAGCTGCCCTGTAATCCAGAGCGGTGCTTGAAGGTTGGAGCTGATAAGAACGCTGCATTTAAATATTAGCCACAAAGAAAATTAACCGCAAAGAACGCAAAGAGCGCAAAAAAAGAAGTGCAAAAATTGAAGGATGAAACTTCATTAGTTCATGGTTTGCATTCATTGGCATGATAATTCAGGTCTATGAATTTGAGAAAGCAAGTTGACTCGGTTTTTTTTCTTTGCGCTCTTTGCGTTCTTTGCGGTTAATTATTTTTTAATTTTGTGTTCCTTGCGGTTGATATTTTCGTTTTTTACGATATCGATGATGATGAACAGGAGCAGGAGAAGCCGCTGTATGCTGCTGATGCGGAACTACCGTAGTCAATGGAATTCCGAGCGCCCAGCAGAGAAGTTTGGTAGTATCATTGAAAAGTTGATGGCGATCAGTGCAGCCTAAAATAACAGTGATAGCATCATGTCCTTGATACGAGCCGCTGCTCAGCAAGCAGTGTTGACTTTTATTGGTGTATCCCGTTTTCATTCCGTTGCAGAATGAATTCCGTTGCATCGTAGAGTTTGTATTTTTCAAGATCTCCACCGTGCCATTAGCTTTGCGAAAATAATAATATTTAGTGGCAATAATCGATCTTAAGAGAGGATTGTGATAAACCGCATAAGCTAATTTTGCCATATCAGCAGCGGTGGAGTATTGGTCTGGTGCAGGGAGGCCGTTAGGATTGACAAAATGAGAGGAGCGCATGCCGAGTTCAGCAGCCTTGTTGTTCATTAATACCGCAAAAGCCTCGAATGATCCTGCCTCATCTCGTGCTAAAGCGCGTGCCACATCGTTGGGGCTTTTGACAAGAAGAGCCGTCAGGAGTTGTTGACGAGTGTATTGCTCGCCTGGCTTAAGTCCTAGCATGGTAGGTTCTGTTTTTTCATCGATGGGTTGAATTGTGACGAGATGATTGAGATCCCCTCGCTCCACAATCACAAGAGCTGTTAAAAGTTTTTGTGTGCTCCCAACAGGGCGCTGTTCATTAGGATTGCGGGAATAGAGTGTGTTTCCATTATTGGCATCGATGACAACAACTGAGGCTCCGCCGACATTCGGAGGTGGAGTTGCGCTATGCGCTATGACCGCAAAAAGGAAAAAGGAAAACAGGAATTTCATGAGATGATGAAAAGGCTGAAGGTTAAAAGTCCAATAAGAATAGCATTCAAATTTTAATTTCGCAGTTATAAAGTCATTCTATTTTCAAAATAGATTGCCTTTCAAAAGCTCTTCAGCCTTAAGCCCTTGACCTTCAGTCTTTTTTCTTCAGTATCTCATCAATCTTCGGATCGTGAGGGGTGCCAAGATCAAGTGCTCGTTGATAATGACGTCGTGCCACTTCAATAAGAGGTGGTGTTAGCTGAAGATAGTAAACAGCTAAATTAAAATGAGCATCAGCATAGTTAGGATCGAGCTCGGCAGCCTTGCGGAGAGAGGATTCCGAGATGTCGTTCCAATGATTGCGTTCTGCGGCGATGCCGAGGTAATTTTGAGCATGGGCATTTTTTGGATCGTAGAGAGCCGCTTGGACCAAGGAGGCAAAAGCTTTCTCGTTCTGATGTTCTTCTAACTGATTCATTCCAAGGAGAAGCCAGGCCGTCGGATTTTCCAACTGATGTTGGAGTGACTCTTTTAATAAAGCTTCTGCTTCTGGCGATTTTCCTAAGCGTGTTTTTACGGAGGCGAGTCGATTCAGGTATTCTACCTTATTAGGATCGAGACGAAGTGCTTCTTGAAATCCTTTTTCTGCCTCTGGGAGTTCCTGTTGAGTATATTTTTTGGCAGCCTCTGCAGCCACTGCCCGAGCGGCTTCCGGGTTAGCCGTGCTTTCTTTGGCAATGAGACTGGTGATGAGTAACAGTGAAAGAATATAAAAACAAAACATACGTGCGGCGTGGCAGCCGCCGGATCGACTGCCGAAGGCAGCCCCGAAGAGGTGAGCCTCGCGGGAGTGAGCGAATTGCAAAGTTTTCATCATTATTTTTGTTTAAGTCGTTGCAATTTTTAAAAAGAGAGCGATCTTTTTCTATGAAAAATTTTCATTTAAGTTATCTGTTTACATTGCTGATATTTCTTCTATCAGGTTGTGTCACATTACATCGACCGAATGAACAACTTGCTGCCGTGTTAAGCAGCTATCATGTGCCCCAGGAAACTTATGACAAAATGATCTATGAGAGAGAAATTGACTATAGTGACATCATGAATTTAGAAAAAAGCAAGGTCCCTACTTCCATCACGACTAAATATTTGAACGACTATAACACAGAGTGCATGAGAGAGCGCATGAAATCTGAGCAAGAAGATATGAAATCTGACCAGGAATGGGAGAGGACACAGAAGAAGTTTGCTCATGATGCTAAGCGGGATTTTAAAAAATTTGAAAAGAGGAGAAAGTTTTGATCAACGCCCTAATTGGGTGGCTCGTTGAATAGCGGCTTGAACAGCTTTTCCAACAATTGCATTTAAATCAGCTTGATCCAGAACCTGTAATCCCGCAGCTGTGGTCCCTTGGGGACTCGAGATTTCGTGACGGAGAGATTCAGGTGTTGCGGAGGTTTCTAAAACCAGTGCTGCAGCTGCTTCTAAAGTGTGTGCAGCAAGCTGACGCGAGAGTTTAGGATCAAGGCTAGCTTTGATGCCGGCTTCCATCAGACCTTCTAAAAAAAGGAGAGCAAAAGCAGGGCCACTGCCACTGAGAGCTGTAACCGCATCCATTTTTTCTTCAGAGACCTCTTCGAGAGTCGCGCTCTTTGAAAAAATTGTTTTCACCAAGAGAAAGTCTTCTGGAGTCGTAGAAGTATGAGGTGAGAGAACAATCGTTCCTTTTCCAACGCGCACGGCGGTGTTGGGCATGGCACGTAGGATACGAGCTTTTCCAGCAGCAGCTTGAAAAAGATCTTCCGATCGAATGCCTGTTGCCATCGAAACAAGCAACTTGTTGGTTAAACTTTTTTGAGAAGCAGTAATGGTTGCAAGGGCCTGAGCAGGCTTGGTGCAGAGGATGATGATCGAAGTAGCCTCGATGGCTTGATCGTTACTCGTTGCGGAAGTGACTCCAAATTCTTCGGCTAAGCGCTTAGCGGAGACTCCACTATGAGAAGTGACAATGATTTCGTTGGGCGCGACGCTTTCCGTTTTGAGCAATCCTTGAATAAGAGCTCGGGCGATGCGTCCAGAGCCGAGGAAGGCTATTTTTGTAGGTTTATGCATGTTACTGTTTACCAGTTTCCTTGGCTTGCGTGTAACAATGCAGCGCTTTCTTTGGCTGTTAACATTTTCTCTCCGGAGTGATCGATAGAAAACGCAGCGCTTTTTGTCCAATCAAGTTTTTTATGTGGAGGGCTATTTTTTTCTGGAACAAGGCGTGCTAATGATTTTTCTTTTCGAGTCTTCATAATTTCAACTGGTAACTTCAACTAGAGCTTTTGTCCAAAAGTATTTTTGGACAAGGCTCTCATCATGGCGTTAATAAAAAAGGTTTAATCCCCGGAGGATCAACACGGATATTGCCTTGTTGTGAAGGGGTAAGATTGTTGATTAAGGCTTCAAAAAGTTGTTCATCATGTTCGATGGTAGCTTGAGCTGCTTGAGGAAGATGATGGAGTTGCAAAATAAGAATAGAGTTATAATAGGCGGCAGCCAAGGCGCGACGTTCTGTGGGAGCCAGTGATGAGATTTCAGAGCGATCAAAAAGAATTTCTGTTGGAGCTTCTGCTGAAAGTAAATTTTGTTTTCCATAGAGGGTGACTCCTTTTCCGATGGCAAGAGGCCTCCAGGCTGGGGCTTTGAGAAAGAAACTCTGCCAGTCAAGGCGGCTATTTTCTACCAACGCAATTTGCACATCATAACGATCGAGTAAGCTGCTATCTTGCTCTGACCCGAGAGCCTCATAATCTTTCCAAAGTTCGTTAGGATGTGGCGCGAAGAAAGAATCGATGAAGACTTTTTTTTGTTCTTTCCAAAGTAAAGAGGCGTAGCTTCCGGTGACAATGGTGGTGAAGCAAGGAGCGTCGAAGAAATGAGTCTTCGCGAAGTTGTAAGGAGCGTCATCAAAAACAGCAGCTTTACCAAAACCAAAGACGCGTCCTTTTTCTTTAAAAAAGAATTCGCTTTGCTGAGAGTAAGTCAGGTTGATGATTCCAGCGATCGCGACAAGAATCGCAAGGGTAGTGCCTCGAAGGGCCATGGCACCTATGCGTGACGCCCAAAGTTCGAGGGGAGGAAGCGTTGCGGTCAAAATGAAAATCGAAACGATCGTTAAATAGCCAGTGCCACGAAGGTAGCAAAACCCAAAATAAGTTGTCAGCGCTAAGAGGCCTATCATTCCTAGTTTATGGGGGCCACGATAGAAAAGGAGAAAGATCCAGGCAACGAGCGCCAGCAGCATTGAAGACCAGGCTGCAGGATGATGCATCACTTTCCATGTGGGAATGAAGTCTCCGCTGAGTGGTGCAGCACTTTTTCCCCAGATGGGTTGAGCCATTTTTGTAGAGAGCTCTTGAGTAGCGGAAGGATGGCGTTCTTTTTTTAAAAAATGTGTTAAGGAAGAAGCGGTGTGAGTGAGCGATGCAGTGAGAAGTTGTCTTGGTTGCCAACTGTAGGTCAAGGTCACCAGCAAAAGGAGTGTGAGCGTGAGTAGTGCTCTGCAGCTAGGGAGAGATTCGGAAAGTGGACCACGACGTAGAAGGTTTTCTAATAAATCGCCTCCATAGAGCAGGAGCAGCGAAAGAATTCCCAGCAAGTAAGAAGGATGAATCAATGACCAAATGAAAAAAAGAGGAACATAAGAGGCAATGAGTTTCCATCCTCCACGACGTGTGTGTTGCACATAGAGAGCCAAGGTCAGAGGAAAGAGCGCCAGTGAAATAATGGAATTGCGAACAACTTGCAGCTGGCTTGTTCCAAGGCAAAAACCAAAAAAGAGTAGGAGCACTAGTGGTATCCATTTTTGTTCCTCTTGCAGTTTCTTTTTCCAGGGAATGAGGACGAAATAAGCACCACCAAACAAACAGACGAGGACGAGGAGCTGCAGAGCCACTGTTCCTCCCCAGCGAAAAAGAAGTGCTAGTCCCGTATCTCCCAGAAACGTGTTGAGGAGCTCTCGGGCATAGCCTGTGGCGGTGGGCGTAAAATAAAAAAATCCTGCTGCAGGAAAAAGAGTGTGCTGTTGCAGCATCTGCTGACCCCACGCGATGTGCCACCAGACATCAGCGTTGTGGATGTGAAAAAAGCCGATTAAGGTTCCCAATAGGATGGCTACAATACCAAGTGCCCAAAGTGATTTTTGATTCATAACAAAAAAAACATCCTGGAGGTAATCCAGGATGTTTTCAAGGTTAGGTTTGCTTTTCCAGCTCGTTTTAGTTATCGTTTCCGATAGTAATAAAGGAAGGGATATAGCTTGGTTTATTAGGGATATTTTTGGTTGAAAAGAGAGATATAGCATAGCTCTTGCCGTCGCTTCCAATATTGACAAAAGGAGGAACTTCAACACGGTCCGTAGTGGTATACCAGTTTGCACCATCATAAGAGATTGAGACAAAATCAGTTCCAGCCAGGTAGAAGAGATGTTTTTGTTCGTCACAGGTCATGTTGCGAATGGGACTAGGAAAGGAGAGTGTTACTTTGTAGTCAAGCTGACCAGCTTTTTTCCAATCAGTTTGAGTAAAAACATTGTAATTATTGTCGCTCTCTTTTGTGAGAATGACGTCTACCCAATCAGGTTGAGCATATTGCAACAAGCCCTCGAATGCTACTTTGCTAATATCAAAGGTCGGTTGGTTGACTTCTGCCATGGAGGCGCTTGAAATTATCAATGCCATGAGTAAGGTTGCTTTTAATGTCTGTTTTAATTTCATATTATTGGGTTGGGTGTATTGGTTGAACTACTTAAATGAGTGGGGTAAGTAGTTGTGATATATTTGACATCTCTGTTAAGAAAACGTTCAAATTTTTTTTAAACCTGATCAAATAATCTAGCTTAACGTAGCACGAAAAGCTAAAAAAGAAAGAGTCCTATGAAAAAAACCTTTTCTTTTTTTAATATTGTTGGAGGGGGCGTTCTTCTTTTCTTGCTCGCGGCTTGTGCTACTGGTCCCAAAGTGGATCCTCAAGTCACCGCTGCTGTCAGCGCTCATCAGGTCTCAGCCGAGACTTATGATAAGATGGAGCGAGGGGGAGCGCTAGACTACAGCGACATTGCACAACTCGTACAACACGGAGTGCCTTCCAACATCATCGTTGGATATTTGCGGAGCACGGAATGCGTTTACAATTTTTCTTACGAACAATTGCAACAATTGCATCACCTGGGAGCAACGCCTCAAGTCCTTAATTATTTGAGCGAGACGCAAGGTTTTTACGGGAACAATACACCCCCTCCACAGCACGGCTCCAAAGTTCCAAAATATATCCGAACCAATTCGATGTTGAATCAGGATAAGCAACCGTTCTTCTACAATGAGCCGATTGTTGATGATTGGTATGACTCGGCGTATGAGGAGTCCTGCTACTCTCCGTTCTCATTTAATTAAAATTGCCTAATAAATTCTACTGATGCGGCGAAGAGCTTCGTCGTGTCGGTGCTCTCGCCATCGAGTATGATCTATACACTCAGTCGCTGTGCGCCGCCACTCCTTGCTCTTCATCCGCATCAGCGAATTTCTTAAGCAATTTTCTGTATTCGTGAACCAAGGCTGCTACGAACTACCAACTACAAACCACGAACTGTCCTCCAACCGCAGGTTGAAGGGCAAACGCTTTCCCTTTGTGGGGCTTGTTCTGGCGGCGATGGTTGGGATTTTGAGTGAAGAGCTGCTACAATATCCGAGCTGGTGGCTGATGTTGGGATTAATGGCGGCCTTCGGAGGGTGGTTAATGGTGCGGCGCTGGCGACTTCCATTTTGCTTTTTATTAGTCGCGCTTTTTTTGGGGCTGATTCATGCCTGGCAGTGGGAAGAAGCTCCTGCGCGGCGAATCGCTTCGTTGATTAACAATAGCAATAGCACGGTGCTCGTGAAGGGAGTGGTGACGAGTGAAGTGAAGCGTGTTGGAAAAAATCATGTTACTTTTTTGATGGAGGTGCAGCAGTTGGAATGGAATTTCACCACGTTGACTCCCAGTGTGACGATGTTCGTTCATTGGGAGGGAGCGATGCCTGCCTATGGCGATCTGGTTTCGTTGCGAGCAGCAGCTGAGTCGTCTCCATTGCCAAAAAATCCTGGCGAGTTTAACAAAGCTGCTTGGTTGGCGCGGCAAGAAGTTTGTACGGAATTGAAGATGGATCCATCAGAACCAGGAGTAATCGTTTCATCAGGACATGGCTTTTTTCTGAAGCGTTGGGCAATCTCATGGCGTGAGCGAGCTGAGAAGGTTCTGGAATTGGGTCTTGAGGGAGAAACTTCCGTCGTGAGTATTATCAAAGGAATTGTTCTTGGCATCAAAGAAAACGAGGCGTCGATCGATGATTTCAAACTCACAGGGACGATGCATCTTTTTGCGGTGAGCGGATTGCATGTTGGGATGATTGTCATGATGATTTGGTTTTTTTTAAAATTGCTTCGATTCTCATCGCGGGTTGCTGTGCCTGTGACGCTCCTTTTTCTTTTCGCTTATGTGATGATGACAGGATGTCACATCGGAAGCTTGAGGGCAGCTGTGATGGCCTCGATTGTGTTGATAGGATTTTTGTTAGAGAGGCGGCCTCAAATTCTCAACAACTTGGCGGCTGCTGCTTTTTTGTTGCTCCTGTTCAACACGAATCTGCTTTTCTCGATGGGATGGCAGTTTTCTTTTTCCGTTGTTTTAGCCATTGTGGTCTTGGCACCGCTGTCGGAGCGCTCTTTCAAAAAATATTTTGAGTATGATTCTTTTCTTCCAAAAAGTCTCATTACACTGTGGCAAAAGCGATGGCAGCACGTCGGGAAGCATGTGGCTCAATTAATCGGTGTCTCCATCGCAGCCTGGGTAGGGGCGCTGCTGCCAACCGCTTATTATTTTCACCAAATTTCTTTTTCGGCGCTCGGAGCCAATGTTCTTGCAGTGCCGCTCACTTTTCTCATCATGTTGACTGCCTTGCTCGCCATTGGGACGGGCCTCATCACTTCATCTGGAGCGATCATTTTTAACAATGCCAATTGGCTTTTTGTCAAAATGTTGATCTGCGTCATTCATGGTTTTGCTCTCTTGCCGTGGAGTTCGTATTCGATCGCTCTTCCGTCTCCCTCGCATCCGCGATTGACGCTCTTTGCTTTTCCTGATGCTCAAGTAGCCCTATTGCAGACAGAAGGAAAGAACTGGTTGATCAATACAGGTCGTGCCGCCAACGCCACGAAAACGATCTTCCCTTTTTTGGAAACATCAGGCATCAAGCGGCTCGATGGAATTTTGTTAACAAATGAAGAGCCAGCTTTCGCGGGTGGGGCGTCACTTTTAATAAATCAATTTTCCAAAGCAATCTTGTTGGCTCCATCAGAGCATGGGCACTCTTATTTATTTCAACGTTTGATCAAAGCTTATCGTGCAACTCACGATAATGTGATTTCACTTCAACAACGAAACCGTATCGATTTTTCCTCAGCGTGTTGGGGAGAAGTTTTTGAACCGCCCAACTCTGTCTCACTTGCTTTGAAATTGCATTTGGGAACGACAACGGTGCTGATGATTCCCGATGCTGCTGCTGGTCAGTGGCTCTTGACCGATGTTGGGCCTGAAATGTTGCACGCAGATGTGTTGAATCTTCCTTGGAAAAATTGTGAGCTTTTACAACAAAAACCTCTGTTGACAACAATTAGACCGCGGATGCTGGTTCTACCTGATCATTTTCCAGGACAACAAAAAGTATTTCGTGATAAAGAAAAGCAGCTGCTACAGCAGCACGGCATCACGCTTTTTTCACAAGAGGAGGCAGGTGCCATCATCATTGATGTGCTTTCGCAAAAAATAGGGGTCAGGCTTCAAATTTCAAATTTTAATAAAAGATCGGAGCTTTATTTCTAATTGAAATTTGAAGCCTGCCCCCTATTTTATTAGGTAGATCGTCAGTGAGGGCAACGCCGTCAGAGGAAAACAAAAAACCCACTTTCAGAAATAATCTGGAAGTGGGTGATCAGTTTTTTATTAGAACAGATTTTTAACTATGGCTGGACGTCAATAATAATAGTTTTTTTCTTGATGTCATAATTGGTTTCTCCAGTGAGAGTATCGCAGTAAAGCTTTGTTATTCCTACATCTTGAGCAAAAACCCACATTCGAGAGAAGAAGAAGTGGCCAACAATGCCTGCATCTGCGCTAGCCCAATCGCTAGGGTTCCTACGAAGATATTTGTTAGTATCAAAATAAAATGAGAACTCATTTGCTGGAGTCATGTCAGGTGAAAGTGTTGCTGCGGCTTGAATTCCAAGAAAATCGCCTTTGTGGAGAATAACAGTATCGCCATCATGACAATTTACTTCACCCTCGCTCACATCTTGCTCGTCTCCTACCTCAATGGTTCCGGGATTTGTAAAAGTTGTTGCAAAAAGTGACGCTGAGCTTAATGCAAGTACTAAGAATAATAGTTTTGTTAGTTTCATATTAATGAAATGTTACTTTTTGATAATTGAGGGGTAGCGATGTTTTTTAAAAAACATGTGAGTGTTATATAGGTTTTTTTTAGTGGCGCAATATTTTTTATTTTAAGTGATCAAAGCCTGGTGGCAAGGGGCTGGAAGCGTGGTCAGGCGGAAGTATCTTTCCAATGCAGGTGAGGGAGAGATTGGGAAAATGATCATGCCATTCTTTTTGAATGTTTGGCCATTGGTCAGGAGCAACCGTGAGGAGGAGTTCGTAGTCCTCTCCATCGCTGATGGCTTCCTCAACGCTGCAACCTGGGTGGTAGGGGATTTTTTCTTTTTCTAAAATAAAAGAACAGTTGCTGGCGCACTCGATGCGTGGGAGGTCGCTGGCAAGGCCATCGCTGAGATCCATCATCGCATGAATGCCTGCTTGTGTTGCGAGCCACTGACCTTCTTTCAAGCGTGGAGTGAAAGTCAGATGTCGTTTACTTTTAAAAGAACCGCCTAATTTTCCCGTCACGCAAATCAAGTCATTTGGTTGAGCTGTGCTGCGAAGAAGAATAGAAGGCCCTGCAGAACCTGTAAGCGCGACGGAAAGAAAAAGTTTCCTCGGAGAACGTGCCATCTCGCCTCCTACAATGATGATTCCAAAAGTGTGTGCGGCTTTTCCAAAACCGCGAGCTAGTTGTAGCCAGTTTTCTTGTTGCCAAGAAGAAGGAGCTGCGACAGTGATCAAAGCATGTTGAGGTATTGCTCCCATCGCAGCAAAGTCGCTGATTGGTCTGCAGAGGGCTTTCCAGCCGACATCGCTGAGATCATCTTGAGCCGTGAAGTGAACATCTTCGATCGTGGCATCTGTTTTCAGAACTAAGTTTTTCTGTTCCATCTGAACAACCGCGCAATCATCGCCACTGCCAACGATGATCGAAGCATCGTCGAGAGGTAGTTCCTTTCGAATTAAATTTAGCAAGTCATCTTCCCTCATTGGCTAAATGACGGCTTCTTTGAAAATCAGCAACATCACAATTGAGATTGTGTTGAACGTTGCATGCACCATGATATTAGCCCAAAGGGAACCAGTGCGCTCATAAAGCAAGCAGAGTGCTACGGCTAAGACTGTCAGTCCTGGCATGGAAGGTAGGTGAAGATGCATTGCTGCAAAAAGAAGAGAGGAGAGTGCTATTCCCGGAACACGTCCTAGAAAGCGTCGCATCACGCCATAGAGATATCCGCGAAAAATAAATTCCTCAGCGATCGGTGCCACCAATGTCGCCATAGCAATGAGGGAGCAACGCTCTTTCCATCCTGGATGTTTCAAAAAATAGAGGACCAACGACTGCACATCATTTTCATTGGAAACAAAAGGTTGTATGGCTGATTGGCTCAGGACAAGCAAGGGATAGACGGCCGCTAAATAGAGAAGTGCCATCTTGATGATCTTTCCTATGTGAGGAGGATGAAGGCCAAAGAGAGCGATGGGCTTGAGGTGGCGAAAGTAGAGGAGACCTGTAATGCCACCGACAAGACAAAAGTAGAGAAGAGAGTTAAGCGCAATCAGAGTTAGATTAATTTGTTCATCCTGACCAAAGGAATTGCAGATAACCCAGATCAACCACGCGCTAAGCAGAGAAGCTGCACCAACGTCAACTAAGGTAAAGGGTTGTTCCGGGAGAGTGGATTTTTTTAAAATACGAGAACCGAGCCATCCGTAAAAAAGAAGAGCAAGTGCCAAGAGGAGGAATCCCCCAATCGTAATGGACATTAATACCGTTGGATTGTTGAAGTCCAAAAATGGAGCAACGGCTGTGGAGGGTGGCACGGTTGTTGAAAGGAAAATCATAATAAACTCAGTAAGAGTCTATCACAATAATGCTACGACAAGATGTAGAAAGAAAAAAATTCTAACGATTTGCACGAAGAGTTCTTGTAAACTGAGTCAACTCTGCTGTGAGCCAGAGAGTAAGATTGGCTGTATGTTCAACTGTTATATTACTACTTCTATTTCTTTCTCTGAGTGCTTGAATGCGAGCAGTGCCTGCTTCCATTTCTGAGAGAGATTGTCGATAGAGTTGATTTCTTCCCTCCTTGAGATAAGCATAGCTTCCTATTGCTGCAATAGTTCCTGCTGCAAGTGTAAAAGGAACAGCAGTGGGACAGATCAGCGATAATGGAATAGCGGATTTGCAAAAAGCAGCATGGATGGCAGCTGGGATAGCATATCCGGCTGCACCAGCAGCGCCGCTGCCAATAACAAAATTATAATTGAGGTCATCCAGCATCTGTTTAGTAAGATCAATTTGCGAAAGAAGATTGTTTTTAATTTGTGTAGCATCATTACCAGTGAGATTTGCATGCTGTGTGTCTGCCATTTCAATTCTTTGCTTTAACTGACTTAAATATCTTTTCATGTTTTCAATTCGAGTGCTATTAGGCTGTCCGTTGTTATTAAAACGTTGCGCCGCGGTTATGAATGAGTATTTGCTCTCGGCAAGCAAGCTTCCTAATTTGGTGATGGTGGTAATGAACTGAATCCATTTTTCTTTGTTGGCAATTTGGGTGCGAACAACCTGTGCATGCTTCACTCTTGCTAATTCAGTTTGAAGGGCTCTAGCTCTTTTATTTCTAAATCTGGATTCAAAAAATTCGGAAGCACTTTGGCTGTTAAGAATAGTAAAGGCGCTATTTCTATTTCTGCCATTGTTAGAGGTTGTTATTTCTAGTTTAGGAGCAGTGCTGCTTTGTGAAGAACCTGTTCTGTTGATGTTGTATCGAGGTTGCAGGCCTTTCTGATTCTCTGCATCGGCATTATCATTGTCTGGGTCTGTTGCCTGACGTTCGTGTTCTTGAATGGTGCGTTCTAATGCAGCTTGATCGGTCTTTTTTTTAGATTCTTCGAGAGGGTTACGACTCAACATCATGAGCGGTGATGAAAAGGAATTTTCTGTCACATCGGTCGAACTATTCTGAGCTAAAAGAAAATGACAATTTCCCATCACAAGAGTTAGGATGAGGAGAGATGTGGTTTTTTTCATGCAATGAAGTTATGTGCGATTGAAAATAGGCGTCAATGTGAAATTTGAATTTTGAAAATGTGAATAACTTGGTGATAAGTGATGGTAACTTTAATATTTTGTTAACAAATTCGGAGCTGGATTTTGACGAGCTCTCGCTCTACAGAAGAAGGATGTCAAAATCAGAATTGCGCCATCGCTTGGAAGAATTAGGGGTCAGACCAAGTAAAATGCTGGGTCAAAATTTTCTTCTCGATGGGAATCTAGCGAGGGCAATTGTTGGAGCAATGGATATTACGGAAGGGGATCATGTCGTAGAGGTCGGTCCAGGAATGGGGGCATTGACGCATCATATTATTTTGTCACCTGCAAAAAGAATTACATTGATTGAACGGGACTATCGCTTAGCTCAAGAATTGAAGAGTCGTTATCAAGAGGATGTTCGCGTGCAAGTCATCACGGGAGATGCTGCGCAAGCAGATCTGAGATTGCTCTACGGCAATGGTCCTATCAAGCTGCTTGGCAATCTCCCTTATAGTGCCTCAACAGCTATCATTTCTCATTTTACAGAACCACTTGCACCGACCTGCAAGCTAGTCCTAATGCTGCAAAGAGAGGTTGCGGAACGTTTGGCAGCATCTCCTCGAGATAAAAATTATGGAGCGTTGACGGTGCTTCTTGGGCGGCATTGGATTGTCAAAAAAACACGTATTGTTCCGCCTGATGTTTTTTGGCCGCGACCCGCTGTTGAGTCGGCTATTGTTGAGATCACTCTGCGTTCTCAAGAGGAACTGATTCCGTGTGATGAAGAAAAATTTAAAGAACTTGTCCGCTTGGGGTTTTCATCGCGTCGTAAGCAATTAGGATCGCTCTTAAAAATTCCAGCTGCGCAATGGCAAGAGCTCATGCAAAAGTTGGGATTTCCTGTCACCATTCGCGGAGAAGATCTCACGATTGAGGCGTGGTCTTCTTTGGTCAAGATGCTTCATCCTGTGGTGGGGCATTCCCCTGAAGAGCAGTGTGATGTTGTCGATAAAGAAGATCGTGTAATCGATGTTCAGAGTCGCGATATTGTCCATGTGAATAAGTGGCCTCATCGGGCTGTTCATCTCTGGATTTTTAATGAAGCAGGGGAGCTTTTTTTGCAAAAACGGTCTCGTTGGAAATCGAATCACCCTGGGCTCTGGTGTTCGAGTGTTGCTGGCCATGTCGATTCGGGAGAAGATTACATGACAGCAGCGCATCGAGAGTTAAAAGAAGAACTCGGTGCAGTATTAGGCCTTCGCCTTTTTCATCGAATTGAAGCGAGTTGCATCACGGGGGAAGAGTTCATTGAATGTTTCTATGGTTATAACGAAGGGCCTTTTAAAATGGATCCTTGCGAATTGGAGACGGGGGCTTTTTTTGCTCCAGAAGTGATCCTAAAGTGGCTCGCTGCTACGCCCGAAGCATTCACGCCTGTTTTCAAAATTCTTGCGCTCGAATTTCTTCAGAGTGAGACAAAATGTCATTTTAAACCTTTTTAAAATGGGTCAAAGTGACTCAGTTTAAAGTTCCAGAAACATTCCGTAAAACTTAATTTGCTTGTTTTTAGACTGTTATAAAATCTTAAGAAGCTGGCATGAGATCTGCTTCTTATAAAAGCATGTCAAATTCACGAAAAATATTAGGAATCGATTTAGGAACGACTAATTCTTGCATGTCTGTCATGGAGGGATTGGAACCTGTTGTGCTCGAAAATGCCGAAGGAGCTCGTACGACTCCTTCCGTTGTTGCATTTACTAAGAGCGGAGAACGTCTTGTTGGTCAGGCTGCCAAACGTCAGGCCATCACGAATGCTTGTAACACGATCTACTCGGTAAAACGCTTTATGGGCGCCAAGTATGAAGAAGTGCGTGGGGAGCAAGATCGCGTTCCCTACAAGCTGGTCAAAGCTGCTAATGGCGATGCCCACATTCAAGTAGAGATTGATGGCAAGCCAAAAACTTTTTCTCCGCCGGAAATTTCGGCAATGATTTTAGCTAAGCTGAAGGCCGATGCAGAAGCGAAGCTTGGTGAAAAAATCACTCAAGCAGTCATTACTGTTCCAGCTTATTTCAACGACTCACAGCGTAACGCGACGAAGGATGCTGGTAAAATTGCAGGCCTCGAAGTGCTCCGCATTATCAACGAGCCAACAGCAGCTTCTTTGGCGTACGGCTTGGAAAAAGAGAAGGATGAAAAAATTGCTGTCTATGACTTGGGTGGTGGAACGTTCGATATTTCGGCGCTCGAATTAGGCGATGGCGTCTTTGAAGTTCGCGGAACAAACGGTGACACTCACCTTGGTGGTGACGATTGGGATTATCGCATCATGGAATGGATCATGAAGGAATTCAAAACGGAATCTGGCATTGATCTTTCTAAACAACCAGATGCTGTTCAACGTATCAAAGAAGAAGCAGAGAAAGCCAAAATCGCTCTCTCTTCCGCTCAAGAGTACGAAATTAATCTTCCGTTTGTGACGGCTGATGCTACAGGGCCAAAGCACATTCAAAAGAAATTGACTCGCTCAAAATTAGAACAACTGACCGATGATCTTTTTCAACGGACGATTGAACCAGTGAAAAACTGCTTGAAAGATTCGCACTGGACCATGAGTGACATCAGCGAACTCGTTCTTGTGGGCGGTATGACTCGTATGCCAAAAGTTGTGGACACAGCTCGAAGCCTTCTTGGAAAAGAACCGCACAAAGGAGTGAACCCTGATGAAGTTGTAGCGATCGGTGCTGCTATTCAAGGTGGTGTGCTTCGCGGTGATGTTAAAGATGTGCTTTTGCTTGATGTTACCCCATTGACACTCTCGATTGAGACGGCAGGCGGTGTTGCAACGGCAATGATTCCACGTAATACAACGATCCCGACGAAGAAATCACAGACCTTTTCGACTTACAGCGACAATCAACCTGGCGTTGAAATCAAAGTGCTTCAAGGAGAGCGGCCATTAGCTCGTGATAACAAACAGCTAGGTGTTTTCCATCTTGATGGACTTCCACCAGCTCAGCGTGGCGTTCCTCAAATCGAAGTCTCTTTTGATATCGATGCTAATGGAATTCTTCACGTGACAGCCAAAGATCTTGGTAGTGGCAAGGAGCAAAAAATTTCTATCACTGGTTCTAGTGGGCTGACGAAAGAGGAAGTTGAGAAGATGCAGAAAGAGGCAGAAGCTCATGCTGAAGAAGATAAAAAAGCAAAAGAAGCTATCGAAATTCATAACAATGCCGATACGCTAGCTTATCAATGTGAGAAACAACTCAAGGAGATGGGTGATAAAATCGATGGCGCTTCTAAAAAGGAAGTCGAAGATGATATCGCAGCTGTCCGTGAGGCTCTGAAAGGAAATGATGTTGAGGCAACCAAGGCTGCTTATGAAAAATTGCAGACGAAGTTCCAAGAGATCAGCGCTGAATTGTACAAGAATGCTTCTGCATCTGGAGCTGAAGGAGCTGAACATCATCATGAATCTTCAGCAGAGCCTAAAAAAGAAGGCGATGTTGTTGATGCTGAATTTGAAGTCGTCGACGATGACAACAAAAAAGACGATCACAAAAAGAAAAAGTAAATTTAACAATAATTAACCAGTCACATTCTAGAGCGTTTTAAAAATTATTGTAGTCGATGCAGTGCCAGGAACGAGGAGCGCAGATCCGCAGTGTATATCTAATACTCGAGGACGCGAGCACCGAAGTGACGCCGCAATGCGCGACTACAGAAATTTTGAAAATGTTCTAGCGACTACAACACGGAGAACAAACACCATGGCAGTAAATATCCAACCTCTCAGCGATCGAGTGCTCGTGCAATTGATCGAAGAGAAAGAAGTCAAAAAAGGCGGCATTATTATTCCTGATACCGCTAAAGAAAAACCACAGGAAGCCAAAGTGATCGCTCTCGGTACTGGCAAACTTGATGATGAGGGCAAGAAAATTGCTTTCGTTGTAAAGAAAGGAGACACCGTTCTCATTTCGAAGTATGGCGGGACCGAAGTCAAAGTGGAGGGAACGTCTTACATGATCATGCGCGAAGATGATATCCTTGGCATCATTGGTTAATTTTAACACTAACAAAGAACACTAATTATTATGGCAGCAAAACAACTACAATTCGACGAAGCAGCACGTCATGCGCTTCTTCGCGGTGTTGAGAAATTGGCGAAGGCCGTGAAAGCGACCCTCGGACCTTCCGGACGTAACGTCATTCTTGACAAAAAATTCGGTAGCCCAACGATCACTAAAGATGGTGTCACTGTTGCAAAAGAAATCGAACTCGAATGCCCTTATGAAAATATGGGTGCTCAACTCGTTCGTGAAGTTGCTTCCAAGACCAGTGATATCGCTGGTGATGGAACAACCACAGCAACTGTGCTCGCGGAGGCAATCTTCCGCGAAGGTCTCAAGAACGTCACCGCTGGTGCTAATCCAACTTCCTTGCAACGCGGTATTCAAAAAGCCGTTGATGCTATCGTTGGAGAACTTGCTCGTATCAGCAAGAAAGTCAAAGACAGCTCCGAGATTGCTCAAGTCGCAACTGTTTCTGCTAACTGGGATCGCACGATCGGCCAGATCATTGCTGATGCAATGGAAAAAGTTGGCAAAGATGGAACCATCACCGTTGAAGAAGCTAAGTCCATTGAGACAAGCCTCGACGTCGTTGAGGGAATGCAGTTCGACAAAGGTTACCTTTCTCCTTACTTCGTCACGAATGCAGAAGGAATGGAAGCCGTTCTCGACAACGCTTACATCTTGATTCACGAGAAGAAAATCAGCAGCTTGAAAGACCTGCTCCCACTTCTTGAAAAAGTTGCTAAGAGTGGTCGTCCTCTCCTCATCATCGCTGAAGATGTTGAAGGGGAAGCGCTCGCAACTCTTGTTGTGAACAAGCTCCGCGGTACGCTCCAAATCTGTGCTGTTAAGGCACCAGGTTTTGGTGATCGTCGCAAAGCCATGATGGAAGATATCGCTGTTCTTACTGGTGGTCGTTGCATTACCGAAGATCTTGGTATCAAGCTTGAGAATATCACGCTGGAAGACCTTGGTCGTGCTAAGCACCTCACGGTTGACAAAGAAAACACAACGATTGTTGAAGGCGAAGGCAAGAATGCAGACATTCAAGCTCGCGTCAGTCAAATTCGTCGTCAGATCGAAGACACAACGAGCGATTACGATCGCGAAAAACTCCAAGAGCGTCTTGCAAAACTCGCTGGCGGTGTTGCTGTGATCAACGTTGGTGCTGCAACTGAAACCGAGATGAAGGAAAAGAAAGCTCGTGTTGAAGATGCCTTGCATGCAACACGTGCTGCTGTTGAAGAAGGTATCGTCCCTGGTGGTGGTGTCGCTCTCATCCGGGCTCAAAAAGTTCTCGATAGCATCAAGCTCGAAGGCGATGAGCTCGTTGGTCTTGAAATCATCCGTAAAGCAATTGAGTACCCACTTCGTCAGCTTGCTACTAATGCAGGCAAAGAAGGTGCGCTCATCGTTCAAGAGGTTAAGAAAGGTAAAGGCAACGATGGCTACAACGTGGCTACCGGTGAATATACCGACCTTGTAAAGGCTGGTGTTGTTGACCCAACGAAAGTCACTCGTAGTGCGCTACAACATGCTGCTTCGATTAGCGGTCTCCTGCTGACAACAGAAGCAATTATTTGCGAATTGCCAGAAAAGGATAAAGCTCCTGCAATGCCACCTGGTGGCATGGGCGGTATGGGGGGAATGGGAGGCATGGACTACTAAGTCCAACGCTGAACAATTCGTTCATTTAGCAACAGTAACAAAAGAGCCGCGTCGAAAGACGCGGCTTTTTTTTGTTTACGGTTTTGGAACTTTAATTGAACGAATATCTGTGTCGTGTGTCTAATTTTTTTAGAAACATGAAAATATTTTATTATGATGAAATCGCTTCGCTGGCTATTACTGCTGTTTTTTTTGAATGGAACGATTCCGTTTCTATTCTCGAGCGTTGAGAAAATGAAATGTCCGATGGGTCGTGACTACGATCTTTATCTGCCAGAAAAAATAGATCCCGATCGCACTTATTGGCTGGTTTGTTATGTCCATGGTGCTCATGGGACAGCTCAAGATGACATAAAAAGTCTGCAGCATTTTGTAGACAATATTGATTGTATTGGTGTCGCTCCTAGCTTTGCTCGCGGATTTCAACTTTTGGAAAATAAAACGGATGAACAACTCATCGGTATCCTTCATCAGTTGAGCTCAAAGTACAAACTCCATGAAAAACTATTTGTTTATGGGCATTCTGCTGGTGGCCAGTTTACGCATCGTTTTATGTTGCGACATCCTGATCTCGTGATCGCTTGCGAGGCTTGTTCTAGCGGCACTTGGGCGACGGGTGGTGTTTATCAAAGTCTCACGTCTGCAGCGAAGGCAGTGCCAATGACCATTGCTTGTGGTTCAGAAGATAGTGGAAAAATAGGCGGTGTCATTGAACGATTGGCCCTCAATTGCTCTGTTACAGCACACACACCAAAGGAAAATCCTGGTTGGAATCGGGTGGAGTGGTTTAAGAAATTTATGCAACAACTTGAAAAAGAAAAATTTTTCTTCAGGGCGAAAGTTTTTCCTGGAGAATCGCATCAAGTTCAGGAGAGCGAGCAAGAGAAGCTGGCCATGGAATCTTTTCTTTTGGGAACATGTGGCATGCTTCCTGTGGAGCGTGCAACGTATGATGCTGCCATAGCAACGATCAAAAAAAATAGTGCTGATAAAAATTTCGAACTAGTAAAAAGTGAGCTTCAACAACTTCGCCATGATGTTGATTCACGTTCGAAAGAAACAGTTTGCGCTGCACTTCTTGTTCAAGACTGGCATGTCAATGAAGCCGCGCTAGATCAATGCTTGAGGGCTGCAGAAGAATTTGTGAACGAAGAAATAAATTTTCTTCAAAAGTAGAATAAACTTTCTCTTCACAAGTAGCCCTCTCTCTTGTTTTATAGAGTGATGAGTAAAACTTCTTCTTCTGAAACATTTGGTCAGACACTTCCCGCTAATAAGCAGCTGCTCTCCTGGGTTAAGGAGGTTGTTGAGCTCACGACGCCCGATCAGATTTTTTGGTGCGATGGGAGTGAGGCCGAAAAAGAATTTTTGACGCAGCAGGCTGTTGATCAAAAAATCTTGATCAAGCTCGATCAAAAAAAGTGGCCCGGTTGCTATTATCATCATTCCAATCCAAATGATGTGGCGCGTGTTGAGCAGGCCACATTTATTTGCTGCGGGCGCAAAGAAGATGCTGGCCCAACAAATAATTGGGCAGCTCCCAAAGAAATGTATAACAAACTTCACGGGATGTTGCACGGTGCGATGAAGGGACGGACGATGTATGTGATTCCTTACCTTATGGGACCTGCTGGTTCGACGATGACGAAAGTTGGCGTGGAGTTGACTGATTCGATTTACGTGGTCCTCAACATGCGGATCATGACACGCACGGGAGAGGTGGCCTTGAAGCATCTCGGCGACAGCTTTGATTTCAATCGCGGCATTCACTCCGTCTTGGATTGTGATCCAGCTCGGCGCTTCATCTGTCATTTTCCACAAGACAATGCAATTATTTCTGTCGGCTCCGGCTATGGTGGTAATGTTTTGCTCGGGAAAAAATGTCTCGCATTGCGCATTGGATCAGCGTTAGGGCGCAATGAAGGTTGGTTGGCAGAACACATGTTACTTCTTTGTCTTGAAGATCCTGAAGGAAAGAAAACCTACGTTGCTGCGGCTTTTCCATCGGCTTGTGGAAAAACAAATTTTGCGATGATGATTCCGCCGGAGAGTTTCAAAGGATGGAAGGTGACGACCGTGGGAGATGATATCGCTTGGATGAAGCCAGGAAAAGATGGACGGCTTTATGCCATCAATCCGGAAGCCGGTTATTTTGGCGTTGTTCCTGGGACGAATAATAAATCCAATTTCAATGCGATGCGGAGTATAGAACGCGATACGATTTTTACCAATGTGGCGCGTACGCCTGATGGAGATGTCTGGTGGGAAGGAAAAGATAATCCGCCTCCAAAAGATCTCATCGACTGGAAAGGAAATCCATGGAATCCCGAGGGTGGCGAAAAAGCGGCGCATCCGAACAGTCGCTTTACGGCTCCGATGAAAAACAATCCTGCTGTGGCTGAAGAGGCCGAATGGCCAGAGGGCGTCCCAATCAGTGCCATTATTTTTGGAGGTCGACGAGCCAACACGATGCCACTTGTTTTCCAGGCATTCAATTGGATTCATGGAGTCTACATCGGAGCCACCGTCGGTTCTGAAATGACTGCTGCTGCGGCTGGAACATTAGGCCAGGTGCGGAGAGATCCGATGGCGATGTTACCGTTTTGTGGTTACAACATGGGAAAATATTTTGATCATTGGTTGGAGATGCGACGCATGATTAAAATTTTGCCACGCATTTTTCATGTGAATTGGTTTCGTAAAGGCTCAGACGGCAATTTTCTTTGGCCTGGTTTTGGCGAAAACATGCGTGTCTTGCAATGGATTGCAGAACGTTGCCAAGGCCGTGCTAATGGCCTGGAGACAGCGATTGGATGGATGCCTCGTTATGAGGACATGAACATGAATGGCATTCCAGGTGGGATGACGGCAGAGCGCTTTGAAGCCTTGCAAAAAATTGATCCTGAGGAATGGCAACGCGAATTAATTCTTCAAGATGAACTCTTCATCAAACTCTATCGTGACTTGCCGAAAGAATTGATGTGTCAGCGAGAGCTCCTGATTTCGAGATTATAAAAATTTTTAAAAAAAGCATTGTTATTGAAATAGCAGCTAAAGATGAAATAAGAGCGCTTTTTATTGATATGAACAATGTTGAGAGGTTGAGGGAAGTTGGCTTTCAAGTCCTCAACAGCTGCTTTAGCAGCGCTCAACTTTTAAGCTTACAATACAAGTAATGTTTGCTTTCTCATTATCAACAAAACTGAAAAAAAAACTGTGAATGATTTTATTAAAGAGCCAAGGAAGGCGACTCTTTATTATCGAGAGGAGAGCCTTCGAGCCATGGCAGTTGGGCAAAAAGAAGAAGCTCGTTATTGGCGATTAGCGGCAGATGCAGCAAGACAAGTTGTTCGGCAGAGGCATAGAAATAGCGTTCTCGTTCCCACAAGAATGCCTTTTGTTGATAATTTTACTCGGTTCGCTTTATCGATACAAAAAGTCAATGAAGCGCTCGAAGAGTCTTCTCGCGGAAAAACTGATCATGGGAGTTTTGAAAAAGGTATCGCTCAGGAGATTTTTTCTCACTATCGGTATTGGATGCTTTGTTTGGTGGCCAGTTGCTCCCATCATTTTGAACGAGAAATGATGCAGCTCCGAGATGCTGCTAAGAAATATCAAACCATTCTCCCTAAGGCTTCTCATCATGTGGAACAGGCGATCCATTTTTTTAAAACGGCTCAGCAATATCAACAGAAGAGATCCCGATCCATCCAGGGGGAGCTAATGGTGGGTCGTTGGGTTAGCTCTGCTTATGAGGCTGTTCATAGTGCCAACATCACGGTTCAGCATGTGGCTATTGCTGAAGAAAAAAGAATTTCTTTTTTAGAAAATTGGGAAGAGATGACGCGCTGTTCAGAACAAGCTCTCTCCTTGAGGATCAAGGCTGCAGAATCAACTGAGAAGCAGGAAGAACAACAAGCCGTCGAATATTCTCTTGCTGCATTTGCCATGAGTGATGCAGTGGAGAGTTTGATTCAGATGATGAAGGCGGCGATATCGGAAAATCAATTCTTGGTCCAGCAGTGGCAGGGAACAGTTTCTCGTGCACTCGAAATTGTAGAAAAGAGAACGGCTCTAGCAACGTCGCAAATACCTAATGCTTTATTGAGTGTTGCTGTAAGCTGGCTGGAAGCAGCTTTGGAAGCTGATCTCAAGCGCGTAGAAGCGGTAGCGCATGAGTACAAGCGTGTCGCTTTTTATTGGGAAGAATCACGAAATTTTTCACAGCGAGTCGCCGCTTTTTATGACCAGGCTGCTCGTGCGACGACAATGAGGTATTGCCTTGTTCAGTGCTGGTCTAAAATAAGGCTCCGCTATCTTGAAAAAAAAGCTCAGGAAAAAATTCCCATCATGTTCATGGAGAAAGTGTTTTTTTGCATGCCTGAAGATTGTTTTCCCTCTCCTGCATGGAGAGAAAAATGGGAGAAAGGAGGATTTGTTAAATTTGCAGAACTTAACAAAAGTTTGACCGTGCATACTTGGCTTTATCAAACTGGGACTTTATTACAACAAGCTGGTGTGAACTGTGAATTTTTTGCAAAGATGCCTCATCTGCCTCACCGAGGAATTGTTGTTACGATGAGTGGTTTGTTATATTGCTATCCGAAGCGATTACGTTTTCCTCCCTCCCTTTTTGTTGCCGGCATTGTTGCAGATGCTGGCATTCCTCATCCAACGGGGATGCTCCACTTGATTCCTAATAAAATTGCTACGAAGTATCTTCCCTTTACAGAATTTATTCCGCACTGGCCTCAACCTTTTCTCATTCCGCGTGACGCGACACGTGGTGAGCGATTTGAAACAGTTTGTTTTATGGGTGATCCACAGAACATAGCTCCAGAGCTTTGTTCTAAGGAATGGCATTCACGATTAGAAAAAGAACTTGGGCTTTGTTTTATTCATCGCGATTTTGATGATTGGCATAATTTTAGTGATGTCGATTGTGTTGTTGCTATTCGAGATTTTTCAACGCGTCGTTTTTATTATAAGCCGGCACACAAGCTCCATAACGCTTGGTTAGCGAGTGTTCCTTTCATTGGAGGGAGAGAGTCAGCTTTTATTGGCGATGGGCATCCTGGGCATGATTATCTTGTTGCCCATTCTGCTGAAGAAGTTTTTTTATACCTCAAGCGCTTGAAGGAAGATCCTGTTTTTCGTTCTAAACTTGTAGAACATGGGAGTCAGTCAGGAGTTGCCTTCACAAGAGAAGCTGTGCTTCAATCGTGGAAACGATTGGTGCAAGAGACCCTTCCTGTGCGGGCTTTGAAATGGGAACAATCATCAGCTGTGAAACGGATTATTTTGATGATCTTTCAACGATGGAGTTGCGAGATTCAATCCTTCCTTTACAAACATTATAAACCAAAAAAATACACATTCGTTGTAGGGAAAAAACCAGATCTCTTTGCATGGGCGAGCAACTAGAGTTTGTCCAAAAAATAATTTTTTGAACAAACTCTCAGGTAGCAGGTAACAGCGTTTCAGGTTGCAGTTTGTAAGATAGGCCTACGGCAAAAAATATAATGCATCAAATTTACTTACTATGTTAATTTTTACTTATTATGACCTGTATCCTGAAACGCTGTAACCTGTACACCTTTTTCCTATGAAATTCACTTATTACGGTCATTCTTGTTTCGAAGTTGAGGTCGCCGGAAAACGCCTCCTCTTTGATCCTTTTATTACACCCAATCCATTAGCGGCCAAGATTGATGTTGGAGCATTAAAGCCTGATTATATTTTTCTTTCGCATGGTCATTTTGACCACGTTGCTGATGTGGAAGTGATCGCGCGTCAATCAGGAGCTACGCTTGTTGGATCTTTTGAAGTGATTCAATGGTTTAAGAAAAAAGGATTGGAAAAAGCTTTTCCTATGAATCTTGGGGGCTCTTGGAATGCTGAGTTTGGGGCAGTCACGTTGACGATCGCTCATCACTCGAGCAGTATGCCTGATGGATCTTACGGAGGAGAACCGGGGGGGTTTTTAATCAAGACAGCAGAAGGATCTTTTTATTACAGTGGAGACACAGGTCTTACTCACGACATGAAACTGATTGCTGCTGCTGGGCCCTTAAAATTTGCAGCTCTTTGCATTGGTGATTGTTTTACTATGGGAGTAAAAGATGCCATCACTGCAGCAAGTTGGATCGGTTGCAAAGAGATTGTCGGCCTTCACTACGATACTTTTCCTCCTATTAAAATTGATCACACTCAAGCGCAAGAAGCTTTTCGCCAAGCAGGCTGCAACCTTCATTTAATGGCCATTGGAGGCACTCTCTCTTTCTAGAGCAAAAATTTTTTAAAAAAAAGAGTTGACTCTTTTGCTCACTCTGATTGAGTTACGTGCAGCAATAGCAAGTCACGAGTTGATGGATCAACTCTCCGCTCGCAAACGATTAAGAGCAGCTGTTGCAGTGCTTCATGGTTGTTCATGTGAGAACGTTCACCTGAATTTTCCTGTTTCCTTAATTACTGGAATTTTTTTCTTTGTTAGTATCGTTAGAATTTTTCTAATTTAGTTTTTTCCTCGCAGTAAAGTTGTACCCAAAAACTTTTTGAGCTGCCCCTTTTTTTACTCCATCGATTTTCAATTTAACCATGCAAGATAATTTATCACACTCAACGCCTCCACCAATTCCAGGAGCTGCTTCTGCTCCTTCCGAAACTCATTCCTCTAACGCTGCCTCAGGCTCTTCTTCTCAGGAAGGAGGAAGTAACTCGCAACAGCAACAACAGCAGTTTTCGCAGGGAGGTGGGCGCCCTCAACATCGTGGCAATCGTCGCCCTCGCAATCGTCGTCCTTTTCAGCGCAACAAAGATAGAGATCGCCGGAACTTTCGTTCTAATCATGGTGGACAAAGCGAGAATCAAACTCCTATGGAGAACGAATTTATTCCGCTTCCTGATGCTGACCCAAATGCAGAACCGACTTTTTCAGAAGGAATCGTCGAGCTTTCAGGAAAAGGATTTGGTTTTTTGCGAGAAGCACGTCGTGGTTATGCAGCCTCTGTAAATGATATTTTTGTAACGCCTGAAGTGATTCGAGGATTCAATCTTCGAGATGGTGTCTGCATCAAGGGAGAGACACGACGTGGTCAACGAGGATGGCAATTGTTTAGATTGACTGAAATAGAGGGTGAGGATCCTGAAAAATTTAGAAACGTTCCTCTTTTTGAAGAACTGACAACGATCAGCCCTCTGGAGCGCGTTACGCTGGAGACGACTCCAGAACGTTATACTACGCGGATCATTGATCTGATGGCTCCTGTTGGAAAAGGACAACGCGGCCTCATCGTGGCTCCACCACGGACAGGAAAGACGACGCTGTTGCAGCATATTGCTGACGCTGTGATTAAAAATCATCCGACGATGAAGTTGATTATTCTTCTCGTTGATGAACGTCCGGAAGAGCTCACGGAAATGCGACGGACTTTTCCTCAGGCAGAACTCTATGCCAGCTCTAACGATTGTGATTTGAAGAGCCACACACGGATTGCCCAGCTAGCGATTGAACGCGCTAAGCGTCTTGTGGAGCAAGGGAAAGATGTTTTTGTCCTCATGGATTCGTTGACGCGTATTGGACGTGCCTTCAATAACTCCATGAAGGGAGGCGGGCGCACGATGAGTGGTGGTGTGGATGCGCGGGCAATGGAAATTCCGCGCAAACTCTTTGCAGCAGCTCGTAACACGGAAGAGGCTGGATCGCTCACGATTGTTGCTTCTGCTCTCATTGAGACGAACAGCCGCATGGATGATCTGATTTTCCAAGAGTTCAAAGGAACTGGGAATATGGAGTTAGTGCTCGATCGAAAGATTAGTGAACAACGCATCTATCCTGCCGTAGATATTTTTCTTTCAGGAACACGACGTGAAGAGTTGCTTATTCCTCCGGATGACCTTCACAAAATTAATATCATTCGCCGCGGATTGGCTGGCCATAAGCCCATTGAGGCCATTGAGCGAATCCTCTCCTTCATCAAAAAATATCCTTCCAACGCTGAGGTGCTCAAAAATATTCCTGCGTGAGGTAGCTAAGAAAAGAAAAAGAATCTCTTCTAAAGAAGCTGCCAGCAGCCTAGAACCAGGAGCGCAAGTCCATACACCAGTCCGATCCAAGAGAGGCCACGCCAGAGTTGTGCGCGGCTTGGGGCTGTAATAAATGTGATGAAGTTACGAAGAAGGTAAGGCATGCCGACGCAGAACAAGCCAACAATCACCCAGAGGTAGGCTAGGAGCGAGATCAGGAAGGGGAGCGCGCCTGATTGCAGGAAGGTCAGCTCTAGCAAAGGACGAGCTGCCAGGAGTGCTAAAAATCCTAGCGAACGGACCGCTAAAAAATCAGGAACTAGCCATCCGAAAAGTCCTCCGCCAATAATAATTCCACCAATAATAGAATTTCTCATGGAGCTAAATTCTCCAAGGTCGGTCGTCAGTGCCAAGGCCAATGTCCAAATGAGAGCGATTCCAAATAGCAGCTTTCCAAAAAAAGGAGAGCGCGGAAAACGTTGTGCAAAAGCTTTAAATGGCTCGGGAGCCAAAAGTGCAACGAGATGTTTAACGGTAATGGCGAGGCCGAGAAGGATGGCAGTGATGGGAAGCATGGAGGAGCAGGTTACAGCTTGCAGGTTACAGGTTACAGGAAAAAATCACAAATGTGAGCACTGCTTTACAACTATTGAATTATTCAAGGCAATGCTGCTTTGAGAGTTGAAATTTCAAAGATTATTTTTATTTCAATATGTTATGTTCATTGTTTTTCTGCAACCTGTAACCTGTAGTTATTGCAGTCCTTTCAACGCTTGCGTAGCGGCTGCAACCTCGGCTTCTTTTTTGCTGCGTCCTTCTCCAACGCCAAGTTCTTTTCCTTCCCAGATAACGCGGCAGCGAAAATATTTGAGATGGGCTTTTCCTCGTTCTTCCAAATGCTCATAGACAGGGGCGGAAGGAGCTTTTGATTGGAGTAGCTCTTGGAGGTGGCCTTTGGGGTTGATTTCTTCAGGTTCTAGCGCGACTCGATGTAAATGTTCTGCTGCTTCTCGTAAGATAAACTTACGCGCTCTTGAAAAGTCACTGTCTAAATAAATAGCTCCAATGAGTGCTTCAAAAGAATCTCCCAGAATCGAAGAGCGTTCACGTCCTCCACTGGTTTCTTCTCCTCGTCCCATGATAAGGTATTTTCCAAGATCCAGGTGAGAAGCGTATGCTTTTAAAGCGGTTCGAGAGACAAGGCGAGTGCGGATTTTTGTTAGTGGCCCTTCTTCAAATTCAGGGAAGATTTCAAAGAGGTGGGTTGTGATAACGAGTTGCAAAACGGCATCACCCAAAAATTCCAATCGCTCATTATCAAAAGGATGCTGCGCTCGGTCGAGAGCAATGCTGGAATGAGTTAGGGCCTCGGTTAGCAGCTGAGGATTTTTAAAATGGTATCCAATTTTATTTTCGAGATCTTTAATGAGAGACTTCATCTCTCGTGGTTTCTGTGAAGATCGTGAAGTCATGTGAGGACGCGGTTTTTTCTTTCTGGAAGATGATGAAGTTATTTCTAGATTGGTATTCTGATCTCTAATCGCAGAATTTTTCTTAGATCCAAAAAGTTTATGAAAGATTTTTAAGAGTGAAGGCGTTGCCATGAAGTAATGATAGATTACAAGAGAGTTAGGACTTTGCAAGTGGAGGGTCTAATTTTCAGTAGAAGTTGAAGAATAAGTTGTGGGGGCAATACCTCTTGGTAAGAGGGGAGTTTTTTCATTTTCTGAAACGAGAGGAATTGTTTTTAAGGTGTTTTGATTCTGTTCTAAGGCGCGCATTAAGAAAAAATGTGCCAGGGTATCAGGCATCAACGAGCGAGTTTGCAATAAGATGGAAGCGCAGTAAGAAATAGCAGGTAATGCATTAATAGGATCTTCGAAGGAACTTTTTTCTAGCGCTCCAGTTATAGGGTTAAGATGATGGAGTGCTTGTTCACCATGATCATCAGTAACAAATTGAAAATTTTTTCTTTCTATTGATTCTCTTGAGGGTGATGGATCCATGGACTGCAGGAGAGCGCTTTGACGTAATGAACTTGCAGGTTGTTCATCTTGACGATAAACCGGATCCCAGAAGGTTGTTTCTTTTTTTTTCATAAAAAGAATTTGAGGTAGCTGTTTTTTAGAAATATTGGCAGCTGTGTGCCATTTCTTGCAGCCAGGACAATAGCTCAGCGTTTTAAAAAGCAGTGATGATGGTTCGGGTAAAGTTGGCTTGGGTGAGGTGCTATTTCTTTTTTCTGAGATAGTAGCTGGATTAGGACTGCGGCTGATCGCTGCTGAGGAATCTTGTGGCTCAAAATTTCTTCGTTGTTGCTGAGTAAGATCATCAGCTGATAGAGGCTTTTTTTCAGGATTTTCTTTATTTAAAAACACCATCAACGGCGAAGAATTTTTTTGAGAGATGACGACATAGCGACTCTCTTTTTCCTTTAAAGCAGGATCTGTTTCTTGATCGTTGTTGAGAGTCAATGAGGCTTCATCATCGTTGATGGCCATGGGAGGATTTTCTGGAAGCGTTGTGCTGCCTTCTTCAGTAGCATGGAGAGCAAAAGTAAAAGCTAATAAAAATGGAATAAAAAATTTCATGATAAAAAAATGTTGAGGTATGATGGAGGTCGCGGTAAAGCGCGAGGGAGCACCCAAGTGTGAACAAGTGCCTCGAATTATTTCGGGGCATAGTCAAAGTGAAGGATATGGCGGCGCTAGCTGAATCCCCGATTTCACGGGGATGCCACCACTCTGTGGTGGCAACTATCGCACAGCGGTTCTGAAGCCTAGCGATGCACGCTAAGCGATGCGCGGCGGCTGAAGAAGGGGCCTCATGATAGGGCCACCATAAAAACTTTTCCTGATTCGAGGAAAGTGAAAGGAGGTTGGAAAAATTTTTGAAAAAGAAAAAAGTTGTTCTAAAACTCCTTCTTTCTTTTTGAAGATTTCATTCACGAAATCATTTTTCTTTTCTTGCTGTTTGGCATATTCGATTTTTTTACAAAGAGAGCAGCGATATTTTCCACTAAATGTTTTTTCCACTGCCGAAGAAAAAGAACCTTGTGAGGAATACGACTGAATCATCCGTCCCCAAGCAACACTTTGAAGAACGGCCCAGTGTCCTCCGCTCAGGGAAAAGAGTGCCATGGCAATGAAGAGAGTGCCAATGAAGCGGAGGGAAGGCTGGAGGTTAATGCTGAGCATCAGGAAATTAATACCATCTTTAATAAATAACTGGATTATATGACGCAGGAGTTTTTGTGTTGAGCAAGGCGAAAGAGCGTAGCGCTATGTATCATAACGTAAGCTCTGACAACGAAGCTCTGCGCAAAAAGAACAAGTTAGATGGTCCAGTTATTTATTAAAGATGGTATTAGTTAACAAGAAGAGTTGCTGCCAAGCGAGAAAATTTTTCTTGGTACGTTTCAAACAAAAGTGTATAATGACATCCTGCAAATTGCTTCGCTCTTAGTTTAAGGAATGAGTTAAAGTTTAAATTTTAAACTTCGACTGCTGCGAAGCAACATGGATCGCTAGCTCAATGGTAGAGCAGTTGACTCTTAATCAATTGGTTCCCAGTTCGAGTCTGGGGCGGTCCACTTCATCGCGAAGCGATGAAGTTTAAGTGAAAAGTATTAATGAAGTTTTTTTTGAGAAGATATGATTTCCTCTCAACAGCCGCATTAGCGGCGCTCAACAGCTGCTTCTTTATTCCCGCCTTCGCGGGAATATGACGCAGCGGCTCAACATATCAACTTCTGCCAAGCGGCTACTCGCTCGGTGTATAAGGAGTGACCTTCGTTCCTTGCAGTGAAATACCAGCCATGAGGCCTTTTTGATTAAAGAAGAAAGCATAAATATCTTTTTGCAAGGTTGTCGTTGAAAGGCCGGCAGCCACTCCCATGTCAACAATAGTGAGGTTCGGAGCACCACCTAATTCAAAACCATCGCTCTTGTTAAGATAGTTGAGCGCTTTGGTATTCATGAAAAAGAGCGCATAGCCAAATTTTTGTAAGCCTGCTTGCAAACCCCAGGAGACTGCAGTGCTGTTGTAATAACCAGCAACCGTTCCGCCCGTAAATAAAACGCCGTCGCCACGTTGACCTCCAAACATAAATCCACCTTTCCAAATCCCAGGAAAAACTAAAATGCCGACAGCTTGATCTCCAACGATACGTGCTTTCGGATTTTTCTTATAGAGTTCTTCGAGTGCTTTGCGACCTTCCTTTTCTAATTTATGAGCGCTGGCTGCCATGGCAGAAGCTCCAGCAAATAAAGAAAAGGCAAGAATCAAGGCGAGTAGGATGTTTTTTTTGATCATAGTGGCAGGTTGTTTTTTAAATGACTGATTTAGTTCTAAGGAAGGTGATCGACTCTGTCAACGAAGGAAACAATGAAAGAAGAAATTAGCGACAAAGAACACAAAGAAATCAAAGAAAAAAACTGCCTTTAATTTCTAGAATTTTTTTATAAAAAAATTCTTTCTTTGTGTTCTTTGTGGCTATTCTCTTCTTCTTGCCTTGTAACTCAACCTGTTGCAAAGCAGCTTAACTGCTGCGAAGCAGCTTTCTCACTCCCTTGCCATAAGCAGGGTCGGCTTGATCGAAGAGAAGGCATTGTCGCTCCTGGATTTCTTTTGGAACTCCGTTCATGGCTGCGGCAATGTTGGCGAAGAGACGCTCTTGTTCATCAGGTGGCATTAAGCGAAAAAGATTTCCGGCTTGAGTGAAATTATCATTGCCCTCATTTCCATTGTAACGATCGGCGGCGACATGGCCGAGATCCTGAGGCGGTTCAGCAAAACTCGGGTCTTCCTTTGGTCCGTTAAAACTATTTGGTTCGTAATAGGCGTCTCCCATCGTTGGTTCATCAAAACGCATCGCCCCGTCATGATGATAGGTCGCCATCGGGCATTTAGGACGATTGACTGGCAGCATTTCATAATGGGTTCCCAGACGATGACGATGAGCGTCGGCGTAGCTAAAGACGCGGGCTTGGAGCATCTTGTCAGGTGAGAAGCTGATGCCAGGAACGATGTTGGATGGCGAGAAAGCTGCTTGCTCAATTTCCGCAAAATAATTTTCAGGATTGCGATTCAATTCCAACATACCCACATCGATGACCGGATAATCTTGGTGAGGCCAAACTTTGGTGAGATCAAACGGATTGAAACTGCAGGTGGCAGCTTGCTCTTCCGTCATGACTTGAACTTGCATTTTCCAACGTGGAAAATTTTTTACCTCGATCGATTCAACGAGATCACGCTGGTTGCTTTCACGATCTTGGCCGATCAGTTTTTCTGATTCGGCATTAGTCATGAATTTAATGCCTTGTTGCGTTTTAAAATGAAACTTTACCCAATGACGCTTTCCTTCTTTGCTGATGAGGCTGTAGGTATGGCTCCCGTAACCATTCATGTGACGAAAGTTGAGAGGGATGCCGCGATCGGAAAACAGAATCGTAACTTGATGGAGGCTCTCAGGGGAGAGAGACCAAAAATCCCACATCGCGGTTGTGCTGCGAAGATGAGTTTTTGGATGACGTTTTTGAGTGTGGATGAAGTCTGGAAATTTGTAAGGGTCACGTACAAAAAAGACCGGCGTGTTGTTCCCAACAAGATCCCAGTTTCCTTCTTTGGTATAAAACTTCATTGCAAATCCGCGCACATCGCGCTCGGCATCGGCGGCGCCGAGTTCTCCAGCGACTGTGGAAAAACGAACGAGGCATTCGGTCTTCGTGTTCGGTTGTAGCGCTTGAGCTCGGGTATATTTTGAAATATCGCCCGTGATCGTGAGCGTCCCATAAGCGCCGGAACCTTTGGCATGAACGGTCCGTTCAGGAATGCGCTCGCGATTTTGATGCGCTAGTTTTTCGAGAAGTTGAAAGTCGGTCATCAAAAGTGGCCCGCGTGGACCAGCAGTGAGACTATGTTGGTTGGTGGCAAAGGGGCAGCCGGCGGTGGTCGTGATGGTTTTGTTGGAGTTCATAAAAATGGATGGTTTTATAATATAAAAAATATTTAACCGCAAAGTAGCGCAAAAAATTTTAGAAAAAGAAATAGCCACAAAAGAACACAAAGAACACAAAAAAGTTCCTTTGTGTTCTTTTGTGGCTATTCTCTTCTTTGCCTTGCGTTCTTTTTTGTTATCTTCTTTCTCTCATGACTAAAAAACAACTCCAACTTGGGACGCTCCTTTTTGCCGTCTTCATTGATATGTTGGGGTTTGGAATTGTGATGCCGATTTTGCCGCGTTATGCTGAAATGCTTGGAGCTCCTGCGTGGCAGATTGGATGGGTGATGGGAATTTTTTCTTTGGCACAATTAATCATGCTGCCGTTTTGGGGGCATCTTTCCGACCGCATCGGGCGTAAGCCTGTTTTGGTGATTAGCATGTTAGGAACGGCTGTTGGATACTTGATCATGGGAGTGGCACATTCCATGACGATGGTGCTTTTAGGGCGAGCTCTTGATGGAGCTGCTGGAGGTAACATCAGTGTGATTCAGGCTTCTGTGTCCGATCTCACAACGCCTGAAGAGCGCGCTGGCATGATGGGAAAAATAGGAGCTGCTTACGGGTTTGGATTTATTTTTGGACCAGCCTTAGGAGGATGGAGTGCCTATTATTGGGGAGGAGCAGCTCCGATGCTGATAGGAGCTTGTTTAGCAGCTTTGAACGTCTTTCTCATTTTAGCAATTCTTCCGGAGCCACTGAAAGAAAAGAAAATGAAAGGGGAAGGGCATCCTCCGCTTTGGAAAATTTTAGAACATGTCGACAAGAAAAAATATCTTCCGGCTGTTGCAACTTTTTTTTGTTTTGTGGTTGGATTTTCAATGATGATGACGTTGTTGGCTCTTTTTTTCTATCATCGTTATGGAGTCAATGAACTCAAGGTAGGATACGTTTACACGATGTTTGGGATTATTGCGATTGTGCTTGAGGGAGGGCTGTTTGGATTTTTATCACAAAAGTTTAGTAGTCGCAGAATTGCCACTATTGGTGCGCTTCTATTGGTAGGAGCTTCTTTTGTTATGCCACTAACCTGGAGTACAGCAATGGCCGTTGGCTGTTGTGCGATCTTGGCCATTGGTGATAGCTTGTTGACACCGGTGCTTCCCACCGTTGTCTCAAAAAGCGCCAAGGAACAATGGCAAGGAGCAGCTTTTGGATTTTACCAATCAGCTGGTTGTTTAGCTCGTTGTGTCGGACCAGTGATGGCAGGGTCGTTTCTTGCCATTAATCTCCAAGGTCCTCATTATGCCTTAACTTCTTTTTGGATTGCTTCAGGATTTTTGCTGATTTCTTTTTTCTTTTCGCTCAGACTCCCTAAATGATCTTGGATTTTTTAAATTGGCAATCGCTTATCTTGCTGAGTGTTTTAGTCGGCTTAGAATTAGTTTTAGGAATCGACAATATTCTTGTGATTTCCTTGGTAGTGGAGCCGCTCCCTTTTCACTTGCGGCAACGGGCTCGACGCCTTGGGTTGTTGGTTGCTCTCCTTTTAAGAATTTTATTTATTTCAGGAGTTCTTTCTTTGGTGAGACTCACGACTCCATGCATTGGTTATTTTTCTGTGAGGGATTTATTTCTTTTAACTGGAGGAATGTTCTTAATGGCTAAAGGAGTTTTTGAGCTTTATGACATGTTGTTTCATAAGAAAAAAGAAGAGGTTAAACATCATATTGGGAAAAACGCGTTAACAGCTGCTGTGATACAAATCATGATGCTCGACTTGCTTTTTTCTATTGATTCAGTAATCACAGCGGTCGGATTGACTCGTCATCTTACAATTATTATTGTTGCAGTGGTTCTCTCTTTCCTTGCTGTTTTGTGCTATGTCGGGCCGCTCGGAGAATTTATTTTAAAATATCCGTCGCTCAAAATTTTAGCATTAACGTTTTTAGTGCTGATTGGTGCCAATTTAATTCTTCAAGGATTGCGGTATCATTTTCCAGAAGAGGGGATCTACATTGCCATTGTTTTTGCTGTTGTTGTCGAATTGTTGCAGATGCTCTATCAAAAGAATCATGACTCTTAATTAGGGCGAATGGACGTGATCTCTAAAAATATTTTTGTTTGATGACTAAGCTTATTGGGAAAAAAGGTTGCAGGTGACAGGTTGCAGGTGACAGGAGAAGTATGTTTGCCTGTAGCAAAACGGATAATTTTTTTCTCAGAATACATCAAAGTTGAAAAAAGTGCTTTTATTGGCGAATCATTTTTATCGAAGAGCTAATTTTTACCTGTAACCTGTAACCTGCAACCTGTAGCCTTAGAGCTTTCCGGAAAAACGGGAAAATAATTTTTTTGGAAAGCTCTAATTATGCCCGCAGTAAAACTCCTCAGTACTGATTTTGATGGCACTTTAATTGATCCTTTACAGAATGATTTAGTTTCATCCTTTCCGCCTAAAGAACGATGTGATTCCTTGCTCGCTGTGGAATTACAAGAAGCCGTGCAACAAGGTAGTCTCTGGGTGATTAATACAGGTCGATCACTTGATCTGCTGCTCTTGGGGCTAGAGCATTTCGATGCTCCGGTAAAACCTCATTATCTCATTACTAGCGAGCGACACATTTATCGTTATCATGAGAATGGTGATGCAGAAGCGCTTGGAGATTGGAATCGACGATGTGATGAAGAACATGACGTTCTTTTTAAAACATCAGGGGTTTTTTTCGAACGAGTGTGTCAACTCATTGCTGAATATGGAGAGGAAGCGGTTTTTTTAGAAAATGCTAGTGGGGTTCTTGATGAACTTTTAGTTAGGGATGAGGCGTTGCTTGATGAGCTTTCCATCAGGCTTTTAGAGTTGCCTGGACGACCTGAGGAATTTTGTTTTCAACGAAGTCATGTCCATCTTCACTTTTGTCATGGATCTTACAACAAAGGATCCTCGCTTAGCGAACTAAGCCGACTCTTATCCATCAATCCTGAACACATTCTCGCGATTGGTGATTATCACAATGATATTACGATGCTGACAGGTGAGGTCGCAACAATGGTTGCCTGTCCTTCGAATGCGCACGATGCTGTCAAACAAACGGTCAAAAAAGCAGGGGGACATGTTTCATTGCATCCAAGTAGCCGAGGAACAGCGGAGGCGATTAGTTTCTATAGAAATTACTGTTCTTGAAGTTAATCGACTTCATTGCTTGATAGCATTTATTTAATTGCAATAGTTTGAGTGCTGTAGTTTGAGTTGCAATTCGCTCGCGCCCGCGAGGCTCACCCCTTCGGTGCTGCCTTCAGTATTTGATCCCGCGGCTGCCATGCCGCACGTATTAAAAGGCGCTTTGCGCTTTATTTTTTAAATATGCGAAGCCTAGATAACTCAAACTCAAACTACAGTACTCAAACTGCTGCGGCGCATGCGAAGCAGCGATGCAGCTATTGCCGAATACGGAAATGTCCTGCGTCCACTTTTTCAATTTCTTCCATCTTCTTTCCAATATTACTAAACCAGACATGGATGCTGGCACTCGTGGCATTAATTTTTTTTGAGAGTTCAGAAACTTTTAGTCCAGTAGGGCCTGCTTCAGTTAATGATTGAAGAATGTTTTGCTTCATCATTCCTCTTCCGAGTCTCTTGGTGGGAGTGATTTTTTTAGTGCCTCGATCTTTTTTAGTCGCGGAGCCACGAAAGGAAGTATGTCCGTGAAGGTGAGAAAGGATTTCGTTCTCAATTTTTTCGAGCTCTTGAACTAAAGCTTCTTTTCTTTCCGAGAGTTTTAGCAATTGCCGTAAGACATCGGTATTTAATTTGGAAAAGTTCATAAGTAAGTATAATTTAATGGCTCGATGAAAAATGCTATTTGTTTTGAAAATAATAAAAACATTATTTTTCATACTCATCCTGGAGAGTCCTGCAGTTTGCTTCCTGGAGACGTTCATCTGTGGCTTGCCACGGTTAACCATGTTCCTGAGCTCTCGCTATCAGTTGATGAACAAATAAAATTGAGTGCCATGAAGCTTCCTTTCGTAGCACGTCGCTTTGAGAGCACGCGAAAATTATTAAGATACTTGTTGGGCGTCTACTTGAAATGTCCCGATGGGCGCATTGAAAAAACAGATCAAGGAAAACCATTTTTGCCGGAGTTTCCAGAATTTCATTTTAATGTTACTCATTCAAAAAAAATGATCATGGTAGCCCTGAGCAGAGGGTCAGTTGGCGTCGATTTGGAGAGGCTGCGAAAAATCGATCTGGTTTCTGTTGCTAAGCGTTTTTTTTCTCCTCAAGAATTACTTTTTTTACAGGAAGAAGGGCAGGAGCAAAATCAACAAACGTTTTTTAAACTTTGGACTGCCAAAGAAGCTGCATTAAAGGCTGATGGGGGAGGGATAGCCTTCGGAATGAAAAATAATGTTGCTACCATGGAGGAAGCCCATGTGCGCTCTATTGTTTTGAACAAACGATCTTGGGAGATTAGCTCTTGGCGGCTTGAGGCAGGATCAGAATTCTTTTTCGGAGCGATTGCGACCCCCTTTGTTCCAGCTGTTATTCACTGGTATGATCTGAGAACGTTTGATAAGGTTAACAGCTAATGTCATTTCAAGATTTTCAGTTAAGTGAAGCAGTCGTTCATGGCGCCCAAAGAATTGGGTATGTTGAGCCGTCTCCTATTCAGCTCCAAGCCATCCCAAGAATTCTTCAGCAAAAAGATCTGATTGCCTCAGCTCAAACAGGAACTGGAAAAACGGCAGCTTTCGGTTTGCCTATCTTGAGTATGTTGGGGGCTTCTACCGGAGTGACGCGCTGCGTTATTTTAGAACCAACGCGGGAATTGGCGATTCAAGTAGAACAGGCTTTTCAAGATTTTGCGGCGTTTACGGACTTGCGTGTTGCGGTGCTCTTTGGCGGAGTCGGTTATGGGGTTCAAAAAAAAGCACTGCAAGATGGAGCTGATATCATTGTAGCCACACCAGGACGATTTCTGGATTTATTACAACAAGGGGAACTTAGCTTGAAGGGAGTGAGTATTCTTGTCCTCGATGAAGTCGATCGTATGTTGGATATGGGCTTTCTTCCGGATGTGCGTCGTATTGTTCAAGCATGTCCCACAAAGAGACAAACATTATTATTTTCAGCGACGATTCCACAGGAAATTGAGCGGCTGTCTCAATGGTGCCTCTCCAATCCGGAAAAGATCGATATTGGAGAAAGGCGTTCTCCTGCAGAATCCGTGACACATGCTTTTTATCCTGTAGCTGCGGCACAAAAATTTGATCTACTGATTGCCCTTTTAGAGAAAACTGATTTTCAAAGCGTTTTGATTTTTTGTCGTACTAAAGATGGAGCCGACCGTATTGCCCGTCAATTATTGCAGCAACAGCATACGGTTGCTGTTCTCCATTCTAATCGGAGCCAGCAAGAGAGGATCGAGGCACTGGATGGTTTTAAAAATGGACGTTACGAGGTCATGGTAGCAACTGATATTGCTGCACGAGGGATTGATATTGCTGGAGTGAGTCATGTGATTAATTATGATGTCCCTCAACACCCCGAAGATTATGTGCATCGTATTGGACGTACAGGGCGAGCTCAGTCAATAGGAGATGCTTTCACGTTGATGACCGCTGAAGAGTTGCCTCATGTACAAGCCATCGAGCTTTTTATTAGCAGTAAAGTGCCGCGCTTGAAGATTGAAGGATTCCCTTATCTTTTTACAATGCTTTTCCAGGAGGAAAAAGCAGCTAAAATGTTGCGCAATGTGAGAGGGGTCCGAACCTCCAAAGGTTATAGTTATGGGGCACGTTCTAGAAAATAGCGTGTTTTTGAAAACAACTGTTTATTTTTATTTGATATCTGGATCAATTACAGAAAAAGTAATGTGTAATGAGTGGCTGCTGCAAGTTACCAAGTGCTATTTTAAAAGTTTATTTTTGAAAAATAAAATCTAGTGAGATAAGACACTCGAAAAACTGATTGCCTTTCGATTTTAAAAATACTCACTACCCATTACTCATCATTCATTACTACTTCTATTAATCTAGTTGTTATCAAGCAGTGAAAGCCAGTATCTCAAAAATCACGATTTCCAAACGGTAATAATATGGAACCGCTCTATTTTAATCCTTTAGATTTTCATAATAATTTTATTGGCACTAATCCGCTAGAGCCAAATGGACCAACGGGAATTCCTATCAGGACAACGCTCGTTACTATTTCTGGTAATCTTTCTTGCTACGATCCTAGCCTTTATCAATCGTATACTTTTTTCAGCTATCCTTTCGCTCCTTATAGCTATAACGGCCCTACCACCTATTTTAAATCCACTTTAATAGGATCGAATGTGCATGTTAACGTTTTAAACAATCAAGGGGCTGGTCAAACTCATGTTTTTAACGTTGATGGTATTGACGTTTACGAAAACTACTCAACACAGATATTTTTTTCCAGTCAGTTTTCAACTTTTTTTAGCACTTATGCAGCCTCTTATCAAATAGACCCAGTAACATTTAGTGTGAGATTTGGAACAGAGCTGCGCATTTTGTATGGCAGCACCTCGATGGCTACCAATGTCATTGCTCTTTACGAGAATATTTATACTGAACAGATTTATTGGTATGATATTCAAACTGGTCCTTATGTGGCAGATAAAACGAGTAGTCTATTAGGATCAGGCTTGTATCAATCTCTTCTTGTTAACACTCTTCCGATTCCACAGCCAGATGGGTTGACCATCTTAGGGAGTTCTACTTTTGTGAGTATGCTCGGAAGCAACGTCTACTCTGCTTTGTTAGATACAACCAACTCAGTTATCATTTATCAAAACGAACAGATTAGCAGCTATTACAGCCAGTCTCTTTCGTATCAAATTAATATTATCAATCTCACAGCAGCGCTTAATAGTGTTGCTACTGATTCAGGTAAAGATGGAAATCAAAATATTACAATAACTGTTTTTTCTTGGCATTGGGAAACCAGCCCCAATGGCTGGACAGGAAGTCAGGTTACTGCTTTTGACGGGTACACTTATGAAGAAACTGTTAATTCTTATCTTTACTTTACCTATGGTGGAACAATTATTTATGACACTAAAGATGGTCTTCCGACTACTGAGGTTCAAGCTCTACTTTCAATCCAGAATAATAACCTTGCTAACTCCCAAACTTTTTTAAACAATGCCGTCACAACTTTGCAGAGCCAAGTTTCTTTAGCGGGACAAATTATTACTTCTCTTGCTTCAGGAATGGAAACTCTAATAAATAATATTTAAAGTTAGCTGGCGATAAAAACCGTATAAAACCATGACTGAAAATAAAACTCAGGGTAGGACGTCTATTAAAGATAGTGCAAAGAAAATGAGTGAGACTTTTACACCACTGTTGACGAAAGGGGTGCCATTATATATTACACGTGGATTGACTAAAGAAGACCTCGATGCGTTATATCTCATTGCTTACAATTTGTATTCTGAAAAAAAATATCAAGAGGCAGTGCAAATTTTTGAGACAATAACTTTTTATAATCATTTTGATAGACGAGGTTGGATTGGAACGGCTGCCTGTTATCAAATGTTAGGTCGCTATAGCGATGCAATTATGTCTTATTCTTCTGCATCATTGATTGATGTCCAAGATCCTTTGCCCATATTTCATTCCGTAGAATGTTATATTGCTCTGAAAAGATATTCTGAAGCACTTTCAGCACTAGAGGCCATACTGACTCTTACTAAAAACAACTCTGAGTTTGCTAATTTAACAAATTGGGCAATGAAGATGAAGGAGACTCTTCAGAAGGCTAAATAGAGTTTGTCTGGCGGCCTCTACTCTTCAGTTGCTGTCTTGAATATTAGGTAGAGCGCTTCTGTAGAGACCAAGGTTACAGGTTACAGCTTTTCAGGCTACAGGTAATATTACTTGAAGAATTATGATTCAACTTTTTGAATCACTCTTTCGTGATTGTTGCTAAATTATAAATAGCCCATTTTAAAGAACAGCTGCTTTTTACCTGTTAGCCTGAAAACTGTAACCTGCACCCTGATCAGTGAATCAATCCCCAGCGCTTGGAGAAAGGCCAGTAGACAAAGAGAGCTCGGCCAATCACGTTTTGCTCAGGAACAACGCCCCAATAGCGGCTGTCGCTAGAGTTGAAACTATTATCACCGAGGGCAAAAAAGCTTCGTGGCGGAACGGTGAATTGATCAAGCGGTGAACTAAGGTAAGAGGGGGAAGGTCCATAGTCGCACCTATTGGAGTAACCACGGTATCCTTCGCAAGCAGCCATCACTCTTTGAAAAGGAGGTTGTGTTGCTCTTTCTTCGTTGATAAAAAGTTGAGGTGGGTCGATGCGAAGTGTTTGTCCCGGTAAGCCCGCTAGCCGTTTGACATAATATTGAGAGCTTGCTCCTGCAGGGAGTGTCATTTCAATACGCTGGATACCCGTGGTAATAAAAACAAAAACATCTGCAGCCCGAGGTTTGCGAAAAGCATAGGTAAAGCGATCACAAAAAATTTGATCTCCTGCTTGAATATAACCGCGAACAATCGGCTCTCCAGCAGCATAAATTCTGCCTGGACGGACTTCAAAGTCGCGCATTAAAACATCTTGAGGTGCAAAAATAGTATGCGTTCCTTGAGAGGTGGTGATCGTTGTGAAAGTAAAAAAATTCAAGTAGGTCTTTTCCTTGAGATCGAGAACTTCTTCTTCCTGATTAGCTGTAGTACTCAGGTAACTTCGGCCTAATCGGACAAAATCAATAACACGCCAGAGTGGAGAAGGGGGAGTAGTCATTTCTGGCATCCCGGTCATTCCATAAAGTGTTGGCAGCATCGAGCATGTTGGAATTTTAAAAGGCTTCAAAAAGTAGGCTTGAATCCCTAATGCCAGCACAATGGCAATGATGATAGCTTCTACGTTTTCAGCAAGGGTGCGATGAGGACGCTCGGGAATGAGTTGTCCAAAAAGTTTTTCTACCTTTTCCTGTGCAGCAGTGACGAGAGTGATTTCCTTTTGTTTAAGAGCCTGGTCTAACTGCTGGAGCGCTGCCCTTGCTGCTTTTTGTTGCTCTGCTTTCCAAAGATCACAATGATAATGGAAAAGTTTGCGAGCGGCTATGCGTAGCTCTTGGGCATGTTTAAGGTAACGAGGTGTGAAAAACATAAAAATTATTAAGATACAAAATAGGGGAAACAACCTGCTGAGTAGATAAAAAAATTTTATAGAGGCATTTTTTTTGTGTTCTTTGTACTCTTTGTGGCTATTTTCTTATTCCCATGTCTGTTTCCCATACCCGAAATTTTTGTATCATCGCCCACATCGATCATGGCAAGACCACGCTTTCCGATCGACTCTTAGAATTTACTGGCACCATTGCACAGCGTGAAAAACAAGATCAGCTGCTTGATTCTATGGACCTCGAGCGAGAGCGCGGCATTACGATCAAATCGCATCCGGTCGCGATGGAGTATAAAGCTCGCAATGGAGAAAAGTATCAACTCAACCTCATGGATACGCCAGGGCATGTCGATTTTGCCTATGAAGTGTCACGCAGCCTTGCTGCTTGTGAAGGAGCGTTACTTATTATTGATGCTGCTCAAGGGGTCGAAGCGCAGACAGTAGCCAATATTCATTTGGCCTTGGCACAAGGGTTGACGATCATTCCCGTGATCAATAAAATCGATTTGCCCAACGCTGATCTCGACAACGTCAAAAAACAATTGGAAGAAATTCTTGCCATTCCATCTGAAGAGGCGATTGCAGCGAGCGCCAAGGCTGGTATTGGCATTGAAGAAATTCTCGAAGCTGTTGTGAACCGCATTCCGCCTCCACCTGCGGGCGATGGGATTTTGCGAGCATTAGTCTTTGATTCATTGTTTGATATTTATCGCGGCGTTGTTGGATACATTCGTATTTTTTCAGGAACTCTTAAACCGGGTCAGCAAGTCCGTCTCATGTCGACGAATCAATCGTACGATACAAAAGAAGTAGGCATCTTTACGCCGAAGATGACGATGACTCAAACGATGCAGGCGGGGGATGTCGGTTATTTTATTGGCAATATTAAAACTACGGCTGAAATGAAAATTGGAGACACGCTGACCGATGCGCGCCATCCAGCAGCAGAGCCGCTTGCAGGTTTCTTAGAAGTTCGTCCGATGGTTTATAGCGGTATCTATCCCATCAACACAGCTGATCTGGAACCCCTCAAAATGGCGATGCAAAAATTGCAACTGAATGATTCTGCTTTCGTCTTTCAGTCAGAAAGCTCGGTTGCACTTGGTTTTGGTTTTCGCTGTGGCTTTCTGGGCCTTCTTCACATGGAAATTATCCAAGAGCGCCTGCGTCGTGAATATAACATGGACATTATTGCCACGTACCCGAGTGTTGTCTATGAAGTTGAAAAGACGAATGGTGAACTTGTGCTTGTAGACAATCCAGCAAATCTTCCTGACATGAGTGTGATCAATGAAATTCGCGAGCCTGTCGTTAAATGTCGCGTGATGATTCCGAATGAAAACATTGGTGACATCATGCAGATCATGATGGAAAAACGAGGGACGGTTGAGAGTACCGATTCGATCGACACGCGACGCGTCATGATCACGGCCACGTTGCCACTCAATGAAATCCTTGTCGACTTTCATGACAAGATAAAATCAGTGACCCGCGGTTATGGCTCGATGGATTATGAACCAGCAGGCTATCGTGCTGAAAAATTGGTGAAATTAGAAATGCTCGTCAATGGTGATCCTGTTGATGCCTTTTCCAGTATTGTCCATCGCGACAAAGCAGAAGGCCGTGGGCGAGCCCTTGCTACGAAGCTCAAAGAAGTCATCCCTGTCCAACTTTATCAAGTGGCCATCCAGGCTACCATCGGTGGAAAAATTGTCGCGCGTGAAAGCGTGAGTGCGATGCGCAAAAATGTTACGGCAAAATGTTACGGCGGTGATATTTCACGGAAACGAAAACTTCTTGAGAAGCAGAAAGAGGGAAAGAAGCGGATGAAATCGATCGGAACGGTGAACATCCCGCAAGAGGCGTTTATTCAGGTTTTGAAGACCAGTTGAGCTAAAAATAAATTAACCATAAAGAAAACAAAGTAGGAAAAAAGAAGAAAAGAAGGAACCGCGAAATACGCTAAACATCGCTAAAAAAAGAATTTCTCTTTTTGTGTTATTTCGAGTGTTTCGCGGTTTAAATTCTTTGCATTTTCTTTATGGTTCGTTTTAAAAATAAAATTTGCATTTTCATTATCTTATCTTAGGTTTTTTGTTATGAAAATTTCACCTTTATTGTTAATTACCGCTTTGCTTTGCAGTGCTTCTTTCTCAAGAGCGCAGAGTGGAGGAACTCAAGCTTCTGATCCGGCTTACGATCAATTTGCGCAGAAGGAACAAACTTTTGCCACCTCTGTTAGCAATCTTCTAGCATTAGAAGATCAAGCACCAACTGACGGGACAACGGCTATTGCAGTGACTGCTGCTATAGAGGCTAACATTCTCAATCTGCTGGCATCGCGAGAAGATTATTTTCAACTCTTCACTCCTAAAGCCCAATTGTATATTCAAGATCAATCTCCTCAAGATGCTCAAGGGGTCGTTCACCATCATTATGTTCCCATAGCAGGAAAAGAAAAAACAGTTCTTGGTTACCTTGTCTGCCTTGATCAACAAAAGACAGACGATGCCGTTTCCGGTATTGCTGACAAGGGAGGAGCAAGTTCCTACACTGTTTACAATAATGTAACAGCGACACGGAAGAGTCTTTTGATTAATTTAGAATACGATTATCTCTCTCCTGAAGTTGTTGATGCATTGTATGCTGAATATTATGACACAGCAAATCAAGGCGCACGCGCTCAAGCAAACTATGTCTGGATTGATGAAAGAACATTTACTGGAGCAGACCTACAACATTCTGACATTCCTCAGATTGTTTTCACATTGGGCCTCTACGTTTCTCTTGATGATAAAACCAAAGATTCCGGTTATGACTATGGCTACATCTATGACAGAAAAGATGACCAAAAAAATTATCACTAATAACAACTAATTTTTCATTAGAAAGAAGCCGCATCGCAAGGTGCGGCTTTTTTTTGTGTAATTTCGAGTGGCTCTTTCAAAAGGTGAGTGAAATACTCGCTTCGTATTACTCGATGAAAAATCAAAAACGAATTATTGTTGTGCTTGGTGTTTATCGCAGCGGGACAAGTGCGCTCATGAAGAGTCTTGAGGTGATGGGAGTGCGATTGCCAGATCCTTCAGAGGTTCGGTTTAATATTTTTAATGAAAAAGGATATTGGGAGGATCTAGATTTTTTTTCTTTCAATCTTAAATTGACCCAAGCAGCAGCTGTTTTGGAAGGTCGGCGCCGAGAAATCATGCCGCTTACCGAAAAGGAGGTGGATTTTTTGTGTGAGCAAGGATTTTTTGAGAAAGCTTCTCAATTGCTACTAGAAAAGCTTTCAGGCTCGGAGGCTCTTGGTATCAAGACTTCGAGCTTTTCTATTCTGCTTCCTTTTTGGAAAAAAGTTTTTGAAAAATGTAACGTTAAGGCTTCCTTTGTGATTGCGTTAAGGAATCCGCTCAATGTTGTTGCTTCTATTGAAGCGGCTCAAGAGATTATTGGAAAACAAGATCACCAAAAATCTTTTTGGATCTGGATTTCTTACATGCTGAGTTCTCTGGAACAGACAGAAGGCTATGAACGGGTTTTAGTCGATTACGATGAGCTTCTCAAAGATCCAGCTCGAGAGATTGAAAGGATTGCTCATGCCTGCCAGCTAGAAATGATTGATGAGCGCTTGCAGACTTATTGTGATGACTTTATTGATCGCTCGCTCTGTCACTTTCATGGAGAACAGGATCGTTTTCTTGAAGATGGTTCTTGCCGAGCTTTTGCAGTAGAGATGTACGAAAAGCTTTATCCAGTGGCGAAAGGTGTGAGTGATTTTCAAGAATTAAAAAGCTCTCTCGAAAAATGGAGAGCCCCATTTTTATTAGCTGAGCCTCTCTTGGTCTTGGTAGAAAAAGCGGAATATGAAGTAAAGAAAATTCAAGCAACACTTCAAGAGCGCGAACAAATTATTACAAGCCTCCATGCGCAAGTTAATGAACAGATGCATTCGCTTGCAAACTGCTACACGACTGTTCATCAGCGCAACCTTCAAGTTGCTGCGCTTATGAAAGAAAAAGCTGTAATCAGTCAGAGGTCTGGTTAAAAGCAAGCTTCGTAAAACTGTTTTCGCATAAAGTTGAAAGGTTGAGCAGCTGTTGAGCGCCGCTAGCGCGGCTGTTGAGAAGAAACTATCCTTAGCACTCGCTCGCTCCCGCGAGGCTCGCCTCTTCGGGGCTGCCTTCAGCGGTCAATCCGGCGGCTGCCACGCCGTGCGTATTAACTCATCAAGCTCTCAACTCCTCAACAAAACCTTCGATATAAGATTTTATTTTCTTTTGTATCATCTGGTCTTCTAAACGAATACGCCTAAAAAGCAGGCTGCTTTGGTAGAGCAAAGAGTCTGAATTTCTTTTTTTTAGGAGTTGGTGTTGGTGTTGGGCGAAGTTCTTTTTCAAGATTTTGGCTCCGTGTTCCAAGATCAGAGGTGCCTCCTTGTGTGTCGCTGGCTTTCTTCATCGATATATTCGAAGAAATGACACTTGGTTGAATCATGACCACAAGTTCTTCTCGTTGTTTTTCGTTGTCGGTATGGCCTCCGAGTAGTGGACCAATGATCGGAATATTACTGATGTATGGAATGCCTGATTTATTTGCCGTTTTGCTCTCACTGATGAGTCCGCCAAGAACGATCGTAGAACCGCTGGGAATGCGGACACTAGTCGTGAGTTGTTGAGTCCGTATGACGGGCGCTAGAATGCCTTGTTTAGCGGCAGCCGCAGTGGCAGTGTCATCAACTGATTGATTTTGTTGAGCAATAATCAGATTGACTTCATTGTCAGAGTTAATAAGTGGGATAACTTCTAGTTTTAACAGAACATCTTGGTAGGTGATGTTGGAAGTAAAGGAGTTTGCAGTCTGGTTGGTATTGACTGCAGGAGCTGCTGTGTTAGCAACCACACTGCTCAAGCTCGAAGATTGATAAGGGATTTTGCTTCCTGAAAAGATGGTCGCTTTTTTATTATTGCTCGTGTAGACCACGGGGCGTGCAATTGTACGGAAGCGGCCACTTGTCTGTAAGAAATCAGCATACATGTCGACCGAGCCAGCAATAGAGCCGAAAAGCGTAAGACCTCCCATCCCTTGTGCCAGGGCACCAGCTGCTGTCCCTGGAATGGCCGTAGCGAGGGTAGGCTGAGCCGCTCCTGATGCTAGGGCATTAAATCCTTTGTAGTGGAAAAGGTAAGCGGCGCCATAATCCATGCCTTCATTGAGTCGCATGGTGCCGATGACAGCAGCGAGATAGACTTGCTGAGGACGACGATCGAGCAGGTCGATGATTTGACGTGCCTTAATTTTGCTTTCAGGTGGTCCGTAAACAATAATGCTGTTGGCCGTTGGATCCGCAATCAGGCTGGTTGATCCAATGATGGCTGATTGAGGAGGCTGTTGTTGAACACTGTTGCCGAGAAGATCAGGACTGCTGGCACCTCCTGAAGAACTGCCTGTCGAGCCCGTGCTGCCATTGGCGCCACCCATCGGATTCATCGGGTTTTGAGCTGAGTTATTATTGTTATTACCAAAAGGACTCTGAGGTGATGGCTGTGTTTTTGCAGGATTGTTTTGGGAGTCATCATCTTTATTTTTGAGCAAGTCCAAAAGAACTGGAAAAACATCAGTCACGGGAACGTAGTTGAGAGGCCTGACGAGTGGCTCTTCGTATTGAACTGCTTGATCAAGCTTCGAGATCAGCTCACGAATGTAGCGATAATTTTCTGCTTTTGTAACGAGGAGAATGCGGTTGGTTCGTTTGTCTGGAATGAATTGAACTTTACCACTGAAGATACGAGTCTCTTCATCTCCGGAGGAGTTTGCCACGGGCGTTGGAGCTGGTTGCTGATAGGGTGAGGTTGGAGTTTTGGGAGTCTGAGAAGTACTACTTTCTTTTCCACTGAAAATTTGATTTAAGGTTTCGACCGTTTTTTCAGCATCAGCTCGTTGCAACGAAATAAACTCGGTGATGATTTGAGAAGGCTCACGATCGATGATTTGTAAAAGAGCTAACGATTTTTGAATAATCGGAGTTTTATCCGTGATGACGATGGCACTCGTGTTAGGAACAGCAACGAGTGACCCGTAAGGATTGACTTGAATGACACCTTGAAGAATATTGATTGCTTCATTAGGGCTCAAAAAGTGAAGTGGTTGGTAAAAGCTGACGAGGCGCTCTCCGTCACTTGGCAATTCACCTGTATTTTGATAAAGAGGGAGTCCTTCCATGCGCGGAGGACGGCTTGGCCCAATGATTTTGACGGTCTTTTCATCAACGGGGACTAAGGCATAGCCATTCACCAGCATCGTGCTTTCGAGTAATGAAACGGCATCTTTTTTAGAAACGGGATCAGCAATCATCAAAGAAAGATCCGGCCCAGCAAGATTAGAGTCTCTGATGATACGCTTGCCGGTCAATTTTTCATAAAGTGAGAGAGCTTCTAAAATCGAAGTGTGGGGAAATTGGATGCTGATTTTTTCGTTGGGATTACTGCTAATGGCAGCAATCGCTGCAGCATTGCCCGAAGAATTAGTGTCCGTCGACGATGACGGAGCGGCTATTGCTTCGCTCAATTTTGCTGGTAACTTCGAGCGAGTTATGGTCGAAGAAGTGGAAGCGGGGTCCGTGGAAGGCAATGGTCTGGAGCTAGCAAGATCAGGTTTTGTTTGCTTGGAGGTAGTGCCAGGAATAAGAGGAATCGCGTGTGAGAGGGCATTGCTATCAATGCCAGAAGTGAGACTAGGTGGCAGAGAGGAAAAAGGAGTATTTGTAGGATGACTCGCAGTGATGTCTTTAGAGTCAGTGTTAGAATTATTTTTAGAATTAAGATTGGTGGGAAGAAGCCCATGAGAGGAAACATTCAACAAAGAGCTGGCTGGTTCAGCAGCAGGGCTTGAAGAAGGAGTCTCTGCAGGGATGGGGACTGTTGTTGCTGGTACCTCTTTTTCTTGTTGGGCAAGAAGCATAGAGGAGGAAAAAATGAGAGCACCAAGAGCGAGCAAGAAATGATTTCTTGATGGTTGCTTCGCTGTTCGCAGGATTGAGTAAAGTGACATGGGATTAAGTAATGCTAAGAAATATACTCAGGAATCGTGGAGTTGCCAGGGGGAATTCAATTTTTTTTGTTTTTAACAATATGGTTTTTACGAAAAGAAATTCACACGGATAGAAGGGATAGAAGGGATGAAAGAGGGTTTTTAAAAAGCGACATCATAATTTCTTGGAAGACAATTTAAGAATAAGCTAAAATCTAAACTTGTTTTTGTATTTATCTCTTCTATCGCTTCCATAGAGACTCGCTTGCTCCTGCTTGGCTCGCCGCTTTTGGGCTGCCTTCCGCAGTCTATCCGGCGGTCTTCCGACCACTCGTATTCTGTGAATAGTTTCTCTTTTTTTCGCTTGCTGAATCTTCTTTCGCTTGATGTCGTTTTGATCGCTCTAGCATGGCAAGAGGTTTTTGCTCGCACTGCTACCGTTACTTTGCGATGGGAAGAAAGAGCTTTTTTGGCGCTTTCTATTTGGATTGTATACATTCTTGATCACTGGCTTGATTCCATGGCAGATATTGTTTCCAGTGCAGGCTTCTTTTCCAACAAAGCGCCGCGTCATCATTATGTCAGGTCTCATCGTTTCGTATTAGGAAGTCTTCTCGTGCTAGCCTCACTTACTAATGTTTGGTTGTTGTGGCATCTCGGATTAAGACTCTTGATCGCCGGAATGGGATTAGTCGTGATCACGTTGAGTTATCTTGTGATCAATGCTTTTTTTCTGCGACGAGGGCGTTGGTTCAAGGGGAGGGAAATAATCATTTCTATTATTTTTTCAGTCGGATGCTCTTTGGTGGCGCTAGTTCAAGGTGATCGACCGTGGTTGCTCTTGCCCTGGATCATGGCTTTTGCACTGGTTGCTTTGATCAACTGCACGTTGATTGCTCGGATGGAGCGGATAGATTTCTTTCGAAACTCTACTTCTGATGCGAATTGCAGCGTCGCTCCGGTGCTCGCGTCATCGAGTATTAACTATGCATTCAGCCGCTGTGCGACGGAGGCTCCTGGCGCTTCATCGCCAGAAGCGAGTTTGGAAAGAAATCTAGTTTTACCATTGGCTCCAAAAATATTTTTTTCTCTGCGATCAGTTTTGTGCTTGCTTTTATTTTTGTTTCTTTTTGCTTTTCCATTTCCTTCGATCATAAAAGCTTTCTCTTGGAGCCTCATGGGATTAGCTCTTATTCCGATGATAGGGCGTCGCTGGGGTTATGAAGTTGCTTCTCTTGCTGCTGATCAAGTTTTGTTTTTTGGTGCTTTGTTATCCTTGTTAATATAAAATGAGAGCCTCATTGGTTATGAATGTTTTTTTCCCAGATTTTAAAAGGTTGTTGTTAGGAGTGTTGTTGTTGTGTGGGGCGGTCCTTCAAGCGTCTCCGGAAGCTGCTTTGCCGGCTGCTGCGGAATTTTCTGCTGCTCAAGAAACGGCAGCTTCTGGTAAAATGGAGGAGGCGATTCAACAATATCGTCAACTCGTACGAGCCTATCCTTTTTCTAAAAATGCTGCGGAAGCTCAATTTCAAATAGCACAGCTTCTTCAAAAAAGTGGAGACTTTGAAACCAGCTTTAGAGAGTACACAAAACTTTTAAACAAATATCCCGACACGTCTCATTTTGAAAATGCTGTTGCTGAGCAGGTCATCATTGCTAATGCTTATTTGAAGGGGAGGAAGGTTAAGGTTTTTGGTGTTCCTGCATATCCTTCGATGGAAAAAGCAGAGGAAATGTATACGGCAATTCTAGCGGCAGCCCCTTACAGCCGATATGCGCCACTCGTCCAATTTAATTTAGGGCTCTCTCTCGAACGTCAGGGCAAAGGAAACGAAGCAGTAGCAGCTTATCAAAAATTAATCGACAAATATCCCAATAGCTCCATTACTAACACGGCGCTCTATCAAATTGGCTATGTCTACATGATGGTTGGAATGGCGGGAAAATCGCAAGACCTTTCTGCTCTTAAAGAGTCTCAAAATAATTTTGAAGATTTCTTAGTTCAATATCCCAATGACGAAAAATCATTTCAAGCTAACGACAATATGAAATCGATGGTGCACCGCGAGAGTGAAGATATCATGCGGATTGCACGGTTTTACGATTTTTCAAAAAATTATCAAGCATCGGCAATCTACTATAACGAAGTGATTCGTAAGTTTGGGCAAACACCAGAAGCCTCCGATGCTAAAACGCGATTGGCAGAGTTGAAAGATTTAGTCGGAGAGGATGCCTTGCGCTCTGGACAGCAAAAAGCATTGAGTGGAGAGCAAGTCGCTTTTCGACGCAAGCTGCAAGCTCGGGTGGAGACAACAAGCTTGGCGAATTACGATGGTCCTTCCAAAAATCTGATCAAAGGGAAAGACCTGCAGGTGCCTCCTCCTGAAATGAAGACCGATATTAAAGAAGTCCAAACAGTGCCAACCGTAGAGTCAGTTACTGCGCCGACATCGAAGTCAGTAACGCATTAAAATTAATTTTATATGAAATATTTTTTTTCAACTCTTTTGTTGCTCTCTGTTCTTTTCCTCTCCGGATGCGGTTACACGCTGGGAGAAATCAAGCCATCCAGCATGCGACGTGTGAATACGATTGCGGTAACGACATTTCAAAATAGGACGGTGGTTCCTCGGTTGGAAGCGCAGACAGCCGATGCTGTCGTAAAACAATTTCAGCAAGATGGGACCTATCGTATTGAAACATCGGATCGTGCTGATGCCATCTTAACCGGAACCATTATCAATCTTCAGCGGCAACCTCAGCGTGTTTATGGAAGTAACGTTCTTCAAACTTCCGAATTTGATCTTGTCTTGACTGTTGAGTACATTGTCAAAGATCGAGTCACCGGTGCTATTCTTTGTAAAGGACAGGCAGAAGGACGAGTGGTGTTCTTTGTCAATTCTGATAATTACAATTCTGATTTAGTGACCGATCAAAATATCAACTATCCGATTGCAGCGCAGAGGATGGCGGAGAGGCTTGTCGGCAAAGTATCAGAAGGCTGGTAAAGGCTTGTTCTTTTCGCGCTGAGCGTTGTCGTCGTGCGCTCGCGCTATGTTTAAGATGGCGCTTCGCTTCTCCTCCTTGCTCAGCACGAACACTCTTGCGCCTTGTGCTTTACGAGCTTCAACGAATTTCTAATGCAATTTTCCTGTAACACTCAGCCGCTGTGCGCCGCCGCTTCTTGCTCCTCATCCACAGCAGCGAATTTCTGAGGCAGTTTTCAGAAAATTTTGAACACGCTCTCAGTTTGTAAAAGTGTATAAATTTTTTCCTGTAGCCTGTAGTCTCCTGCCTGTAGCCTTTTTCCATGTTATCGATTCTTCCAACTCCTATCGGAAATCTTGGCGATCTCTCACATCGAGTGGAGCTCGTGCTTCGCGAGTGTGATGTGGTTGTTGCCGAAGACACGCGACGGGCGGAGCAGTTGCTCAATCATCTTGGGGTCAAAAAGCAGCTGATCAGTTTTCATGAGCACAACGAGCGAGAGCGGCTTCCACGCTTGCTGCAAGAGCTTCGTTCTGGAAAGCATGTGGCATTGGTCACGGATGCAGGGACTCCATCGATTAGCGATCCTGGCTATCGCTTGATCGCAGCGTGTATTGAAGAACAGATAGAATATACGGTGTTGCCTGGACCATCAGCTGTAGTTACAGCGCTCGTGGGAAGTGGGTTGCCTCCTGTGCCGTTTTATTTTGGTGGTTTTCTTCCAGCCTCGGGATCGCGACGTCGGGCTGAATTAAAGGAAGCAGCAGGACGACACGTGACCAGTATCTATTTTGAATCGCCTCATCGTTTGCTTAAGGCGCTAGAAGATTTTGTGAAGCTCCTCCCTGAATCAAGGCTCTGCGTGGCTCGCGAGCTTAGTAAAAAATTTGAAGAATATCGTCATGGGAAACCGCAAGACGTACTGGATCATTTCAAGAAAGGAAATGTGCGTGGAGAGATTACGTTGGTTTTTCATCCTGATCCCACCAAAGACTCGCAGGGTGAGGAAGAGGTTCTTCCAATGGCACGATGGGAGTAACTATATTTTTTGTAATCGTTTAGACGACTGGTTTTGAAAAAGAAAAATCCGTTTATTAATAAAGGTTTTTGTTGAGAGGTTGAGAGGTTGAGGGGTTGAGAGGACGCCTTTCTCTCAACGGCCGCGCCAGCGGCGCTCAACAGCTGCTTTAGCAGCGGCTCAACATCTCAACTTTTACAAAAGCAGGTTGAAGAATCTTACTCTTTGCCAAGCAACTGAACGGATACGATTATTTATTGGAAGTGGTATACGCCGAGAAGACACCCATTTTCCGGAACTTGGCGTAGCGTTGGTGCAGAAGTTTGTCCATGGGAATTTTTGTGATCTCTTCCAAGGTGGAGAGAATCGTTTGACTCATGGTTGCCATCACTGCTTTAGGATCACGGTGAGCTCCTCCCATTGGTTCCGGAATAACGCTGTCGATTAACTCGAATTCACTGAGATCAGCTGCCGTCAGCTTCAAGGCATCAGCTGCTTCTGCACGGTGATTGCGATGCTTCCAGAGAATGGCGGCGCATCCTTCAGGACTGATGACCGAGTAGTAAGAATTTTCCATCATGAGGACCCGATCGGCAACCCCGATGCCAAGCGCTCCGCCGCTTCCTCCTTCTCCGATAATGATGGAGAGAATGGGCGTTTTTAACAGCATCATTTCTCGCAGATTGACTGCAATGGCCTCCGCGATGTGGCGCTCTTCGGCCCCAATTCCAGGATAAGCGCCAGGAGTGTCAATAAAGGCAATGACTGGCAGGGAAAATTTTTCAGCCATGCGCATCAGACGAAGGGCTTTTCGATAACCTTCGGGGTGAGGGCTTCCAAAAGTGCGTTTGATATTTTCTTTTACGCTACGCCCTTTTTGCTGCATCAAGACCACACAATGATGATTGCCGATTTTAGCTAGCCCTGCTGGCATTGCTTGATCATCGCCGAAGAGACGGTCTCCATGAAGCTCGATAAAATCAGTGAAGCACTCTTCTATGTAGTCGAGAGCATAAGGCCGTGCTGGATGGCGTGCGATTTGAATGCGTTGCCAAGCAGTGAGATTCTTGTAGAGATCCGTGCGCATCAACTCTAATTGTTTGCGGATATCTTCGGTTTTTTTGTCATCAGAAGGAGAGTTAGAAGTCAGTTCGCTCAGGCACTTTTCTAAATCAATCAGTGGCTGTTCAAAGTCGAGTGGTTGAATGGTCATTGGTGGGGAAAGTAATGAATAATGGGTAATGAGTAATACGGCGCTGGCGCTATAAATGAAAGCAGCTTTTGGGCTACTTCACCGTTACGCAAGCTGCCTTGTTAACGAGAGGGAAGATTTCACTCATGTCTGAGGTGGAGATGACAAAACCAGGGGGCATTGCTGTAGGTGTAGCTGCTGGCGCGTTGGTTGATGCATCGGTAGCCGCAGGAGTTGCTGCTGAAGCTGTTTCAGCAGGTGCTGCAACAATATTGCCGCAGGAGCGGAGGATGATGATCCTTTCACTTGCAGGATATTTTTTATCTCCAAAAGCAACGCGCTTGTTGCCATTCATGGCAACTTTTTCAACGATGAGTGTTGTTGTTTCCTTGGCGTTGGTAGCAGGAGGATTAGAAAGCAAGGAGTAGCTTTTAAAAAATTGATCTCCGTTCTGGAGCGTCAGCAATTTCTTAGCCCGATCAAGAACGATGGTCATTTGAAGTTGAGGAATGAAGAGTTCTTGTCCAATTTGAAGATTAATGTTGGGGAGCGAGTTGACTTGCTGGATCAACTCAGCATTCGATTTTTTCTTGTTAGCAATGCGGTCTAACGAATCCCCTTTTACTACAATGTAGCTTTCTTTTCCTCCGGCGGTGCTAGGGGAACGTAGCAGATCGAGGTTGGCTTTTCCAAGATTTGCAAGGCCCTCTGATGCTTTCTTGCTCTCAGGATACGCTTGTAGCCAGGCTTTCCAGGCGGTGATGGCCTCTTCTGGTTTTCCTGAATTTTGAAGAGCTAGCGCTGCGTTAAAGGCAGTTTCGCCTTGATCTGGGGCGGGAGCTGCCTTGACAGCTGCTTGTTTAGGATGGAAAAGATGGAACGAGGAGTATGGTTTGACAAACAGGAGGTAGGCGCATAAGGCGGCTGAACCAAAGATAACAAAAGCAACACCGATGAGAATAAAGATTTTTGAAGAGCGCATGGTGATAGTTTGCGGTGAAACAAGTGATTTTGGAAAGAGATTTTTTAAAAAAAATCAGCTTGCAATTTAGTGCGAAAGCAAGTTTATTATATCGCTCCCGTTTTCAATCTGAAAATAAGATGTCTCAACTTTGAGAGGGGTCACTGATAGCCAATGTGGTTCTTTGAGCAACTGAGATGGAAAATAATTAACGTTTCAGGTGATTTTTAGATTTTTAACGGAGAAATTTTTTACGATTTAAAATGTTACTTTCCACTCTAGCTACCACTGTTCCGATTGAAGCAGAGCCGATCCTGGCAAAGCTGCACGGTCTTTTTGGGCTGCTCTCTTCGATGACCAATTCGATTTTGGTTTCTATCATTCTTGTGGTGTTGCTCGTGACATGGGCTCAACGTGCCACGCGTCGTATGGAGTTGATTCCAGGAAAAGCACAGAATTTTTTCGAATTAATCGTGGAAGGATTGTATGAATTTTTTGAAGGAATTGTAGGGCATCACATGATTGCTAAATCGTTCAGCCTTCTGGCAACGCTTTTTCTCTATATCGTCGCAGCCAATTGGTTTGGATTGCTTCCGGGTGTAGGTTCTATCGGATGGAAAGAGCATGGGGAATTACTTCCGCTCTTTCGTCCGACAACGGCCGACATGAATACAACAATCGGTTTGGCCATTGTCTTCATGGTTTTTTGGATTATTTGGACGTTGCAAGAAATGGGCCTGGTCTCTTTTTTAAAACATCTTTTTGGTGTTAAAGGGGGAGTGAAAGGTTTTATGGCCATTGCGCTGATGCCAATTTTCTTTTTTGTCGGAATCATTGAAGTTGTTTCCATTTTAATTCGTCCTGTCTCCCTCTCGTTGCGGTTGTTTGGTAACGTTTTTGCCGGAGAAAATTTATTGACCACGATGATGTCCCTGGGACAGACCCTTCATTTTCCTGATTGGTTAGCGCATCTCTCGAGCGTTCTTCTTCCTATTCCTTTTTATTTTCTGGAACTTCTCATTGGAGTTCTGCAAGCTTTTGTCTTTGCGCTCCTCTGCGCTGTTTATCTGAATCTGTCAACCAGTCATGACGAGGCGGAGGCAGAGCTGCACTAGACTACCATTTTTGTTCTTGGGATTGTGCCAAGCGTGCAAGCAAGAACGAACCAACATCACATAAACATCCATCCTAAATTCTAAAATTATGATTATTCCTACAATGATTGCTCAAGCAGTTGCCGCCTCTGGTATCACCGGTAGCTTTACTCTCGCTATTGCTGGAGCAGGTGCTGCTCTCGGTATCGGCATGATTGGCGCAAAAGCAGTTGAGTCCGTTGGTCGCAATCCAGGCGCTTTCGGTCGTGTTCTTACACTTGCTATTATTGGTATGGCGCTCGCAGAGTCCATCGCGATTTATGCCCTAATTCGTGCCTTTAGCAATCAATAAAAAAAGTTGAAGGGTTGAAACGTTGAGGGGTTGAAAAGACTTTTTCCCCTCAACTTTCTCTTTTCAATGCGAGCAGCTTTGTTTTTAAAGTAAATCAGTTCATAAAATAAAAAATGCACGAATGATTATTGGTCTGGATTTTTATTTTCTTCAACCCCTCAACCTTTCAACAGCTGCGAAGCAGCGCTCAACCTCTCAACTTTCTTCTCATGCATATCCTTACTGAACTCTTTGAAAACTTTGGTGTCGACTGGCCAAAGTTTTTGGCTCAGACCATCCTTTTTCTGATCGTCTATTTGGTGTTGCGCCGTTTTGCTTTTGCTTCCGTAATTAATATGCTGGAAGAGCGTCGTCGTCGTATTGAAGAAGGACAACTGAATGCTGAGAAAATCAAGAAACAGCTTGCAGAAGCAGAGCTTCGCTACGAAGAGATCCTACGTAAGGCTCATGCTGACAGTAAAGCCCTCATTGAAGAGGCTCGCGTAGCCGCAGAGGCTTCCACAAACAAGGAACTTCAGCGTGCGATCAAAGATGCTGAACTCATTATCATTCATGCTAAAGAAGCTATTGCTATCGATCGTCAACGAATGATTGAAGAAGTAAAAGGCGATATGATCAGCTTGGTGGTGGCCACCACTGAAAAAGTTGCCGGCAAAGTTCTTAATGCTGACGATCAACAGCGACTCAATAAAGAAGCAGCTGCAGCGCTTGCTTCTTAATCCTAAATTTTTTTCCACTTTTAATTCTCCACATGAAAATTCCTCGCGAAGCCCAACGTCATGCACGTCGTCTCTTTGATGCGTCGTTTGTCGAAGGACGTCTTGATGCTAAGCGCAGCCTTGATGTGGCTGATGCTCTGGTTGCAACAAGACCACGTCATGGATTTCAGATTTTGAAGGAATTTGTTCGCCTTGTTCGTTTAGAAATTCAAAAACACACCGCTCTTATTGAAAGTGCTGTTGCTTTAAGCGAAGCTTCTCAAACAGTCATTGCTGCTGCTTTAAAAGCACGTGATCCTCAAATGGAAGTAACAGCTGCAATTAACGCTTCTCTCATTGGTGGCACTCGGATCCGCTTGGGGAGTGATGTTTGGGATGGAACGATCCTCAAACGCCTCGAACAATTAAAAAGCTAACTACTAAAAACGAGCAACCATTTTTTTAAACTTTTTTACTTCAACTTCAACCTTGTCCCCGCGTAGGTGGGGATCCACAATCTCAAACTCCTAAACTTTTAAAATGAGCACTCTTCTACAAGACCTAGAACAAAAAATCGGCGCCCTTCGCGATGCGACCGTTACTAAAAGCAATGTCGGCACCGTTCGCGAAATTGGCGATGGTGTTGCCCGCATCGAAGGCTTGAGCGGTGTCATGCTCAACGAAATGTTAAAATTTCCTGGTGATGTTTACGGTATCGCTTTGAATTTGGAAGAGACTGAAGTGGGTGCGATTATCCTTGGTGACTACACTAAGATCAGTGAAGGGGATGAAGTCACAACGACTGGCCGCCTCCTCCAGGTTCCTGTTGGCAAGCAGCTTCTCGGTCGTGTTGTCGATGCACTCGGTCGTCCAATTGATGGAAAAGGAGAGATTGGCGCTACTGAATTTTACCCTGTTGAAAAAATTGCTCCTGGTATCATCAAACGTCAAGGTGTTACTCAACCAGTACAGACTGGTATCATGGCAATTGATGCGATGGTTCCCGTCGGACGTGGTCAACGCGAATTGATCATTGGAGATCGTGCAACAGGAAAGACAACGATTGCGATTGATACGATTATTAATCAAGCCCGCATCAATCGTGCTGGCGAAGAGAGTGGTGATCCTTCCTTCCGCCCGCTCTATTCTATCTACGTTGGTATCGGACAACGTGTGGCCAACATCGCTCGTGTTGTCAGTGTGCTTGAAAAAAATGATGCTCTCAAATATACAATCATCATTGCTTCGACTGCTTCCAATGCTGCTGCAGATCAATACTTGTCTCCGTTTTCCGGAGCTGCGATGGGCGAATGGTTCATGGATCATGGAATGGATGCCTTGATCGTTTTTGATGATCTTTCTAAACACGCCGTTGCTTATCGTCAAATTTCTCTCTTGCTCAAACGTCCATCTGGTCGTGAAGCTTATCCCGGAGATGTCTTCTACCTTCACAGCCGCTTGCTAGAGCGCTCTGCGCGTCTCAGTGAAAAAGCTGGTAACGGTTCGCTCACAGCGCTTCCGATTATTGAAACACAAGCTGGTGACGTCTCTGCTTATATTCCGACGAATGTGATTTCGATTACCGACGGTCAGATTTATCTCGAGACCGATCTTTTCTATCAAGGAATTCGTCCTGCGATTTCGGTAGGTCTCTCTGTTTCTCGTGTCGGTTCCGCCGCACAGATCAAAGCGATGAAGCAAGTTGCTGGAAAACTCAAAGGTGATCTTGCTCAATTCCGTGAGCTCGCGGCGTTTGCTCAATTTGGAAGCGATCTTGATGCCCGCACCAAAGCTCAATTAGACCGTGGGCAACGTATTGTTGAGCTCTTTAAGCAGACACAATACCGTCCGCTTGCTGTAGAGCTTCAGTCAGCCATCCTCTGGGCGATGCAGAAAGGTTATTTTGATGCGACTCCAGCAGATAAAGTAAAAGTTTATCAAAACGAAATGGAAGAATTCCTCGCGACACGTAAAGCCCCTATCTTGGCTTCGATTCTTGCTAAAAAAGCTATTGATGCAGAAGTTGAGAAAGAGTTGGGTGCCGCACTCGATGAATTTAAAGCTTCTGTACGATAATTCGTAGTAACTTCTTTTTTTAATTTCCTAGCATGCCCAACACTCGCGACATTCGCCGACGCATTAAGTCGGTTAAGAACACCGCTCAAATCACGAAAGCGATGGAGATGGTGGCTGCCTCGAAGATGCGACGCGCACAGCAGGCTGCTGTTGCGGGGCGTCCTTATTCGGAAGTACTCAATCACGTTCTTGTTTCGTTGCGAGATCGCGTTGATGCTACAGAACATCCTCTTTTAGAAGTCCGTGAGGTGAAGAAAACATTGGTGCTCCTCATCACTTCCGATAAAGGACTTTGCGGTGCTCTCAACACCAACGTGCTGCGTGATGCTTCTCAGCTAGATGTGGATGCGACTGAGTTTGTCGTTATCGGTAAGAAAGGTGCTTCTTTCCTAGCCCGGACAGGACGCAAGATGATTGCTGACTTCATCCTTCCAGATCACCCTACTTTTTTACAAACGAAACCTATTTCCAAACTTTGTATGGAAAAGTTTCTTTCGGGGGAAGTCGATAAAGTCACCGTGCTCTATCCTCAGTTTGTGAACACACTGGTGCAAAAACCAGTTCATCTCGGATTGCTTCCTATCACTGCTGAAAAAGTTCAGGGAACGACCGCTATTCCACTCCCTCATCATTCAGAATCAGCGGCTGTACCTGCTGGACCAGCTTCTGCTGAAGCAGAACAAGCCATTAGCGAATATCTTTTTGAGCCTTCTTCCCAAGAAGTGCTTCATGCCATCTTGCCTTATTATTTTCATTTTGAAATTTTCCAAAAGATCCTTGATTCACGCGCCTCGGAACAGAGTGCTCGCATGGTTGCAATGAAAGCAGCTACCGACAACGCAAAGGGACTCGTGAAAGATCTGACCTTGGAATACAACAAAGCTCGTCAAGCTGGTATTACAACCGAGCTCCTCGAAATTTCAACAGCGCAGATGGCTTTAGGCTAAGAAAATTAGCCACAAAGAACACAAAGAGATCAAAAAATAAAAGACATTCTATTAGCTTCAATTAACTTATTTCCAAAACTTATACCTCGTAAAAATCTGCTTCACACCTAAGAGCTTATTGAAATCAATTTCATAGTTAAATTTTTTATCTCTTCTTTGATTTCTTTGTATTCTTTTTAGCCATTTCATTTCTTCCTTCAATTTCAACTTTTAACTTCAACTATGTCTACAAACAACACCGGAAAAATCGTTCAAATCATCGGCCCCGTTATCGATGCTGAATTTGATCTCAGCAAAGGTCCTTTGCCAAAAATTTATGACGCACTCGAGGTTGAGCGTGTTTACGAAGGAGTAACTACAAAAATCACACTCGAAGTGCAACAGCAACTCGGTGAAAACTGGGTGCGTGCCATTGCAATGTCTTCCACTGAAGGTTTGCAACGTGGTTTGCCTGTCAAGGCCCTTGGACAGCCGATCTCTGTGCCAGTAGGCGAAGGGATTCTTGGGCGTATCATGAATGTGACAGGAGAGCCTGTTGATGAGCGTGGACCCATCACAGCAACAAAATATTATCCGATTCATCGTGCTGCTCCAGAGCTCATTGATCAAAATACCAAGTCCGAAGTTCTCGAGACTGGTATCAAAGTTATCGATCTCATTTGTCCTTTCACTAAAGGTGGTAAGGTTGGTGCATTCGGTGGTGCGGGCGTTGGCAAGACTGTTGTTATCATGGAACTCATTAACAACATTGCAAAAGGACATGGTGGTTATTCCCTTTTTGCTGGTGTGGGTGAACGTACTCGTGAAGGAAATGATCTCTACCACGAAATGAGTGAGGCAGGCGTTATTGTTCAAGAAAAATTGGAGAAATCCAAAGTTGCTCTTGTTTATGGCCAGATGAACGAACCTCCAGGAGCCCGTCTCCGTGTGGCTTTGAGCGCTCTTTCGATGGCAGAATATTTCCGTGATGAGATGAATCAAGACGTGCTTCTCTTCATTGATAATATTTTCCGTTTCTCGCAAGCGGGCGCTGAAGTTTCCGCACTCCTTGGTCGTACGCCAAGTGCTGTTGGTTATCAACCAACTTTGACTTCGGAAATGGGCGATCTCCAAGAGCGCATCAGCTCAACGAAAAAAGGTTCTATCACTTCCTTCCAAGCTGTCTATGTTCCTGCTGATGACTTGACCGATCCTGCTCCAGCAAATACCTTTGCTCACTTGGATTCAACCATCGTTTTGGAGCGTTCAATTGCTGAGCTTGGAATCTATCCAGCTGTTGATCCGCTTGCTTCGACTTCCAAGGCCTTGTCGCCTGACGTTGTCGGTGAAGAGCATTACAATGTTGCCCTCGGTGTTCAAAAAGTTCTTCAGCGTTATAAAGACTTGCAAGACATTATTGCAATTCTTGGTATGGATGAACTTTCACCAGAAGACAAGCTCACCGTCTACCGCGCACGTAAGATCCAACGTTTCTTAAGTCAACCGTTCCACGTTGCAGAAATCTTTACTGGCACGCCTGGACAGTACGTTCCAGTTGCTGAGACGATTCGCGGCTTTAAAGAAATTTTAGAAGGAAAACATGACGACGTTGATGAAGCTGATTTCTATATGAAGGGCGGCATTGATCAGGTGAGGAAATAAGTTGTTTCTAAATTTCTAAACTTTTCTTATGGCTACGTTACACTTAGAAATCGTCACTCCTGACGCGCGTATCTACGAAGCAGATGTCGATCAAGTTGTCGTGCCTGGTGTCGAAGGTGAGCTCGGTATTCTTCCGCAGCACGTTCCGCTCATGACCCAACTTCAACCAGGAGAACTCCGCATTTATCAAAATGGCAAAGAGAGTCGTCTTGCGGTTGGAGAAGGGTTTATTGAGGTGCGTCCTGACAAAGTCTCCGTCTTGACCGACATGGCCATTCATGAGGCTGACATCGATGAGAAGGCTGTCGAAGAAGCAATAGCACGTGCAGAAAAAGAGATCAGGGATCAAGCGCTGGGTCATGAAGAGTTGGCTACGGTGCAGGCTTCGTTGCAGAAGTCGCTGGCTAAGCTACGCGTCAAGCGGCGCCACCACCATTAACTGCCTCATTAATTGCAACTTGCTCGCTCCCGCGAGGCTCGCCCCTGTGGGGCTGCCTTTGGCATTTGATCCGGCGGCTCTGCCACGCCGCACGTATGTACTGCTGCAGCGAAGAGCTGTGTCGCGCCAGTGCTCGCGTCATCGAGTATTAGCATATATAGTCAAATTACTTAGAACTTACAAGCAACTGATTTGTCCTTTTTGGGAAAAGACTGCGTTCTCATCCCGTCATGTTATCGTTTAGATAGCGCTCGGTCTTCGGCCTGGCCTTTTCTAAAAATTCCTGCGTTCTTCCCTGTAATTTCTAAGTAATTTGATTATACACTCAGCCGCTGTGCGCTGTCGCTCCTTGTTCTTCATCCGCATCAGCGAATTCCTAAGGCAGTTTAACCCTAGTTTTGCTGTTCCTGTTTTTTTAATGATGATTTCCTTGAAAAAATAAGCATTGTGATTTAGGTTTTGGGCCTATGAAAAAATTTCTTCTAGCTTGCTGCGTGCTTCTTAGTGCAATGACTTTTTCTTCGATGCTCCTCGCATCTGTTATGAAATATGAAGAACCTGGTCTTGTGCTTCCGATGCCACAAGCAAGTGATTTAAAGGATGATCAACTTCTTGAGATTGGAATTAAAGTTTGGCAAAATCAGTGCGGCGTTTGGGATCATCCAGGAAAAGTGACCCATGACATGAAGAAGGGCATTACTTCTTGGGAAGCTGATTATGCCTTGATTGGAATCGGTCAATACATTTGGTATCCTGCTGATGAAGATAAAAATTTTCAAGAAGATTGGCCTCGTGTTGCTCAAGCACTGAAAGATAAAGGTTATCCTATTGAAGACTGGATGTTGGAAGCTTGTCCTTGGAACAATAGTGAAGAATTTTTTGCCGACTTTAATGGTGATCGTTTGAAGTCCTTGAGAAAAATGCTCGCTAAGAAAGCCCTTATCATTGAGCAAGCACGTTGTATTGCAACACGACTAGATGAGTCACTGGATAAAATGAAAGCAGCCATTGATGCAGAGAGTGGCATTACTAACGAAGAGAAGACTGTGTTGAAGCAAATGCTGAGTGATCATTTTTATCAAGTAGCCACGGATGATTATCCTCGAGGTCTCTATGCCTTGATGGACTATGTGCATTTCAAAGGGGAGGGAGTACTTCCTACGGAAACGATCAATGGTGTTGGTTGGGGATTGCGTCAAGCCCTAGAGCAGATGGATGACAAGATTATAGCTAAAACAGGATCAGTTGCTGCTTTTGTCGATACTACCATTGCAATGTTTCCTTCTCGAGAAACGAATGAATATTTTAAAGATCGGATGGAGACTTATCTGACTTTTAATCCTGACAAAGTAAAATAAATTCATTTGCTTTGTTTTACGTTCTTTCATCTTCAGATTTCTTAACTCAGCTTCTTGCTGAAGGGAAAAATTTCATTGGACAAATTGCATTAGGCAATAATTTTTCTTTGAGGCATCGTGAAGATGCCAACGTTGATGCGAGCGAGCTCAAGCTCTATGAGTATCCCGAGGCTGCGCGTGAGATTGCTCGTTATGATGAAAAAGGAAACTATCGACCGTTAAAGACAGCTCCTAGCTTATGCCGAGGTTGGTTGCTGCAACTGCAAAATATAGAAGAGATGGCGCTGGCCCTGGAATTTTTTTATCCAGCAGCGCTGACTCTTTATGGAGCTTGGTTCCAAAAAAAGTTAGAAATAACTTCGTTGCGAGAGACGCTTGATCGTCAGACTGGGATGTATCGTGTGACGCAGAAGCTGAGTGATGAGCAGGCGACCGCACTCATTCAAAAAAACTGTCAGGAAGGGTGTCTCAGAAAAATTCTTTGGCCTGTGACTGCTGATCAAGAAGCGGGGCCGTTGATCGTTAGAGAAAATGAAATTCCACTTCTTTGCAGAGAGGCTTGTAATCTACTTGTAGCGGCTGCACGCAAAGTGGTGAAGCAGGAAAAATGATAGGTGGTGGAGATTCAAATAAAATAGCATGTTGAAGTTCTCTCAGCCTCCAGCCTCCAGCCTCCAGTCAATATTCTATCGTGCTCGCTATGTGATGCCGATGGGTGCTCCTCCTATTGAGGATGGAGGTGTCGTGGTGCAAGATGGAATGATTGTTGCTGTTGGAAAGTACACCGATTTACACTCCCAATTTTCTTCTGCAATTTATCATGATCTTGGTGAAATTATTTTAATGCCAGGTCTCATCAATGCTCATTGCCATCTCGATTATACGATGATGAGAAATCAGCTGCAGTCTGGAAGTGGCTTTACATCTTGGATTCAAGGCCTCAACAAAATAAAATTTTCACTCGAAGAAGAAGATGTTGTAACGGCAATGGTGCAAGGTTGGGAAGAGCTTTATTCATGGGGATGTACCTCTGTTGCCAACATCATTTCTTTTCCACGACTGTTAGAAAAACTTCCTGCGTCTCCACTGCGTCTCTGGCAGCTGATTGAAGTCATGGACATTCGTGGGTCGGAACAGGGGAAGGAGGGACTGCAGGTTGTGGAAGATTTTTTAAAACAGAATCATAAAGGTGATCGTGATAGAAAAATAAAATTTGGTATTTCGCCTCATGCTCCGCAAACCACGTCCCAAGGGCTTTACCGATGTTCTGCCGGCCTTGCGCAACAATATCACATTCCTTTTTGCACGCATCTTGCAGAATCAGAAGAAGAATTTGAAATGTTCACTCAAGGAAGTGGTATGCTCTTTGATTTTTTGAAAAGTTTTGGACGCAATATGAGTGATTGTGGTTTTCAAACGCCTGTACAAGCGCTTTTGAATAATGATCTGCTGCCGCACGGAGCGCTGCTCGTGCATATGAATTGTCTCACTGCCAAAGATCGTGAGCTCCTCACACAGCGCGGCAATGATTTCTTTATTGTGCATTGTCCCAAGACGCATCGCTTTTTTGAACGAGCTCCGTTTGATTGGAATTTTTTTAAAAAAAATCAATATCGCCTTTTGCTAGGAACCGACAGTCTTGCAAGTAATGACGAACTCAATCTTTTTTCAGAAATGCAACTCATGGCTGCAACCGCACCAGAACTAGCTGCGAAGGAAATTTTAAAAATGGTCACGCTGCACCCTGCGGAAGCGCTTGGAATGCAGGGAAAGATCGGAGAGCTCCGTGCTGGTGCTTTTGCAGATATGATTACGATTCCTTTTGAGGGAAGGTTGAGCGATGTTTCTCAAGCTGTGATTGAAAACAAAACGTCGCCAATGATATTCTATTCGGTCTGAGAAAAATGAATCGCTATTTTTCCAGTGACTATTTTTATGATCTGCTATAGAGGTCAAGGAAACCTTTAACTAAAAAACTGATGGATAGAATTCCACCGCGCTCTCTCTTCGCTGATTTTAATGCAGAAATAACTACTCCGTCTCTTGGCGCTCAAGAACACCCTCCTGAGGCACTCGGTGTTACTAGTGCAGGTATAACAGTAAGACAGGAAATGACGTCGCGAGGAGTGCTGCCAGGTTATACGACCCCTCCAAGGAGCCCTAGGCCTCAACCTACAGTTTGTACTCCCGTACAGGAAGAAAGAAGAGGAAGGGCGGAAGAAACGACGCCAATCAGAGGTGTGAAAAAAAATTTGGATTCAATATTCGCTGGAGGAAAAAAAAGATCGTTGACAGGAGATGAAGAACCAGATTTTCATAAAAAAAATCGCCGGGATGATGATTTTCCACCACCACCGCCCCCAACTGCGATTTCAATTGGGGCTTAAACTTCTTTAACTCTCATCACTCTTGCCCAAAATAGAAATCAATAACAGAAATAAGAGGACTCGGTTTGCTTTGTAGGCCTACTTTGGTTGAAGCGTTGAGGGGGCGCAATACGAGATCTTTTCAACGTTTCAACATTTCAACTCTGTTCGCAGCAATAAAAAGTATTCTTATTTCAAATTAAATAATCGTCTTGGACAGCAATAAACTCTCATTTATGACCCGATTTCAAAACCGCCTTCCCGACGCCTTGCGCGACATCACCATTCAAATAGGCATTGCCCCTCAAGCAATGGGTTCTGTTTTAATTTCTTTTGGTAAAACGCAAGTTATTTGCACAGCTTCTGCGGAAGCCGGAGTTCCTCGTTGGATGAAGGAACAAAATGTTTCAGGAGGTTGGATTACGGCCGAGTATTCGATGTTGCCTTATTCGACCTCTCCGCGAAAACAGCGCGACAGCACACGCGGAAAAGTGGACGGGCGTTCCACTGAGATTCAGCGATTGATCGGACGTTCGTTGCGTGCTGCTATCAATTTAGAAGCTCTCGGTTCTCGCACGATGTGGGTCGATTGTGATGTGCTTCAAGCAGATGGTGGTACGCGCACAGCCTCTATTACTGGTGCTAGTCTGGCTATGGCGCTTGCTTGCCAACATTTAGTCGCTACAAAACAAGTAGCAACTAACCCGATGAAACAATTAGTCGCTGCTGTTAGCGTTGGTATTCATCAGTCTAAGGTGTTACTTGATCTTGATTATAGTGAAGATAAAGATGCCGAGGTTGATCTCAACTTAGTGATGAATGAATCACTCGAGTTTATTGAAATCCAAGCTTCTGGTGAAGAGAGTGTCTTTAATAACAGTCAACTCACAACGATGTTGGACTATGGACGTACTGGGATTACTCAGCTGCTGGAAAAACAAAGAATGATTCTTCAAAAGTAAATTTTTTTGGAAAGTGCTTGACCAGTATTCGGCAATCAGGCACTATCTGCGTCATATCTTATGTCACGTCAATGTTCTATCACAGGTTCCGTTTCCGTTCGCGGATCAAAAATTCATCGTAGAGGTCTTGCAAAGAAAAAAGGAGGTATCGGTATGCATATTACCGCTGTTACTCCTCGTTACTTCAGTCCTAACTTGAAAACTAAAAGAATTTGGGTTCCTGAACTTAAAAAATTTATTACCGTTAAGCTTAGTGTGCGTGCTTTGAAGACCATTTCAAAACGCGGTGCTTATGTGACCCTTTCAAAAGCCGGTTTAATTTAGTTTAATTTTACAGAACATTAACTTCAACCAAGAAAGAAAAAAACCTATGGCATTCAGCGCTGTTAGCAAAAAAAGTGGTAAGTCCTATTTTCTCCATGCTCGTCTTCAAGAGCTGAGAGGTGGTCAAAAAGTAACTCTTTATTATTTCGCAGGTGCAGCAGGGAAAGATGCTATCGATAGCCTTCCTGAAGGATACGAAATTTCTGAAAATGCTCGGACAGGACTTCCTCTCCTAAAGAAAAAGAGATAAAAAATTTCAAAAAATTTTTTTACAAAAACAAAAGACCCAGTATTAACTGGGTCTTTTCTTTTTTTTAGGATTGGTTTTTTAGAAGATCAACTTTATGTTAGGTAGATGATTCCTGATTCTAACTATGTTCACCCAGAGGTTGTTGTTTCCACAGAATGGGTAGCTTCCCATGTCAATGATCCATCGATTCGGATTATTGAGAGCAACGAAGATATTTTGCTTTATGATACAGGGCATGTGCCAGGAGCCGTTCACATCGATTGGCGGCGTGACTTGCAAGATCAACTCGTAAGAGATTACATCCAACCTACTGACTTTGCTTCGCTCTGTTCTCGCTATGGAATTACTCCTGAGACGACGTGTGTTTTTTATGGAGATAAGTCCAATTGGTGGTCTTGCTATGCGCTTTGGGTGTTTCGACTTTTTGGGCATACTAATGTTAAAATTATGAATGGTGGCCGCGATCTCTGGATTGCTGAAGCACGTCCTTTGACACGCGAAGTGATCAAGTTTTCACCAAGCAATTATCCTGTTCCTGCAAAACGTCTCGATAAAGAGGTTCGAGCATTTTTTGAGGATGCGTTGAAACAGAGTCAACAACATCTTCCTTTGGTCGATGTCCGTTCTCCTGGTGAATTTTCTGGAGAGGTGACTCATATGCCTGACTATCCACAAGAGGGTGTGTTGCGTGGTGGTCACATTCCAGGCGCTCACGGTGTTCCTTGGAAACGGGCCGTCAATGAGGATGGCACTTTTAAATCAGCAGCAGAGCTTCGTGCAATTTATCAAGAAGAGCTCGTTCTGAAGCCAAGCGACGATGTCATTGCCTATTGCCGCATTGGAGAACGCTCGAGCCACACCTGGTTTGTCTTGACCTACCTCCTTGGATTTGACAACGTCCGCAACTACGATGGATCATGGACGGAGTGGGGAAATCGTGTTGGAGCGCCGATTGAGCGGGCTTAAAAACAAAGAAGAAATTAACCACAAAGAACACAAAGATTACACAAAGAACACAAAAGAATTTTTTGATAAAAAAATTCTAAGTATTAAGAAAAGAAGTCTCAATGGAAGTCTTCTTTTAATTGTTTGTAATCACAATTTTTAAAGCTTTCAATTTTATCTGCGATTGTCATTTTCAAAGCCTTAAAATTTTTTTATAAAAAATTTTATTTTGTGTTCTTTGTGTGCCGCTTTAGTAGCTTTGTGATCTTTGTGGTGAATTGTTTTTCTTATGAGTTATCCCAAAAAATTAGCTGACATCATCGCACTCATGGAAGGGCTTCCTGAAATAGAGCGGCGTGAGATGCTGGTGGCTTATGCCGACCAAGCAAAAAATCAGGAGCCACGCGAGGGCGAGGTTTTCGATTTTGAAGATTTTCGCAAAGATGAAGAATGCACAGATTCTGTAGGCATCTATTTAAAAACTGATCAAGAGGGGAGATGTCACTTCCGTGTTAAATTAGGACCTCAAGTCCAAACCCTCACACGTGCCATGAGTTCGATTCTCTGCAAGGGGCTTGATGGGCTTGTGCTCGAAGAATTGCAAGCTGTGCCTCAAGATTTTGTTCCAAAAATCGTTGGAGCCGAACTTGTGAGAATCCGAAGCCACACCGTTTACTATTTGCTAACACGAATGAAGACAGCAGCTGCTGTCTGGAAAAAAAGACAAGCTCGAGGATAGGATTCAATTTTTATTCAAATAACTAATCGCCACCTGAGCTAGCATTTCAGCGGCTATGGGAATGATCGCATCGTTGAATTCATAACGCGGGCGATGAGGGTGATATTCTTTTGGGCCGATGCCCATCCAGAAATAGGAACCTGGAATTTTTTCAAGATAGTAAGAAAAATCTTCTGATGCCATGCCTGGGTCAGTCAGAAGAGTTACATGATCTTCTCCTAAAACTTTTTTTGCGACATCGTAAGTCAATTGAGTTTCTTGAGGATGATTGAATGTGGGAGGAAAGGAATAGGAAAAATTAATAGTGACTGTTGCTCCAAAAGAAGTAGCGATGTTCGTTGTAATCTTAGTTAACTTTTCTTTTAGCATGGCTCGATTAGCTGGGGTAATGGCTCGCAGAGTCCCTTGAAATGTGGCTTGGCTAGGAATCACATTATGAGTGTTGCCCGCATGAAATTGGGTGACAGAAAGAACAACAGGTTCTACTGGAGCGCTGCAGCGGCTGACGATTCCTTGCAGTGCCTGAATGATCATGGTGCCAATGTAGATTGGATCAACCGTCAAGTGAGGGTAGGCGGCATGACCGCCTTTGCCATGAATTACCACCGTAAAAACATCTTGTGAGGCGAAGAGGCAATCCATTTTTGTTTTGAAAACACCAAAGTCAGACTTTGTAGAATTGTGATATCCAAAAATAGCATCGACTTTCGGATTTTCTAAAACTCCATCTTCAATCATCGCTGCTGCGCCAGTTCCAGTTTCTTCAGCAGGTTGAAAAATGAATTTTATTTTTCCTTGGAACTGATCCTTGCATTGCATCAAGGCTCCTGCAGCGGCTAACAGCGTCGCTGTGTGGCCATCGTGACCACAGGCATGCATTTTTCCATCACGTGTCGAGCGATAAGGTAAGTCTGTCTCTTCATGAATCGGAAGAGCATCCATGTCGGCACGCAGCGCCACCGTTTTTCCTGGCTTGCCAGAATCTAAAACAGCCGAGACGCCAGTACCACCGATTCCTTCAGTCACTTCATAACCAAATTTTTTGAGCGTCTTGCTGACTAACGCTGCTGTCTCATATTCTTGATGAGCCAACTCGGGATGAGCATGAAGGTGATGGCGGAGTTCAACGATCTCTGAAACGAGTTGTTGTAAAATTAATTTCATGGGTAAATTATTTTTTTGATTCCTTTAAATAGAGCCACGCAGCCAATAATTTTAATGTCCACATCAGTGAGATTTTTTTCGAGAATTTCTTTCAGCAATAGGCAACGATCTTCTTGATTTGAAAAAATTTGTTTTTTATTAAAATAATGCATCATGCGAATACTCAGAAAATTTTGCAACTCAGGATCAGGAAGAATAGTACTCCCAAATAAAATTCCTCCTGGTCGTAGCATGGAAGTAGCATTAGCAATGACACTGTTTTTGGATCTCATGTCGCCAGGTAGGCAATGCAAAAGATAATTCATGGAAATAGAGTCAAATTTTTGAGCAAGATTTGCCTGTGGTTTAAAAATGTCTGATAAATAAATCGCAGGTGATAACCAGCTCACTGATTGAGCAGCAGCTTGTAAGCATGCTGGGTTTAGGTCCATTAAGGAAAGTTGAGTGTTATGAGGCCATGCTGTTTTTTTTAAAAAGAAACCTGTTCCAACTCCAATGTCCAAGTGAGCAGGCGTAACATAACGATGATATTGTTCTAGTTGATAACGAGTCGGGCATCTCCAAACGCAATGGTTGTTGAAGATAGGGACGATGAAATTATACAATTTAAGTGTGAAGGAAGTATAACATGCTTGTCCTGCTTTAATTTCTGATTCGGTAGGCATAGGAATTATCGATTTAATGCAGGATAGGTGAACAACAACAACTGCGTGAAGTTCAATAAAAAGTGAGTGATCATGCTGGCTTCAATTCGCTTGGTGACATGATAAATCCATCCGTAAAAAATTCCGGCGATGGCTGCTAAGAGAATGTAGTAGATTCCACCTTGGTAGTGAGCTAATCCAAAGAAAAATGCTGAAGCGAGGATCGCAATGAGGGGAGCAGAGCGATGGTTGTACTTACTCAATGATTGCTGGAGGAAGCCTCGAAAAAATCCTTCCTCAGCAACGCAGGTGAAAAAAAGATTGCTCATCATCCAGAGAGGGAGATGTGGCGGCAATTTTGGTTCCCATCGAATATAACCAAGTGCCATCGAGAGGAGAGTCAGGCTCACTAGTGTGAGTGGTAATCGTGAGAATGTTTGTTGCAAGAGTTGCTTCCAGTCGCTTCCATTGGACGCAAGTGGTAAGAGCGTTCCAAGAAGAATCAGTCCCGCAGAAATTTTTCCTAAATTAAAACCCAAGCTGAATGGAATCGCATCGGATGTGAATTGAATCTGGTTGATGACCCACAGCGGTTGAAAGCCTGGAACCTTGTCTATTTCAAATGCAAAGCCCAGAACAAAGATGGCTCCCCAATAAAAATATTTTCTTCGCAGAGAAGAATGATATTGCTGAAGAAAATCATAGAATAAAACGATGGCGATGATTCCAATGAGATGAGCAGCGCCACTGAAAAAACTGAGCAGCAGTGCCAGCAATAAAAAGAATTTCCAATACCCTGTTTTTTTACCAGGAAGCCATAATGTGATGATGCTGATCAGTAGTGCAATATAGAGGCTGTAAGTTAGTAGCATCATGAAATCTTATTTTTTCTTTGATTTCTTTGTGCTCTTTGTGGCCATTCTCTTTTTGCAGTTAATCCCCTTTTTCCTTTAACGAAGCATGAAACTCCTGAATGCTGCAGACTTCAAGCGGTCCAGCCTGCATGCTGCGGATGGCAGCAATGCTCGCAATGGCAGCGCGGAGAACGGTGATCGTCGGGACTCCATGGGCAACAGCGGCGCTACGAATAATGATTTCATCACGCCGTGGCTGCTTGCCAGTTGGCGTGTTAATAGAGAGGTGCATCGAGCCTCCTTTGATCATGTCGAGAACATTGGGGTGTCCTTCGCTCAGTTTGTTGAGCTGAGTCACCTTGATGCCAGCTTCTTGTAGGACAGCAGCGGTGCCGCGAGTCGCAAAGAGATCGAAGCCAAGTTCTATAAATTCTTTTACAATCGGGATGATCGCTTTTTTATCAGAGTCTTTGACGCTAACAAAAAGATTTCCTCCGAGTGGGAGAGAAGGGTGTGCCGCCATCTGCGCTTTGGCATAAGCATGTCCTAAGTCGTGATCGAGGCCCATGACCTCACCAGTGGAGCGCATCTCAGGACCGAGCACGGTATCGGTGCCAGGGAATTTGATGAAAGGCATCACCGGTGCTTTGACACAAAAATGAGATAGCACTACTTCCTCGGTAAAACCAAGCGCTGCCAATGTTTGGCCGGCCATGATCTTAGCGGCAAGCTTGGCAAGTGGCACTCCGATCGCCTTGCTCACAAAAGGAGAGGTGCGGGAAGCGCGAGGGTTGACTTCTAAAACATAAACCTCGTCACCTTTCACGGCAAACTGGACGTTCATAAGGCCGCGGACATTGAGTTCCAGGGCCATCGCTTTTGTTGCTGAACGAATTTTTTCCAACACTGGAGTTGAGAGAGAGAATGTTGGAATGACACAGGCGCTGTCTCCACTGTGAATGCCAGCTTCTTCAATGTGCTCCATGATCCCTCCAATGACGCACTGGTGGCCATCTGCGAGGCAGTCGACATCAACTTCAGTAGCATCTTCTAAAAAGCGATCGATGAGCACTGGGCGCTCAGGGCTTATGGCAACAGCTACTTTGATGTAACGTCGGAGGTCGTGCTCTGCGTAGACAATTTCCATGGCGCGTCCACCCAGCACAAAGGAAGGTCGCACTAAGACAGGATAGCCAATTCTTTCCGCGATAGCGACAGCCTCTGTTTCATTGATTGCAGTCTCTCCGAGTGTTTGACGAAGACCAAGTTTGTTAATCATCGCAGAGAAGCACTTGCGATCTTCTGCTTTCTCGATGTCTTGAGGTTGCGTTCCGATAATAGTCACGCCGCGGGCTTGCAAGGCTGCAGCAAGGTTCAAGGGAGTCTGTCCACCAAATTGCACAACGGCTGCATCGCATTGTTCGCGCTCATAGATGTTGAGAACATCTTCGAGGGTGAGGGGTTCGAAATAAAGTTTATCACTGCTATCGTAGTCGGTGGAAACTGTTTCCGGGTTGGAGTTGACCATGATTGTTTCATAGCCGGCCTCTTGAAGCGCAAAGCTAGCGTGGACGCAGCAGTAATCAAATTCAATTCCTTGGCCGATGCGGTTGGGACCACCACCGAGGATAAGAACTTTCTTTTTATCGCTGCTGCGGGTTTCATCTTCTTCGCCGTAGGTTGAATAATAGTAAGGTGTCGAAGCCTCAAACTCCGCAGCGCACGTGTCAACGAGGCGATACGTTGGGACGATTCCTTTGAGTTTTCGCTCGGCCCTGATCTCATCTTCTGGACGGCCTGAGAGGAAGGCGAGCTGATGATCCGAGAATCCTAATTTTTTAGCGCGGTGTAGCGGAATTTGATTCGGTTGGGCGCGATACTCTTGTTCTTCTTGGACCAATTCCAAAATGTGATGGAGAAACCAAGGATCAATGCCGCTCCACTCATGGATTTCTTCAACAGAAAGGTTGGCGAGGAACGCATAGCGAACCATAAAAATTCGCTCTGCGCAAGGGACACGCAAATTTTGTTCGATCGTTTTGAGATCCCAACTTCCATCAGGAAGGCGAGGTTCCTTGTCTCGGCCGTCGGCACCAAGCCCAAAGCGGCCTGTTTCCAAGGAGCGAAGTGCTTTTTGAAGTGACTGTTTGAAGGTGCGGCCTAAAGCAATCACTTCACCAACGCTTTTCATCTGCGTGGTGAGGGTGGCATCAGCGAGTGGGAACTTTTCAAAAGTGAAGCGAGGAATTTTAACGACGCAATAATCGATCGCTGGTTCAAAGCACGCTGTGGTGTTTTGAGTGATATCGTTTTTAAGTTCATCCAGGCGATAACCTACAGCCAGCTTCGCAGCGATTTTTGCAATCGGATAACCAGTCGCCTTGGAAGCGAGTGCTGAAGAGCGTGAGACGCGCGGGTTCATTTCAATGACGATCATGCGTCCTGTCTTAGGATGAACTGCAAATTGGATGTTCGATCCTCCTGTTTCTACTCCAACGGCACGAATTACAGCAAAAGAGGCATCGCGCATTCGTTGATATTCTTTGTCGGTGAGTGTTTGAATGGGAGCCACGGTGATCGAGTCGCCTGTGTGAACACCCATCGGATCAATATTCTCAATCGAGCAAATCACGATGCAGTTGTCAGCGCAGTCGCGGATGACTTCGACTTCAAATTCTTTCCAACCGAGTAGCGATTCTTCAATGAGGATTTCGCTTGTTGGAGAGAGGTCAAGCCCATGACGTGAGATCGTCTCGAGTTCTTCGCGATTGCGAGCGATGCCGCCACCAGCTCCGCCGAGTGTAAAAGCAGGTCGAATAATCAAGGGATAGATTCCAATGCGATCGGCTTCAGCAAGGGCTTCTTCGATGGTGTGAGCTATTGCTGAGCTGGCCACTTCTAATCCAATCTCCAGCATCAACTTTTTGAAAAGGGAACGGTCTTCTCCTCGTTGGATAGCTTCTGCATTGGCTCCGATAAGGCGAACACCATGCTTTTTGAGGATGCCACGTCGCACCAGTTCCATGGAGACGTTGAGTGCCGTCTGGCCTCCCAGCGTAGGAAGTAACGAATCAGGTTTTTCTCGCTCAATAATTTTTTCGATGATCTCTGGAGTGATTGGCTCGATGTAAGTTCGCTGAGCAAACTCTGGATCCGTCATGATCGTCGCTGGATTCGAATTAACCAGGACGACCTCATAGCCCTCTTCTGCTAAGGCTTTGCAGGCTTGCACTCCCGAATAATCAAACTCACATCCTTGTCCAATGACAATGGGACCGGCACCGATGAGGAGAATTTTTTTGAGAGTAGGATCTTTGGGCATTCTGACAGGTTATAGGTTGCAGGTTACAGGTTACAGGTAATTTTCTATAGGAAAAATTATTTTGATAGATGCACTGATTTTATTAGGGAATAAAGAACTTTTTTAGCTTCTTCTATTATTGAATGATGTTCCAAACTGCTTTCATTCAGATATCCTAAGCGGCTTGCTAAACTCCATTGATAATCTAGTTCTTTAAGAGAGCCATAAGCAATTTCGAGATAACGAAGATACTCAGCTTGGCTTTCACGCGTGCATCCTTCAACAATATTAGAAGCTACAGAAACTGCTGCTCGACGAATTTGTGAAGTTAATCCGTAGATTTCTTCCTTGGGGAAATTTTGTGTGCTTTTGTAAATAAGTATGGCTACTTCATCAGCTAATTGAAAAGCACGCAATTTTGTGTGATCTCTCATAAAATGTTTCTTACCTGTCACCTGCAACCTGTTACCTGTTTACCTGTTATTGGCCTTGTCCGCGGGTGAATCCTGGCTTGCCATCAAAGTTGTAAAGCAATTCTGTTTTGAGAAATTCGATACCATCGGCGGTGATGCGTTCGAGGAGCTGGATCACGGAACGATGATCGACGGTGCCACTTGTGCCATCAGGAAGTTTGAAGCGAGCTCGAAAAGAATCAGAGCAGAAGATTCCTGGCATTCCTTTTGGCCAGACGGCCATGCCACGATTATCGATCATTTCGAGTTTCATTCCATAGCCTTCACATTGGGAAAGAATCGCGCCGAGGTCCTCTGCGGAACCTTTGGTGAATTCAACAAAGACATCAACACCGATCAGTTCTCGTTTTTCGGTTGGACGAACATAGGCAAGGACCTTGCCAAGGTTGCTCTCTCCTTTTTTATAGGTGACTGCCTTGAGTTGTTGTGGCTTTTTACCAAGACGATCAACAACAGCTTGTGCAAATTCTTTGGTGCCGACTTTTTGTTTGCTGACACCTTCTTTGAAAATGTCATAGGTGTGAATTCCATCTTCCAGCGCGCAGAGCCAGGCATTATGGGCTTTCTCGGCGACTTCGGTTTGACCGATGTGAAGGAGCATTAAGATGCTTCCAAGAAAAAGTCCAGATGGATTGGCGAGATTTTGTCCAGCACGACGAGGAGCAGAACCGTGAATCGCTTCAAACATCGCAGCATTAACACCAATGTTGGAGGAGCCCGCGAGGCCGACAGAACCTGCGATCTGAGCTGCTACATCAGAGAGGATATCGCCATAAAGATTCGGAAGCACAACGACATCGAAAGCCTCTGGCGTGTCTGCGAGCTTGGCTGCGCCGATGTCCACAATCCAATGTTCGTTTTCAATGTCAGGATATTGTGCTGCAATTTCATCAAAAATTTTATGAAAAAGACCATCGGTCATCTTCATGATATTGTCTTTGGTGAAGCAAGTGACTTTTTTGCGATTATTCGCCCGTGCATATTCAAAAGCATAACGAATGATTTTTTCGCTGCCTGGACGCGAGATCAGTTTGGTGCAGCTGATGACATCTTGTGATTGGCGATGCTCGATGCCTGCGTAGAGATCTTCTTCGTTTTCACGAACAATGACGACATCCATGACGGGATGCTTGGTAGCAACAAACGGTGCGTAGCTTACGCAAGGACGTACGTTGGCATAGAGTCCGAGGGCTTTGCGGGCAGTCACGTTCAAGCTTTTGAAGCCACCACCTTGAGGTGTGGTGATTGGAGCTTTGAGAAAAACTTTCGTGCGACGTAGTGACTCCCAAGCTGAAGGCTCGATGCCAGCAGGATTCCCAGCCAGGTAAACTTTTTCTCCAATTTCAATGCGCTCGATGTCGAGCTGTGCACCTGCTGATTGAATAATGTGGAGAGTGGCCTCCATGATTTCGGGGCCAATGCCATCGCCGTATGCTACTGTGATCGGAGTTTTCATAAAAAAGTTGAGAGGTTGAGCGCTGCCTTTGGCAGCTGTTGATCGGCGCTAATGCGCCTGTTGAGAAGTTGAGGAGGGAGCTGTTTTTGTTTTTGCTCGCTGTTCTTGTGAAGAATGCAAAGCGCTTAATTGAGTAGCGATTGATTTTATTGTTTTACGTTGAAAAGACAACTCTGATTCCAAAAGATAACCTTGATCAAATGCAATAATCAATAAATTCAATGATTCTAACAAAGATGAATAAGCAATATTAGAAAAGTGAGCTTGGTCTTTGTGAGACTTGCGTGCGGAACCTTCGGCTATATTTGTTGGAACAGAAACAGCAGCTCGATTCAATTGAGCTATCAATCCAAAACTTTCTTTATTTGGAAAAGAGCTGGTAATATTATAAACGGCTTTTACCCAAATCCGTGCCTCTTGCCATACTCGTAATTTTTCAAAAGTAAATAGGCTGGTATTCGTAATCATGAAGGTTGAAAAAAGCAGTTAATCTTAAAAAGATACTTCAAATTTTGCGATCTAATTTTAGATTTTTTTTGTTAGCATTTTTGTAATCCTTCAGATTTCTGGTCAAGAATGAGCTTTATAAAACTATTTTTGTAAAAAGTTGAAAAGTTGAGTCGCTGAAAAGCATCTGTTGAGCGCCGCTAGTGGGGCTGTTGAAAAGAAACCATCCTTTCAACCTCTCAACTCTTCAACAAAACCTTTGATGTAAGATTTTATTTGCTTTTGTATAATCTGGTCTTCTAAACGAATGCTTGCCCTCATCCCTTCAACAGGCGCGTTAGCGGCGCCTCAACAGCTGCCAAAGGCAGCGCTCAACTCTAAACAGCCGCCGGAGGCGTTTAGGCGGCCAAGTGGCTCGTATCATTCCAAAGCCTGATTACCGGTTCCGAGAGATTGTGCTCGTAGCCAAGAATGCTGAGGCTGGCCGTGCTAAGAAAATAGAGTCGTCCTTCTTCCGCGGGGAGGTCTAGCCAGCGTGTGGTGAGCATTCTTAAAATATGAGCATGAGCAAAAATGAGAATGTCACCATTGATCGCTTTCATTTTTTCAATCATTTGATCGCAGCGCTGAGCGACTTGCTTAGGAAGTTCTCCGCCAGGACAACCATCGCGAAAAATAAACCAGTCGGGTTGAGTCTGGTGAATTTCGGTTGTCGTGCGGCCTTCATAATCACCATAGTTCCATTCTTCGAGTAGAGGATCGGGCATGACCATCGAACCGAATCCAGCCAGTTCGCAGGTTTTAAGCGCCCGCTGGAGGGGGCTTGAAAAAACTTTAGCAAAGGTCAGTCCTTGAAGTCGCTTGCCGAGTTGCTTGGCATTTTTCTCTCCTTGCTCGGTGAGGGGAATATCAGTCATTCCCGTGTGTTGTCCTGAAAGGCTCCAAATGGTTTCGCCGTGACGAGCTAGATAAATTTTAGGAAGAGGCATAAGAACAGGTTACAGTTTACAGGAAAAAGGTATAGTTAACCCGGATGTTTTAAATAAGGCGATTGGAATTTACTAAAAAAATTTCTGGAATATTTTGCTGTAACCTGCAACCTGTAACCTGTAAACTTCAAATATGGACGTTGAAATACTCGCAAGAATTCAATTTGCTTTCACTGTAGCCTTTCACTACATCTACCCGCCAATGACCATGGGGCTTGGTTTGGCGCTGGTTCTCATGGAGGGAACTTATTTGGCTACGGGCAATCGCCTTTACCATCGTTTAGCTCATTTTTGGACGCGCATCTTTGCCGTTATTTTTTCTATTGGGACAGCAACAGGGATTGTGATGGAGTTTGAGTTTGGAACAAATTGGGCGACTTACTCTCGATTTGTCGGGGATATTTTTGGAAGTGCTTTGGCTGCGGAGGGGATTTTTGCTTTCATGCTAGAGGCAGGATTTCTTTCCCTTCTTTTATTTGGTTGGGATAAAGTTGGAAAGAAGATGCACTTTTTTGCAACTTGCATGGTTTGTCTTGGCTCTCACTTCAGTGCCATCTGGATTGTGGTTGCTAATTCTTGGATGCAGACACCAGCAGGCTATCATCTTGAATTAATCAAAAATGGGATTCACACATCTCTTCCTGCCAATTATATTTTGCAGCCAGAAGATATTGGTCATGTTCGTGCCGTGATCGATAGTTTTTGGGGAATGGTTTTCAATCCCTCGTCCATGCAACGACTCGCTCATGTCGTATTTGGGACTTGGTTAACGGGGGCTTTTCTCATCATCAGTATTAGTGCCTACTACTTGATCCGAGGACGGCATCGCGCTTTTGCTCAAGCTTCCATGACGGTTGCTGTCATTTTTGCAGCGGCAGCTTCGCTTTGCCAATCGGTGAGCGCTGATTTTACAGCACGTGGCGTGGTCAAAAATCAACCGATCAAATTGGCTGCGATGGAGGGGGTTTATCACACTGTTCCCTACACGCCAATGAATCTGTTTGGATTTGTCGATACCAAGCAACAAAAAGTCTACTCGCTTCAAATTCCAGGCCTTCTCAGCTTGCTCGCATTTCACAATTTTGAAAAACCAGTTCTAGGACTTGACCAACTTCCTTCCGATGAGTTTTTGGCAGCGAGAAATCCAGGAAAAACAACGCAAGAACTTGCCTCGCTCCGTCCTCGGTATTGGCCGCAGATTGGAGCAACGTTTCAAACATATCATCTCATGATCATTGTGGGATCCATGGTTTTTGCAGGAGCTTTTCTCTCGCTCTTCTTGTTGCTTAAAGGACGACTCTTTCGCACTGATTCTTTTTTCATTCGCTGTTGGCTCTTCTTACTGATTTTTTCTGTGCTCGGTCCGCAGATTTGTAATCAAGCAGGATGGTTTACAGCGGAGATCGGGCGGCAGCCATGGATTGTTTACAATCTTTTAAAAACCTCAGAAGCTCTTTCTAAAAAAGTCTCTTCGGATCAAGTCTTAGGATCGCTTTTTCTCTTTTTTGCTATTTATGCGCTCCTCTTTTTTGCTTTTATCTACTTGCTCAATTTAAAAATTCAACATGGTCCAGATGATCCTGAAGAAGATCCAGAGGCGCCGGCACCTGGTGAAAAATCATTCCTCTCTCAACTTGTCGTAGGAACAGATGAGTCTCGGGCTTCTTCGTGAGCCACTGTGCGACTGAAAAGAATTAACCGCAAAGAACGCAAAGAGCACAAAGAAAAAAATCTGACGATGATTGGCTTTTTCAAAATTATAGGGTTTGGTTATTATGTGAATGAGCACAAAATACAAAATATCAACTAGCGAACCTGAAGCTTCGCTTTCAACTTTTTTTACTTTTTTCTTTGTGCTCTTTGCGTTTTTTGCGGTTAATTTCTTAGTTTTTTAATTTGGGTAAACTATTTTACAAAAATGCATTTCTTCAACAGCTGCGTAGCAACGATCGCTCCCTACTACACGACGATTTGGTTTATTCTCGTTGGCATTCTTTTTACGGGATATGCGGTGCTCGATGGTTTTGATTTGGGGGTGGGAGCGCTGCATCTTTTTGTGAAGAATGATCACGATCGGCGGATTTTTCTTAATGCCATTGGGCCTGTCTGGGATGGAAATGAAGTTTGGTTGGTAGTGGGAGGAGGCGCCCTTTTTGCAGCCTTTCCTGGAGCTTATGCGACGGTCTTCTCGGGATTTTATATGCCTTTCATGTTGCTCTTGGTCTCGCTGATTTTTCGTGCGGTGGCCATTGAATTTCGCAGTAAAGAACCTGGAACAATGTGGCGTCAGACGTGGGATGTTTTATTTTCGGTAGGGAGTATTTTTTCTTCCTTTGTCATCGGGGTTGCCCTTGGCAATATCACACGCGGCATTCCTCTGGATGCCAGCGGAGAATTTGCAGGAACTTTTTGGGGTCTGTTCAATCCTTACAGTATTTTTCTTGGGGTTACGGTGGTGGTTCTCTTTGCTATGCATGGTGCCATTTATCTAACAATGAAAACGGAGGGAGTATTGCAAGAACAAGTCAAAGGGTGGGTGCTCAAGCTGATCCTGCTTTTTGTTGGGTGTTACTTAATTTTTAATCTCTCAACACTTTTTGTCTCTCCTTACTTGGCTAAAGTTATTTTTTCACGGCCACTTATTTTTGTAGTTCTCGCTCTCGATATGCTTGCCTTGCTCAACGTCTGGCTTTTGATCAAGGCTGGTAAAGAGTTTGCAGCCTTTCTTTCTTCCTGCCTCATGATGGCCCTGCTCATGATGACGTTTGGAATTTCTTATTATCCCAACATGGTGCTTTCATCACCAAATCCTGAGAATAGCTTAACAATTTTTAATTGCTCTTCGACCAATTACACGCTGGGATTACTTTCCGTCATCGTTGTCATTGGTGTTCCAATGGTGCTGACTTATACAACGAGTGTTTATTGGATTTTTAGAGGGAAGACGAAGTTGACGGATACGAGTTACTGAGGCGTTGTTAAACAACGCGGTAACGAGTAACGAGTATGTTTAAGATCGAAACAAAATCAGATATTTTAACTGCATCTCAGAACGCTTCATATTTTACTCTTTACTTGATCAACTTATTATTTATTACTCTTCATCCTTTCCATCCCTGTTAATTTTTTTTTCTTATGAATAACCAAATTCTTCAACAATCTGCTCGTGATGCTCGTGGTCTTGCCATGGACGCTGTCACCACCTGTAAATCAGGTCATCTGGGTCTTCCACTTGGTTCCGCGGAATTAGGAGCGGTTCTTTTTGGAGAGTTGTTGAAGCTCAATCCTGCTGAACCACGTTGGCTTAATCGCGATCGTTTTGTTCTCTCGGCAGGTCATGGAAGTATGTTTCTTTATTCCTGGCTGCATCTTGCTGGCTTTGCGATTTCATTGGAGGATCTCAAAAAATTTCGCGTGCTTCATAGTTTGACTCCTGGTCATCCTGAGTTTCATCACACACCTGGTGTTGAGGCAACGACTGGACCGCTCGGGCAAGGCGTTGCCAATGCTGTTGGATTGGCTATTTCAGGTCGTATGGCGGCGGCTCGTTTTAATACTTCGGAACATACCATCATCGATCACCACATCGTCTGTTTGGCTGGTGATGGTTGTTTGCAAGAGGGGGTTTCAGCTGAGGCTTCCTCGCTCGCTGGACATCTTGGGCTCGACAACCTTATTCTTTTTCATGATGCGAATCGCGTGACTCTTGATGCGATGCTTGACGTCAGCGAGAGTGATGATACTGCAGCTCGCTATCGTGCGTATGGTTGGGATGTTCAAGAAATTGATGGTGGAAATCTTGAAGAAATTGAGGCTGCCTTCCTCAAAGCAAAAGCCGCTGTGGGTAAGCCCCAGTTCATTGTTTCTCGCACCTTGATTGGGAATGGTATTCCTGAAGTTGCTGGAACCAACAAAGCTCACGGCGAAGCAGGTGTGAAGTACACGGAAGCTGCACGCAAAGCACTAGGCCTGCCCGATGAGAAGTTTTTTGTCTCACCAGAAGTGCGTGCTTATTTCAAGCAGCACCAAGAGGAGCAAGTCAACGCTTACGAAGCTTGGAAAAAAACTTATGAGGCATGGCGTGCTGCCAACGCTGATATGGCAAAGGACCTCGACAATTCCTTGGACAAAAAAGTTCCTGACTTGCTCGCTGCGATTCCTGAATTTGCACCAGCTGAAGCCATCGCTACGCGGAAAGCCGGCGGCGTTGTTTTAAATGCCATTGCTAAAAAAATGCCGCTGCTTGTGACCGGAAGTGCTGATCTTTTTGGGTCGACGATGAATTATTTGGAAGGCCTTGGGGATCTCACTCGTGAAAATCCAGCAGGTCGCAATATTCACTTTGGTATTCGCGAGCATGCCATGGCAGCCATCATGAATGGTATTGCTTACGATGGAATCTTTCAACCAAGTGGTGCGACGTTCTTGGTCTTTAGTGATTATGCGCGTCCTTCGATTCGCTTGGCAGCGCTTTCGAATTTGCCAACGATTTACATTTTTACACATGATTCTGTTGCGGTGGGTGAAGATGGTCCAACTCATGAGCCGGTGGAAACAGTCGCTGCATTGCGTGCGATTCCTGGGCTTGATGTCATACGTCCTGGTGATTCAGAAGAGACGGCAGGAGCTTTTGCTGCTGCCTATTCAAGAACCGATGGTCCGACGCTTCTTGCGCTCTGTCGTCAAAATCTTCCGAATCTCAGCGAGATTCCGGTCGCGACACGTCGTCAAGGCATTGCTCGTGGAGCCTACATTGCGCGGAAGGAAACAAAAAATCTTGAGACAATTGTAATGGCAACCGGAAGTGAACTTCAATTGGCTCTGGAAGCTGCTAAACAACTGGGTGAGGGAACACGTGTTGTTTCGATGCCTTGCATGGAACGTTTCTTGCGCCAAGATGCAGCTTATCAAGAAGAGGTCTTGCCGAGGTCTTGTCGCAAGCGTGTTTCGATTGAGGCAGGCATCTCTCAACCGTGGTTCCAATTTGTTGGTCTCGACGGAAAGAGTGTTGGTATCAATCGTTTTGGCTTGAGTGCTCCAGGTGCTATCGCATTAAGTGAGCTAGGAATGACCGCAGAGGCTGTTGTCGCTGCGGCTCGCTCTTTGTAAGATTGCACTTCGTTTCATAGCTCCTGCATTGAATGATGCAGGGGAAGTTATATTTTCAAATGACTTGGCCGCGATTAAAGCTTTGATTGACGCTCAAGTCATAAATCAGAACGCTCTTTTTCGTAATGGTCCATTTTTTGAATTGATCTGGATCAACTTGATGTGAGCTATGACTAGAGCATTTTCACTAAAGTTGTAGCCGCGCATTGCGGCGTCACTCCGGTGCTCGCGTCCTCGAGTATCAGAATACACTGCGGATCTGCGGTTGAACTCGCTCGCTCCCGCTCGGCTCGCCCTTACGGGCTGCTTAACAGCAGTCCATCCAGCGGCCGCCCGGCCGGCTGTATTCTCGTTTCTGGCACTGCATCGGCTACAACTTCATTTATAGTCAAATTACTTAGAACTTACAAGCAATTGACTTGTCCTTTTTAGGAAAAGACTGTGTTCTCATCCCGTCACGTTATCGTTTAGATAGCGCTCGGTCTTCGGTCTGGCCTTTTCTAAAAATTCCTGCGTTCTTCCCTGTAATTTTTAAGTAATTTGACTATAACATGCTCTAGTAACTGTGAGAAAAAAGCTAGGTTCGTTTTCTGGAGAAGGATTTTCTTGTAAGTGATGATCTGTTTTTTGATCCGATGCTTCTGGTAAAAAAGCGCATGGAAAATCTAAAAGAATAGGTTCGGAAGAAACATCTTCTCTCTGTTGAAAAAAATTAGAAAAAAATTTCTTTTTCTTGATGCCAAAATTCTAGGCTTATCAATTTGCTGATAGCAAAAGCGATGGTGGCGTCAAAAGTGAAGCCGGTTTTTGCTTCTTCTTTTTGCAGCTCTGCGAGCAGATATCCTTGAGTTCTTGTTGTGAACTCTTGTTGGAGTTCCGGTCCTGCCTTCAAAGAGCCTTGCATTGGGAATGTGCAGAGGACAGAAGAATCCCTTTTTAAAATCTGGAGAAGAAGCGAGATTTTTTCCGTGGAGAAGGTTATTTCATTTTTTGATAACAATGAATCTACCTCTTCTTTTTTTTGGCGATAGCTTCTTCTGAATTTTTTCTTCGCGCGTTCCCTCTGCGCTTTGTGCGAAGGGATCTTGTGATGCGTCTGGATATTTTAAAAAATGCTCTGAAGGTGAACCATAAGGAGTAAAAAACTGGTCAGGTGTAACGCTTCCTCTTCTAGAGATGGTGCTGCCCGTGCTGAATCTGTTTTTGCTCGCCCCAATAGTCGGATCAATTGCTGTGCTCAGAACAAACCGATCGCCTCGTTCTGTTCGGCCAGAGGCATCCTCTTCCTCTCCTCGTTGGATTTCCCTTGTCTTAGCAGTGGTTGGATTTTTTAAACTATCTTCAAAGGAAGATGGTTTTTTTATCCATCGGATTAGCTAGCAGTAAAGCAGAAAGCCATAAACTTCCCGTGACAATGGGAAAGATTTTGATCAAGGTTTAAGAACACGAATTTCTGGAAGGTTCCTATAATATTCCTGATAGTCGAGGCCATATCCGACAACAAATTCATCAGGAATTTCAAATCCAACATAGTGAGCCGTGATGTTTTCAGTGGTCTTTGCTGTTTTGTGGAGGAGCACGCAAGACTGAAGGCTTGCGGGGCCTTTGGTTTGAAGGTATTCGCTGAGAACTTTCAATGTTTTTCCGCTATCGAGAATATCATCAATGAGCAGAAGGTGGCGGTCCGTGATATCAGGAAGCGGGACGGATTGAAGAGTGACCATGCCGGAAGAGACAGTGCCTCCGTGGTAGCTTGATACAGGAATGATTTCCAATCTGAGAGGAAGAGGAATGAGGCGGAGGAGATCTGCCAAAAAGACAATGCTTCCCTTCATGAGGGCAATAATGGTCAATTCTTTGTCTGCATAATCTCGTGTGATAGCCGTTGCAAGTTCAGTAACTCTTTTTTGAATGGCCTGTTGATCAACAAGAATTCGATCGATGTTGGGTGTTTTCGTTTTGTTGGTCATAAGAAAATAAGTTAAAATTATCAGGAAATATTTGTTAGCGAAGCCTATTGAACTCAAGCTCAAACTTCAAGCACTCAAGCTCTAGATGCGAAGCAGCTAGTCAAATGATCCTAAGGCTCGTAATTGTCCGTGAGAGAGCTCAAAAAACTCAGTGCTAATGGGAGTAACAGAAAGTTTATAGTCATCACGGATCTCCGGAGCAATGCTATTCATGGGAGGAAGTAATTTTGAAAAAATATAAACACGATTGGAAGAGGGGATAGCAATCAGGAGATCGGGGCCAAATATCCTTGTAAAGTGAGCGGCAAAATCAGGAGCAAGAATCGTTGAGGCAGTTACAGGTTGAGGCGATTCTAATAAGGCAACTTGAATAACGCCATGTTCATCGCGCAAAAATTTAGGAGCAAGTTTGGCGAGCTCGGCAGAAAGATTAGAGCGAGCTTGTTCCACGAAGTGATGCATCTTTTTTTCGGAGAGTGTTTGGTATCCTGGTTCCAAAAGAGCGACAGTTGCCTCGCCGTTATTTTTTTTGATGAGCCAGGCTGGCACGATGACGGTGCGCTCAGCTCCTGCAATCTTTTGTTGCAGGGAAGCATGAAGAAAACTTGGCTCCACAAGCAGGATTGGAATTTTTTCTTCACGGGCAGTAAGAGCTGGCAAAGAAATAATTAAAAAAAATGTAAAAAATTTTAATATCATAAAAAATTTCCTGTAACCTGTAACCTGCAAGCTGTAACCTTTCGTCGTGATTACATTTGTTGAAGGAACTTTGGAAAGTATATTGCCAACCATGGTGGTGATCAATGCTGGGGGTATTGGTTATCAAATTTTAATTCCTCTTTCTAGTTTTGATCGCATGGCCGCAGTCGGTTCTCGAGTGCGAGTTTTAACACACCATCACGTTCGAGAAGATGCTCAGATTTTATATGGATTTTTGTCGGAGGCCGAGCGTGATTTATTTCGATTGCTCGTGGCGCATGTGTCAGGGGTTGGTCCAAAATTGGCCCTAGCTGTATTAAGTGGCATGTCGCTGGACCAATTTAAAACTGCTGTCGTCTGCTCAGATATCGCCGCTATTTCTAAAATTTCTGGCGTTGGAAAAAAGACAGCAGAACGAATGGTGCTGGAATTAAAAGACAAACTTGGTGTTGCTGCTGGTTGGGAAGCGGCGACCCGTTACCAACAGCTTGGCAGTCCTGAAAAAAATCTCAATGATGCTATTTTGGCGCTCATTTCTTTGGGTTACAAACAATCTGAAGCTGATCGCGAAGCGCGGAAGGTCGTTGCAGTTTTGGGAGCAAGTGCCTCGACTGAGGAGATTGTTCGTGACACGTTAAAACACTTGGTTGCCTAATTTAAAAAAAGAATTAATATTTTCGGATTATTCTATTTTTTTAACAGAACGATTTTGAGCAATATGAAATGCACCCCAAGAACATTAGTTTATTTTACAACAACCGCTCTTGCAATAGGAGCGCTCTGCTTTCAAGAGTGGCATCCTGCAATGTCATCGCAGCATGCTCCTTCAGTCCTTGTTCAAGCGAGAGCAAAAAGTAATGGTGCTTGTTCAAAAGCAAACTGGGACTCCTTGCTCTTAGCTACACCAGCTCCTTTAGATCATCCTTCCGAACAAGAGCTCGCCGATTTTCCGGGAGCAACGGTGGTAGAATCTGAGGAGATTGATGATCCAGAAGTTTCAGGCCAAAAGATACGGATGAGGATTTTGAAAACCAATTTTAAATCGCCTTATGTTCGGACCGAAGAGATGGTTGATGCCGCCTCCGGAGCCTTATTGGGACGAGTAGAGATGGCTGCAGACCATTTCCTCTTAAACTTGCCGGAGGGAAGTCATCCTCAAGAGATCTTTAATCATTTTGGTCCCGAGGTTGCTTCGATGGAGCCGATTACGCCTGCTTCTGATACTTGGGTTGTTCATCTCGCCAATGCGTCTTTGGAAACATTGCCAGATGTATTATGGTTTCAAGCTGCTGGCATGGGAGAGCCCGATCGCATTTATGGACTTAATGATTTAACCTCCAGTCAAATCAATCAAGAGCAATGGGCGCTTCCTACAATTCACGCTCCTGAGGCTTGGAATATTAGAAATATGGCAGCGAAACCAGTTACCGTTGCCATCATTGATACAGGAATTCGCTATACTCACGAAGACCTACAAGGAAATATGTGGACAAATCCCGATCCTGCTGCTCCTGACCATTATGGAACTAATGCTGTGGCTGGAACTGGTGATCCTATGGATGATTGCGGTCACGGAACGCATTGTGCTGGGATCATTGGAGGAACAGGGGTTGGCATTAAAGGTGTTGCTCCTCAAGTGCAACTCATGGCTTGCAAATATATGAATGCCCAGGGGCAAGGGATGTTGAGTGATGAAGTCGCTTGCCTTCACTATGCTGTAGATCATGGCGCGACAGTTCTGAATTGCAGCTATGGAATAGCACTCGGTTTTTCTAAAGGTGGTTTTTCCATTAATACTCCTTTCTCCTTCTTTTCAAAAACGGAATATGACGCCATGAAATATGTTGGTACAAAGGGAGCCGTTATTGCGATTGCTGCAGGCAATGATGCAAATAATAACGATGGATTTCATGCTTATCCTGCCAGCTATTGTGTGGATAATAAATATATGGGTTTTCCAAAAGAACAGACTGCACCAGCTCTTGATAATATTGTCAGCGTTGCTGCCACTGACGAACAAGATCAGCTGTGTGGTTTTTCAAATTATGGTGCTCACAATGTTCTTATAGCTGCTCCTGGAAGAGATATTTTTTCAACATATAGTTTTTCTGACACAGCGCGGACATTTATGAGCGGTACTTCCATGGCTGCACCTCATGTGGCTGGCGCGTTAGCATTGATGAAAGCAAAATTTCCTGGTCGTTCTAACCAAGAGTTGATTGCCCATCTTTTGGAAGCAACGGATCCTCTTCCCTCCTTAGAAGGCAAAACTAAATCTGGTGGACGCCTCAATCTTTTGAAGGCACTGACATGGGATTAGTAAGGTTCTTACTTGCGATCAGTGTTGTCTTTATCATTCTGCTCGCCCACATCGTGGGCTAACGCTGGTTGACCGGCTTGCCGCTGTAAAATTCTTTTTCATGATATCGGGTTTTCATATGGCTCTTATTCTGAATGGAAAATATACGAGCTATTCCTCTTTTATCATTAATAGATTTCTCAAGTTGTTTCCTACTTATTGGATCGTCTTGATGTTGTGCCTGATTTATGCGCCTCATATTAATTTTCAGGGCCTCCCTCAACCATTTTCAATTTATTATATTTTTTCCAACTTGTTCATCATTGGATCTAACTTCACAGTGATCATTGTTGAGCAAGCAGGACACTTTGCAATTTCACCCTTGAGTGTTCCGTTGGAAGGGCAACAAACAACTTGGAATTATTTATATCTTCCTCCCATTTGGAGTTTGAGTGTTGAAATAGTTTTTTATTTTTTGGCCCCTTTTTTATTAGCCCATGGCTACTTTAAGCGAAAAATGTTGGGCATGTTTTGTGTCAGTCTCTTAGTGAATCTTTTTTTGGTTATGAATCATGCTTGGCGGCCTCCATGGAACTATAACTTCCTAGCACCAATCCTTTATTTGTTCATATTGGGGGCTCTTGGGTGGCGTTTTTATCACTCTTCATTTTTTAAAACTTACTACCATTGGAGTTTGGGACTTGCCTCGCTCCTCTCTCTCTGTGCCTATATTGTGGGGTATCAGTTTATGCCAAGTCATATTAATTTACACGTGATTCCAAGAGCTGTTGAGCCAGCATCTTTAGGCATCCTCCTTTTTGCAATAGGCATTCCCTTTATTTTTGAGTTTTCAAAGCGCAATAAAATAGATCGTTTTTTTGGTGGCTTGTCATACCCTCTCTACATCGGTCATTTTTTTATCATTCATTACTTTCCTTATTTAAAACAATGGAATCCTTTGATTGGAAGTCTGCTTTTAGCCATCGTTCTCGATGTTTGTGTTATAAAAACGATAGATCGATATCGAGCACGACTGGTAAAATAATGAGTTCCTGTTTTTAGGGTCATGAATCAAAAATTTTCTTCTCCATCAGATGTTGATTCGATCTTACAGCGGCTCCATGCTGCGATGCCCGAAGAGGGACTTTTTTCTGAAAAATCGTGGCGACAGTCACCAGAGCCATTTTTTATTTCTCCAGAATTTAAAAAATCGTTAGAGCAACTAGGACACCGACTGCATCAATTTAATAAGGCATGTGATCTTCTCTACCGCTTGAGTATTGAAGGACGTCAGCCTGATTGGATCGCTGAATTGCTTGAACAAGGAAAGCCTGCGGAATTGATCAAACTCGCTCGAGCAAAAATTTTTCAAGGAGAAACAGCGTGTGTGATCCGTCCTGATCTACTCATGACCGAGGAGGGATTGAAAATTTGTGAGCTTGATAACATCCCTGGTGGCATCGGCTTGACGGCTTGGTTGCAAGAGGTCCACAGCAGCTTTGGAGCAGAGGTGGTTGGAGGGTCGCACGGAATGCTGGAAGGATTTTGTTCCATTATTCCTGGTGGTGACATTATTGTTTCCGAAGAAGCCTCGACGTATCGCCCTGAGATGAAGTATCTCGTGAGGCGTCTTCATGAGCAATTTCCTGAAAAAAAATGGCGTCTTCTTTCTGAACAGCATCAGGAAAAATGGGCCTCACAGGTCTATCGCTTCTTTGAACTTTTTGATTTGCCAAACATTCCTTGTGCGCATGATCTTTTTGAGCGTGCTCTTGCTAAGGAAATTTCAATCACGCCACCGCCTAAACCACAGCTCGAAGAAAAACTTTGGTTTGCTCTTTTTTGGATGAAGCCGCTTCAAGAATTTTGGATTCGAGAATTGAGCCAACGTGGATGGGAACAATTAAAAAAAGTCATTCCTTACACATGGATCTTAAATCCATCACCATTACCTCCAAATGCGGTCTATCCTCAATTGGAAGTTCAATCATGGAATGAAGTGGCTCAATTTAGCCAGCGCGAGCGCAACCTTGTCATCAAGATTAGCGGTTTTGATGAGCGGGCTTGGGGTTCGCGTAGCGTTGTGATTGGCAGCGATTCTTCCAAGCAAGAGTGGGGAGAGGCGCTTGCCAAGGCCTTAGGAGAATTCCCTGAACACCCACATATCCTGCAAGTTTTTCATCACTCGCTCGTTCACGAGCATTCTTATTTTAATGACGATCAAGAAGTCGTCATGATGAAAGGACGTGTGCGATTGACTCCTTACTATTTTATCACTGATCAAAAAATAAATCTCGGTGGTGCGCTCGCAACGATTTGTCCTGCCGATAAAAAATTACTTCATGGCATGAGTGATGCGATTCTTGTTCCCGCATCGCTTCGCAGCTAAGCGTAAGAGATAAATGCAGAGACAATAGCTTGCGGAATATCGAGTATTTTGTAATTGGTGGAAGAAACAAAAAGAATGCTTTGGTTTCCTTTTCCAAGGAGATTTCCCTCGCCGTCATGAATTTCATGCTCCAGGGTAACGAACTTGCGGTTGTAGCTCGCAACGCGGATCCGCACACAAACAGTGTCAAACTCGCTTATCTCACGCACAAATTTGTGCTCGAAAGAACGTGTTAAAATATAGAAGGGAGTGTCTTTTAAGTTGAACTTAGGTAGGACTTGATTAAAGAAAAGTTCGCGTGTTTTGCCAACCCACATCGCATACATGCCGAAGTAAACATTACCGACAGAATTGGTATCCCCATACGTGGCAACAAAAGAATGTACAAACCATTTTCCTTCAAAGTGACCTGCAATCGAGTGAGCAGGGACTCCAGTTGAAGCAGGTTGAAGTTCAAGAACAGTTCGTGATTCTGTCGGAGCGCGTAGGGGAGCAATTTCTTGAGCAGAGACTTGATCCAGTTCTTCGCTGCCAGTTGCAAAATCTTCACCAGCCATCGGTTTTAGCATGAGCCAAATAACATATCCTAGTGGCATCAAAGCGCTGAGAATTTGAAAGAGTGGCAAATGCGATAAGTACCCAAAGGAAAAAATAACTACGGCAAGCGATCCGATGCAAAACATTTTTACTTGTGGGATCACGCTGACAGGCCCATTCATAAAGGCTCGGCCGATCGATAGAGCTTCGTAGCCTACAAAAAAGGTAGCAAAGAAAATCATGAAGTATTCCAATTCAAGCCCAACAGCTGCTGCTGTGAGCGCAATGAGACCACAAAAAATAAAAGGAATAATGGGAGAGGTGAGTAACCAAGAAGGAATCAATGAAAAGATTGGATGATTGCTGCGGTTGACATTGCTTTTTAAAAACCAACGAAGGGCAATGTAGCCACTATCAAGTGTTGTTAAGATGCAGATAGAAAGGAAGGTCAAGTAAGCGCCAAAGAACCACGGTTGATAAGTGACGTTGGAGGAGAGGAGGCGCGTGATTAAATCCTCAGAATAGGCATAACCTGCAATTCCCTCGTGGACTAGTTGTGAGGCTCCTGAAGAAAAAGCCCAGAGTGCTAAAATGCCATGAAACAAGAGGAGCGCACCGAAGAGAATGGCTCCTGCGGCATAGGCGCTCGTGATGGAAATATTTTCACGATGAATTTGAATGGCTCGTTGCCACTGTTGCAGATCGAGCCATGGCCCAATAAGAAAGCCGATAGAAATCGGAACAACATAACCAGCGTAGGTGAGGAGATCATGATTAACAAAGCGCCCAGGAAAGGAGGCTCCAACAAGATAACGACTCCCAAGATGAGAAAGCATGATGCCAATTGCAGTAGCAAGAAAAAGAAAAAGAACACCGTGGCTATACTTGATCCGTCGGATGTTAAATTCTTCTCCAAAAAGAATTCCAGCCATGAGGATGACGAGTGCTGTCAATGGAAGATAGAGAATATGGGGCTCTAAGCCGAGTGGCTGCCAGGCATAGCGAATCAAAGCAAAGATAGTGAGCGTGATTGCTAGCAGTTGATAGAGAAAAAAAGCGAGACGAAATGGGCGTGACCATTGCTGAAAAAATTTAGCCAGCGACTCAGAGTCAGCGCTTCTTTTCGCAATCTGATGAGTGATAAAACCAAAAAGGAAAAGTCCCAAGCAGTTGAAGATGATGAAAACGAGTAATCCACGTAGGCCAAAATCAATCGTGAACTGAACTGAGAAAAAAAGGCCAAGCCCCCACATCCAAGAGAGAGCAATGCTATTCCCCCAGAGGAGGCTTCCAATGAGGCGTGAGATAGGACGAGATGCAGAAGTCATGCAGGTAGACTACAGGCTAGAGGCTGCAGGCTACAGGAAAAAATTTGGGAATTTTTTCAAAAAACTTTTGGGGTTAGTGTCGAGAAGAGATGTCTTTTTCAATGGCTTCGCACAGTCGTTGCTCAGCTTGATGGAAATCAATTTTTTTTGAATAGTACAGGCATTGGGATTTTATTTCGTGCGAGTCTAATAATTTTTGGAGTGTTTTTGCCGCACGATCAACGGAATATTTTTTAGGAGAGATGGTTAGTGAGACTCCTAGTTTTTCTAATCGAAATGCATTGTCAGGTTGATCGTAAGCCATTGGTACGATTAATTGTGGTAGTGCTGCTGCGAGCGATTGAGCAATCGTTCCGATGCCACCATGGTGAACAATGGCCGCGGCATGCGGCAGTAGCTTCTTTAGCGGAACATAAGAAACATGTATTTCATTTGAATTTAAACGTGGCAGCTGTTCTGGATACTGGGTCAATATTAAGCAGCGACGTCCTAGTTTTCTTGCCGTTTCAATTGAAGTCTTAAAAAAGTGATGACCTTGCGTTACAAAAGTTCCATAAGTAAAAATAATAGGAGCTTCTCCTGCAGCCAAAAAATCTAAAATTTCTGACGCTAATCCTTGATCTCGATCTTCATCATATTCTACAAACCCAGTAAGTATCGTATTTGCAGGCCAATCAGCTGCAGGTTGAGCAAACCAGTCAGGAAAACAGCCGATGACTTTTTGTGGGGAATAACTCCATTCGGAAAAAATTTTCTGAATTTTTGGAAGGCCTAATTCGAATCGGAATTCATTTATTACTGGCGATAAAACACGATCTATGACATAACGATCGATCATTTTATAAATAAATTTTCTTAGGAGATAAGGTGGCTTTTGAAGTATTTTATTCCCTGTTGGAAAAACGGATGGTTTATCAGAGCTCCAAAATCCAGTGGGTTGTAGGCAGATACTGACAAGTGGGAATTTCAATTTTTCATGAGCTATTCTCGCGCCGACCCCTAGCGGAGGCACAACCAGGACTGTGTTTTTTGGATCAAAGTTTGCAATGATGTCATATAACAGTTTGATAGATTCTATTTTGAATAAACTTGCAAGGAATTTGAAATTTTTTTTGGGATTGTAACAATCAGGATGATTGATTGCTTGATAGTATTCCTCTGCTCTGGCGCAGGAGATGAAAGGCAATCCTAAATCAGCAATCAACTTTTCATATACTTCTGAAGTAATGATCGTCGCGTTGTGACCACGTTTTTTCAAAGCAAGGGCCACGCTGATAAAAGGATTGATGTCACCTCTGCTGCCAAGGCTGATCAGTAAAAAATTCATATAATTATTCTCGAGTATAATTTAGCTCAAATAAGAAAAAGCTATTAGGGAAATAAAATTCAGCATCGCACTTTTTTCGAACAGCCTATAGTCTATAGCCTTCAGTTTACTTATCAGCTTTTTTTATTTTGAAAATTCTCGATCGTTATCTTCTTTTAGCAATAGGCGTTGCTACGGCCATGGGCGTAGCTTTGCTCAGTCTTGTTTTAGTGTTGGGAAATGTTTTTAAAGAAATGCTCGATCTGCTCATCAATCACAATATGCCGCTGAGTATTGTCTTTGCATTTGTTGCGTTTTTGTTGCCGTTTTCGATGACCTTCACGATTCCTTGGGGTTTTTTGACGGCATTGCTTCTAGTCTTCGGTCGGCTCTCTGCCGATAATGAACTGATTGCCATGCGTGCCGTCGGGATTAGCTTTGTGAGAATCTGTCGTCCTGTTTTATGGAGCGCTTGTTTTTTGACGGCGATTTGTCTTTTGATCAATCTGGAGGTGGCTCCGCGAGCGGAACAAGCCATGATGGAGGATCTCTATAAAATTGCCACCAATAGCCCGATCTCTCTTTTTCAGAGTGATGAAGTAACGGATCAATTTCCTGATCGTCGCGTTTATGTTGGAAAGCGAGAGGGAGAGACGTTGAAAAATCTTTTGGTTTTTGAATTAGATGGCAACCATCTTGCTAAGGTTGTTTTTGCAAAAGAGGGCCATCTGACCTTCGATAAAGAAAACGCGCGGCTTTTGCTCAAGCTTCAAGATGCTCATTTTGAAGAGAGGGATGCAAGCAGTCCTAATGATTTTTCAAAGATACATCAAGGCATCATGATGAAATCAGGAGTTTTTCCGATGTCATTAAAGCAACTTTTTCAACAGAAAATGCGAGGACGGCATCTTAATTCTTATCGTTTTGGAGAACTGCTTGAAGGGCTCAAAAAAGAGACTCCTCAACATTTGCAATTGCTAGTAGAACTTAACAAGCGCTTCTCCATTGCTTTTGCAGCGATTGCCTTTGCGCTCATTGCAGTTCCTTTGGGGATCACCGCTCATCGAAAAGAAACTTCTGCAGGATTTGCCTTAAGCATTGTGATCGCGTTTGGATATTTCTTTTTTATCATCATTGCAGATACATTTCGGTCTAATCCCAATGCCCATCCGATTTTTTTAATCTGGTTGCCAAATATTTTATTTACGGCATTGGGAGTTTTTCTTTTTAGGAAGTTAATGAAGAAATAAAAAAGTAATCGTTCCGTTGAATGGATAAGTGAAGGGTAAAGGTATCTGTTCACCCGTCAACTTAAGTAAAGAAATTTACCGCAAAGAGCACAAAGCCGCTCAAGCGGCTAGCAAAGAACACAAAATAAAATTTTCATAAAAAATTTTATAGTTGAAGAGTGGTAAGCATAAACAATTTTAAAACAAGAAGTCTCTGGACTGAACGCTTAGAATTTTTTTTATAAAAAAATTCTTTTTATGTGCCTTGTGTTGCCTCTGAAAGCGGCATTTGTGCTCTTTGTGGTTAAACCTTTCTCTTCATTTTTCCCATTGTGGCTAGTGAAGTGAACGGATATAGTCAAATTACTTAGAAATTACAGGGAAGAACGCAGGAATTTTTAGAAAAGGCCAGGCCGAAGACCCAGCGCTATCTAAACGATAACGTGACGGGATGAGAACGCAGTCTTTTCCTAAAAAGGGCAAGTCAATTGCTTGTAAGTTCTAAGTAATTTGACTATACAAAAAAAGCACCAACATTGCTGTTGGTGCTTTTTGAAGAAGGGCTCTAATTCTTTAAAAAACTAAAGATTCATTGCAATCATTGCTGCGTGTTGTTCGTTGGAACAAGGAGCATTGAGTGGAACATCTGTAGAAAGTGTTGCTGCTCCGACAAGCTGTTCTTTCAGCAAGTAGGCTTCAACTTCTTCTCCGCTGATATCAGCCAGCATGACGCCGTTGATTTCAACGCAAGGAGAAAGTTGCTGTCCGCTTTTTTGTTCCATTTCAAAGCGGAATGCAGGATTTTGGATGATATCTTTTTCTGTGTAGGGGAGGGAGTACTTTGCCATGACAGCGCGTACTCCATTGCTCCAACCACAGGTTGTTTTTAAATATGCAGTGATAGTGAGGGGTTTCATTGTATGACAATTATTTTCCTTCACCTGGGCGATACTCATCTTCAGCCGCTTGGAGAGCTGCTCCGAAGCTGACCATGTCATCAGTACCACGAAGAGAATCAAAGGCTTCACTTTCTTTCCTTAAGGCTTCTTCATTGTAGTTTGTTGCCTTGATTGAGAGGCCTAAGCGGCGCTCAACTTTGTCAATCTTGATGACACGAGCTTCCACTTCATCTCCCACTTTAAGAACATCTTTTACTTTTTCGATATGATCTTCACTAATTTGTGAGATGTGGACTAAGCCATCAATGCCGCCATCGAGCTCAATAAAGGCGCCAAAGTTAGCGATTTTGCTGACTTTGCCTTTGACGAGATCACCGATTTTGTAGCGACCGTCGATTTCTTTCCATGGATCTTCCTCGAGTTGTTTAACTCCAAGGCTAATGCGTTGATTGGCCTTATCGATATCAATAACAACAGCCTCGATCTCTTCACCCTTTTTCAAAATTTCACTAGGATGATTGATCTTGCGATTCCAACGAAGGTCAGAGACGTGAACCATTCCATCGATTCCCTCTTCGAGTTCGACGAAGGCACCATAAGCAGTCATGTTACGGACTTTTCCTTTAACTTGCTTGCCGATCATGAAACGTTGTTCAATCTCATCCCATGGATTTGATTCCAATTGACGAACGCCCAAGGAGATTTTTTGATCTTCTTTGTTAACGCCCAAAACAACGGCTTCGATTTCCTGTCCAAGGGTCAGCACATCTGAAGGACGGACGATGCGCTTGGTCCAAGAAAGTTCCGAGACATGGATGAGGCCTTCGATACCTTCTTCAATTTCAACGAAAGCACCATAAGGCATGAGGTTTGTGATTTTTCCTTTAACACGTTGACCTGCTGGGAAACGTTCTTCAATTTTATCCCAAGGATTGTCTTGAAGTTGTTTGAGGCCTAAAGAAATACGTTCTTTTTCTTTGTTGATTTCAAGGATCACAACAGTGATGCGATCGCCGGGCTTGACGGCTTCACTCGGATGGTTGAGGCGTGCCCAAGACATGTCCGTGATATGAAGCAATCCATCAATCCCATCGAGGTCGATAAAGGCTCCGAAATCCGTGATGTTTTTAACAGTTCCTTCAACAACATCACCTGCTTTAACAGTTGCCAAGAAGTCTTGACGACGTGTGTTGCGTACGGCCTCAATAAGCTCGCGTCGGCTGAGAACAACGTTCTTACGGTCTTCATTGAGTTTTACGATTTTGAAATCGTAAGTGTTGCCAACAAATTGTTGGAGATCCTTAGGAGGTGTGATGTCAACCTGAGAGGCAGGTAGAAAGGCCTCAACACCGATGTTAACGGTAAGACCACCTTTGACGACGGCTTTTACTTTTCCTTTAATGATTCCTTCTGCTTCAAAAAGTTTGCAAATCTTATCCCAGTTTTGACGTTGGGCAGCTTTGAGTTTGGAAAGAATGACCATTCCTTGATCATTTTCGAGGCGCTCCAAAAGCACTTCAACTTCATCGCCGACGTGCATTTCATCTGGATCATCAAATTCAGAAGCGGAAATAACGCCCTCTGATTTGTATCCGATGTCGACCAAAAATTCTTTTGGGCGTTTTTCAAGAATGTGTCCTTTTACAATGCTTCCTTCCCGGTAGTTTTTGACCGAGTTGGTGATGAGTTGTTGGAGGTTAGTAGTGTTAGTGTTTGTTGTCATGGATAATAAAGTTCCAAGGCCGCCCTTTCAAAGCTGACATTGGAAGCAGAAAAGGGTATCAGTTTGCATTTGAAAGGCAAATGAAAAAGACAAGTCAGCCAGAGCATTTTTTATTAGTCCAAAGAAGCTAGATGGTATAACGTCATTTGTTTTTCTATGACTGCTTCTTCCCTTCCTGTTTCTATGCCACTACAAGGTCTCGCTCTGGAAGAGCTCACCTCGCAACTTCAAGAGAGAGGTATTCCAGCTTATCGTGCCAAGCAGATGATGGAATGGGTCTATAAAAAAAGAATCGCTTCATGGGAGGAAATGAAGAATCTTCCATTAGCGCTGCGTGAGGAACTTGCTGAGACCTATCCGCTGATTTTTCCAGAAGTGGTCACTATTAGCGGCTCTCACGATACAACACAAAAATTTCTACTTCGTTTTTCTGATGGAGAAATGATCGAGACGGTTTTGATTCCAGCATCGCCTGCTCTTTATGGGGAAGAGTCAGATCGACGGACACTTTGTGTTTCGACTCAAGTTGGTTGTGCCTACGGATGTAAGTTTTGCGCGAGTGGTTTAGATGGTTTTAAACGCAACCTTCGTGTGGATGAAATTATTTCTCAGGTGCTGCTTGTTGAAAAAAATTCAGGACATCGGATCAATAACCTTGTTTTTATGGGCATGGGGGAGCCATTGGCCAATTTTGAAAATCTCAATAAAGCGATTACGATTCTTAATGCCCCATGGGGGATCGGCTTGGGAGCGAGAAAGATCACTGTTTCTACGAGCGGACTAGCCCCTCAGATTCGCGAGTTTGCAGATCGTCATGAGCAGATTCGTTTAGCAATTTCACTTCACGGTGCAACAGATGAAGTTCGATTGCAAATTATGCCAGTCAATAAACGCTATCCGATTGCTCAGCTCATGGAGGCTTGTGATTATTATGCTGCTCGTAAAAAACAGCTGATTACTTTTGAGTACATTCTCATTGCCGGCGTGAATGATCAACTGGAACAAGCTCGCTTACTGGCTGATCATGCACGTCGCTTGCGAGCAAAAATTAATCTGATTCCTTACAACAAGGTCGAAGGCTTGTCCTGGGAACGACCTTCTGAACAAGCGCAGCAAGCTTTCTTAGGAGAGCTGCGGCAGCAAAGAGTTCCAGCCACGATCCGTCGCGAAAAAGGGCATGACATTGATGCCGCTTGTGGACAGCTTCGGAGGAGAGTGTTTCAAAAATTGTAGTTTCGTTGTCAGTTTTTCCGTTATGCTTGAGCAGAGCGTTTTCAATTCTCTACATCATTTCCGTGAAGGTAAAAACGTTGCTAGGAACAAATATGCAGTTGAATGAGAGTCTTCTGGATTGATTTATCTAGGCCCTGTCCGCCAATAGCTAGAGCCTCTGTTTAAGTGGTTCTGCAGTCAAAAAAGTTTGGACATAACAAACGAAAATCGCTGTTATGCCCAAAATTGGCAGGTTATAATGAGGTATGAATCAAGCAATATGCCTACCAACAAGCTCAATCGTAACAATCCAAGGAACTCTTATGCTCCTGCAAAAAATCAACCGACAAAACTAAAAAATGCGAATAAATTGACCAACTAAGAACTTTTTATCAGGAAAATTATTTTTTGGTAGTGTTGCTAGATATGGTAAATTACGTTTTTAGTAGAAAAATCAAAAACTCACCATTTGCGGACAGGGGCTAATTATCAGTTTTATAGCAAGAAGATAATCTATTATTTTTTTATGTTCTTTGCATTCTTTTATGGGTAGTTTCTTCTTTTTAATTTTATGAAACCACTCGAAAATCAAGTTGCTATTGTAACCGGTGCTGGCCGAGGAATCGGTGAGGCCATTGCTCATGAACTCGCGCGTCAAGGCGCTAAAATTGCAGTCGTCAGTCGCAGTGAGGCCAACTCTTCCAAAGTAGCAGCGGCTCTTGAAGCTACCTGCCCTGGTTCTGCCAAGCCTTATGCTGTCGACGTTGCCAATTTTGAGGAAGTGCAAAAGGTGGGGGAGCAAATTATTTCTGACTTTGGGCGTGTTGATATTTTAGTGAATAATGCAGGCATCACTCGTGATACCTTGATGATGAGAATGTCTGTTGAAGATTGGGACGCGGTGCTTGATACCAATCTTAAAGGAGCTTTTCATTTTTCGAAGGTAGTCCTGCGGCCGATGATGAAAGCTCGCTCGGGGCGCATCATCAATATTTCTTCAGTGAGTGGTATCATGGGGTTAGCTGGGCAAACAAATTATTCTGCTAGCAAAGCTGGTCTCATTGGTCTCACAAAAAGTTTGGCGCGTGAAATTGCAAGTCGCGGAATCACTGTAAATGTCGTCGCTCCCGGATTTGTCGAGACTGATATGACATCGGTTTTGAATGAAGAGATTCGTAAAGGCGCGCTGACTCAAATTCCATTGGCACGTTTTGGAAAGCCTGAGGAAATTGCAGCAGCAGTTGCTTTTTTTGTAAGTCCTGTTGCTTCCTATATCACGGGCCAGGTATTAGCCGTCGATGGAGGCATGTCTATGTAAACCTATTGTACATTCTACTGCTGTGGCGAAGAGCTGCGTCGCGTCGGTGCTCGCGTCATCGAGTATTAACTATACACTCAGCCGCTGTGCGCCGCCGCTCCTTGCTCTTCATCCACATCAGCGAATTTCCAACAGGTTTAAATTTTAAAATGATTGTTCTATTGTTAGCTGACTTTTTTTCCTGTACCCTATAACCTGCAACCTGTTATGCTGTTATACATTCTTCGACATGCAGAGGCAGAGGCCAAGATTACTTCTGATCGTGATCGGAGGCTGACGTTGCATGGGCGTGAGCAGGCTAAGAGCGTGGGACGTTTTTGTTCGGAGCACAAAATTTTCCCAGAAATTATTTTGACGAGTTCTGTGGTCCGTGCGAAGCAGACGGCGGAAGAAGTTTTTGCTGTTTTAAAAAAAGGAGAATTGATCGATGCGCCTTGGATGGCTTGTGGCATGGATCCCAATGTTGCTTTTGAAGAACTGCGAGCTTATAAAATTTTCAAGAGTGTCATGATCGTTGGGCATGAGCCGGACTTGAGTTGTTTGATCGCAACGCTTCTTGGCTTAAAAAATGCTTTTTCTTTTGAGGTTAAAAAAGGATCGCTTACACTCATTGAAGTAAAAGAATTTTTCTTTGGTGCTGGAATTTTAAAATGGTCGCTTCCTCCTGAATTACTCGAGGTTCAAAAATGAAAGCTCTTTTTTTAACCAAGGAGTATCCTCCGCATGTTTACGGAGGTGCTGGTGTTCATGTTGATTATTTGACCCGAGAATTGACGCGACTGATGCCGATTGAAGTTCGTTGTTTTGGGGGACAACAAGAAGAAGGGAAAAATTTGTCAGTCCATGGTTTTGGGAGTGGGACTCCGGAGATGAAATGTTCGTTGGGCCTCAAAAGTGCTCTGGATGCGGCACGCCGAGGGGTTGATTTTAATGGTGCAGGGATTGACGCTGATTTAGTGCACTGCCATACATGGTATACTCATTTGGGTGGGATGCTGGCTAAATTGATGTATGGAATTCCGTTAGTGATCACCGTTCACTCACTCGAACCGCTCCGTCCTTGGAAGCGAGAGCAATTGGGAGGAGGATACGATTATTCCCTCTGGGTCGAAAAAAATGCACTTGAGATGGCGGATGCGGTCATTGCCGTTTCCGCGGAAACAAAAAATGATATTCTTTCCTCATTTGCTATTTCAGAAAAAAAAATCTCGGTGATTCATAATGGCATTGATTTAGAAGAGTACGTTGCCAAAAAAGAGAATGCTGTTTTAAAAAAATATGGCATTGATGCAGAGCAGCCTTATATCTTGTTTGTAGGGCGGATCACTCGGCAAAAAGGAATCATGCACTTGCTGCGCGCCATCAAGCATCTTGATGCTCCTTTTCAAATTGTCCTTTGTGCTGATGCTCCTGACACACCTGAAATTGCCCTGGAGATAGAACAGGCTATTCAAGAAGTGCAAGCGCGGAGGCCAGGTGTTATCTGGGTTCGTGGGATGTTGCCACGAAAAGAAATGAGGGCTCTTTATTCGGGAGCTTCTCTCTTTGTCTGTCCTTCCATCTACGAGCCTTTTGGGATTATTAATTTGGAAGCGATGGCTTGTGGTCTTCCTGTGGTCGCGAGTGCGGTGGGAGGAATTAGAGAAGTTGTTGTTGATGGAGTGACAGGATTTCTTGTGCCTTTAGAGCAACAGCGTCAAAGTCCCTTTGAACCGTGCGATCCTGAACAATTTTCATTGGACCTTGCTGCGCGGATCAATCAGCTGATGGCAGATCCTGTTTTGAGGGATAAAATGGGGCATTCGGGACGGGAGCGTGTCGAACATTATTTTTCTTGGAAAAGTATTGCTGAGAAAACAGCGCGACTTTATTCCCAACTTGTGAGATAGTCCTAGGATGTTCATTGATCGCGTACGTATTCATGCTAAAGCAGGTAATGGTGGAGATGGTTGTGCCAGCTTCCGTCGAGAGAAATTTATTCCTAAAGGAGGACCTGATGGTGGCGATGGTGGCGAGGGTGGTGATATTATTTTGAAAGCAGATGTTCATGTTGATCAGCTGGCCTCTTTGTTTTTTAAGCCGCTCCTTCGTGCTAAAAATGGAGGCAATGGATCGAGTCGACAAAAGCATGGAAAGTCAGCGCCAGATGTTATTATTCCAGTTCCTCTGGGAACATTAGTTTATCGTATTCCTGCACCAGGTATTCCGCTTGCTGCCGGAGATCAGCAGGATGAGGTGCTGCCTTCTTTGGGAGAAGAAAAAAATATTATTGTGCTCGAGGAGGAAGCTCCTGTCGTTCGCAAAAAATTAGCGCCACCCGATCCTGATGACTTAGTAGCCGATTTAGCAGAGGAAGGCCAGGAGGTGATTATTTCTGCTGGTGGCAGAGGGGGACGTGGTAATATTCACTTTAAGAGTTCACGCAATCGTGCTCCGAGGCGATTTACAGAAGGAACGCAAGGTGAAGAGTCGTGGTTTTTACTAGAGCTTCGGACCATCGCTCTTGCAGGATTGGTCGGATATCCCAATGCTGGTAAATCAACATTATTGCGAGCGATTTCTGCCGCTCATCCTAAAGTTGCGCCTTATCCTTTTACAACCAGGCATCCTAAAATAGGCGTTGTGGAGTTAGATGACTATGAAAGAACGACGGTTGCTGATATTCCTGGTCTGATTGAAGGAGCTAGTGAAAATCGTGGGCTTGGACATGAATTTTTACGGCACATCATGCGCTGTCGCTGTCTCTTTTTTGTATTGGATATGGCAGGCTCAGAAGGAAGAAATCCCCATGATGATTTTAAAGCGTTAAGAAAAGAACTTGAGTTTTATGATCCTTCATTGCTCGAAGTGCCTTGGATTGTCATTGCAAATAAAATGGATCTTCCTGCAGCAGTATCTTATTTGGCTAAATTCAAAAAGAAAGAACCGCGTGCCAAGATCATTCCAATTTGTGCTGAGTTAGGAGAAGGGATCCCAGAGGTTAAAAAATATTTAAAACAACTCGCGGCGAAAATAAAAAGCGCCTGATTTGAGGTCTGATTTTGGGGATTGTTCTGAGAGAGTAAACGGCATTGCTTCCCCAGGCTGATTTCATGAGCTTTCTAGGATAGGTGTGATTTTTTTCTTTGGCCTGTTTTTTGTTTTTTTAGTAAAAAAAAGACCCTTGGTTTTTTTAAGTCTTGCGTTGCCTCATAAATAGAGCCTGTCCCAAAGCCCTCAGTTTTTTTTGCGTTTTCAAAAGCGGGTCAAAACGGCCCAATTTCGCAACG